>NZ_QAOM01000005.1 GCF_003051085.1 Trichococcus patagoniensis | reverse complement strand
GTTTCCAGGTCTTTCACGTTTGCAGCCACTTCTTTTTCAAGGTCGATGATGTGCTTGAATTTGTACAGGAAGAAGTAGTCGATTTCGCTCCATTCGTGGATTGTTTCCGGAGTCACGCCGCGGCGCAGCGCTTCGCCCAGGTAGAAAAGACGTTCATCGCATGCAACACGGATGTTCTGTTCGATTTCTGCCATCGTCACGGTCTGGCCTTGGTCTTTCGGCAATGCCAGATGGTTGACGCCGTATTCCAAAGAACGGACGGCTTTCAGCATCGATTCCTCGAACGTATGGCCCATGGCCATGACTTCCCCTGTCGCTTTCATCTGCGTGCCGAGGGTGCGGTCGCCCTTTTCGAATTTATCGAACGGGAAACGCGGGATTTTGGACACGATGTAGTCCAAAGCCGGCTCGAAAGCCGCGTAAGACGTGCCCGTGACCGGGTTCTTCATTTCATCCAAGGTCAAGCCGACAGCGATCTTCGCCGCCATCTTAGCGATCGGATAACCGGTCGCTTTACTCGCCAAAGCCGAAGAACGGCTGACGCGCGGGTTCACTTCGATGATGTAGTAGTCGAACGAGTACGGATCCAATGCCAACTGGACATTGCAGCCGCCTTCGATTTTCAGGGCGCGGATGATCTGTAGGGAGACATCGCGCAACATTTGGTATTCTTTATCGGACAAAGTTTGGGAAGGCGCCACGACGATGGAATCGCCTGTGTGGACGCCGACCGGATCGATGTTTTCCATGTTGCAGACCACAATCGCGTTGTCGTTGCTGTCGCGCATCACTTCATATTCGATTTCCTTGAAGCCGGCGATGGATTTTTCCAACAGACATTGCGTCACTGGTGAGTAGCGCAAACCGTTGGCCACGATTTCACGTAGGTCAGCTTCATTGTGACAGATGCCGCCGCCGGTGCCGCCCATTGTGAAGGCGGGACGGACAATCAAGGGATACCCGATTTCCGCTGCGAAGAGAAGCGCTTCGTCCACAGTATGGACGATGTCGCTTTCCGGAACCGGCTGATTCAATTCCGCCATCAATTGGCGGAACAGATCACGGTCTTCGGCTTGTTGGATGGAACTCAATTTTGTTCCCAACAGCTCGACATTGAATTCTTCCAATACGCCTGCTTTATCCAGTTCCACCGCCATATTCAGACCGGTCTGGCCGCCCAATGTCGGCAATAGGGCATCCGGGCGCTCTTTGCGGATGATGTTCGTGATGAATTCTACAGTGAGTGGCTCCATGTAGACTTTATCAGCGATCTCAACGTCCGTCATGATTGTGGCTGGGTTGGAGTTGACCAAAATGACTTTGTATCCTTCTTCTCTTAAAGCCAAGCATGCTTGCGTTCCGGCATAGTCAAATTCAGCGGCTTGGCCGATGATGATGGGGCCTGAGCCGATCACTAAGATGGATTGAATGTCGGTACGTTTAGGCATGTTGTTTTCCTCCTTGGACTGCTTTCATCATATCTACAAAATGATCGAACAAGTAATTTGCATCGTGCGGTCCGGGCGCTGCTTCCGGATGGTATTGAACCGAGAATACCGGTTTGGTTTTGTGTTTTACGCCTTCGTTTGTGCCGTCGTTCAGGGCGCTGTGAGTTGCGACCAAGTCAGTTTGGCTCAGGCTGTCTTCATCCACGGCATAGCCATGATTTTGGCTCGTCAGGCTGATTTTTCCGGTTGCAAGATCCTTCACCGGATGATTTGCGCCACGGTGACCGAATTTCATTTTGTAGGTTGTCGCACCGCCGGCTAATGAGATCAGCTGGTGGCCTAAGCAAATACCGAACATCGGCAGGTTTTCCTGCGCAATCAATTGTTTGATCGTTTCGATTGCTTCCGGAACAGATGTCGGATCTCCAGGTCCGTTACTCAACATGATACCGTCTGGATTGAACGTTAAAATTTCGTCTGCGCTTGTGTTCCAAGGAGCCAGAATGACTTCGCAGCCTCTTTTCAATAATTCTGCAAGGATGTTGTCTTTGAAACCGAAGTCAAGCAAGACGACGCGTGGACCTTCACCCGCAAATTTTTTGATTTCTTTTATTGAATTCAATTGGATTTCGTCAACCGGTAATTCGTAGGCTTTCAATGATGCAACAATCGCATCCAAGTTGTCCGCATTGCTTACCATTGTGCCGCGCATAACGCCGGCGTTACGGATTTTTTTGGTGATGCTGCGTGTGTCCACGCCGTAGATTCCTGGTACATCAAAGTCCTTCAAAGCTTCATCCAATGTTTTGGTGGAGCGGAAGTTGCTTGGATGTTCCGCCACTTCATGCACGACCATCCCTTTCAAGCCCGGAAGCACGCCTTCATAGTCGTCTACGTTGATGCCGTAGTTACCGATCAACGGATACGTGAAAGTGATGATCTGGCCCGTGTAGGAAGGGTCAGACAGCGTTTCTTGGTAACCTGTCATCCCTGTGTTGAATACGATCTCCCCGATTGCATCCTTTTCTGATCCGAAAGCATATCCTGGATAGCAGCTGCCATCTTCTAAAACTAAAAATCTACGTTGTTTCATATTGTTCCTCCTGATTTCTGATTGACAAGGTCCGTACCTCACTTGCATGAAAAATAGGAAAATGTAAAAAAAAACACACCTGTTATTGGGCGTGTTTCAACGGTTGTTTACATTAATCGTTTCACATGCCTTGTTAGCCTCGCTGTGCTAATTTAAAGACGTTCTAGCCACACTGTATCCCGTACAGCATTGTGGATTACGTTAATTTTAGACTATATGGATAAATTTTTCAATAAATATTTCCCAAAAAGGAAAAAAAGATGTGATTTTTAATTGTTTCTGACTCTAAAATACAGAAAAACCCTTGGAAACAAAAGGTTTTGTTCCAAGGGCATTATGCACAATTTATTTGACATCCTCTTCGACTTTATCGGCAGGCGTCACTTTATGGACTTCCGGTTCCTGCTCATCGCCAGGCGTGAAGTCATCGACAAAATGGTCGGTGCCGTTGTAGAGGTCCAAGTGATAGAAGCCATCCTCATAGCGGACGACCGAAATGCTGGCATTATCCAGATGGCGGTCGATCGAGAAATCAGGAATGACGGCATGGATCATGTTGCGGATCGTCATCCCGTGGGAAACAATCAGAATGTTTCTTTCGGAATCACGGTGCTCCCTGATCAGTTTGATCAAGCCGCGTTCGACGCGTAGCCAGAAAGTCATGTAATCTTCGGCTTCGTGGTAAGGATCCATTTCTTTCAATCCGTTCAGCTCTTCGATGACCGAGCGGTGGGCATCATAATTCGGCTCACCATTCGCGCTTCCCAGAAATTTATTCAGGTTTCCCCAGGTTTCACTCGCATCCAGTCCTTCAAAAGAGCCAAAGAATATCTCTCTGAATTCAGGCATCGCTACTACTTTCAAGTGATCGGCATGCTGGTTTTCTTTCAAAATGATCTGTGCAGTTTCAAATGTCCGCCTCAAGTCGCTGCAGTAGACCGCATCGAACTTGACATCGCCCAATCCTGCTCCGCTTCTCATGACGTCGCGTCTGCCTCTGGGCGTCAATGGTGTGTCGGACCAGCCTTGCATCCGATTGTATTTATTAAGATAAGTTTCTCCGTGTCGCATAAAATAAAACGTTACTCCCTTTTTCAAGGTTAACCCGCCTCTCTCAAGCTACTTTCGCATTAGGATACTTGCTTTCCTTCTCTTATCTTAACAATTCCGGCGGCTGATTGCATCTATTTTCATGCAACTATTTGTCGCTGAGCAGATCTTCCACAATTTCGCCGGATTTGTAGGCGCGCAGCAGTTGCTGCAGGTCGATGACTTGTTGGGTCAGCTTCTTGCCGACATCCGTCTGCCTTACTGTTTTGCGCTCCAATTCCTTGTCGACGATGCGTCGGGTCGAAACGATATCCTTTTCGTTCTCGATGGCATCCTGTCGGGATGTGAATGGCTGATGCGAAACCAGCTGCATCCCGAAGGAGTTGTACAGCAGTGTATAGCCGGCCAGCCCTGTCGTATTCTGGTAGGCTTTCGAGAAGCCCCCGTCGATGACGATCAGTTTGCCGTCCGCCTTCAAAGGATTCTCGCCGATCTTTTCTTGGACGGGCGTATGGCCATTGATGATATGGCCTTTAGTTGGGTCCAGGCCGAATTCCTTCAATATTTTGTAGGATAGTTCCACATTATCGCGTTGCTCGTAATACAAATTCTTCTTCTCGACATGGGTTTCTTTGTCGGCACAATAAAGGCGCTCGAATGTCGTCATCTTATCCTTGCCGAACAGGGACGACGCTTTGCCTTCCCACAGATACCAGATCAAATCCAGGCTGCGGGTATTGTGTTTGGCCGCTTCGCGGTTCAGATAGCCTCTGCGCAACACTTCTTCGTATTTGTCCAGGAGGGCTTTGCCGCGGTACTTGACGTTAGCGATTGCCATCTCCATGAAGCTGCCGTCCGGATTCAGCGGCACACAGCCGTGGAACAAGAGATTGTCGTTGTAGCTCAAATACAGACTGCCTTTGCTGAAAAGGAATTGGACATGCTTCTGCAGTCTTTCCGAATTCAGGAACCCTGTCAGGAGCCTTTCGACAACCAGCTTTTCCTCCTCGGTCAAGCGGTAAGGATCTGAGGGATCTACGGTCGGAAAATAATCGCAAAGCAAGGGATATTCCTTACCTTCCAACGTTACCGTTCCCTTCTCATAATCGATGAAGTTCAACGACAAGCGGTCAGCCATGTCAAATTCCGGATGGCGTCTGATGATTTCACCTTCGAGCTTGAATTGGATGATCGAAATGGCTTGGTTCATTTTGGCAATCTGACGGATCTCTTCCGGGAAGATTTTACTTTCGTCTTCGGTGTTGATTTTCGGCATGAACGGTTCGTAGCGGTCCTCTTTGTAGATCATTTCCGCGAACGTAATCAGCGGACGCAAAGAGATCCCATAAGCATCCTCGATGATCTCAAGGTTGTTGTAGCGGGCACTGATACGGATGACGTTGGCCATACAGGCTGCCGAGCCGCTCGCGGCGCCCATCCAGAGGACATCATGGTTGCCCCATTGGATATCCAGCTCGTGTCCATCCATGAAGGTGTCGATGATTTTGTCCGGAAACGGACCTCTGTCGTAGATATCCCCGACGATATGCAGGTGATCGACTACCAGACGTTGGATGACATGCGAAATGGCGGCGATCAATTCCGTAGCGCGGTCCAAGGAGATGACGGTTTTGATGATCTTTTCGTAATAATCCTCTTTGTTGGTCATGATTGTGTCTTTGAAGAGCAGCTCCTCGATGATATAAGCATAGTCGGCCGGGATCGCTTTTCTGACTTTCGAGCGCGTGTATTTTGAAACAGTGAACGCGCAAAGTTCCGTGATGCGCAACAAGGTCAATGAGTAGAATTCATTGATTTCCTCTTCGGAATCCAGGCTGTCCACGATCATATCGATTTTGTCTTCCGGGTAGTAGACGATCGTCGCAAGCTGGTTCATCTCGCGGGTGCTCAATCTCCCTTGAAAAATCTCGCGGATCTTTTCTTTGACGTTTCCGGATCCATTCCTGAGTACATGTTGCACAGCGTCATATTCCCCATGCAAGTCGCTGATGAAGTGCTCGGTTGCTTTCGGCAAGTTCATGATGGCTTCCAAGTTGATGATTTCGGTTACTGTTTTTGCTGCTGTCGGATATTCTTTTGCCAGCAATCGAAGATACTTGTCTTTCGTTATCATTACAATTACACCCCTACTTTTTTCAATTCACTCAGAACGGAACCCCGTAAGACAAACGCTGCTCACAGGATTATCTTTATTTTTTGTGACAAGATGATTACTTCTATCATAGCTTGAATTAAAAAAAAATGATAGACAAGATGCAAAAGTTACACAATTAGTCACAACTTAGACTATGTACACCCGCGTTGGCTTGCTTCGGTCAAGCCGAGGGGGGCCTTCTCCGGTGAGCGGCAGTCTGACAGGAGCTGACAACGGTAACGGGTTCCGTTCCTCCGGCGAAGCATGCCTCGTCGGAGGTGGATGTGGATTTCGCCGGTCTCCTCCGGCGAAGGGCGACTTCACCGGAGCTGCCGTTAACCGTTAACCTACCGCCAGACGCCAAAACCCCAAAAACGCGCCTGCACTCCATCAGGAATGCAGGCGCGTTTTTTGCGCAAGTTAATATTTATCTTTCTTTCATCGCTCTGTCGATTTCGCGCTTCATATCTTTCTGCTTCAATGCATCACGCTTGTCGTAGCTCTTCTTCCCTTTTGCGAGTCCGATGAGCACTTTCGCGACACCATTCTTGAGGTAGACTCGCAATGGTACCAATGTAACACCGGTCGTCTTCGTCTCCTCGATCAGGTACTTGATCTGCTTCTTATGCAGCAATAATTTCCTTGTGCGCAGCGGATCATGGTTGAAGATATTGCCCTGTTCGAAAGGGCTGATATGCACATTCTGCAGGAATACTTCCCCGTTCCGGATGCTTGCGTAGCCGTCCTTCAGGTTGATTTTCGCTTTGCGGACGGATTTGATTTCCGTTCCCGTCAGCACCATCCCGGCTTCTATCGTGTCGAGGATGATGTAATCATGGCTGGCTTTTCTGTTCTGCGCTAAAACTTTTCCTTCGCCTTTTGGCATAGTCGGACACCTTCATTTCGTTAGCTTACTTCTTTTTGCCTCTTTCCTTTTTCCCTTTGGCTTTTTTGCCTGGACGGGAATAGAACGGCTCTTTTCCTTTTTCGGTCTTTTTGCGCGGTCCGCTGTCGCGATCGGATTGGCCCGGTTTCCGTTTTTTGCCCTTCGGAATCTTCGAGCGGATCTGCTTGACCAGATCCAGGTCGCTCTGGCTCTGGGTCTTTTCCTTGTCGATGACCAGCGAGAAATCGATAGCGCGCGTGACAGGATCCGAATTTTCTACTTTTATTTTGACCTTTTGGCCGATACGATAGATGACACCGGTGCGCTCACCCATCAGAAGCAGATGGCTTTCGATATAGTTGAAATAATCTTCAGTCATTTTCGAGATGTGCACGAGACCCTCTACTGTGTTAGGCAACTGTACAAAGATGCCGAATTTCGTGACGGAGCTGATGACGCCCTCGAACTCTTGACCGATTTTGTCCATCATGAACTCTGCCTTCTTGAGCGATTCGGTTTCGCGTTCCGCATCAACCGAGCGGCGTTCCATCTGCGAACTCTGAACGGCGATATCAGGCAATTGGCCTTTCCATTTCTCAACCACTTTGGGCTCGACGATGCCTTTTCCATACGTGCGGATCAGGCGGTGGACGATCAAATCGGGATATCTTCTGATCGGTGAAGTGAAATGGGTATAATCTTTCGCAGCCAAGCCATAGTGGCCGACCGGTACAGCGTCATACTTCGCTTGCTGCATGCTGCGCAACAGCGTGGTCGAAACAACGGCTTCGTATGGTTCGTCCTTGACTTTCGCCAAAACGGCCTGCAATTGCTTCGGCTTGATGTTTTCATGCGTGCCGCTCACCAGAATACCGAATGTCGTCACGAATTCAAGGAAGCGCATCATTTTAGTCGGGTCCGGTTGATCATGGATCCGGTAGATGAAAGGCAGATTTGCCTTCGTGAAATGATGGGCGATTGTTTCATTCGCGCTCAACATGAAGGATTCGATCAGGCGCTCCCCGACACCACGATCCGTCACATAAATGTCCAACGGGTGCCCATTCTCATCCACAATGATTTTCGCTTCATCGGATTCGAAATCGATGGCGCCGCGTTTTTGGCGTTTCTTCAGGAGGATCTCATGCAGGATGCCCATTTCCTCGAACATCGACACGAAATCGCTGTATTTTTCGCGCAGTTTCTTGTCGTGGTCCGTCAAAATCGCATTGACATCTGAATAGGTCATCCGTTGTTTGGATTCGATGATGCTCGGGAAAATATCATAGGCAACCACTTCCCCATCCGCATCCAATTCCATTTCACAAGACAGCGTCAAACGGTCTTCATGCGGCAACAACGAACAGATGCCGTTGGATAATTTCTGAGGCAACATCGGCACGACCCGGTCCGTCAAATAGACGCTGGTGCCGCGTTCATAGGCTTCGCGATCGATCGGGGAATTCTCTGTCACATAATAGGAAACATCCGCGATATGCACGCCCAGCAGATAATTGCCATTATCGAGTCGTTTCAGGGAAATCGCATCATCCAAGTCTTTGGCATCAGCGCCATCGATCGTGACGATCTGTTCCGAACGCAAATCCCGTCTGCCTTCCAACGCCTCTGCCGGAATCTCCAAAGGAATGCTTTCAGCCTGGGCCAACACATCTTCCGGGAATTCGGAAGGAATGCCGAACTTATAAAGAATGGCAAGAATATCGACGCCCGGTGCATCCTTGTGGCCAATTTCTTTCGTGACCATCCCTTCCATCTTGACTGGATTCTGCGGTGTCGGATAGCTGGTGATTTCCACCAGACAGACACTGCCTTCAACAGGATGGATGCCTTCCGGTTTGATGTAGACAACGATACTGTTGATTTTCGTATCCCGCGGAACAACGAATCCCAAGAAACCGGTCTCTTCACGGCGATCGGAATCGTAAGGAACAAATTCGCCTACTACCTGATTCGATTTACGCGTCAGAACAGCCGTTACCTCGGCTTCGACTCCTTTGTCATTCCAAGGCTCCGCCTCGCGGGTGATCTTCAACTCGACGGTATCGCCGTCCATCGCGCTTCCGGTTTTGCCGCGCGGGACAAAAAGGTCACTCTCGTTCGGATCGACCGTCACAAAGCCGAAGCCGCGGTCATTGCTGCGGAAAGTACCTGTCAAAGTGGCGCCTTGCACCTTCAGACGGAATTGTCCGGTCTTGTTCAGCAACAGGATGCCTCTTTCTTCCAACTGTGCAAATACTTTGACCAATGCTTTGAATTCTTCGGATTCCGTGTAGCCCAACGCTTCACTTACTTCCTTCAACGTCATGCTCTTTGCGGCATGCTCCTGAAAATAGGCAAGAACGTCAATTTGGATCTGATCTATCTTTCTCATACTTATCCCTCATTCCAATTTAGTCGGTTCAAAAATGCCAAGACTGTTTCTTCGAATACGTTTCTGTCTTTCCCCACGGTGATGACATGCGTTGCTTCCGGGAAGAAATGATAATCCACTTCAGCGTCCACGAGGCGATCCGCCAATAATTTTCCACAGTCGGCGCTGATCAATTCATCCCTGCCGGACTGCGCGATGTAATAGGGAACGGCGATTTCGGCCAGATTCGCTTTGATCAGTTCCGTAAACTCATCCAATTGGGCAAGCTGGGCATTCAATTTAGGCTTCATCAATGCCAATTCATGCTCGATTTCCAAATTTGCCATGCCGAGTTTCTTTTTCGACATCTTGGCGAAATGCATAAAACTGATCGGCACCCGCGATTCCTCAAAACTGATGATCGGTGAATTGAAGGAGCCTCCGCCTATGAATCCGCCCGTTTCGATGGCCCTGGTCGCCATGATGCCACCCATTGACAACCCGAATACGGCAAGCTGATCATAGCCCTTTTCCAGCAGCTCTTCTTTTGCGCGCATCGCATCAGACAACCAGACATCAGGCCCTCCCAAATCAAGGATATCCTCAAAACGGCCGGTCGCATGTCCCGTAAAATTCGGTGCATATACAGTATACCCGTTCCGTTCCAAAAAGCGTCCCAACAAACGCACATCATTTGCGCTGCCTGTGTAGGCATGCAGCAAAAGGACGGCGCGCGGGCCAGCTTCGAAGAAAAAGGGTTCTGGTAAATTGATTGCTTTCATAATATTCCTCCCAACTCGTTCATCTTCATTTTACTGTATTTACAGCTTTTTTCCTAATATATCCAATCTGACTATAAATAATTTTGACCACCGGAAAAACATTTTGGCCAAGTCCGTTCCCGCTCCGAAAATTACCGGTGAACCGGCCCTCGTTGGGAATTCCGGTCTGTTCGATTCAGAAATTCCCGGTGAACCGGCCCTCGTCGGGAATTCCGGTCTGTTCGATTCAGAAATTCCCGGTGAACCGGCCCTCGTCGGGAATTTTGGTCTGTTCGATTCAGAAATTACCGGTGAACCGGTCCTCGTCGGGAATTTTGGTCTGTTCGATTCAGAAATTCCCGGTGAACCGGTCCTCGTCGGGAATTCCGGTCTGTTCGATTCAGAAATTACCGGTGAACCGGTCCTCATCGGTAATTTTGGTCTGTTCGAATTCTTTAACTAAAAAAAGCAGAAACCGGATAGTTGGTCTCTGCCTGCAAAATCAATTTGAGGATAGATAGGTTAAAGCCAGGGCGATCAGGATGAACAGTGCTCCGAGAACGACTGTGATCTGACGCAACACCGCTTCAAAACCTCTTGCCTTTTGTTTACCGAATAATTGCTCCGCTCCACCTGTAAGTGTGCTGGCTGCGTTTGTTTTTGATGGCTGCATCAGCACAACAATGATCAACAGCACAGAAACAACCAACAGGGCCGTTAATAGTACATCGTATAATGACAAAGGATGGACCTCCCTATAATAATTTTCTACTACTAACTTTAGCACAAACTATATGGTTTTGCTAGCAATTTCAGAAAAGAAAAGCGCCCGGACCCGCTCACCTCTTTACGAGGGAACTGTCTGGACGCTTGGGGTGTGCTTTTTTATTGGGATACCACACTCTGTAAACGTGTTCTGGTTCGCAGGGGACTCCGCCTAAGTTGACTAACCCACAAGGACAAAAAACGTCCTCTTTGGGTTAGTCCTCTTAGTGCTCATCCCCTCCCGCGAACCATCACACTCTATTTTCTGATGATGCGGACGTTTACGATGCCGTCGATTTTTTTGAAATTTTCGACAACTTCATCCAGTATTGCTTGATCTGTTTCGGCGATATCGATTACAGTGTAGGCATAATTGCCACGGCTGCGGTTCAGGATATCTTCGATGTTGATGAAGTACTTAGCCAAACCAGAAGAAATTTGGCCGACCATGTTCGGGATGTTCTTGTTGATGATCGTCAAACGGATCGGTGATTGCATCGCGATATCGACTCCCGGGAAGTTCACGGAATTCACGATGTTCCCTGTTTCCAAGAAGTATTTCAATGTTTGGGCTGCCATGATTGCGCAATTCACTTCAGCTTCTTCTGTAGAAGCTCCTAAGTGAGGCAAAACAATGATAGCATCGTTGTGAAGCAAAGCTTCATCAGCGAAATCCGTTACGTATTTGCGGATGCTCTTTTCTTTCAATGCTGCCAGCATATCAGCCGTGTTGACCAATTCGCCGCGGGCAAAGTTCAAAAGAACAGCATTTTCTTTCATTTGAGCCAAGAAGGCTGCATCAACCATGCCTTTTGTTTCGGCATTGACTGGTACGTGAATGGAAATGTAGTCTGCTTTTGCCAGTACTTCAGCGATTGAAGAGGCTTTTTGGACACGACGGTTGATGTTCCATGCTGTTTCCACAGAAACATATGGGTCATAACCGATGACTTCCATGCCTAAACGGAATCCGTCATTGGCCAACATCGCGCCGATAGCACCCAAGCCGATGACACCCAATGTTTTTCCGGAGATTTCTGTCCCTGCGAATTGGCTTTTGCCTTTTTCGACTTGCTTCTCGACATCGTCACCGCTTAATGTTTGGACCCATTCCATTCCTTCTTTGATCGGACGTGCAGCCATGATCATAGCAGCCAAAACAAGTTCTTTAACCGCATTGGCATTCGCACCAGGCGTATTGAAGACAACCACGCCTGCTTCGGAACATTCTTCAACCGGAACATTGTTGACGCCGGCGCCGGCACGAGCGATGCCTTTTAGGCTTTCAGGGAATTCCATGCCATGCAGTTTTTCGCTGCGCAGGATGATGCCGTCAGGATTTGCGCCTGAGTTAAGGACGAATTGATCTGCGTTCAGTAAATTTAAGCCTTCTGGGGCAATTGCATTGTAAGTTTTAATCTCGAACATTATTTGAATTTCCCTTCTTTAGCTTCAAAAGCTTTCATAAATTCTGTTAATTCTTTCACGCCTTCATAAGGGAATGCATTGTAGATACTTGCGCGCATGCCGCCTACGGAACGGTGGCCTTTCAAGTTAAGGAAGCCTAATGCTGTAGCTTCTTTGACGAACTTCGCATCCAAGTCTTTTTTTCCGGTAACGAATGGGATATTCGTCAATGAACGGGAATTGATGGCAACAGGGGAAGAGAACAAGTCTGATTCTTCGATTGTGCGGTACAGTAAGCCAGCTTTTTCTTCGTTCATTTTCGTCATAGCTTCCACGCCGCCCAGATCCTTCAACCATTCGAAGACTAATTTTGCTACATAGATGGAGAAGCTTGGTGGTGTATTGTATAAGGAATCATTTTTGATATGTGTACGATAATCAAGCATGCTTGGTAATTTATTCTCGGTCTGGATCAGATCTTCTTTCACGATCACGATCGTCAATCCTGCAGGCCCGATATTTTTTTGTGCGCCAGCATAGATCAAACCAAAGTCATTGACATCGTAACGGTTGGACAAAATGTTGGAAGACATATCGGCAACGATCGGTGCATTCACGAAACGAGGGATTGTTTGGAAAGCCGTTCCTTCGATTGTGTTGTTTGTTGTGATGTGGATGTAATCGTATGCTTCGTCTGTTTCCGGAATTTCAGGAATGTAAGTGAAATTATCCTCTTCGGAACTAGCCAATACTTCCATATTCGGTACTTTTAAGATTTTAGCTTCAGAGATGGCTTTCTTAGCCCATGATCCGGAGTTGATGTAACCGACTTTGCCGCCTTTTCCAAGATTCATCGGAATCATGGAGAACTGCAGGCTTGCGCCACCTTGCAAGAACAAGACTTTATAGCCTTCAGGGATATTCATCAATTCCCTTAATAATTGCTCTGCGTCTGAAATGATCTCTTCGAACAAGGAGGAGCGGTGACTCATCTCCATAACTGACATGCCACTATCTCGGTAGGATAGCATTTCACTCTGTACTTTCTCTAAGACTGATTCTGGTAGTATTGCTGGACCAGCGGAAAAATTTCTTGCTCTTTTCATCCTTTTGTCTCCCCCTTATCAATTTTCCTCATTAATTATTAATAATAATTTAATCTTATTATAGCAGATTCCGCGGCGAATGAAAGCGAAAATGCCCATTTTTCAAAAATAATTACATGCGGATGTTAGGAACAAACCTCCAAAATATGATGATATTGGAACTCAAAACAATTTTTTTGACTCAAAACCGAACGTTGTTGCTTTAAAGTACAAAAAAAGTCCGGCGTTCCAAGCGCCGGACTTTCTATCGCGTCTGGTTTTGCCAGACGTTAATTATGTGAAGACAGTGTTCCAAGCAGCTGTCTTCCTGTTAATCAATTTAAAATTATTTGTTTTTTAGGTTGTAGAAAGATTTCAAGCCATCGTATACAGCCAATTCGCCTAATTGATCTTCGATGCGTAACAATTGGTTGTATTTAGCGATACGGTCAGTACGGCTCAATGAACCCGTTTTGATTTGTCCAGCGTTTGTTGCAACAGCGATGTCAGCGATTGTAGCATCTTCTGTTTCGCCTGAACGGTGAGAAACAACTGCAGTGTAACCAGCTTTTTTAGCCATTTCGATTGCTTCAAAAGTTTCAGTCAATGAACCGATTTGGTTAACTTTGATCAGGATTGAGTTAGCAACGCCTAATTCGATAGCTTTAGAAAGTTTTTCAGTGTTTGTAACGAACAAGTCGTCACCTACGATTTGAACTTTGTCGCCTAAAACTTCAGTTAATTTCTTAGTACCTTCCCAGTCATTTTCATCCAAGCCATCTTCGATGGAGATGATTGGGTATTTTTTGCATAGGTCAGCGTAGAATTCGATCATTTCATCGACAGTCTTTTCGCCTTCGCCTGAATCAGCCAAGTCGTAAACACCTTTTTCTTTGTTGTAGAATTCTGAAGAAGCAGCATCCATAGCAAGAACAACGTCTTTACCAGGTACATAGCCAGCTTTTTCGATAGCTTCGATGATTACTTCGAAACCTTCTTCGTTTGAACCCAAGTTAGGAGCGAATCCACCCTCGTCACCTACAGCAGTAGAGTAACCTTTAGATTTCAAGATTGCAGCCAACGCGTGGAATACTTCAGCACCCATACGTAGAGCTTCTTTGAAAGTAGGCGCGCCTACTGGCATGATCATGAATTCTTGGAAGTCGATGCTGTTGTCAGCATGTGATCCGCCGTTGATGATGTTCATCATTGGAGTTGGCAATGTTTTAGCGTTGAATCCGCCTAAGTATTGGTACAATGGGATATCCAGGTAATCTGCTGCAGCGCGAGCTACTGCGATAGATACTGCCAAGATTGCGTTTGCGCCCAATTTTTCTTTGTTAGGAGTGCCATCTAAGTCGATCATTGTTTTGTCGATAGCTAATTGGTCACGTACATCGAAACCTAAGATAGCGTCAGCAATGATGTCATTTACGTTTTCTACAGCTTTCAAAACACCTTTTCCAAGGTAACGCGCTTTGTCTCCGTCACGTAATTCGATTGCTTCGTGTTCGCCAGTGGAAGCTCCTGATGGAACCATTCCGCGTCCGAAAGCGCCGCTCTCTGTGTAGACTTCAACTTCAATAGTTGGGTTACCGCGTGAATCTAGTACTTCTCTAGCTAAAATATCTGTAATGTATGGCATGGTTTTCTCTCCTTTTAGTTGGCTGAATTACTTGTGTTACCAAGTATCATTTTAGACAATTTTCTTACTTTATGCAATAGCTGAACCGTTTTGCTTACGCTTTAACGATCAGCGATTCGCCTGTCATTTCTGCTGGTTTTTCTACGTTCAATAAATCAAGCATAGTTGGAGCAACATCGGCCAATTTGCCGTCTGTGCGCAACGTGACGCCTTTTTTCGTTACGATCACTGGAACTGGCACGGTTGTGTGCGCAGTATGCGGTTGTCCGTCTTCAGTGGACATAGTATCCGCGTTTCCATGGTCAGCAAAAATGATCGCATAACCATCTTTTGCAAGGAGTGCATCCACGACTGCTCCAAGGTTCTCGTCAACTGCTTCGATTGCTTTGATTGTAGGTTCCAACATACCTGAATGGCCTACCATGTCAGGGTTCGCAAAGTTAAGGATGATGGCGTCGTATTTGTCGTCATTGATCTCTTTCACTAATGCTTCGCCCACTTCATAAGCGCTCATTTCAGGTTTCAGATCATAGGTTGCAACTTTCGGTGAAGGGATCAGGATGCGTCCTTCGCCTTCGAAAGGCTCGTGACGTCCGCCGTTCATGAAGAAAGTTACATGCGGATATTTTTCGGTTTCAGCGATACGCAATTGTGAAAGTTTGTGTTGCGCCAGAACTTCACCCAGAACGTTTGTCATCGGGATCGGCTTGAAGGCGATCTCCGCGATTACAGTATCTTGGTAAGAAGTCATCGTCACAAATTTCACATTTGTTGCGCGCTCTTTGCGGTCGAATAGAGTCCACTCTTCGTTAGTGAAGGCATTTGAAAGTTGGATTGCGCGGTCCGGACGGAAATTGAAGAAGATGATGGAATCATTATCTTTCAAAGTTCCGATCGGTTCGCCGTCTTTGACGATGACGGACGGCAATACAAATTCATCTGTTTTATTATCTGCATAGCTTGCTTTAACAACATCCTGTGCAGATTCAAATTTTTCCCCTTCGCCGTGTGCGATTGCGTTGTACGCCAATTCCACACGTTCCCAACGGTTGTCACGGTCCATAGCGTAGTAACGACCTGAAACAGTCGCGATTTCGCCAAGTCCGATCTCTTCCATCGCTTTTTCCACTGTTTCGATATAGCCTGGTGCAGCGTGTGGATCCACGTCGCGGCCATCAAGGAAAGCATGCAGATAAAGTTTTTTGACGCCTTTTTCTTTTGCGCTCTTGATCAAAGCAATGATATGGTTGATATGACTGTGCACACCACCGTCAGAAAGCAGACCGAAAAGGTGCAAAGCAGAATCATTATCGTTGGCGTGATCGTAAGCACCGACTAGCGCTTCGTTCGTCAAGAATTCGCCATCGATGATGGCTTTGTCGATTCTGGTCAAACTTTGGTAGACAACTCGTCCGGCACCAATGTTTGTATGCCCTACTTCGGAATTACCCATTTGGCCTTCAGGCAGTCCAACAGCAAATCCGGAAGCTAGCATCGTTGCATGCGGAAAATTGTTCCAATAACGGTCAAAGTTCGGTTTCTTAGCTAGCTTAACCGCATTGCCCATCATTTCGTTTCTCCAGCCGAAACCGTCTAAAATAATTATTGCTACCGGTGTTTTACTCATTATTTAATAGCCTCCAATAATGCTAAGAATGAATCAGGAACTAAACTAGCACCACCGACCAACGCGCCATCAATATGTTCTTCAGCCATGTATTCTGCAATGTTTTCAGGTTTAACGCTGCCGCCGTATTGAACGCGGACTTTGTCAGCCACTTCTTGTCCGAAGATTGTAGCAACAGTTGCGCGCACTACGCCGCAAGTGTCGTTCGCATCTTTTGCAGTAGAAGATTTGCCAGTACCGATTGCCCAGATTGGCTCATAAGCGAGAACAAGGTTAGCCACTTGGTCTGCAGTCAAATCTTTCAAAGCAGCCGTGATTTGTCCTGATACCCACTCGTTCGTTACGCCTGATTCACGTTGTTCCAACGTTTCGCCACAGCAAACGATAGGTGTCATACCATTACGTAAAATAGCATGTGCTTTTTTATTGATGTCTTCATCTGTTTCGTGGAAGTACTCACGTCTCTCAGAGTGTCCGATAATGACGTAGTCGACGCCTAAGTCCCCTAAAGCTTTCGGGCTGATTTCACCAGTGAAGGCGCCCTCTTCTTCAAAGTAACAGTTTTGCGCGGCAACTTTCAAATCAGTTCCCTCTGTAGCTTCTACCATTTTTTCTAAAAATAAAGCCGGTGATCCAATAACAGCTTCTACTTTATCAAAAGCAGGAACCTTAGTTTTTACAGCCTCGATGAATGCTTGTGCTTCCTTAGCTGTTTTGTTCATTTTCCAGTTACCGGCAATAATCGGTTTACGCAATATAATCACTCCTTAAGATAGGTTGCTTATTTGTCAGAAATTGATGCTACACCTGGTAATTCTTTACCTTCAAGGTATTCCAAAGATGCTCCGCCACCAGTTGAGATGTGCGTGAAGTCATCAGCAAAGCCTAATTGCATAGCAGCTGCAGCTGAGTCTCCGCCGCCGATGATTGTTACAGCATCGTCTAATTTAGCGATTGCTTCGCAGACACCGATTGTTCCTTGCGCAAAGTTAGATAATTCGAACACACCCATAGGTCCGTTCCATACGACTGTTTTCGCGCCTTGAAGTTCTTTAGTGAACAATTCGATGGAAGCAGGTCCGATATCCAATGCCATTTGATCAGCAGGGAATGCTTCGTTATTAGCGATTGTGATTTCTCCATCGTTGCCGAACTCATGAGCCATTTTAGCATCGATAGGCAAGATCAATTTGTCGCCAGCGCTTTCCAACAATTCTTTAGCCAATTCAACTTTATCAGCTTCCAATAAGGATTTGCCGATTTCCAAGCCTTGTGCTTTCATGAATGTGTAAGCCATACCGCCACCGATAAGTACTTTGTCGGCTTTGTTCAATAAGTGTTTGATAACACCGATCTTGTCGCTGACTTTCGCTCCGCCTAAGATAGCTACGAATGGACGAACAGGCTCGTCAACAGCTCCGCCGATGAACTTGATTTCTTTCTCCATCAAGAATCCAGCTGCGCTTTCAAGGTTAGAAGCGATTCCGACGTTGGAAGCATGAGCACGGTGAGCCGTACCGAATGCATCGTTAACGAACAGGTCGCCTAGGCTAGCCCAGTATTTGCCCAATTCAGGATCGTTTTTGCTTTCTTTTTTGCCGTCAACATCTTCGAAACGAGTGTTTTCGAATACCAAAACATCTCCATCTTTCAAAGCAGCAATTGCTGCTTCCAAAGCTTCGCCGCGTGTTTCAGGAACGAAAGTGACTTCTTTGCCCAACAATTCAGCCAAACGGTCAGCTACAGGCTTCAAGCTCAACTTCGCTTTGTCTTCGTCAGTTTTTACTTTTCCTAAGTGAGAGAAAAGGATGACTTTTGCGTTATTTTCGATCAAGTAGTTGATTGTAGGAAGAGCTTGAACGATACGGTTGTCGTTAGTGATTGCTCCATCTTTCATAGGAACATTGAAATCAGCACGAACCAATACTTTTTTTCCAGCTACATCTAAATCTGTTACAACTTTCTTTGTCATTACGTCGCCTCCTGATATGTGTATCTACATAAGAAAAGCGAGGAAGCGCGTTGCCTCCCCGCTTTTGTTATCTTCTACGATTCAGCTTTCAATAGATGAAAGACTTGATCTTATAAGCTAGCAAATTCTACTAAAGTACGTACTAATTGTGAAGCGTAAGACATTTCATTGTCGTACCAAGCAACAGTTTTAACTAATTGTTTGTCTCCAACTGTCATTACTTTAGTTTGTGTAGCATCGAATAAAGAACCGAAGTTGATACCAATGATATCACTTGAAACGATTTCGTCTTCAGTGTAGCCGTAAGACTCGTTAGAAGCAGCTTTCATAGCAGCATTGATTTCTTCAACAGTTACAGTTTTTTCCAATACAGTCACTAATTCAGTCAATGAACCGGTAGGAACTGGAACACGTTGAGCAGCGCCATCTAATTTGCCTTTCAATTCAGGCAATACATCACCGATAGCTTTAGCAGCACCAGTTGTGTTAGGTACGATGCTTTCTGCAGCAGCGCGTGCACGACGGAAGTCGCCTTTAGGATGTGGAGCATCCAAAGTGTTTTGATCGCCAGTGTAAGCGTGGATTGTAGTCATTAAGCCTTCAACGATTCCGTATTGATCATTCAATACTTGAGCCATTGGAGCTAAACAGTTAGTTGTGCAAGATGCGCCTGAAACGATAACATCGTCAGCATCCATGATATTGTGGTTAACGTTATAAACGATTGTTTTAACGTCGCTGCCTGCTGGAGCAGATAAAAGAACACGTTTAGCGCCTGCATCAACGTGAGCTTGAGCTCCCGCTTTGCTCATGAAGAAACCAGTACATTCCAATACGAACTCTACGCCAAGTTCTGCCCATGGAAGCTCTGCTGGGTTACGTTGTGATAACACTTTGATGTCTTTTCCGTTTACAGTGAAGAATCCGTCTTTAACTTCTACATCACCATTGAATCTGCCTTGAGTTGTATCATATTTCAATAAGTGAGCTAACATTTTAGCGTCAGTCAAGTCATTGATTGCTACAACTTCGATTCCTTCTACTTCTTGAATACGGCGGAATGCTAAACGTCCAATACGTCCAAAACCGTTAATACCAACTTTTACTGTCATACTGAGATTTCCTCCTTAGGATAAGTCAAAATTTTTATTTTAAAGGGTTACCCCTTTTAAAATCAGATTAGCTGCGCCCTCATCCGTAATCAGCCATGTTTGATGCGGGGCATATTTCATAAACGCTTTAATAGCCTTGGCTTTCGTGCTTCCCCCTGCAATGGCCATTGCGTACGGGATCTTTTCGATATCTTCAATCTGAAGTCCGAAGCGGGACAATCGATAGACGATTTCACCGTTCTCATTGAAGTAACAACCAAAGGCTTCACCTACCGCATTATGCGCTTCTAGGGACGAAATCAACCCGTGCGACATCCTGCGTCTTTCCATCATTACTTTAGCATTACCGATACTATATAACAAGCAGTTAGCCTTTTTCATGACGGATAAAGTATGTTTGATTGATGGCTCGGATTTCATGGATGCATAAGCTTTATCGCTCAAATTATCGGGAACGAAAAGTGCCATGTTCTCACCGCCGACCAATTGCGCCATACGATCGCTGACACTGTTGGCTTGTATCGACATGGATTCGCCTAAACCGCCTCGTGTCGGGACAAAAATGAACTCCCTGTTCTGTGACAATTCAGGTGAAAAATGTTCGGCAGCCTGTGCCATTGTACTTCCACCAGCAACAGCAACGATAAATTCGCCTGCCGGCAATAACGCATGCAGTTCTTTGGCTGCAGTTTTCCCGATTTCATCCAGAACGGATGCATCTTCATCACTATCGCCAGGAACAATCCTACAAAACTGAATGTTCAGATAATCCGCTAATGCCTTTTCTTTCGCATTCATATTCAGCAATAACCGCATGAACCTTTCCAGTTGACGAAAAATTTCTTTGCCTTCCTCAGTCAATTCCATCCCGTTCTTCGAACTGGAAAGAAGACCTTGTTTCCGCAAAAAATCTGTCTCAGTCCGCAAAGTCCTTTCTGATAAGGAAACTTTATCGGCCAGGACGCGTCTCCCGACTGGAGCATACATTTGGATATTACGCATGATATGGTAACGATTTTGAAGGACTGACATAAGGTCCGGGACTATTTGCTGCAAGACTGAAATAGACTCTTCCATAAAAACCCTCTTCATTTGCACGTGGACGCTTTTCGCCCCGCTGCAACCTTAGGCGGTCCTCGTTTATTTCATATCAAGAGAGATGGAATAGGACTGCAAATACTTTTTGCATCCGTCTACTCTCCCTCGTCTTTACTTCATCATTTTAACAGTAAACACTAGACGATTCAAGCGTTTTGGCAAATAAATTCGATTTCCCTCAAAATAGATTCGTTCAATATATCACGATTACGCTATAATCCGATTGCCTTTTAGACGCACGCTTTCAGAAAACCTTGATACAGCAACTTTTTGATAAGGGTCGATAATCGTCCCGTTATTGTTTAACGTTTCGCATCTTTTTCATTTATTATTATCGATTCACAGCCTATTCACCGCATAACTGGTGCAACAAAAATGTCCCGCGGTCCGTTTCAATCATTTTCTCCAATATTTCTTCGCGCATGACAGTCACCGGGACCGCCAATTCTTCTGCCAAACGAGTCATATCGAGCGGCTCCAATTCCCGGCCTTCAAGGAAAAAGCCTTTCTGCAAGCCGCAGATCAGTTCTCCCGCCGAAAGCAGCAATTCCTTTCTGAATGCCATTGCCGACCGCAGTTGCTCCCATTCCGTTTTCTTCGCTGACAGAAATTGTTGCACATCTTCAGCTTTGTGCTGCATCATCTCTTCATAATATTCTTTTTGGAAAACAACAACCGGAGAAACCAACTCATTGAATTTAACAGTCAGATGCCCATCCACCAGTTGCAGATAAAGATCCGGTCTGGGCAACGAAAAGCTCTCATCGCCGAATGCTGATCCCGGTGTCGGGTCCAAGGTTTGGGCATACTCGAATACCGCCTTCACGTCGGACAGTTCCACATCCATCTCGTCCGCAATTATTTTCCAGTCCTTGTCACTGAAGGCTGTAAAGTAATTCTCCAGAATATAATAAGCGATTTCCGGCGCATATTCATCGCGCTCCGTCTGCAGCATCAGACATTCCTGCAAATTCCGGGCCCCGACACCCGGGGGATCCAGTTGATGCAGCAGCGTCAACGCGTCCAGCATCACAATCGGTTCGACACCCTTCTGTTCCGCGGCTTCATTCAGATCGATGGTGACGTACCCCTCTGGATTGATGAATGCCACCAAAAATAAAACCAACTCGCGCAAGGGCGTGTCCCGCATATTTGCATAGATTTGTTCCAATAAGAATGTATCCAACGCCGGCACTTCTTCAAACACTTGATCCATAGCAGAAACCGTGTCCATCGGATCATCCTTATCGGGCTTATACACTACCGTTTTTTCTTTTACAGCGCGCTCATCGAATTCTTTATTGATTTTCACTTCGATCAAAGGGTTGCCTAACGCTTTTTGTTGTAGGTAAGCGAATAATTCTTCATTGTTG
The DNA here is from genome assembly GCF_003051085.1 of Trichococcus patagoniensis. GTDB lineage: Bacteria > Bacillota > Bacilli > Lactobacillales > Aerococcaceae > Trichococcus > Trichococcus patagoniensis. Next base: position 166,362 of record NZ_QAOM01000005.1, on the reverse strand, counting down.
TACCCGACCAACTTCAGCGATTCCTCCAAGCTTTCCTTATCCATATGCATACTTGATATAATCGACACACCGATCCCTCCTCACCTTTTCAGAATCATTTTATCACACACAAGCTTTTATTGAAATCGTTTTCAATGATTGGGAGTTAATTTCAGCCGTGATTGGACTGTTGTTTCGTAAGGTTCCCAGCCGTTCCGCAGAGTTGAATCAGCACCAAAACAATCATGCGGATCGAGATCGCATTTTCCTCTTGCTATCTTTCACGCTATGGGTTATAATTTTTGATGTTGCTTGTCTCCTTGGTGTAATGGATATCACGTAAGATTCCGGTTCTTGAGATGGGGGTTCGATTCCCTCAGGAGACGTACTATTTTATTGATGCATCAACATTTCCAGTCATCGAATGCAAAAACAGTGTAAAAAATCTCCTTTCCCACGCGGAAGAGGAGATTTTTTTATTAGCTTCTCGCTTCTCTTTAAATCCGATCGGCATTTTCAAAATCTATTTTTGGACATTTGCTGACTGAAACGATATGATTGAGTAAGGTATATTTGATCAGAAAACGCGAAGCTTCAGGCCAAACATTACAATTGACCTTTTCTGACCAATGAGTTAAAATAAACCTTGTAAAGAAAAGCAAAGAAAAACTGTTCATTCAAAACGAACGAGGAGGAAACATATATGAATTTAATCCCTACAGTAATCGAACAATCATCCCGTGGTGAACGTGCGTATGATATTTATTCCCGTCTTCTGAAGGATCGCATCATCATGTTGAGCGGCCCGATCGACGACAACACAGCAAATTCTGTCATCGCCCAATTGCTATTCTTGGATGCACAAGATTCAGAAAAAGATATCTACATCTACATCAACTCTCCAGGCGGCAGCGTTTCTTCTGGCTTGGCCATCTTTGATACGATGAACTTCATCAAAGCGGACGTTCAGACGATCGCAATGGGCATGGCAGCTTCGATGGGCAGCTTCTTATTGACTGCCGGCGAAAAAGGCAAACGTTTCGCGTTACCGAACGCTGAAATCATGATTCACCAACCTCTTGGTGGCGCACAAGGTCAAGCAACCGAAATCGAAATCGCAGCCCGTCATATCCTGCAGACCCGCGAACGACTGAACAAAATTTTGTCGGAACGCACAGGACAACCGATGGAAGTCATCGAACGCGATACAGACCGCGACAATTACATGACCGCCCAACAAGCGAAAGAATACGGTTTGATCGACGAAGTCATGGTAAACTCAAAATCATTGAAATAAAAAAATACGAATAAAGCGAAGATGGCCGGCAACATACTGCCGGCTATCTTCGCTTTTTGATTTGGGATGCTTGTGTAACTGAGATAGCCGGACCATCAACCGGAGTACAGCACCGTGCCGGAGCCCCTGCTCCGGCGAGGCACTTGCTCGCCGGAATACACCGATAACTTTCGGCTTGTTCTCCGGCGAAGCCACTCTCACCGGAGAACACAAGAGAAATGTCGGCCGAACTCCGGCGAAGCCTCTGTTCACCGGAGAAAGCGGTGAGCTGTCCGGCAACCTACCAGTTCACTTATCCCCAAACAAAAAAAGCAGACGGAACGCAATCGCTCCAGTCTGCCTTTTTTTTCCTTAACGGATATAATTGAAGATATGTTCCCAGGTCTGTTTACTGAATACAAGCATCGGATTGCCGTCACCAAGGACGCCATACCCGACCATCAGACCGGCTCCAAACAGGATGAAGGCCATCAACATGAAAATCAAAACCCACATCACTGTTGACAGTACAGGTTTGAAATCAAATTTCACAGCGATCACCTATCTTCCTTTTTTGATTTTGGTTTTTTGGATCAATCGTGCCAATAATCCGAAAAGTCCACTGGATGGACGGTTCTTTTGGTCAATGTTATTCAAGAGGATACCAGTCCCCAAAGCAACAGCATCCAAAGGTTTTTCCGCAGCAAAGACAGGAACTTTCAACTCGCTCGAGAAAAGTTTCTCGATGCCGCTGATCAAAGCACCCCCGCCTGTCAAAACGATTCCGGTATTGATGATGTCCGCAGCCAATTCAGGAGGCGTCATTTCCAATACTTCCTTCGCTTGCTCCACGACAAGAACCAAGGTTTCGTGCATCGCTTCGTATACTTCTTTGGAAGTGATGTAGATGGTGCGCGGAAGGCCCGTCACCATGTCACGTCCGCGGATTTCCATTTTTTCTTCCTTTTCAGGCTCCAAAGCAGTTCCGATCGTGATTTTGATCTTTTCAGCTGTCCGCTCGCCGATCAACAATTTGTGTTCCCTTTTTACGAAGTTCATGATGTCGGCATCCAGTTTATCGCCGGCCGTTTTGATTGAGCTGCTCGTTACGATGCCGCCCAATGACAAGACTGCGATATCACTCGTTCCGCCACCCATATCGATTACCATGTTTCCGTTCGGCTGAAAAATGTCAAGACCGGCTCCGACAGCCGCAACTTTCGGTTCTTCCTCCAGATACACATTTTTTCCGCCGCTCTTTTCCGCAGCTTGGATGATCGCTTTTTGTTCGATTGTTGTGATGTTCGTCGGACAACAGATCAAAATATTCGGCTTGGTCAAAAAGCCCTTTACATTCAAGCGATCAATAAAGTGGGTCAGCATTGCTTCTGTGATGTCAAAGTCTGCGATGACGCCGCCTTTCAACGGACGGATCACTCTGATGTTTGCCGGCGTACGCCCGACCATCATATAGGCTTCTTCCCCAACTGCTAAAACTTTTCCTGTTTTTGTGTCTACTGCTACGACGGAAGGCTCATTCAAGACGATACCTTTCCCTTTAACGTGAATCAGTACGTTCGCTGTACCTAAATCGATCCCTATATCTCTGGCCACGTTGTTCCCCTCTCAAACATTCATCATTTAGCGATAGCTATCTTGCGGACGACAGTTGTCCGACTTATTTTGCAAAAAGTGCTTCAACATCTGAATCGCTGAAGGCCTTCTGTTCATCTTCTGTGACACGTTCGACGTCAGCTCCTAATGCCTGTAGCTTTTTATCGAATTCATAATAACCGCGATCCAAATGCGATAAGTTTGTGACGCGCGTATAGCCTTTGGAAACAAGGCCAGCAATGATCAAAGCAGCTGCCGCACGCAAATCTGATGCAGCCACTTCTGCGCCTTGCAGTTCCGTGTTGCCATGAATCAAGACTGTCTGCCCTTCGACTTTGAAATCAGCGTTCATACGGCGCATCTCTTCCAAGTGCATGAAGCGGTTTTCGAATACCGTTTCCGTCATCGTGCTTGTGCCTTGGGACACCAATTGCGCAATCGTCATTTGCGCTTGCATGTCGGTAGGGAACCCTGGATGCGGCATCGTTTTGACGTCCGTCGCTTTCAAAGTACGGGGACCGATGACACGCAGGCCATTTTCTTCTTCCTGGAAGGCAACGTGCATTTCCTTCAGTTTTGAAATCAGCGGTTTATTGTGTTCGGCAATCGCATCTTCAATGAACACATTCCCGTTCGTGACTGCAGCTGCGATCATAAACGTTCCTGCTTCGATACGGTCCGGGATAATCGAATGCTCCGTTGCTTTCATGGACGAAACGCCTTCGATTCGGATCGTTTCTGTTCCGGCTCCGACCACTTTCGCTCCCATGCGGTTCAAGAAATTCGCCAAATCAACGATTTCAGGTTCGCGTGCCACGTTTTCAATAATAGTGGTTCCTTCCGCCAAGGTAGCGCCCATCATGATGTTCTGGGTAGCACCGACACTCGGGAAGTCCAAGTAGATGCGTGCGCCGACTAATCTGTCGACTTTCGCTTCAACAAAACCATTTTCGATCTTGATGTCAGCTCCCATCGCTTCAAACCCCTTCAGGTGAAGATCGATAGGACGTGTTCCGATGGCACAGCCGCCCGGTAAAGCGATGCGAGCATGCCCCAGACGTGCCAAAAGCGGACCCATTACGACGATTGATGCACGCATTTTGCTGACATAAGCAAATGGTGCTTCAAAATTTATGTCGTTTGATGCATCCGCTAAGATGGTGTTGTTGTTTTCTTGAAATTCAACTCCGACATTCAGATGTTTCAGAACATTATTCATTGTGAAAACATCAGACAGTATCGGAACGTTCGTCAATACAGATTGCCCTTCGCTTGCCAAAAGTGTAGCAGCCAAAATCGGCAAAACTGCGTTTTTTGCGCCTTCAACTTTAACTGTTCCTTCAAGACGGTTACCGCCGCGAACAATTATTTTTTCCATAAAAAAATCCCTCCGAAAGTCAATTGTGATCTCATTTGTATGTTTGTATGCAACTATTTGATAATCCTGGAACTCCGACCTGCCCGTACAGCAACGATCTATTGTGTAACCCTGAGCGGATCATGAGAACAATAAGTAACTGATGTTCCGCGAAGTCGTCACCAACTCGAGCAGAAATGTACTTACTGTGTAGCCTAAAGCAATCGACAGAAAGAAATAGAGCACCCGTGCTTCGCGTATGTGCCCCTTCCTTATCCATTTCTCCAATCTGATGGCTTTCATCGACCAGAAAGAAATGAAAATGAATATCATATGGGATAGCAATACTATTATACCGTTAAACATCGTTAGGTCCAAGCGACGCACTCCTCCCATATTCTCAAACTATACTAACATAAATATTGTGAAAAAAAAACCAGGAAGCTCGTTTTTGTCGGACCATCTGCTAAGAATTTACTAAGAAAATCGTTTACATTTGTTTTCCTGTTAAGGTATAATAATATGTTACAACACATCAGAATGAAATTGAGTGCTATTTCTGCAGATGATTTGTGCATATTATCTCATCCACTAATTAATTGTCAGAAGATGCATGAAACTAAAAAAAAAGAGGCCTACGATGGCCTCTTTTTCAGCTGGATCTGTTCTTCGAAACACCGATACGGTTGACGGCTTTCGAAAGCGAGATCTTCGCACGTTGGAATTCTTTTTCATTTTTGATATCGCGCGCCTCTGCCATGCGTCTTTCGGCGCGTTCTTTCGCGACTTCGGCACGGTCGATATCGATATCCTTTTCGCGTTCCGCACTGTTCGCAATGATGTTGACGATATTGTCGCGCACTTCCATGATGCCGCCGTTGACGGCAATGTGGTTCTGCGCCAATTCATCGGTCACACGCGTTACGATCAGGTCAGCGATTGCCAAAGGCACGATGATCGGGGTATGGTTTGGCATGATTGTAATGCCGCCGTCCGTTGTCTTGGCGGTCACCGCTTTAGCGCGATGCTGAAAGGCGATGCCATCCGGCGTCACCACATTGACTTGCAGGTATGCCATCTCATTCCCCTCCTTTATAGCCTAATTCTTTCGCTCTATTCAGAACTTCTTCAATCGTACCGACGTTGCGGAAAGCTTCTTCCGGAACTCCATCGTATTTACCTTCCACGATCCCTTTGAAGCCGCGTACGGTTTCGGATACAGGGACATAAGAACCAGGAACACCGGTAAAGGCTTCGGCCACATGGAAGTTTTGGGACAGGAAGAATTGGATTCTTCTTGCGCGGTTAACCGTGATTTTTTCGGAATCGGACAGTTCGTCCATCCCAAGGATAGCGATGATGTCCTGCAGTTCACGGTAACGTTGCAAGATGCGTTGTACTTTTGTGGCCACATCATAATGTTCATCCCCGACGATTTCCGGAGATAAGGCACTTGAAGAAGAAGCCAACGGGTCCACAGCAGGATAAATCCCTTGTTCAGTCAGTTTACGCTCCAAGTTGGTCGTTGCATCCAGATGGGCAAAGGTTGTTGCCGGTGCCGGATCGGTATAGTCATCCGCCGGTACATAGATTGCTTGGATGGAAGTGATCGAACCATCTTTAGTAGAACTGATGCGTTCCTGAAGTTGGCCCATTTCTGTCGCCAATGTCGGTTGATACCCTACTGCTGAAGGCATCCGGCCCAATAGCGCGGAAACTTCGGAACCAGCTTGGGTGAACCGGTAAATATTATCGATGAACAAAAGCACATCCTGTTTTTCTTCATCACGGAAATGTTCCGCCATCGTCAAACCGGACAAAGCGACACGCATACGTGCACCAGGCGGCTCATTCATTTGACCGAATACCATTGCCGTCTTTTCGCCGACACCTGACTCCTGCATTTCGTGGTAAAGGTCGTTCCCTTCACGCGTACGCTCACCGACACCCGTGAACACCGAGATGCCGCCATGCTGTTCCGCTACGTTATGGATCAATTCTTGGATCAGTACCGTCTTACCGACACCGGCTCCACCGAAGAGACCGATTTTTCCGCCTTTCAGATATGGCGCAAGCAAGTCGATGACCTTGATGCCTGTTTCCAGGATTTCAAAGTTACTGCTCAACTGATCAAATGTCGGCGCTTTTCTGTGAATCGATTCACGACGGAAATCCTCTGGCATATCGCCCTTCAGATCGATCGTCTCACCCAACACGTTGAACACACGACCTAGAGTGCCCAGACCAACCGGCACTTTGATGGGTGCCCCGGTATCGACGACAGTCAGTCCTCTTTGCAGACCATCTGTCGATTCCATTGCAATTGCGCGAACAACACCATTCCCCAATTCAAGCGAAACCTCCAAAACGATGGTTTCCCCTTCTTCATTACTCCCAGCTTTGGGTGCCTTGTGTACGATCAGCGCATTGCGGATGTCCGGGACACCTTCTTCCAATGGGAAGCCAACGTCGACTACCGGCCCGATTACTTGTACAATATGACCTTTTTTCATGCCTTTTCCTCCCATTTTCTAATTTTCCAGAGCAGAAGCTCCACCGACGATTTCGGTGATTTCTTGCGTGATTGCAGTCTGTCTCACTCGGTTGTATTGAATCGTCATATCGTTGATCATATTGGTTGCATTATCGGTGGCACTCTTCATGGCCGTCATGCGTGAAGCATGCTCGGATGATTTAGCGTCGATAATGGCTCCATAAATCAAACTTTCCGCATATTGTGGAAGTAAAATTTCCAAAATTTCTTCTTTGTTTGGTTCAAAAAGATAATCTACTTCGTAACCGACCGCTTCATGGGAATCCAAGTCCGTCAACGGCAGCATTTTTTCAGCCCGATACTCAGAGATCAAAGCGTTGACATGATGTTTGTAACAAACATACAACTCATCAAAAGCACCATCACGATAAAGCTGGATTGCCTTCACTACGATATCACTGACTTCCGTAAAGCTGGGCTGGTCGTTCAAATCCCTGATTTCGAATGCAACTTCGATGCCGCTCTTTCTTAGATCATCAGCGACCGCTCCCCCTACCGACAGCACAACAAACTCATCGTTTGAAGCGTGGTCGATCGCAAGCATATCTTTTGTCGCTTTCAGGATCGAACTGTTGTACCCTCCGGCTAAGCCTTTATCGGAGGAAATGATCAGATAGCCTGTTTTACGGATTGGGCGCTCAATCAACATATCGTGAAAATCGACCAGAACTTGATCGCTCGCTGACACATGACCATGCTCCTCAAGCAAAGATAATTGCGTGCTGGCTATGTGTGTTACGATTTCGCGTATTTTTGCTGCATAAAGCTGATATCCCCGCACCTTTTGTTCGGCGCGGATCAGTTTGGAGGCAGATACCATTTGCATGGCGCTTGTTATTTGACTTGTCTTCTTTGTGGAAGCTATGCGTTTCCGGATGTCTATTAAAGACTCTGCCATATTATCACCTCAATATTATCTGTTCATGCTGACCAATCTACTCGACATGCGGAATAAAGATGCCCGCGAATGCACTCAGCGCTTCATCCAGGTCTTCCGTAGGCGGTAAGTCTTTTGTCTCCGAAATGATGGAGAACAGATTTGGATAGGACATTTTGACGAATTTGAACAACTCAGACTCATAACGTTCGATGTCCTGCACTGGAATGGAATCGATAAATCCGTGCGTCAATGCATAGAGAATGAGAACTTGTTTTTCGACATCCAAAGTCTTGTGCAAGTCCTGCTTCAGTATTTCCACGGTTCTGCGGCCGCGGCTAAGGCGTTTCTGTGTGGAAACATCCAAGTCCGAACCGAACTGAGTGAATGCTTCCAGCTCGCGATAGCTGGCCAAATCGATACGCAACGTTCCTGATACTTTTTTCATGGCTTTGATTTGAGCAGATCCGCCGACACGGGAAACGGATAAACCAGCAGATAGAGCCGGACGGATTCCCGAGAAGAACAGGTCGCTTTCCAGGAAGATCTGACCATCCGTGATGGAGATGACGTTCGTCGGAATATAAGCGGAGATATCCCCAGCTTGTGTTTCTACGATCGGCAGCGAGGTTATGGAACCGCCGCCCAACTCATCATTTAATTTTGCTGAGCGTTCCAACAGACGGGAATGCAAGTAGAACACATCCCCTGGATACGCCTCGCGACCTGGCGGACGGCGCAAAAGCAACGACATTTCACGGTAAGCAGCCGCCTGCTTGGAAAGATCATCGTACACGATAAGGACGTGTTTGCCTTTGTGCATGAACTCTTCTGCCATCGCTGTAGCAGCGTAAGGCGCGATATAGAGCATCGGCGCGGATTGCGAGGCACTGGCGGTCACGACAATCGTATAATCCATTGCATGATATTTTTTTAACGTTTCCGTCATATTTCGGACCGTCGATTCCTTTTGTCCGATTGCGACGTAGATGCAGATAACATCTTTTCCGCGTTGGTTGATGATTGCATCGATTGCGATGCTTGTTTTTCCGGTTTTGCGGTCACCGATGATCAACTCACGTTGGCCCCGACCGATCGGCACCAAAGCATCCAATGCTTTTAGGCCGGTCTGAAGAGGTTCTCTGACGGACTGACGATCCATAACGCCCGGTGCTGCGTTTTCAACCGGTCTTGTGCCCGTCGTTTCGATGCTGCCTAAACCGTCCACAGGGCTGCCTAAAGCATCCACAACGCGCCCGATCAAAGCATCTCCGACCGGCACTTCCATGATTTTGCCTGTACGTTTGACGATATCGCCCTCATGGATATTCTCATAAGCTCCAAAAATGATGATACCGACATCAGTCATCTCCAGGTTTTGGGCCATCCCGATGGAACCGTTGGAGAACTCCAACAATTCACCGGACATAACGTTCTCCAAACCTTTCGCGCGTGCGATTCCATCACCGATGTAGGTAACTTTTCCAATTTCTTCAAACTCTGACACAGATTGAAAAGTGTTGATCCTATTTTTGATCAATGAACTTAAATCTTCGTTTTCAGTAGCCACATTATTCACCTCTTCAACCCTATTAATCTTTCAGGATATGTCTCTTCATTTCTTTCAACTTCGTAGCGATGGTATTGTCAAAATAGTGGTTTTCCGACTCCAACCGGACGCCGCCCATCACTGTGGGATCGACCACTTCAGTCACAAAGAAGGTCGCTTCCCCGATTCTTTTTGCCATTTTGTCCATAATGCGCGTTTTTTGATCTGCCGTTAAAGGTACTGCAGAAATCAACTTCATGTTCACGAACTCTTTTTTATTCTCATAAAGCGCATTGAACGCCTTTACGGAAGCCAAGATACCTTCGTTATCAAGATTATCTTGGAGTCCCTCGAGAAACAAAAGCGTCTCCGGAGCGAGATACTTCACTGCCAAATCAAGATTTGGCTTCTCGCCCGCAGCGGCATTTGCATGATTGAAGGCATCCTTTAACTGGGACAGATCAAGATAGAGTCTATCTGCAGTCTTCGAGTCTGTCAGGCGGTTATAGTAGGCTTGCACATAGGCTTCTACAGTAGCGATTGCTTTACCGTGCTTTTCCATATCAATCATCCAGCCCTTCAATGAACGCTTCAATTAAGGTCTGTTGATCTGCTTGATTGATCTCCTTGCCGAGGATTTTTTCAGCGATTTCCACTGATATGACTCCGATTTCGGCGCGCAATCCTTCAAGAGCTTGTTTTCTTTCAAGTTCAAGCTCTTTTTGGGTCACTTGTTTGATCCGTAGCGCATCTTCTTTTGCTTCTTTGATGATGTTCTTTTGTATTTCATTGCCTTCCGCTTGCGCCCTGTTTAAAATATCGCTCGCTGTTGTTCTTACTTCTATCAGCTGCGCATCGACTTCCGCGTGTTTTTTCTCGGCATTTTCGCGCGCTGTTGCAGCTTTATCAATATTTGTGTGTATCATTTCTTCCCGATCCGTTAAGATCTTCATCAAAGGCTTCCATGCGAATTTTTTGATAAGAGCCATCAATATCAGAAATGACAACAGCGTGACAATCGTATCACCTAATGCGGTAATCTCTCCCAATACGAGATTGGCTGTCATTCTCATCCCTCCTGTAGTTATCGGTCTTGCTGGTCCCTATTATTGGAAAATCAGTAAGAAAGCTATAACTACCGCCATGATGGGAACAGCTTCGATCAAGCCGACACCGATAAACATCAAAGTCTGTAATTTGCTTTGCAATTCCGGTTGTCTTGCGATCGCTTCGATTGTAGTAGAAATAACCTTTCCGTTTCCTAATGATGCTCCGATGGCCGCACCGGCAACCGCAATAGCAGCTCCTATAAAGTTCATAATAATAATCTCCTTTTTCTCATATAATAATGCACACTTATTAAGCTCATGGATCGGCAGTTTATTCCGCTTCGATCTTATGAGCAAGGTAAACCATAGTCAACGTAGTGAAGACGAAAGCTTGGATCGACCCGATAAAAATGGAAAATCCTTGCCAAACCATTTGGAGAGGAATCCCGACCACCCATGTCAACAAGCCGTAAGAATTCGCTAATGAAGCAATCAACCCCAACAAAATTTCACCGGCATAAATATTTCCGTAAAGACGCAACGCCAATGTCAAAGTGTTCGTAAATTCCTCCAAAATTTTGATCGGCATGAGAGGTGCGACTGGGCGAACATAACTGTTCATGAAATATTCCTTGAACCCATTTTCCTTAATACCAAAGTAATGCGTCAGTAAAATCACCATCAAGGCTAAGCCTAATGTGACGATTGGACTGGCTGTAGGACTCTTCCAATAGGAATAGCCATCGATGTTCAAAATGAACACAAGCCCCAACATATTGGCAACCCATACAAATAGGAACAAGGTGAATCCCAACAAGTGGAATTGTTGCCCGACTTTCCAGTGAAGCGAGCTGGAAATCATGTTCCGGATAAAATCAACCAAATATTCAATCGCCAATTGGCTTTTGGATGTTGGCCTCACCGCCAGTTTCCGGGTAGCAATAAAACAAAATAAAAAAACAATGATGCAAGTCGCCAATACACTTATGATGATATTCAAACTGAAACCCAATCCCATAATATGGATGACTTTAGATTCAGCTTCCAATATTTTCACCTCTTTTCAATACAAATAAAAAAACAGCTATGCCAAACCTAGTCCATGCTACATTATTTTAAAAGACATTCGTAAAAGTAGACAACTAATTTAGCTGGACCTCCCATACTCTAGTCACAATAAGTGGCTATTCCATAAGTTTCTCTGCATATCTGTTCAACATCGCTAATCATAACACCAAGTTTATCGAAATTCAAAGCAAATCTACAGAATATAAGGATATTTTCGGCCTTTTCATGAAAATGATGAAAAGATACCGCCTTCATAATCACAGATACTCAATACATAAATATACTTATAGGATTATGAAAATACGATTACTGACCAAAAAGTTATTTAGACTGGGGAAATAAAAGCAAATTTATTGCCTTTCACGCTACCTTCCATACCCATCGGCACGGTAACCTTAAGCGATTGAAGTATAACTAATTTAACTTGCACAAAAAAACTGAGCCAGAAATGCCCATCGGGTTTCTGGCTCAGCTCTTTATTTTCATTTTTCAAGATTATGTAAATGGGAAGATCGTTCTCATGATAATATTGACTGTTCGACAATTATGGACACAATTGCCTCGTTGTCATTTTGAATGCTTATTTCGTGCCGAAAAGTCGGTCACCAGCGTCTCCCAATCCAGGCAAGATGTAGCTGTTTTCGTCCAATCTTTCATCCAAAGAAGCGGCATAGATATCCACATCCGGATAAGCCGCGTGCAATGCTTCCATTCCTTCTGGAGCTGCCACAAGACAGATGAATTTCATGGATGATGGCGATGCGCCTCTCTTTTCCAAAGCTTCGATGGCTGCGATAGCCGATCCGCCGGTTGCCAACATTGGGTCAACGATGAACAATTGACGTTCTTGGATGTCTGTCGGCAGCTTCACGAAATACTCGACAGGTTCCAATGTTTCATGGTCACGGTACATGCCGATGTGGCCAACTTTTGCAGCAGGCAGCATCGCCAAGAAACCGTCTACCATCCCTAAACCCGCACGCAAGATCGGAATGATGGCAACCTTTTTACCGGACAATGTTTTTTGAGTCGTTTTCACCAATGGCGTTTCGATCTCGATGTCTTCCAAAGGCATGTCCCTTGTTACTTCATAAGCCATCAACATGGCGATTTCGCTTACTACTTCACGGAATACCTTTGTTCCGCACTCTTTCTCGCGGATGATTGTTAATTTGTGTTGAATCAACGGGTGATTCATTACATGGAATTCTCCCATATACTTTTGCCCCACTTTCCTATTTTTGCTCAACCTATTGTAATAGAAAACCGCTACAAATACCAGAAATAAAACGATGAGAAAACACTGAAAGGTATGTTTAGAGATGAACCAACTCCAGTTTTGCTTGTTTTTGGGATTAAAGATGAGATTGTCGGCTGTTCGCTATTATTGGTATTCTGTTCAGCCGACAAAGTGGTCGTTCGTTTGCTCTTCAATATTTCCCACACTACATTCAGCTGACATAGAGGACTTTCGTCGGCTGTTCGCTATTCTCAAATCTACGATAACCTGACGTTGTGGACTGCTCCAGTCGAATAAAAGAGCCACCTCATGGAGGCAGCTCTTCGGTAATCTATTTAAGCTTCAGTTGCAGCTAATTTTTTATGCAATGGGAAACCTTGAGTGATGGCATGGACTGCCGCTCTGACTTCATCCAATTTCGCTTCATCTGTGTGGTTTTGGATAGTTTCCACGATCAATTCAGCAACCTTGCGTGCTTCCGCTTCCTTCAGGCCTCTAGTTGTGATGGCAGGTGTGCCGATACGGATGCCGCTGGCTTTATTGGCGCCAAGCGTTTCAAAAGGAATCGTGTTTTTGTTGACAGTGATTTCAACGGTATCCAACAGTTTTTCTACTTGTTTTCCGTTCAAACCGCTGCTTGTAACATCCAACAGCAATAAGTGATTGTCTGTTCCGCCACTGATGACGCGCAGATCGGATGCATTGAAAACCTCAGCCATTGCTTGGGCATTTTTGATGACTTGTCCGATGTATTCAGTGTACTCCGGTGTTGCAGCTTCAAAGAAAGATACAGCTTTAGCAGCGATGACGTGCTCTAAAGGACCGCCTTGGATTCCTGGGAAAACAGCGCTGTTCAACTTTTTGCCGAATTCTTCTTTGGCTAAGATGACGCCGCCGCGCGGGCCGCGAAGTGTTTTATGTGTAGTCGTAGTTACGATGTGGGCGTATTCAACCGGATTTTGGTGATGTCCAGTTGCGCAAAGTCCAGCGATATGAGCCATATCCACCATCAAATAAGCACCGACTTCATCAGCGATCTCTCTGAAACGTTTGAAATCGATTGCGCGTGGGTAAGCGCTGGCGCCGGCAACGATCAATTTTGGTTGTTCTTTCAAAGCAATCTCTCTGACTTTGTCATAGTTGATCGTTTCGGAATCTTTTTCTACGCCGTAAGCCACGAACTCATAAGTCTGGCCGCTGAAATTCACGGATGCGCCATGGGTCAAATGTCCCCCGTGACTCAAGTCCATTCCCAAAATTTTATCGCCGGGTTGAACCAAAACACGATAAGCAGCCATATTCGCTTGTGAACCGGAATGTGGTTGTACATTGGCATATTCTGCACCGAAGATTGCTTTGATGCGATCGATCGCCAAGTTTTCGATGATATCGATAAATTCGCAACCACCATAGTAACGACGACCTGGGTAGCCTTCAGCATATTTATTGGTCAAGATGCTGCCTTGCGCTCTCATAACATCTTCAGATACAAAGTTTTCGGAAGCAATCAGCTCGATTCCGTTCTCTTGTCTTTCGCGTTCTTTTTCAATTGCTGCAAATAATTCTTTATCCATGTTTGCACCCTTCCATCACATTATTCCAAAATTTTAAATATATAAAAAATGTAAGTTGAGTATAGCATAAATTTTCAGAAATAAAACATATAAGCCCCTGGATTTGAATAATTTGTGTAAAAAGTAAGCTAAAGACGGATATTAGACGGTTATTCCGCCTGTTTTTTCGGATATTTTGAAGAAGCCGCTTTTTCCAAACGATTCATGAATGCCTTCCCGAGTCCGGCAAGGTCATAAGCTTCCGCCAAAATCACATCGACCGGCTGTTCATCGAGATAACGCAAGCCCGCATAGAGACGCTGCGATGCAGCCGCCACATCATTCTTCAATCCTAATGAATAGGTAGCTAGCGCTGCATCCTTATGAATATCCAGTTGCTCTTCCGATGCCAAAATGCCGATTTGCTTGCCTTCACCGCGATATGCTTCAATGATGGCTGCCCAATCAGCGGCCGTTCCATCGATCAGGATGACCGGTTGCGCGGGAGCATAATGTTGGTACTTCATCCCTGGCGCTTTCGGAGCATCTGCTTCATTTGTTGATTGCGCACTGCCTGCCAGTTTGCCGATGATCGGTTCCAACTGCACTTCCGTGATGGCACCCGGGCGCAAAATGACAGGGCCAGCAGCATTGGTCAAATCAAGTACGGTTGATTCCAAACCGATCTGCGTTTCCCCGCCATCAAGGATGCCCGCAATTTTCCCCGAAAGATCGTGCATCACGTGTTGGGCTGTCGTTGGGCTTGGTTTGCCTGATGTATTCGCACTAGGCCCGACCAAAGGAAAGCCGGTTTTTCTGATCAATTCCAGCGTTTGTTCTTGAGCGGGCATGCGCAACGCGACAGTATTGTGGCCTGCAGTGACGGTAGGTGCAAAAACCCCTTCTTTCATAGGAAAAATCAAAGTCAACGGACCCGGCCAAAAAGCCTCCATCAAGGCTTCTGCTTGTTGCGGCACAAAGGCTACATATTCAGCAATCTCGCGATCGGACACATGAACGATCAAAGGATTATCGCTGGGTCTTCCTTTTACTTTATATACATTTTTGACGGCTTCATCATTTGATGCGATAGCACCCAGACCGTAGACAGTCTCTGTCGGGAAAGCAATCAATTGTCCGGCTTTCAGCAATTCGGCTGCCTCATCGATTGTTGCTGTTTCGTATATTTTTGTTTCCATAATAAATGCTCCTTTCTGAATGGTTTGGCACGGAGCAGCGCCGTTCATGTAAAAAAATAGCCGGGGCAATTGCCCGCAGCCCTTTTTTGCCCATGGATAACAGGCGACTCTTTTCTTATTTGACTATCAGCATGCGATCGAGGCCGGACAGATCTTTTTCGATCGTGACCGTTTTATCCGGGAAAGCTTTTTTGTAGAGTTCCAATAGTTTTTCACCTTGGCTGAATCCGATTTCCATGAACAGACACCCGTCCGTTTTCAAATGGAACGGAAGCGTGAAGGCCATCTGTTGGTATAGATCCAACCCATCGTGATCGGCGAACAAGGCCGAATGCGGTTCGTACTCCAGAACGGAGCGGTCCATCAAGCCGATTTCATCTTCGCTGATGTAGGGAGGATTGCTGAGGATGCAATCGAAAGTCTCAAGTTGAACCGGCTCCAGCAGATCGCCTTGCAGGAACCGGATGTCCACATCCAGTTGATCTGCGTTCTCTCTCGCCACAGCCAATGCCTCTTCCGAAAGATCGGTGGCTGTCACTTCATCCTGCGGGCGTTCCTTTTTCATCGCAATGGCTATAGCGCCGGACCCTGTCCCGATGTCGAGGACCTTCTGCGGCCCTTTCCCTTCCAGGCATTTTAGAGCCCGTTGCACAAGCTCTTCTGTTTCCGGACGCGGAATTAACGTAGCTTCCGTGACTTTTAAGGGATAGCCATAGAACCATTCGACGCCTACGATGTACTGGATTGGTTTGCCCGCAACGTACTCATTTATGTCGCTGAAATACTGCTTGTATTCTGGGTCCGTTATCGGATCGGCAAAACGCATCAACAAATCCGTTTTCGTCCAACCCAAACGATCCAAAAGCAGCCTTTCAGCAGCCAACGGACTTTTTTCGTTCTGTTCCAAAAAAAGCGCGCCATTCTGCAATGCTTGCTGGTAAGTGAGCTCCTTAGATTGACCCATTGTTCAAGGACTCCAATTTTTGCGTCTGATCTGCCATGATCAACGCATCGATGACTTCATCCAATTTTCCGCTCAAAATCGTATCCAACTTTTGCAAGGTCAAGCCGATACGGTGATCCGTGACACGGTTTTGCGGGAAGTTATAGGTGCGGATCCGTTCGGAACGATCGCCTGTACCGATTGCTGATTTACGCGTAGCATCGTATTCTGATTGTGCATCTGAAGAGATTTTGTCGTATACACGCGTGCGCAAAATTTTCATCGCTTTCTCGCGGTTTTTGATCTGGGAACGCTCATCCTGCATGGCAACGGCGATTCCGGTCGGTAAGTGGGTCAAGCGGACCGCTGATGCCGTCTTGTTGACGTGCTGTCCGCCGGCTCCGCTGGCATGATAGATGTCTGTGCGGATGTCTTTGTCTTCGATGTTCAATTCGACCTCTTCCGCTTCAGGCAAGACGACAACGGTGGCTGTGGAGGTGTGCACACGCCCTTGTGATTCTGTTTCCGGGACACGTTGGACACGGTGTGCGCCGCTCTCATATTTCAGTTTGGAGTAGGCACCGTTTCCGCTGATCATAAGGATAATCTCTTTGTAGCCGCCGATGCCGGTAATGTTCGCATCCATGACCTCAACACGCCAGCCTTGGTTTTCAGCGAATTTGCTGTACATCCCAAACAGCTTTCCGGCGAATAAAGCAGCCTCATCTCCGCCGGCAGCCCCGCGAATCTCCATGATGATGTTTTTGTCATCGTTCGGATCGGTAGGGAGCAACAAAACTCTGATGCGCTCTTCAAGATCGGCCTTCTCTTTCTTTAAGTCGCTCAATTCCTCTTTGGCCATAGCAGCCATGTCATCATCCAAATTTTCTGACAACATTTCTTCGGTGTCGGCGATTTCTCCTTCGACCTCTTTATAGCGATTGAAGGTCGCGACTTTCTCGCGCAGCCCTGCTTCTTCTTTGGTAAATCCCAAGAAGCGTTTTGTGTCAGCCTGAACTTCCGGATCACTTAATAATTCGGAAAGCTCTTCATAACGGATAATGAATGCATCTAATTGATCATACATAACTATTTCAAACTCCTCTTTTTTTGTTTCTGATTATCTGTTCTAGGCCAATGGCGGGTGGTGGTAATGGTTACGGCAGACGGGAAGATAGGATTCATTTCCGCCGATCTGGATTTGTTCGCCGGCATATACTGGTTTTCCGTCCACGACACGCATGTTCATGATCGCTTTTTTGTGACAGTACCAGCAGATGGTTTTGATTTCTTCTATCTTATCCGCGTAAAGCAACAGATATTTGGAGCCTTCGAACAATTCGTTCTGGAAATCATTCTTCAATCCGAACGCCATCACGGGGATAGACAATTCATCCACGATGCGTGCTAGTTGGATGACATGCGCTTTGGATAGGAATTGGGATTCATCTATCAAAATGCAGGCCGGCTTTTTCGGATTTTTGCTGACTTCCGAGAACACATCCGTATCATCCGCAATCGGAATGGCTTCGCGTTTCAATCCGATCCGACTCGATACATAGCCTACGCCATCACGGTCATCGATCGCGCTCGTAAAGATCATCACTGATTTGTTCTGCTCTTCATAATTGTAGGCAACCTTCAGGATCTCGATCGATTTCCCGCTGTTCATCGCCCCATATTTAAAAAATAACTGTGCCATTATATCCACCTTTCCAACAGCGTCTTGCCTATTTTTCATCAATCGGTCGGAATTTCCTGCAAAAAGAAAGGATGCCCTTGTGTCATCCTGCTTCCGACCCGCTATTATCTCACCTTCATCATTCCGCTCCGGTAAGGTTACCGAACGATAAAAAAACTGAATAACATCCCGTATAATGATAGTAGGAAATGGCACCAAAGTCAATAAAATTCACGATCATCCGCTGTCCTCCGGTAATCGGAACACCCATTTCTGACACGAAGAGGCATCTAAAAATATTCAATCCGGGCAAATTCTGCTATACTAACTCTATCGAAAAAAGCCTTGTTATATGCTATGATGGCAAGAGAAACATAAGTAAGGAGCGAATTTATTTGACTATCCGCGGTTCACTAGCAATCAATATCGGCAAAATCGCCCAGTGGGGTCTTCAGACATTCACTAAAGGCGGAACCAGTCTACCCGGCAAACTGGCCGTCAAATTGGATCCCGACGTGTTGCAACACCTTTCTGAAAATTTTGATGTCGTCATCATCACCGGCACGAACGGCAAGACACTGACGACATCGTTGACTTATCATGTCCTGCAGCAAAAATACCCGCATATCTTGACGAATCCAACCGGCGCCAACATGGAGCAAGGCATCATCTCCTCGTTCCTGGAAGGCTATTCGCGTAAAGTAAAAAAGGAAAGAGCCTTTGCTGTACTTGAGGTTGATGAAGCCAGCCTGGTTAAGGTGACGAAGTTCATCAAGCCGAAAATCATCGTCAACACGAATGTTTTCCGCGATCAGATGGACCGATTCGGCGAAATCTACACAATCTACCAAAAAATGGTCGATGGCGCTGCGTTAGCACCGGATGCCGTCATCCTGGCGAACGGCGACAGCCCGATCTTCAACTCCAAAGAGTTGGTCAACAAACAAATCTATTTCGGTTTCAATCACGAACCGGATGGCGACACCTTGGCGCATTACAACACGGACGGCGTACTTTGTCCGAAATGCCAGCACATTTTGCGCTATAAATTCAATACATACAGCAACCTTGGAAAATACTACTGTGCCCATTGTGATTTCAAACGTCCGGAATTGGCTTATGCTGTCACCAAAGTGGATAAATTGACGCACAAGAGTTCTTCCTTTGAAATCGATGGACATCCGTTCCACACGAATGTCGCCGGTCTCTACAACGTCTATAACGCCTTGGCTGCCTATTCAGTCGGCAAACATTTCGGCCTGACTCCGGAAGAGATCCAGGCCGGTTTCTCGGCTGCCCAGCAAAAATTCGGCCGTCAAGAAACAATCACCGTCGACGACAAAGAAATCATCCTGAACCTGATCAAAAATCCGGTCGGTCTGAATCAGGTCATCGATCTTCTGCATTACGAAGAGGAACCATTCAGCGTCGTCTCGATCCTGAATGACCGCCCCGCAGACGGAACCGATGTCAGTTGGATCTGGGACGGGAATTACGAGAAGTTTTTGGATTTTGATATTCCGAAAGTGACCGTCAGCGGCATCCGTCAAAAAGAGTTGACTTTACGGATGAAGGTTGCCGGTATTCCGGAAGAAAAACTGGAAGTTTTGCCGGAAATAACGGATGTCATCAAAGCTTTCAAAAAGGCTCCAACGAAAAAAATCTATGTGATGGCAACTTACACCGCTGTGCTGCAACTCCGTAAAGAGCTGGCGAACCAAGGCTATATAGCGGAAAGGATGAAATAAATGCGACTACGTATTTGCCACTTGTACGGCAACCTGCTGAACACATACGGCGACAATGGGAATCTCTTGATGCTCCAGTACTGTGCACGTGAAAAAGGCGTTGATTTCGAAACGGAAATCATCAGTCTGGACCAGCCTTTCGATCCCGAAAAATACGACCTTGTCTTTTTTGGAGGAGGCCAGGATTACGAACAGTACATCGTCTCCAAAGACATTCAGGATAAAGCAGCAGGAATCAAGCAATATATCGAAAACGATGGCGTGGTATTGGCCATCTGTGGTGGTTACCAATTGTTGGGCCACTATTATATGGATGCATCCGGCAACAAAATTTCCGGCATCAGCGCCCTGGATCACTATACATTGAGCCAGGACAATAACCGGTTCATAGGCGACATCACGATCCGCAGCGAGGAATTCAATGAGACCTACGAGGGGTTCGAAAACCACAACGGACGGACTTTTCTCGGCGAAAATATGCGTCCGCTCGGAAAAGTCGAAAAAGGCATGGGCAATAACGGGGAAGATAAAACCGAAGGCGCCCGCTACAAAAATGTCTTCTGTTCCTATTTCCACGGGCCCCTGTTGGTCCGCAACATCCACTTGGCTAACCGCATCGTCGATATGGCCATTGCCCAACACAACAAAAAGCTTGAAAAATAAACAAAAAGAAGAGGAGCTGTCCTGTGATGGAACAGCTCCTCTTTTTTGATAGTAGAGTACCGCTTGTCGGATTCCTGCGCATTATCCGACAACCTCAGGATCTCATGCGGGCTGTTTGTCGGATTCTTCCGCCTTATCCGACAACCTCAGGATCTCACGCGGGCTGTTTGTCGGATTCTTCCGCCTTATCCGACAACCTCAGGATCTCATGCGGGCTGTTTGTCGGATTCCTGCGCATTATCCGACAACCTCAGGATCTCATGCGGGCTGTTTGTCGGATTCCTCCGCCTTATCCGACAACCTCAGGATCTCATGCGGGCTGTTTGTCGGATTCCTCCGCCTTATCCGACAACCTCAGGATCTCATGCGGGCTGTTTGTCGGATTCCTCCGCCTTATCCGACAACCTCAGGATCTCATGCGGGCTGTTTGTCGGATTCCTCCGCCTTATCCGACAACCTCAGGATCTCATGCGGGCTGTTTGTCGGATTCTTCCGCCTTATCCGACAACTATCTGCATTCCGCTGAGTGTGATACCCAAAAAAAGGCTGCCCCAGAATGATGCAGCCCATCTGTTCTTTGCTTATATCGATGCCTATTCCATCGCGAACGAAAGCACGATCGTCAGCACTACAAAGGCCAACAGTCCGGCGATGAACGCCCAGGCTTGCCATTTCGCCATATTCAGCGTGCTTCCGATACCGAAGCGTTTTTCGACAAATATCGATGGATCTTCCGGGTTGTAATACCAGACGCCCCATTTCCAGTAGCGCTCTTCGTCCGCTTCCGTCACTTCGTCCGGCAGTTCGCCCGCTTCGTTCAGGAACAATTTTTCACCGCCTTGGCCGTATTTCCAAGTCAAATAGACGCTGTACCCAACTATGATGACCACGAACGGAATCGTCATGCCGATGATCCACTGGGCACCCTTGTCTGCGAAGAACAAGGAAAAGAAATGGATGCCGCTCAACAAGAGCTGCGTCAGCACCGTAACGACGAGGAAGTAATAGGACCAAGCCTGACGGAACAATTTGCTCTGCTTGCTGGAGAGATCGGACAGATAGGGCGAAATCTTCTGTTTCGATTTGATGAAGGAATAGTGGCTGAAAAACATCATCGGAATCATCAACAATTGAATCGCCGGCAACATGAATACATTCACATACGTTTTATCGACGATCCGATCCGGTTCATTCGAGCTGTTCCAGTGAACTGGGAACCGCTCGGGTATCAGGTCATAGAAATAAAGCGTGACCGCCACAGTCACCAAAAGGATGAACAGTTGCGCCGAAACGAAGACCGAATGGGAGACCACCTTCAGATCTTTTTGATAGGCGGTATCGATGACGATTTTGGCTTTTTTCGGTTCAATTTTGATGTCGTTTGCTAGTTTCCAACCGCGGAGCTGCTTTCGTTTCTGCAGGTAAAGCAGGAACGAAAGGAAGATGAAAACGAACATCGCGACCGTCACATAGATACTGGTGACCATCTCCACTTTCTCCTCATCATCCCAGAGAAGGAAGAAAAAGATTGGTGCAGCCAGCAGTATACTCCCAAATATATTTTGATAAAGGTAGTCCTTTTTAAGCTTCAAAACATAGGGATCCTTTTGATGCGATGTCGGAACGGTCACTCCAAACGGCGTACCTAACCGGCTATAATATGGCGTAATGCCGTTGACAACCCCAATAATCAAAAACATGATCACCATGAACCAACTAAATATCAGCATCTGCTTTCCCTTCCCCTTCCAACTCTTTCCCGATTTCGTTCAGCCACCCGTTGAACGTTTCTTCATTGACCTCAAAAATCTGCTTGTCAATCAGGATTTCCTTGAGCTTATCCTGCATCGCCGCTTTCGTGTGTTCATTGGACGCCATCGTTGCGCGTTCGCTCACGAAATAGCCTTTCTGGTTTTTTTCCAGCACGCCTTCGTCGGCCAAAAGATTGTACGCTTTATTCACCGTATGCATATTGATGCCCAATTCGCTTGCCAAACTCCGGACGCTCGGCAATCCAGCCCCATATGACCATTCCCGCTTGAGAATGCCAATTTTGATTTGGTACATCAATTGGGTGTAGATCGGCGTATCGCTGTTCGGAAGAATTTCGATGAACATATTTACCCCTCCTGTTCGTTATATAACAAGTATAACACTTGTGGCGGAATTTGCAAAACTAAACAAAGTCTTCAACAGCTCCGGTGAAGGAGGGCTTCTCCGGAGTTGGAGCCCGCATTTAAGTCTGTTCTCCGATGAGCGAGGCTTCGTCGGAGAACAATCCAAATATCACCGGGATTCTCCGACAAACTACGGCCTCGCCGGAGTTCCGCATCGCTTTTCACGCTGTACTCCGGCCAACACGCCCAAACGTCAAAAAAACGGCATGCGACCGATAACCACCGGTCGCATGCCGTTTTTCGACATTTCTTCTCTCTAGTATCCTTCTTGCAAAGCCCTGATGCTGTTTTCCGTCACGACCGAAGTATCGCAAAGCATATCGATCGGATGTTGTTTCTTGTTTTGGAAGGCAGCGACCAGATAGATCACAGCCACGATTTTGCCGATATAGCGGCCGACGCCTTCGCGGATCAGGATGGTCTGCCAAGTGAGTTTTTCTTCTTTGAAGCAGACGACACGGATGCCGAATATCATTTTCCCAAGCGTTTGGCCGTTCGTATATTTCGTCGTCACTATGAAATACCCGACAAAGATCAGCAACTGAAGGAATCCGTACAAGGTTAAGGGATCGTTCCCTTGCATCCTGATGCTGCCCAAAGCAAAGATCGGCTTGATCAGGATTGCCACCAAAGCCTGCACAACAAGCAGGTCGACGAGGTAGGCAAAGAACCGGATCCAAAAACCGGCGAATGCGTAATCCGGATAGCGGTGAAAGGGGCGTTCCTGTTGATCGGAAAAGCGCTCGGCTTCCTCCCAAGCTACTTTCTTTTTCCGGATTTCTTCCAGGCGTTCTTCATGCGTAGTGGTTTTCTCTTCCATCATCACTCACCTCCGTAGAGATAAAGCAATCTCGGAGCGGCGGTTGTCCCGAAAGTGTCACGGAGCAGTTGCAGTTCAGAAAGCGTCTGGTTATCCTGACTAGTCAGTTTGGCAGCCGCCTGAGCGAACAACCAAGAAAAATCGGAAAACAATCCAGGTGTCGAAGTATAGTCGAACACTTCGGCATCCTCAAGGTCATAAGTTGCTTTCATCGCTTTCAATGCATCATCCGTGTAGGCTATCTCATCCACTAACCCTAGCGCTTGAGCTTGGGTTCCCGAATAAATCATGCCGTTCGCAACAGCGCGGACCTCTTGTTCCGGCATATCCCTTCCGGTCGATACGACGGTGACGAAACGCTGATAAGCCTCATCGACGTATGCCTGAAGCAACGCACGTTCTTCTTCCGTCATATCCCGATCCGGAGACCCGATGTCCTTGAGGCTGCCTGACTTAATCGTATTGTATTCGATACCTAATTTTTCAAGCAGGCCAGAGTATTCGATTGCTTGCATGATGACACCGATCGAACCGGTAGTCGTTTCCGCGGTAGCATAAATTTTGTCTGCACCAGCGGAAATGTAGTAGCCCCCACTTGCGGCCGTTCCTTGCATCGACGCATAGACCGGGAGTTCCTTCTCGGCAGCGATGCGGTACAATTTATCGTGCGCCTCCGCACTTTCATATACCCCACCACCCGGACTGTCCACTATCAGGAAAATCGCTTTGATCGTGTCATCCTCTTCGATGGCTTTCAATTGCTCCAAGAAAAGGTCATGATCATAGCTGGCGCCGTCCGTCAGCATACTCCCCGTACCTGATTGGATGGTGCCTTCGATATGCAGAACCGCAATCCGATTACTGGCATCGCCGCTTTCCAGAACACTTTCCTGCAGGCTCGTTCCTGGAATCAGATTGCCGGTAAGTTGGCTGAGGGAATCTTCCGTTTGGTCAGCCAATCGGGTCGATAGGAATTGCGAGCCGATTGATGCCACGAAAAGCACAAGCGCGATTGCCACCGCAATCCATCTTTTTTTATTCATGAAACATTACCCCTTTTCATTCCGATTATTCTTGAGCATAATCCTCTTCCGGTTCTTCCTCGATTTCTGGTTCATCCAAATACAATCCGGAAATTTCCTTGTACCAATCGAAAATATGCATGAACAGCACTTTAAGGACAGCATAACCGGGAATGCCCAAAATGAAACCGGTCAGACCGAATAGTTTTCCTGCCGTAAGCAACACGAAGATGATTGTGACGGGATGGACCTCGAGATTGGTGCCGAGTACTTGCGGTGAAATGACGCGCCCCTCGATGAATTGCTCGATCGAGAAAACCAGCAGCACTTTTGCCAACATCAGCGGAGAATCCACTATCGCAACAATCACCGCGGGCACCATCGCAATAAAGGAACCCATATACGGGATGATGTTCAGGAAACCTGCGAGTATCCCCAGGACGATGCCGAATTTCATTCCGATGATGGCGTAGCCGATGACGAACATCAGCCCGACAAAGAAGGCGACCGTTATCTGACCGCGGACATATTGGCTGATCTGCGTATTGATTTTCTTCAACAGTTCCCCGATCGATTCCCGCAGATTTGTCGGAAAGAATTGCAGAAAAGTCAGCGGTAATTTCTCTCCTTCTTTCAGCAGATAATACAGAATGATTGGCATCGTGATGATTCCTACAAACGCATTCGTCAACAATCCGACGACACTGCCCAAGCCGCTGACCGTGTTCGACAGGACTTCGTTCAATTTCGCAGAAACACTGTTGAAGAGGTCCGCATTGATTTGGTTGATCTGATCCTGAAGGGAAGTGAACCAATCATAATTTATTAATTCAATCGTCATGCTCTCGAGCGCCTGCCAATAAGCCGGAAATTCGCGGACAATGCCTATCGTCTGATCGCGGATGATCGGGATCAGAATCGCAAATCCCCAAATCATCATCAGCAAAACCAGCACAAAGGCGATCCAAGTCCCTACAAAACGTTTAATTCCTTTTTTCTCCATCAGCGTAACCAACGGATTCAGCATATAAAAGAAAATACCCGCCATTATCAGCGGAAAACCGATAACACTGAAGAAGCTGCCCACCGGTCCCAAAAGATAGGAAATTTTTGAAAATACGAAAACGATCAGGAGAATCAGTAAAGTAATCAGAAGGACAGTCACGAATTTATTGTTCAGAAACCATCTTTCGAACCACGACAACCGATTTCCGGATTTCGTTCCTCTACGCGGAGCTCTTTCCATTGGACTCACCTTCAATCTTTCTTCTTATAAGTAATGGTGGTACCGTCCGTTATTGCCGGCAAAACATGAGGAGTCAAATAGATGCTTGTTTCCAGGCGTTCGTCATCCCAATTTTTGAAGATCATGGTTGTATGCCCAAGCGACTGCAGATTCTTCAGGACGTGCGTACCGACATAGGATATACGGTATTCCTGGTCGTCAAACAAAATCCGGTCACCGTCTTCCAGTTCGAACCATTCCTGGGGCTCCACAAAACGATGGATGACGGAAACCTCCTGCAATGGTGGCGTTGCGCTGTCATCGAACAGGATGATCATGGGTTCCTTTATATCTATCGCTTTTTCTCCAATTTGAATTACTTTGCTTTGCATTGACATATCTCCTTTTCAGACACTTTTTACAACTTCTATTCTATCACAGTTTAATTGGCAAACCATTGATTATGCCGTTGAATCCAACTTTATTTGCTTTACAAGCTTTTTTTCCTGTAATTGTTAAGGGCGTTTGTTATAATGGAATTATCATAATATTTAGGAGGTCTTTGGATGGAACAAGTTTTATATCTTGGCTCTTACACGAAAAGAGAAAGTAAAGGGGTTCATCAAATCACTTTGGACACCGATAAAAAAGAATTGCGTGATTATCGCTTGATTGCGGAAGTCGACAGCCCTACTTACCTGGACTTATCCGCGGACAAAGAAACGCTGTACGCGATTTCCAAAACGGATGAAGGCGGCGGCATCACTTCTTTCAAGAAAAATGAAAATGGAACCTATGACAAGGTAGCCGAAATTTCTGCTGAAGGATCTGCGCCTTGCTATATCTACTTCGACGAAGACAAAAAATTGATCTTCACTGCCAATTACCACGGCGGATACTTGACTGTCTACAAAGAGAACGCTGACGGCTCCTTCACGATGACTGACCGTGCGCAACACGAGGGTTCAAGCATCCATGAAAACCAAACTATTCCGCATTTGCACTACAGCGCGCTTTCCCCTGACAAGAAATACTTGTTGGCTTGCGATTTGGGCACCGACCACGTTTATACCTACACGGTTTCCGACGAAGGCAAATTGGCGGAAGTTGCCCGTTATAAAGCGACTCCCGGCACAGGCCCGCGTCACTTGGTTTTCCATCCGAACGGCAAAGTGGCTTACTTGTTCGGTGAATTGAGCAGCGATGTCGAAGTGTTGGCTTATGATGCAGCAGCAGGCACTTTCTCATTATTGCAAGTCATCACAACTATCCCTGAAGAGCATACCGGTTTCAACGGCGGTGCGGCTATCCGCATTTCCGCAGACGGCAAGTTCGTTTATGCTTCCAACCGCGGACATGATTCATTGGTTGTCTATGCGGTATCCGAAGACGGTAAAACGTTGTCCTTGGTGGAATATGTACCGACTGAAGGAAACATCCCGCGTGACTTCAACTTGGATCCGAGCGGCCAATTCGTGATCGCGGCGCATCAGGATTCCGACAATTTGACTTTATTCGAACGCGATGCAGAAACAGGCAAATTGACGTTGCTGCAAAAAGACGTCTACGCGCCAGAGTGCGTTTGCGTGTTCTACTAAAATTTTCACATTTCCCTCCACGTTCTGATGAACATTGGGGGTTTTTTTGTTTTTAACCTTAATCGGGGATCCCCTGACGTCCGGGCAAAAACCTTCCGGACACCGCTGAGCAGAATAGTTACCTCGCTGAGGAACTCTCCTGTATACTCGACTTATGGATTATTTGAACGGAGGT
This sequence comes from Trichococcus patagoniensis, assembly GCF_003051085.1. GTDB lineage: Bacteria > Bacillota > Bacilli > Lactobacillales > Aerococcaceae > Trichococcus > Trichococcus patagoniensis. The sequence goes on along the minus strand of NZ_QAOM01000005.1, from coordinate 138,995 downwards.
TGGAGCTTACATGACCACTGGTTTTCACCATATTTCCTGGAACCAAAACGAAAGACAATCGAATCCACTATCCTGAACAGAAAGAAGTGATCCCATGCAGCATTTCAATACCGAAGAACTCAACACGAAACAGATGTACAAATTTTTGACCGGGAGCATCATTCCCCGCCCGATTGCCTGGATCACTACCCAGAATCCGGAAACGCAAGTAGTCAATGCCGCGCCTTTCAGTTTTTTCAGTGTCGCCTCGAATGTGTTGCCGCTGATCAGCGTAGCCATTCTGAGGAATGACGGAAAAATCAAGGATTCCGCCAAAAACCTGCTCGCTTCCAGACAAGGCGTCGTCCATATCGTCAGCGAAGACTTGGTTGAGGAGATGAATAGGACGGCCGCCCAACTGCCGGATACGGAGAGCGAAATCGATCTGACGGAGTTGACGTTGACCGCCAGCCATACGGTCGCTGTACCCGCCATCAAAGAGGCAAAAATCCGCATGGAAACAACCGTCCACCAATATGTGCCTCTGACGGATGCTGAGGGCAACGTGCTGACGGATCTGTTCATCCTGCGCGTCGAAGATTTCTTTTTCGATGAATCGGTGTTCGACCAAGAGAAACAGTACGTTTTGGCCGACAAATTGGAGCCGGTCGCCAGACTTGCCGGCAACGACTATACAAAGCTCGGAGAGATTTTTTCGCTGGAACGGCCTTAACGGCTTGTCTGTCTATCCCACATATCAAAAAAGCTTCATCCGGCAATCACATCCGGATGAAGCTTTTTCACATCTATTCTGTTATTCCTTCGGCAGGACGCTTCCGATTTCTGCTTTGACGGCAGCCTCACCGGTCACATCAAGGCTGAAGTTTTTTACTTTTTCCATATTCGTGATGACGACGACCATCGCGGTGTCTTTGCCGGCTTCCTGCAGTTGCGCCAGATCCACTTTGGCGATCAGTGTATCCGCAGTCACAACTTGGCCTTCCTTCACGAAGACTTCGAATGGTTTCCCGTTCAACTCAACCGTATCCAATCCCATATGCAGCAAAAGTTCCAAGCCGCTGTCCAACAAAATGCCTACCGCATGCTTTGTCGGAAATACGCTCAACACTTTTCCTTTTGCTGGTGAATAGATGTTTCCGTCTGCAGGAATGACCGCGAAACCGTCACCCATCATCTTTTGGGAAAATACTGGGTCTGCAACATCGGAAACAGGTACCACTACACCGTTGGCAGGTGAATACAAGATTTCCTTCTCAACCGGCAGTTTTCCTTTTTTGTCATCCTTCTTAAAAAAGCCAAACATACTATCGCCTCTTCCTTATTTAAATGCGCTTTTGTGAAAATTGGTATACTTCATTTTAACATAAACCGACTAGTAATGTGAACTTTTTTAGGACCGCTTACATCCAAAAACGCCCTCCATTTCCTTAAGAATCCTTGAAAAGGATTGGCTAATCTTTTTCATTTCGCTATACTAGATGATGGAGTATAAAAAAAATGCACAACAGAAAGGATATTATATGGAATTTATGGAAATACTGAAAGCAATCATCCTCGGCATTGTTGAGGGTATCACCGAATGGCTGCCCATCAGCAGCACGGGCCACATGATCTTGGTTGAAGAGTTCATCCAATTGGATCTTTCGCAGGCATTCAAAGAGATGTTCTTCTACGTGATTCAGCTGGGCGCCATCCTCGCGGTCGTCGTCATTTATTTTCACAAACTGAATCCCTTCTCCCCAAGCAAAACGAAGGAAGAGAAGACACAGACTTGGGATATCTGGAAAAAAGTAGTCATCGGTTGCATCCCGGCAGGAGTCATCGGCTTGCCGTTGAACGATTGGGCGGACGAAAACCTCCTGAACGCGACAGTTGTGGCTTTGGCGCTGATCATCTACGGGATCCTGTTCATCGTGATCGAAAACAAGCATAAGGATCGCGAACCGAGCATCACCGATTTCAGCCAATTAACCTATATGAAGGCATTCCAGATTGGTCTGTTCCAAGCCCTCTCAATCATTCCGGGTACATCGCGCTCCGGTTCTTCCATCTTGGGGAGCATCGTATTGGGCACTTCCCGCTTTATCGCAACTGAATTCTCCTTCTTCATGAGCATTCCGATCATGTTCGGGATCAGCTTTTTGAAGATCATCAAATTCGGCTTCGACTTTACCGGACTTGAATTCGCCGTTCTTTTGTCAGGTATGATTACCGCTTTCCTCGTTTCGATCGTTGCCATCAAGTTCCTGATCGGTTACCTGAAACGCAACGACTTCAAAGCGTTCGGTTGGTACCGGATCGTACTTGGAGCAATCGTCCTGATCTATTTCCTGTTTGTCTGAAAAATGAGTTTGGCCATCCTCTTGGGGATGGCTTTTTATTTGTCCTCCCTAACATTTGGAGTTCTTATTGATAATAATTATAATCTGTTTTTTTGAGATATACTTCATATTTTATTGCTATACATAATTTTCCACCATTTCAAATTGTGTCTGAATTATGGATATTGAGAATGAGATTCATTTCCGTTTGATTGTAATGATTATAATCTGGATTTCTTTAGTGCTATCATGAAGGTATAAAAGAAAGGAGTGTCACTCATGAAAGACTTATTCAAGAATAAAGCGATGATCGCAACCATGATCAGCGGCATTCTCATCATTCTTGGCATTGTGTTGCAATGGCAAAACCTTGATACTGCTGCAGCCATCATTTTCGTATTATCGTTCATCATAGGCGGCTATAAACAAGCAAAAGAAGGATTCATCGATACAGTTGAAAATAAACATCTGAACGTTGACATATTGATGGTGCTTGCCGCAGTAGGTGCCTCGCTGATCGGTTACTGGATGGAAGGCGCGCTGCTCATCTTCATCTTCTCTCTATCCGGTTCACTGGAGGAATACGCGACCGAAAAAAGTACCCAGGCGATCACGGCATTGATGAACATTGTTCCTGAAATCGCAAAACGCATCAACCTTGACGGTTCGATTGAGGACGTTGCAGTCAAAGATCTGAAAGTCGGCGATACATTACTGGTCCCTAAAGGTGCCAGTATCCCCATCGACGGCACGATTGCATCGGGTCAAGGTCTGATCGATGAAGCCGCCATTTCCGGCGAATCCGTCCCTGTCGAAAAGACTGTCGGCGATGATATCTTCGGCAGCACGATCAACCTGAGCGAAGCGTTGACCATGACCGTCTCGAAAGAATCCAAGGATACCCTGTTCGCAAAAATTATCCGTATGGTCGAAGAAGCGCAAAAGACCCCTTCGAAGACGGCAAGCTTCATCAACCGCATCGAAAACACCTATGTCAAAATAGTCCTCATTTTTGTGCCGGTCATGATCGCCGTTTTTTATTTCCTCCTGGATTGGGGTTGGAATGAATCATTCTATCGCGGCATGGTGCTGTTGACTGTCGCCTCCCCTTGCGCATTGGTGGCGTCGGCCACTCCTGCTGTCCTTTCCGCCATTTCCAATGCAGCCAAGCACGGTATACTGTTCAAAGGCGGCATCGCGATCGAAAACTTCTCGGCCATGGATTGCATCGCATTCGACAAAACTGGCACGCTGACGGAAGGCAAACCTGTAGTGACGGAATCCAGCTATATGACAGGCACGGATGAAAAACACATCATGTCCGTCGTCTATGCGTTGGAGCACTCCTCAACCCACCCAATCGCTTCCGCGTTGGTCCAACATCTCGATACAAAGGAATATGAGAAGATCCAGATGGATTCAATCCAGGACCTTACCGGATTCGGTTTGGCTGGCGAAGCATTCGGAAGCCAATGGAAAATCGGGAAAAAAACCTTCGTCGTAAACGATGATCTTAACGAGCCTCCCTTCGTTAAGGAAGCATTCGCGCTCCAGAACGAAGGCAAGACTGTCATCTACATTTCGCAAGATGACAAAGTCGTAGCCTATTATGCTTTATTGGATACACCTAAATCAGAGGCAAAAGACATGATCGCCTTTTTCAAAGCAAATGGTGTCCATACGATCATGATTACAGGCGACAATGAAGCAACCGGGCAAACAATCGGCAAGCAATTGGGTGTGGATGAAATTCGCGCAAATTGTCTTCCTGAAGATAAAACAACCATTCTGAAAGACCTACAGTCGAAATATAAACTGGTCGGCATGGTCGGAGACGGCGTGAACGATGCACCTGCACTGGCAAATGCCGACATCGGCATCGCTATGGGTGAAGGAACGGACATCGCCATGGAAACAGCGGATGTAGTACTGATGAAGAGCGAACTGGACAAACTGGAATATTGTTATGGGTTATCGAAGAAGCTGAAAAAAATTACCATGCAGAATATCATCTTCTCGATCACCGTCATCCTCATTCTGATCCTGTCAAACCTGTTCCAACTCATCAACCTTCCGCTTGGGGTAGTCGGACACGAAGGCAGCACAATACTGGTCATCATGAACAGTCTGAGGCTCCTGGCGAAAATCCCTACCCACCACTTTCAGGGCACTGCAAAATCTGCCGGAAAGACTTCCAGCACAGGCCTCGTACAAGAAAAATAAAGACAAAAAGAAAAGCGTTCGGGTTTTTGACTCCGGGCGCTTTCCTTTTTGTATCGCTTGTATCGTGAACGGGATCACAGCAACGGAATCGTTGCGCATCTCCGGTGAGGCAGCCGTTCGCCGGAGAACAGCTGTGTTTACCGCCCTGGACTCCGGCGAAGCCGTCCTCGCCGGAGAACGCAAATAAAATGTTGCACGAACTCCGGGAAAGCCCTGTTGGCCGGAGTTCCCAAGTCAGCAGCCCAATCTGCAAATAGGAAAAGCAAGAAAAGCTGAACGGGTTCGCTCAGCCCTGAAAGAAATTTAGGAAATCGTGCCGACTGAGCATCGTAGAGCGCAATAGGCACGATTTATCTAATTTCCGAAGGGCATACCCGAGAAGCTAGCCAACTTTTTTGGTTGCATAAAATATTTTATTCTTTCCTCGTTATACAAAAAAATGTGGCTGCTTCGAAAGGAAACAGCCACATCCTATTGATTTAGTCTTTTTTAGCCGGGAAAAATGCATCATACAGCACTTTGACTGCTCTGGCTTCGTCCTTTTCGTCGATCCCGAACATAATGCTGACTTCTGATGAACCTTGGTTGATCATTTCCAGGTTGATGTCCGCTTCAGCTAGAGCGGTACAGGCTTTCGCTACTGTCCCGACGGAATTGACCATGCCTTCGCCGACGATCATCAATAAGCAGATGCCGCCTTTGACATTTACATCGTCCGCTTCCAGTTCATTCTTTAAGCGGTACAACAACTCTTGTTCCTGTTGCATCGTCATCTGATTGGCGCGCAGGATGATCGACAAATCGTCGATACCGGACGGCATGTGTTCGAAGTTCAGGTTGAAATCTTCGAAAATCTGCAGCACTCTGCGTCCGAAACCGACTTCGCGGTTCATCAGGTATTTGCCGATATAGATGCTCATGAAGCCGGTCGAACTCGCGATACCGGAAACGATCTGTTTGTTTTCAGGCTTCGTCCTTGTGATGCTGGTACCTGGAGCAGACGGATTGTTGGTGTTTTTGACGACTACCGGAATGCCCGCGCTGAAGGCCGGCTGCAACGCTTCATCATGGAAGACAGAAAATCCGCTGTAGGATAATTCACGCATTTCACGATAGGTCAATTGCTTGATTTTTTTCGGATGTTTGACCATTTTAGGGTTCGCCACATAGATGGCGTCCACGTCCGTGAAGTTTTCATACAGGCTGGCTTTGACGCCGTTCGCGACGATTGCGCCGGAGATGTCCGATCCCCCTCTTGAGAAGGTCAACAATTGTCCTTCTTTTGTGTAACCGAAGAATCCCGGGAACACGATGACTTCTTTCGAATCCCGCAATGCATAAAGATTCTTGTATGATTCGGATAATACACGTGCGTTTCCTGGGTTGTCGGTGACCAAAAGGCCGGCATCCTTCGGGTTGACGTATCTGGCAGGGATACCCTCTTTATTGAAAAATGCTGCCACAAGAATGGCGCTGTTGTTTTCACCACTTGCTTTGTAAGCATCCGACGCATACAATTCATTGTAGAATTTCGTCTGGATCAATTCATCATAGTTTTTGGAAATGATGGCCATGACACTCGGATCGATCTCCAATTCATCTACGATATCTTGATATCTTTTCAGGATCGCCTTCAGCGTTTTTTGGTGATCTTCTTTATTTTGTACCTCATCGGCCAACTTGATAAGCAGATCCGTAACTTTCTCGTCCGAGTCATTGCGCTTTCCGGGTGCTGAAACGACCACAATTCTTCTGTCTGCGTCATCTTTCACAATCTGCAATACTTTTTTCAATTGAGTCCCATTCGCAAGGGAACTCCCGCCAAATTTAATAACCTTCAAACCGAACACTTCCTCACTTGATTTCTTTAATCTTTTTTTAATTTTGTAATTGTTTTTTCATTTATGCTTTAGAATATCATCATATCACGGCTATGGCAATTACCTTTTCAAACTTTACATCATTTGTAACATATTTGTATTGTTAATGCTATGGCCATTTACAAAAAAAAGAATATACTATGAGTTAACTTAGTGTGGGAGGTTTCAAATCAGTGAAAAAAAGTAATCCTTGGAGGATCGTAGTCGGGTTATCTGTAATCGCAAGCATCAGCTCTGCTTTGTTCAAGTCAAATCGCAATGCCGGTAAGAGCCAATCAACATCTTATACCCCTTACATCGGCACATGGAAAAACGACGCACAGTCCTTGAAGGTTGAAATTACTGATAATCTGGAGATTCTCCTGAACAACAAAAAATTAAAAGCAACCCTTGAAGAAGCCAAACCCAACGAACTGGTCTTCCGCGACCACTTCGGCTATTATCTGATTCTGAAAAAAGATACTTCCCCTACGCTGACCATCTACGATGAAGCGGAGGAGCAAGAATTCTACTTCAAACGCGAAACCGATACATAACGGATCGTTAATGCCACACCGCCGCCCCTAATCAGGGCTTTTTTTGTCGGGAATTGAATTTATGCTCAGAGATTCCCCGTCAAAATCTATTTGGCGGGGAAAAATGTCCAAGGGCAACACGAGATCCCCCGCCAAAACCTATTTGACGGGGTAAAATGTCCGTGGATAACACAATATTCCCCTCCAAAGCCACTTTGGCGGGGAATTACACCGCTAAACGCAAGCAAGGGCTGCCTCTAAAATGAGGCAGCCCTTGCTTGCGTTTCGTTACCTTTTGATCAGGACTGTGGTTTGATCTTCCAGATTTCATCCGCGTAACGCAGAATCGTGTAATCCGATGAAAACGGACCTGAGCTTGCGATATTCATCAGTGCCATGCGGTTCCATCTATCTCTGTCAGAAAAGGCCGCATCCGCCTCATATTGCGCTTGCAGGTATCCGTCAAAGTCCTTCAGCAGGAAATACTCATCGTTGTACATGACCAACGAATCGAAGATATCCCGGCCTTCTGTCTCGACACCTGGAATCGTGCCATCAATAAGCAGATTCAGGATACGTTTCAAACGCGGATTCTTGTCGTAGATATCTCTTGAATTGTATACGCCATTGCGATAGTACTCTTGGACTTCATCACTCTTCAGGCCAAAGATGAAGATATTGTCTTCACCGACATTATCCCGGATTTCAACATTGGCACCGTCCAATGTGGCCATCGTGATGGCACCATTCGACATCAGCTTCATGTTGCTGGTACCGGAAGCTTCCTTGCCGGCAAGAGAAATCTGTTCGCTGATATCGGCAGCCGGGATGATCAGCTCAGCCAACGAAACGCCGTAGTTCTCAACGAAAACAATCTTGATTTTGTCATTGATGGAAGGGTCATTGTTGATCAGATAAGCAATCGAATTGATCAATTTGATGATTTGTTTTGCGTAATAATAGCTAGGCGCAGCCTTAGCGCCGAAAATGAAGACGCGCTTCTGAAGGTTAGCATTGGGATTATCCTTTAATTGCAGATATCTGTCCAAGATGTGCAGAACGTTCAACAATTGGCGTTTGTAGGCATGCAATCGTTTGATCTGCACATCGAACAATGCAGTCGGATCGATTTCGATGCCCATCTCGTTTTTCGCATATGCCGCAAAACGTTCTTTGTTGGACAGCTTGACTTGTTCCAGCTTATCCAGGACATTTTTATTGTCGCGGTGCGCCTTCAGGATTTTTATTTCTTCCGGATTGCTTTTCCACTCCGTACCGATCGTTTCATCAAGCATCGCGGTCAGATTTTCGTTTGCAATCTGGACCCAACGTCGTTGCGTGATCCCGTTCGTTTTGTTGTTGAATTTTTGCGGATACATCACGTAGAAGTCATTCAGAGTATCAGCCATCAGGATATCCGTATGCAATCTAGCGACGCCATTGACGCTATGGCTGCCGATGATGGCAAGATTGGCCATCTTAATCTGACCATTGGCAATGATGGCAGTGCGCTGGGATAATTCTTCCCCATATAAAGGCGTTTTTTTGTCGATATGGCGACGGTTGATTTCCTGGATGATTTGGTAGATACGCGGCAACAGATCCGCAATCATCGTTTCTGGCCAACGCTCCATTGCTTCCTGAAGAATCGTATGGTTGGTATAGCTGACTGTTTTCTTCGTGATTTCCCATGCTTGGTCCCAAGTCAACCCTTCCTCATCCATCAGGATCCGCATCAATTCAGGGATTGCCAAAGTTGGGTGCGTATCATTGATGTGGATGGCGATTTTATCAGGGAAAAGGCTCCAGTCCAGTTTCAGTCGTTTGAAATAGCGGACGATGCTTTGGATGCCGGCAGAGGAGAAAAAGTATTCCTGCTGGACGCGCAAGAGACGTCCTTCGTAATTGGAATCATCCGGATACAATACTTCGGTGATGCGTTTGACTTCTTCGCGTTGTTCTTCTGTAGAAAACCGTGCCTCATCCCCGTAAGGAATTTCCGCCGACCAAAGCCGCAGATTATTTACGACGCCGTTATTGTAGCCGACTTGGGCAGTATCGTAAGGAACCGCAAGGATATCACGGGTATTTTCGTGACGCACACGCAATCTGCTGTCCCCGTCCTCCTGCGTAAAGCTGACATCTCCGCCGAAACGGACGATGACGGCTTTGTTCTCTTTTCTGACTTCCCATACGTTCCTGTTGCGGAGCCAATTCTCGGGCAATTCAATCTGATAGCCGTTGATGAATTTTTGTTTAAAAAGACCATAACGATAGCGGATTCCGTTACCATTTCCGGCAAGGCCGGTCGAGGCGATAGAATCCATAAAGCAGGAAGCCAGTCTACCTAGTCCACCGTTCCCTAAAGCCGGATCGACTTCAGCACGCGCCACTTCATCCAAGTCCAGTCCAAGTTCATCCATGCCTTGTTTGACGCAGTCCAGTATACCCATATTCAGGAGATTGCTTTTCAGCATCCTTCCGGGCAAGAACTCCATCGAAAAGTAATAGACTTGCTTTTCCTTTTTCTTGTTGTACTCCATGATTGTTTGAATCCAATCCTCGGAGTAGAGCCCGCGGACCAAGTCCCCCAAAGCAATGTACTGTTCCGTTTTCGAACCAGCCTCATAACCGTAAGCGAATAATTCCTCAAATTTCTTTTGATATTCTTTTTTGAACTCTTGAACGTCAAATGCCATATATGCTTCCAACTCCTCTTATTCGTTGACTAATGACTGATAGACGTCCAGATAATCCTTGGCGGGTTCTTTCCAGCTGAAATCGCTGCTCATTGCTTCGCGGACCATTTCCGCCCAGGCTTTCGGTTGGTTTTCGTATACATCCAAAGCACGATAGATAGTTCCGAGCAGTGCATAGCCACTGAAATCAATGAAAGTGAAGCCGGTGCCTTCACCTGTATAGGAATTATAAGGAACCACTGTATCTTTCAAGCCGCCTGTCTCGTGCACAATCGGCAAAGTGCCGTAGCGCAAGGAAATCATTTGCGACAAGCCACACGGTTCGAATGCGGAAGGCATCAGGAACATATCCGCACCTGCGTACATCTGCTGCGCCAAGGTGATGTCAAAATCGATGACCGCCGCAAAGCGATCAGGGTATTTTGCGGCAAAGTAACGGAAGGAGTTCTCGTATTCCGCTTCGCCGGTACCGAGGATAGCAATCTGCACATCACGGGCATTCAATAATTCCTCGGTTTTTTCCTGCACAAGCTGGTACCCTTTTTGATCAGTCAAGCGTCCAACGCTCGTGATCAATGGGATGTCAGGATTCACTTCCAATCCCAACCGCTCCTGAAGGGCCGCTTTATTTGCCGCTTTACCGGTCAAATCGTCGGCAGAGAAATGGAATTCCAGTTTCGGATCGGTTTCCGGATCATTGACATCGTAATCGATTCCGTTGATGATGCCTCTGATTTTCCAACTGTTGTATCCTAACGTTCCTTCCAAGCCTTCTCCGAATTCCTGTGTCTGGATTTCATTCGCATAGGATGGGCTGACCGTCGTGACGACATCAGAGAAATTGATGCCGCCTTTCATGAAATTGACGTTATCATAATACTTCACGCCGGCTTCATGATAGATGTTCATGCCGGTTCCGAAAACACTTGTCAGAACGGAAGGATCGTAGACGCCTTGGAAACGGATATTGTGGATCGTGATGACTTTGCGGATGCCTTGATACGCTTCGACCCAATGGTATTTATCCACAAGAAGAACCGGAACCATAGCCGTATGCCAATCATTCACATGGACGACATCCGGGATAAAATCGATTTTTTCCATCATTTCGCAGATTGCCAAGGAGAAGAAGCCGAATCTTTCGGCATCATCCATTTGACCGTACAGGGATGGGCGATTGAAATAGGCTTGATTATCGATGAAATAGTACGTCACGCCTTCCAATTCCAATGTTTTCAAACCGCAGTACATGCTTTTCCAACCGACCTGCACGCGGAAATGCAGCAATTCTTTGATGTCTTCTTTGTATTTTGCGGGCATGGTCGAGTAATAGGGAAGTACAACCCTGATATCCACGCCTTGTTTTACTAACTCCTTCGGCAATGCGTACGCGACATCGCCGAGGCCACCTGTTTTAAAGAAAGGAGCGGCCTCACTTGCGGCAAATAAAATTTTCATCGTGCGCATCCTTCTTTCTATACTGTGAGTGTTTTATTTTTTTCGAGCACAACAAGGTTATCTCTTGTGCCTTTCAATATCACGCCAGGACCGACAGTCACATTTTTATCCAGGATACAATATTCGAGGATTGCGCCTTCACCGATCTGTGCACCCTGCATGATGATGGAGTTGCGTACTTCGGCATCCTTAGCGATGTTGACTTTACGATGAATCACGGAGTCTTCGACTGTTCCTTCAATGACACAACCAGTAGCGAACTGGGCATTTTTCACATGAGCCCCTTTGGCATAATAGGTCGGTGCTCCGTTCTTCACTTTCGTGATAACGTGTTGGCTGCCATGGAACAAAGCTGAAAACTTATTCTTTTCCAGCATTTCCATACTTGCGGCGAAGTAGGCATCGATTGAATCGATGTTCGCCATATAGCCGGTATACTCGTAAGTATTGACTTGGTATTCAGGCAAGTATTTTTCAATCAGTTTGTCCGAATCGAGTTGCACGTTTTCCAATTCGGCGCGCTGGATCAATTCCAACATCTTGTCCGCTCTCATGAAGTACATGTTCATGCTCATCGCAAGGCGCTCGCTATCGGAAGGTGCATCCTGCACGTCGGTCAGATGCAGCAAATATTCATCACGATCGATTTTCAGTACTTTTTCATGCGGTCTGTTTTCAACGAAGGATTTAGGCACGGTCTTGTAGACTACCGTGATGTCACCATCCTTTGCCAAATGATGTTGCATGATCGCTTTGATGTCGACATTCGCCAAGATTTTGCTGCCCATGACGATGACATATTCTCCTTGGGATCGTGTGATGAATTCTTTATGGTTCATGTAGAAATCCATGGCGTCGCCATTATGTTCCTGGACCGCTTTCAGCAACTGTTGGGAATAAGTGAAGATTCCGCCACTCAAGCCGGATTCAAGATTCCAAACGGATCCGCTGCGGATATGATCATAAATAGAGCGACCGCTTCCGGCGATGAACATACCAACTGATTTGATTCCAGCATGGCTGATGCTTGAAAGATTGAAGTCGATCAAGCGGTAACGACTCGCAAATGGCAAGGAAGCGATTGGGCGGACTTTCGTCAACGGTTTCAACGCTGTCTCGTCCTCGGTCAGGTTTAATATGGCACTAATACTATTCATCTTCATCTTTCAGTCCTCCTATAACTTCAGCATATCCGACAACTTCGATTTCACCGTTCTTGCCGATGACATTCGCATTGTCGGCAATTTTTGCATTTTCTCCAATGATGGCATGCTCGATTGTGACATTCTCTCCGATTGTTACGTTCGCCATGATCAAACTATCGCGTACGACTGAACCGTTGCCGACCCGAACATTCTGGGAAAGGATCGAATGAGTGATTTCACCAGCCACATAACAACCATCAACGATCATGGAATCCGTCACATTGGATGTCTCTGTCAAGAACTGCGGAGGGGACACCGGATTTTTGGAATAAATGCGCCATTCTTCATCCCTGATGTTCAGGATATGTTCTGGATCCAGGAATTCCATGTTCGCTTCCCAAAGGCTTTCGATGGTACCGACATCTTTCCAATATCCATCAAACGCATAAGCAAAACAGTTTTCGCCATTTTCAAGATAGGTCGGGATGACGTTTTTGCCGAAATCTTCCATTTCGCGCTGTTTTGCTTGATCCTCAACCAAATATTTACGAAGCACTTGCCAATTGAAAATGTAGATCCCCATAGATGCCAGATTGCTTTTCGGTACTTTCGGTTTTTCATCGAATTCAATGATGCGGTTTGTTTGATCCGTATTCATGATCCCGAAGCGCGGTGCTTCTTCCATCGGAACAGGGATAACACCGACTGTCAAACTGGCATTGTGCGCAATATGGACTACTCCAACATGTTGGAGTAGTCCATCTTGTAGATATGGTCACCGGACAGTACCAAAACATATTCCGGGTTGTATCTGTCGATATAAGCGATGTTCTGGTAGATCGCATGCGAGGTCCCCTTGAACCACTTTTCGCCATCTGCGCTCGAATACGGCTGCAGAATAGTCGCTCCACCATCTCCGCCGTTCAGTCCCCATGATTCACCGTTGCCGATGTGTTCATTCAATTCTAAAGGTTGATACTGTGTAACTACCCCGACTTTATTGATGCCTGAGTTAGCGCAGTTACTTAAAGCAAAATCGATTATTCGATATTTTCCGCCGAACGGAACGGCCGGTTTGGCTGTTTCGCGCGTCAATTTCCCAAGCCGAGTGCCTTGCCCTCCGGCTAATATCATTGCTACCATTTGATTTTTCATAGTATCAGGAAGAATGCCTCTTCCTTTCCCCTCCTTCTCATCATAACTATCTGTAGATCTATTTATTAACACCAAAAACACGTTTTGGTTTGATGAACAAAACTCCTAATGCGGGTAAAGTAAACTCGATCGAGAAAGGTTGGCGATTCATGCCATCGAGGCTAGTGATCATTTCAGGAAGATTTTCCGTCCAAGTACCGCCGAATTCCTGCATTTCCGTATTCAACAATACTTCGTAGTGGCCTTCGTATGGTACGCCCACCCGGAAATTGCGTCGCTCGACAGGCGTGAAGTTGCACACGACAATCAGGAAATCGCGGGGTTTCTCACCTGTTCTAATGAAGGAAAGGACTGACTCCAAGCTATTGTCAGCGTCCAGAATCTCTAAACCGGTATTTGCATCATCGACCTCATGCAAAGCTTTCGTATCTTTGTAAAGATGATTCAACGTTTTGATGTAATGTTGGAACTCCGGATTGAATTCGTTGTTCAGGACACCCCATTCGATTTGATCGTAGAAGCGCCATTCCAGGAATTGTCCGATTTCGTTGCCCATGAAGTTCAATTTTTTACCAGGATGAGCCATCATGTAGGCTTGCAGCGTCCGTAAGCCCGCGAACTGCTTATAACGGTCACCCGGCATTTTGGCCAAAAGGGACTGTTTCCCGTGGACCACTTCATCATGGGATATCGGCAAAATAAAGTTTTCATTGAAAGCATACATAAATGAGAAGGTGATCAGGTTGAAATTGTCTTTTCGGAACAACGGATCCATTTCGAAGAAACGCAAGGTATCATTCATCCAGCCCATGTTCCATTTATAGTTGAAGCCCAAGCCGCCCATCTCGATCGGTTTCGTGACGTTCGCCCAGGCAGTGCTTTCTTCCGCGATCATGTAAGTATCCGGCTGGCGCTCAAAAATTTTCGTGTTCATCTTCTTCAGGAATTCGATCCCTTGTCTGTTATGATTGCTGCCATCTTCGTTCGGTGTCCAAGGACCTTCATCATAATCAAGATACAGCATATTCGAAACGGCATCGACACGGATTCCGTCAAAATGGAACTCTTGCAGCCAGAAAATTGCGTTCGAAATCAGGAAACTGTGCACTTGCGCCTTGCCCAAGTCAAAATTCAATGTGCCCCAACGATTGTTGATGGCGCGATTCGGATCGGCGTATTCAAAGGTCGGTGTGCCGTCAAAATTGGCTAACGCATAATCATTTTTGCAGAAATGTCCGGGAACCCAGTCCATAATGACCCCGACCCCTTCTTTATGCGCTTCTTCCACAAAATCCCGCAATTCAATCAAATTGCCGTAACGGGCAGCCACCGCGAAGTACCCGGTGATTTGATAGCCCCAAGAAGCTTCCAACGGATGTTCCATCAATGGCATGAATTCGATGTGCGTGTAGCCCATTTCCTTCACATATGGAATCAACGTTTCAGCAAGATCCTTAAAGGAATACCAGCTGCCATCCTCATGTTTTTTCCAGGAACTGAAATGCACTTCATAAATGTTAAGCGGTTTTTGGTAGATGGACTTTCTTTTTTTGTTTGCGGCCCATCTGCCGTCTTTCCATTTTTTCTCGGGCATATCAAACACGACAGAGGCGTCTTTTGGCGGAATTTCGTACGCGAAAGAATAAGGATCGATTTTGTATTTCTTTTTGCCGTTTTTGTCCTCGATATAATACTTGTAACAGTCCCCTTGTGCTGCATCCACGGTAAAGAGCGACCAGCCTCCGGTTTTGCCGATTTTTTGCATTTCTACGGGTTTCCACTCAGTAAAATCCCCGACCAATGAAACATTTTTTGCATGGGGCGCCCAGACTGTGAAACGCCATCCTTCAATCCCGTTTTCGGTCCGTTGTTTACTTCCAAATAAGCGGTAGCTTTCAAGATGTTCCCCGATGTTGAACAAATACATCTCTTTTTCCAACTCTTTAAGTATGTTCATTTTTGCACTCATCCAGACACTCTCCTTACAATTATATTGCTGTAACAAAACGATCCAATAATGATATATTTAATCATTCCAGGCCCTTTCATTAATATATATCCATAATACCATTTTAAAGATGATTTTGCCATAAATCATGATAAATATATTGAACGGTGTTTTTCTTACTAGTAGTAATAAGCTATCATCCATCGTGGCTTTTTTACATAAATTCAACATTGTAAACGCTTTGGAAATAAAAGACACGAATATCACTATATAGGATCCAACCGAATCACAAAAATGAGCATTCAATTAGAAAGTGATTAGAGATAATCCGAATAAGCTTATCGTTACAACGTTTTTCAAGTTTAACTTACAAATAAGAATATGAAAACACTCAGACAGGATTAGTTATCTATTTCACAATCTACGCATTCCACCATATTGAAAATGTTGACGCTTACATATACATAGTAAAAAAAATCTGATTTGCAAAGATTGTGGCATAATCTTTACAATTCAGGATTATTTTTACTTGCTATTTACAATCGTTGAAGCAGCAACTCCACCGTAGGCACATCTGCCGGCGCCCAGTCCAACTCGGGCAATTCTGAAATCTTCACCCAACGCATTTCCATATGCTCCGACAATCGCGGTTCGCCCTCGTACAATTCACAGAGAAGCGTCGTCAATTCTACGGTTCCGAAATCATATGGATGCTTGATCGTGAGAAGCTTATCTTTGACCAGGATTCGGCAGGAAAACTCCTCTTCCATCTCCCGGACAAGCGCCTCTTCCGCCGCCTCATCGTCCTCAAGCTTGCCTCCAGGGAATTCCCAGAGGCCAGCCAAAGCCTTACCCAGCCCTCTTTTGGCACAAAAAATGCTGCCCTCTTTTTCTATTACAGCTCCTACTACCTTGATCATGCGGTGATTACATCCCCCTAATTACAGAAATATTTTATTGATGACCCTTCCATCCGTTGCTTCCGGAAATTTCAGTCCGATCGCATGCAGGAAAGTCGGTCCTTCGTCTATCAACCTGCCCTTTTCGACAACAGCGTTTTTGTCGATTCCGGGTCCGGAAACCATCAGCATCGTGGCATATTTTTTCTTTTTCGGGCTGAAACCGTGCGTTGCGCTATGCAGTCTTCGGTCGGGAAGGTTTTTGGCGGTGCTTTCCATGAAAGGATACAGCACGTCGCTCTCAAAATAATAACCCGCCTTCGCTTCCAAAATGAAGAGGCAATTCTCATCCGCTCCCATTTTTCTGGCTTCTGCGGCTGAATGGATAGTTTCAACCCGGTCTTCAATCCCTTTCAATGCATCCAATATCATTTTATTGGTGATACTGACATCTTTACGGTAAATATAACAAGCACCATCCGCGGCTTTTGCCAGCACTTTCCAGTCCTTGATGTTCTTTTTGCGATCCAAAGTCTGCCACCCTTTGTCCATAAACAGGTGGTTCGGGCGGATGACCGTATGCGTATCGATCTGATAATGATCTCCCAGTATAGCCAACACGGTTTCCTCATAGATGTCCGTTTCTTTCATCGCGTCGATGATTTTGCCGAGATGGCGATCCATCCGGACGATGGCTTCTTTCGATTGGTCGCTCAAGACGCCGTATTGATGACGCATGCTGTCCAAATCGACCAGATGCACAGCCAGCAGATCTGGCTGTTTCGTTTTGATTGTGTCGACCGCGATTGCCGTGACAAATTCATCCAACTCCGGTTGGGCAATGCCGTTCCGCAACGAACTGTATTTTTTGTTCATCTCCAGCGCATATTTTGTGCTGGATGCAAAAGCGGAAACCATCACTTGATTTTGCCATGGCCTGTTCGGAAAAATTTCCGCGAGGTTATAGTCGATGGATGGACTTTTCCCTGTCACTGGCCAAAGCAAAGCGCAGGTTGTATAACCAGCCTTCTTTGCGACATCAAACAATGTCGCCTTCTTTATTTCTTTGGCATACCAATACCAGTCCGGAGACTGCCTTTCCGGTTGCCGATGTGTATTGTGGATGATTCCGTGGCGATTCGGATTCATCCCTGTTGCGATCGAAGTATGGGCTACGTAGGTCAAAGAAGGATAAACCGATTCCACCTCTTTGACAAGTGCACTTCTGTTCAATATTTCCTGGAAATGGGGCAGCGTCTTGGCAAATTCTAAGTCACTGGCACCAAATGCATCTAACGAAATGATATACAGTTTTCTTTTTACCATAATACACCCTCCTATCCTGTTATTTTACCATATATTGGGAGCCTCATGGATACAGCAAAGTATTTAATTTCAATATTCTTGTGACTGTGGAGGAACGTATTTCGTCACCGCCTTTTTAAAAACATAAACAGCAGAGTTCTTTCCGCTTCGTTTCTTTCAAAATGCTATTCTTTTTTTGGACAGTTAGGAGTAAAATGGATAATGTCCAATATCTAACAATATAATAGTGGAACCATTGAATACGCTGACCTCCGCCGCCACATGGGCAGTTATCGAAAATAAAGGAAGCGATTAGATTTATTGTTTACGCTATTCAAGAAAGTGTGGAAATGCAAACTATGACAATCACATTCTCGGATTTTATCGACAGCATCCAGACGAATCCCATCCTCTTGATCATTGTGGTATTGACTTTGGGTGTTATCTTGGTGAACGGCTGGACCGATGCACCGAACGCAATTGCAACTTGTGTATCCACCCGGTCCATTGCTCCTCAGAAAGCCATCCTGATGGCCGCCGTATTTAACTTTCTGGGAGTCTTCGTGATGACCTCCGTCAACGCCACAGTTGCCCAAACGATTGCGAACATGGTCGATTTCGGCAACGACCCGAAACAATCCATCATCGCGCTCTGCGCCGCTCTTTTCGCGATCGTCCTTTGGGCAACGGCAGCTTGGTACTTCGGAATCCCAACCAGTGAGAGCCACGCCCTAATTGCAGGCATCTCTGGGGCTGCGATTGCATTACAAGGGGGCTTCGGGGCCATAAATGGAGCGGAATGGATCAAAGTCATCTACGGTCTGTTCCTCTCCACGATCCTGGGCTTTGGCTTCGGTTTTGGCGTATCAAAGCTCACCACTGCCATCTGCAGGAATAAAGCGCGGCAAAAAACGGGACCGTTTTTCCAGAAAGGCCAAGTGCTTGGTGGAGCGGCTATGGCCTTTATGCACGGTGCCCAAGACGGTCAAAAATTCATGGGAATTTTCATGCTGGGAATTTTCCTAGGGCAAGGCAACAGCGATACAACCCAATTCATCATCCCGCTTTGGATGATGATTCTCTGCTCATTGGTAATGGCCTTGGGTACCTCGATTGGTGGTTATAAGATCATCAAAACGGTGGGCATGAACATGGTGAAACTGGAAGGATATCAAGGCTTCAGTGCTGACGTCGGTGCTGCAGCGTGCCTTTTGCTCTCATCTATCTGGGGTTTGCCGGTCAGCACCACACATACCAAAACGACTGCCATCATGGGCGTCGGCGCAGCTAAACGGCTGTCTTCCGTAAATTGGATCACCGTCAAAGAAATGGTTTGGGCTTGGGTTCTGACGTTCCCGGGCTGCGGTTTGGTTGGTTACCTGATGGCGCTTATTTTCATGAATATATTCTGAGGAGATTGCAACTATGCTGATGAGAAAAAAAACAAAAGAATATAGCTACTACCAAGAATTCATCGAAGTTTCCGCAATGGCCGTTTCCGCAGCCAAATTGATGACTAGCATTTTGGCTGATTACAATCTGGAGACTTTAGAGGCCCGACTCAAGGAACTCCATGAGATCGAGCATGCAGCGGATCAAAAGAAGCACGAGATGATGAGTTACCTATACAGCGATTTTCTCCCTCCACTCGAACGCGAAGACATCATCGATTTGGCCGGGGAATTGGATACCACCATCGACACGATCGAAGACACGCTCATCCACATCGATATCTACCAGATCCAAAAAATCACGCCGGCAATGTTGAAGTTTATGGAGATAATCGAAAAGAGCGCGTTGAACCTGGATGAAGCCATCAATGATCTGAAGAATTTCAAGAAATCAAAAATCATCAAAGAAGCTATCATTACCATCAATCGCCTTGAAAAGCAGGGAGACTCCTTGTACACCCGTTCGGTCAAGAAATTATTTGTCGAACAGAAGGATGCGCTGACGACAATGGCTACGACGAATATCTACGACCGCTTCGAACGGGCTACCGATTCCTTTGAAGCGGCAGCAGATGTCATCGAAAGGATTGTCCTGAAAAATTCGTAGCATTTTGCGGTGTCAAGCATTTAGTATCCGGAAAAGCAAAGAAGCAGCCACCGAATCTCAGCGGATTCGGTGGCTGCTTCTTCTTTTTCACGCGTATTTGCTCAAATTATGGTTCCAAGGGATCTTCCTTGTTGCCGTCTTCAGATTTTATTTCCTTTGTGGCATCGCTTTTCTCGACCGGCGTTTCCAGCACATTTGTTGCACCATCTTTTGGCGCTACAGGCGGGGTAACGTTCGATTTCGTTGCTACTACGGTCGTTCCTCCGGATTTTCTTGGATGGGTCCGTTCAAACCGTTCTTTCCGGCGCTCCTCGATCTGTTTTCTTTCCTGGAGTTGCTTTTCGGCCCTTTGCTTGCCCCAGATCGTTTTGCCGAACAGTTTTTTGATTGCCCACAACAGCAGCAACACTAACAGAACGGCTACGAAGAACGGCATCGCATAGATGAACCAGATCGCAGCATCCTGCAGCCAATAGTAGAACGAATAGAGCGAATCGGTGAAAGCGTCCTTGACGCGACCCCAAAATGGCGTCGATCCGCCTTGGTTGTTCGAGATGCGCGAACGCTCGGAAACGGTCAGATACAAAGCCGTATAGTCGATCAAATCATCGATGTTGTCCAATTGAGACTGCAGCACTTCCCTTTCGGCTATGGCCGCACTGAGACTGTCTTCGATGGTAAGGATCTCTTCGACCGTCTCGGCCTGCTCGAGCAGCGCCAACAAGCGCTCTTCCTTCCTTTGCAGCACGCTGATGCGGGTGGCTGTATCCTCGTAATATTGCGTAACATCTTCGTTGCCTTGCTGCTCGCTGACTTTTGTGCCCAAGCCGCCTTCCAGATCACCCAAGAAAGCTGACACGGAATCTTTCGGAATCCGGATCGTGTAGGTGCCCTGACGATGGTTTTGAGTCAACGGAGAAGTCGTGTAGAATATGTCGCCGCCGCTTGATTCGTAGGAATATTCCACATAGGCTCCGTATTTTCCGACGATTTCTTTTAGGTAAGCGATGGAATCATCATATTTGAGCGTTTCATAGGAGAGATGGACGGTGGTGACTACCTTTTCACCGATCAAAAGTCCCGAACCGACTTGCCCATCCATTTTGGATATTTCCGTCGTCACATTGTCTACTCCGGCAGCGTCCTGTTGTGAAACACTCGTTTCTTCCGTCGTTAAGAATGAACAACCCACCAGTGAGAATGACAGCAGCGATAGGATCAATAATTTCAGATTTTTCAATTGAGGCGCCTCCAATCTTTACCAAGTTTCCTACTTAGATTATACCGCATGGAAGCCGTGGCGCCTAATAAAGCCCTTACGGATTTAACGGCCGGCTGCGGCGGATTTGGCTTGGCCGGAGATGCCTCGGTTTTGATACCCTCAGCTCCGGTGAAGCGCCCCTCATCGGGATTGCCGCTCATTTGGTGCTCCCTGCTCCGGCCAAATGAACCTCATCGGAGTTGAGGTGCCCCTAATGGCCGGCTCCTCCGAGAAGACGGCTCTTCGCCGGAGCTACCGGCCACATTACTGACGGCACAAAAAGAAAGGGCCGGAAAGGTAAACACCTAAGTGTTCAACTTTCCGACCCTTTCTTCTGATACGGCATGGGTAAACCCATGGATGGGACTGTTCACAGCAGTCACCATCAAACATCCACATCCTGTGGTTGTGCAAGCACGTATGTCCCGTTTGATTTGCAATCACTTCGCCGCTTGCGCGGAATGGGCGAACCCACCTGATTGCTCGTCGCCTCATCGCATGTAAAACATCTTATCATGCAGAAATCGAAAAAGCAAGACTTTTATTTTGGTTGCAGTCAGACTGCTCAATAGTTCTTATTCTTTACCGCTTTCGTCAAATTGCTTCAGCCAAGCGTCGGCGATGAGCCGGTGACCTTTTTTGGTCGGATGGACGCCGTCATTTGATAATGTTTCATAGCCCTCGACAGCACCGATCGCATTCAGATAAGCATCCAGGCCGATCCAATCGGCATCGAATTCTTCGGCAAGGCGTTTGACGATTTCCTGTTTCGGATCCAAATCAACCCGCCAAGTCTTGCGGTCTTCCGGATACGGGAAGACGAACGGCTCCATCAGAATGAGCCTTGCATCCGATTTTTTCCGCAAGGAGGCCAACAAATGGCGGTAATGCATTTCGAACTGTTCCGCGCCCTGTTCGGTCGCGAACACCTTTTCATCGCCGACATTATGCCACGTATCATTGATGCCGATCAACATAGTGACGACATCAGGCTCGAGCGAAACGCAATCGCCGTGCCATCTTTCCGCTATATCATGAATTCTATTGCCGCTGATGCCGCGGTTGATCAGCTGGTAGTGTTCGGAATCGCCTCTGTCCGCAAGAGCCTTCGCGATCAGAGCCACATAGCCTTTTCCCAGCGAATCCGGATTGTTGCGGTTGCGGCCGACATCGGTGATGCTGTCGCCGATGAAAAGCAATTTGTACTTGGTCGTTTTCTCCATAGGTCCGCCTATCTGTTCTGGATGACTTCAACCTTGTAGCCATCCGGATCGGTGATGAAGTAGTATCTTACGGAAGAATCAGGCAAACCCTTATAGTCGGTCACGTTGAATCCGGCAGCTACCTGTTTGTCATGGAGTGCTTCAAATCCGTCCACTCCGATGGCGATATGGCCATAGCCGTCACCGATGTTGTAAGGTTCATGATCGTAATTGTAAGTCAATTCCAACTCGTAGTCATCGCCTTCCAAACCTAAGTAGACGATCGAAAACTTGTGCTCAGGGTAATCCAGCTTCTTTTTCTCTTGGAAATCAAAAGCCTCTTTGTAGAATGTGATCGATTTATCCAGGTGCTGCACGCGGATGCAAGTGTGTAACATTTTCATTAAGTCATCATTCCTCTCGTTTTTGCTGTCCTTATCATACCGAATTATCGGTTCCATTACAAAAAGTTTGTCGCAAAAATAACCTTGCTATATCCTACAAACTGAATTATTCTAGAAGTTAGTTATCAGTGAGAAGGAGAAAATCCAATGAAGATATGTATCTATTGCCATAATCGCATCCCAAAAGAGGCTTTGATCTGCCCAATGTGCGGATCGGATGTTTCCGATTCGGACGCGATCCAACAAGACGAATTTTATCAATCCACTTTATTCGAAGATAATACGGAAAATTTTGTCGACCTTACGGAAGATGAAGAAACAGCCGAAGCGGCTTCGCGTGCCGATAAGCAAGCCTTCACTTTCAATGAAGCAATAAATAAATTCATCCGCTACATGCGTTTTTTGTGGAAAAAAATGAAAGACCCCGCGGAGACCAGAAAATCGCGCAGAGAAAGCCACAATCTTTACGGCTACTTTACATTCGTCCTTTCGGCGTTGCTTTCAGCCGGGTTGGTGACACGGATTGCGGTCGCATTGGCTAATCAATATGATCTGCTATCGCAGATTTCCTTGCTGCCGAACGTCACTTTCCGGGTCGAAGCGGTTGTTTGGTTCATGAAGAGTTTACTGTTGTTCCTGGCGTTCTATTACCTGTACCCACTCCTGGCATACCTCATCAAAACATTTTTTCTGCACAGACGCCATGCCTTCCACAACTGGATGACGCAATACGCAGGAATGAACGCTTTCAGTCTGTTGCTGTTGGGGACTGCCTTTGTGATCAGCCTCATCGCACCGATCCTGATGGCTGTCCCGGTGCTGTTGTTGTTCTTGGTCCATCTTTCCAGCTATCTGGTGACGTTCATCGCCAGCCTGTACCAGACAATAAACGAAACAAAACGGGATACCCTTTACCTTTGCCTCGGCGGCATCAGCGCCCATTTGCTGTTGCTGATGACGATAGCCTATGTGCTGTTTCTGAAAATGTAAAAAACAACTGCGGCCTACCTCTGATTGGTGGGCCGCAGTTGTTTTTTTTACATATCCATATCGGTAAAGGCGTAAGGAACCAACTCTTTGATCGTCAGTTCCTTGATACCTCCGTGCTTATCGGAAAGGTAGACAGGCGTTTCGTATCCGCACAATTCCACCATCACCTGGCGGCAGATGCTGCAAGGTGGGAGGAACGTTTCCGTGTCGCCAGCGATGGCGATGGCTGCGACGTCGTCTTTGCGGTAGCCTCTCGTAACGCCGGTGAACAAGGCGGTTCGCTCAGCGCAGTTTGTCGCGCCGAAGGAAACATTTTCCACGTTCACGCCTTCGATCACTTCGCCGTCCTTATAGAGGACTGCCGCTCCTACCGGAAAATGGGAATACGGGATGTATGCATGTTGCATGGCCGCTCTAGCTCTGGAGACTAATTCTTCACTGTTCATCGATGATCCCTCGCTTATCAAGAATGGGTATTTTTTCTGATCGGTAAATGTTCGTGTTTACAGTATACCGATTATTCCAGATTTTGCCAAATCGGAGAGCCGCAGATCAGAGTTCCGGCAAATTCGCCATGTAGGCCTCGAGTGCCTGGATCGCTTCCGTCATCAACTCGGCAGTGACTTCGTAAGGCAGTCCGTGCGCCGGTGCTTCAGGCTTGGTCGACAGACGGGCGATTTCCATGATGCCTTGCGCGTCCAGCCTGTCCAGATGCAGATCGTGGAGGCTCTTCGGAATGTCCAAATGTTCGTAGAACGGAATCAGATTATCGATCTCCGCCCATTTCTTTTCATAGGCCAATTGGACCATGATTCCATAGGCAACTTTATGCCCATGCAGGAAATGATGCGATTCTGGGAAGTTGGTGATGGCATCATGGATTTCATGGGCGATGGTCGTCCGCGCAAAAGCGTCGCCCATCCCGCCGACCATGCCGCTGATGGAAGTGATGACTTCCGTCAGTTTCACAAAAGCTTCCGTCACTTCACCGGCTTCCAGACTGGCGATCGCCAACTCGGCGTGGTCCAGGATGCTTTGTCTGCAGATGAAGGCAGCTTGGCGCGCCATCATCAGCATCGGTTGTTGGGCATTCTCAGGCAGCGAAAGGATTTCATCCGATTCGTACCATTTGGCCAGCGTATCCGCCAAACCGGCCACAAAGAAATCCTTGGGCGAATCGATGATCAATTTTGGTTCCAACAACAAAAGCGAAGCTTGTTGCTGCAGGAAATCGTAGCGGATGAACACGCCATCCTCAGTATACATGACGCTCAGCGGCGTCCATGGCGCGCAATTGCTCGCTAATGTCGGCACCATTACGTTCAATGTCCCCTCCGCTTTCGCGGCAGCATATTTCACCGCGTCCATGATTTTCCCCCCACCGACGCCGATGATCGCATCGCTCTCATGCTGTGCAGCCAACCCGACGATGCGGTCGACTTCTTCATAGCTGCATTCGCCCGAAAAAGCCACTTCTGTGATTACAAATCCCGCTTGATAAAGATCTTCAAGGTAGGGACGGGCTTTTTGCCAGGATACGGTTCCGTGCACGATCAGCACTTTCTTGACGAAGCGCTCATCCAATCGTTTCGGCAAAGTCGACAGGACGCCTCCTCTGCATTCATATTCTTGCGGTCCTGTCCTTACGATTAATTCTTTCGTCATAACGTCAATCCTCTCTGAATTTCTAGACTGTGCGCGTGAAAGGGTCGCGGCTGATGCCCGCCGCCAACACTTGCTTCGCGTATTCTTTTGCGCCGAACAAGGAATGATCGCGGTAATTTCCGCATTCCTTTGCAGTTGTTGCCGGAACTACGGTCGTTTCCAGCACAATCTGCAACACTTTTTCCAAGGCAACAGCGATTTCTTCCGGAGTATGTTCACCCCAACAAATCATATAAAATCCAGTGCGGCAGCCCATCGGTGACAAGTCGATGACACCATCCACATAATCACGGATATTGATCGCCAAAAGGTGCTCCAACGTGTGCATAGCCCCTGTCGGCAACGCATCTTGGTTAGGCTGCACGAAACGCAGATCGAATTTTGTGACGATTGCTCCTGTTTCATGCACTTCGTAGCCTGCTTGGCGGACATACGGCGCCTTCACCAAATCGTGATCCAATTCAAAACTTTCTACTTTAGCCATCTCTATTTCTCCATTCTTCAGCTTGACACGCTGTTGTTTGTTTATCATCAAAATGCATTCCAATACATTATACTAGACATTTATGAGATTTTCCTTAAAATAATATCACGTGGTATGTTATCATGGAGGAACAGAAAAATCTGACATTCAACTTCACTTGATGAAAGGAGTGCCGCGCCACTTTGATAAGTATCGTTTTCCAACAGATGCTGACTATGTTCAGCATCATGTTCTTTGGTTATTTTCTGATCCGGTCGAATATCATCACCAGCGAAGGGACTCGTCAAATATCGACCATCCTCTCGTTGTTCGTGATGCCCGCGACCATGATCACCTCGTTCAATGCCGCTTTTGATGCGCAACGATTGAAGTTGTTATTATGGGCGACGTTGGCGGCTTTTCTGACGATTTCCATCCGCGCGTTCATCGTCCAGGTCCTGCTGAAAAAAGAGGACCGTATCGATAAATATGCCACAATTTTCCCGAATGCCGGATTTGTCGGTATCCCCTTGGTCCTGGCTACCGTGGGCTATGAGGGCGTCTTTTTTATGTCCGGTTACATCATGGCAAATAACGTCACCCAATGGACTTATGGCCAATATTTGATATCCGGCGACAAAAAGTCTATGTCTTTGCGGCAAACACTTCTCAACCCGGGAATGATCGGTGCCGCCATCGGTTTGTTCATCTACATCAGCCGATTTCCAATCCCTGACTTTCTCTGGAAATCCGTCGATAGTTTGGCCGCGTTGAACACACCTCTGGCCATGATCATCCTCGGCAGCTACATCGCCAACAGCAATTTTGCGGAATTGTTGGCTTTCCCGAAAGCGTATTGGATAACCTTCCTGCGCTTGATCGTGACCGCGATTGTATCGATCATGATCATTTATTTGTTGCCGATCGACAACTATATGGTCGAAATCGTCCTGACCATCGCTTCCTGTGCACCGGCTGCAACGAATACCGCCATCCTTGGCCGTCTGTTCGGCGGCGACTATGAATACGGCGCGCGGCTCGTGGTCCTGACAACTTTATTGTCCATCTTTACAATCCCGATCATCGTGCAATTGGCGCAACTGTTGTTCGGTTAATCAATTCAGAAAGAAGGTATGAGCATGGATAAGTTATTAAAAGGTATCGTCAATTTCAGGAGGAGAGATTTTGAATCTCATCGCGAGCTGTTCAAGGGATTGAAAAGTTCCCAGAAACCTCATACCCTCTTTATTTCCTGTTCCGATTCGCGCATCGATCCTAATATGATCACCGGGACTTTGCCGGGGGAATTGTTCATCATCCGCAACATCGCCAACATCGCTCCGCCTTACCGGATTTCTTCGGAATATTTGGCGACGACATCCGCTATCGAATATGCCGTGCTCGCGCTCGGCGTAGAGAACATCATCATCTGCGGCCACTCGAACTGCGGCGGCTGCGCAGCTTGCTTGCATCCCGAAGGCAAACTCGATGATTTGCCGCATACGCGCAAGTGGCTGGAACTGATCCATCCGGTCCGCGACCGCGTCCTGAAGGAAATTCCGGAATCCGAACCCGAAGCCCGGGCCTGGATGATGGAACAAGGCAATGTCTTGGAGCAGCTGAAGCATTTGGTTACCCATCCCTACATCGCCGAAAGAATGGAAGCCGACACGCTGCAGATCAGCGGTTGGCACTACATCATCGAGACCGGTGAAATCTTCATCTACGACCCCAACCTGTGCGAATTTTTGCTGGCGAACGGTTAAGAAAAACCAAAGAGTCCGTAAGTTACGTGCAACAGAAAGCGGCTGTCTAGTCCCGAAAAGAAGACGGCCGCTTCTTTGTGGTTTGATGGTAAGCTTGTCTGGTCCGAGGTAAGGGTTCGGGATCGGAATCGGGTTAACGGTTAACTTCGGAATTCCCCGCAAAAATGGGTTTGGCGGGTTATCTCGTCTTGTCCGCGGCCGTTTTCCCCCGACAAGGACGTTTTGGCGGGTTTTCTTGCTCTGATTTGAACGGATTTTCCCCGCCAACAAGGTTTTGGCGGGTTATTTCTGAGCATATATTCAATTTCCAAATAGAAAAGGACGCATCCCGCCGAAATCTGGGATGCGTCCTTCTTATTTGATTCGTTTTCCGATCTACACAGAGCGCACAGGTGCTGCTTTTTTGCCGACCGTTTTCCAGACGATTTGGGCCAACCAGTAGTCGACCATGCTGTGGATGACGGTTCCGATGCCGACCAGCAGCATGACGGAAGAAATCAGACCTTTATCGTAATATGCTGTCGTAAGGTTTCCTGCAAAGTAGAACAGGCTCACGACAATGACTTCGCAGCCAGCATGCAACACACCTAGGACTAAGCTGAACAACAATGATTTTTTGAAATCATGCGCCATATCCGGGTGCTTTTGGATGTATTTCGCCCCGACATAAGAAAAAATCATGTGCGTCGCCGCACGCAGGACTACGACCAATGGAAAGCCGCCAAGCATGAAGCCGACTGCCGTTCCAAAGGCAACCGCAACAGCGATGCCGGGTGAAATGAACATGGCGATCATCGTCGCCACATGGCTAGCCAATGTAAAGGATGCCGGTTCCAGAATTATTTTCAAAGGGGAGATCATCGGTATCAGAATCCCTATCGCAATCAGTAGAGCAGCTATCGTAATGTGTTTCGTTTGTGTACGTGTATTCATTTCGCCAATCCCTCCAAAGAAGTTTACAACTGTCTTGACAGTTGTAATATATTATATAATCTTTTCAGGAGTTGTCAAGCTTATTTTCATGCGTTTTCACCCGGAATACAGAATGCCTGCTTCCTGCAATTCTTTTTTGATGCGCAGGAATGTTTCTTCATCCTTGCAGGCAAGTGTATGCAGATGCACGCCGCCCGTCAGCGAAGACAGCATCGCTGCTTCGTTCGAGGCGATCTTTTTCATGAAATCGATGACATCATGGCGCGAGCGGATATGCAGTTCACCGGTCAAAGTGCCGTAGACGGGATGCTCAACTTGGACATCCACGACCTCGCCGCCGTTGTCCACGATGATGTTCAGTTCCGTCACTGTCTCGGCCCGCGAATGCTGGCAGGCAATTTTGCCTGTGAACCGGCTCTCTTCGCCCTTGAATGCACTGGCGGAAAGATAGCCCCTTGGCGTTGCCAGAACTTCGATCCCTTTTGCTCGGATCAAGGCGATATCGCCGACAATGACTTGGCGGCTGACCGAAAACATTTCGGCCAATTGGGTGGCGTTCACCGGTTGATCCGTGGCTTCCAATAATTTGATGATTTCATTTCGTCTCTCTGCTGCTTTCATAAATATCATCCTTCCGTAACACGTTCTCCTCCTAATAGTACCCATTTTTGCGTTGGACTGCAAGAATCGAAAAAAACAAATAGCCAGCAACACACCGCACGGAGCGGTCATCGCTGGCTATTCAGGCCACCCCCAGAAGCACGGATAGCTTATTTATTTGTTTTCGGTAGCGGCCTTATAGCAGCCCAAGAGTCGGAAGTAGACGCTGCTCCGGTGGATGAAGCGCAGGGCTTCATGGACGTTTTCGTCGGAGATGTTGCCTTCGAAATCCAGATACAGCAGGTACTCCCATTTTTCCCCTTCGACGGGGCGGGATTCGATTTTGATCAGGTTGATGTGATACCTAGCGAAATGGCGCAGCAATTTGAACAGCGTACCGGCTTGGTTGTCCAAAGAGAACACCACGCTGACTTTGTTGCAGCGCGGATTCGACTCAAGATCCTTGCCGACGATGATGAAACGGGTCGTGTTTTCGCTCTGATTCTGGATGCTCTCCGCCAAGATGGCGAGGCCATGAATCTGAGCGGCCCTTCTGCTGGCGATAGCACCTTTATGCGGATCTCCGGAGTCCTTCACCATTTTGGCGCTGTCGGATGTGCTGTGGAAGGGAATCTGGCGCCACTGCTCGTGGTCCTTGAAATAATCGGTGGATTGCTGGAAACCTTGCGGGTGCGAATAGACTTCCTCGATCTGATCCAAACCGGTCCCTTCCAGGCCGATCAGATGCTGCTCGATTTTGATGTATTGCTCACCCACGATGGATAGGCCGTATTTGTACAACAGATCGAGCACTTGTGAAATCGCACCAGTAGAAGAATTTTCCACTGGCAGAACGCCGTAATCGATTTCCCCGTTCTGGATACCAATAAACAGCGATTCAAAGGTATGGTAGTTTTTCGGATCGCGGGGTGCTTCCTTGAAATAGGCCAACATCGCTTCTTCGCAGAACGAGCCCGTTTCCCCAAAATAACCGATCTGTGCGCGCTCTTTTGGTTCGTGAATCGCAAAAATCTGCTCATAATCATTCGAAGCCGCCCGGACATCCTTTTGGACTTCCTTCGAAAGATCCATGATCGTATCCAAGAAATGATGGGTCTGCACCGCAAACTCTTCACTCTTCAGATGGGTAAGATTCTTTTCCACTACGCGCTGCTCACGGCCTTCGTCAAAGATGGGCAAATCATGCACCAGCTTATAATTGCCGATGGCTTGGGAAATGTGCATCCGTTTTTCGAACAGAGCCACAAGCTCCTGATCAAGGGCATCCAACTCTTTGCGATAGTCTTCTAAATCCGTCATACTCGCCTTCCACTCCGTTCTCAGTCGTATTTATAGAATTTGGAATCCAACAGCAGATCCAGGATCGCGATCGCCGTCACGGCTTCCAATACAGGGATGGCACGCGGTACGATGATCGGATCGTGTCTGCCTTCAACCGATAATTCCGCATCCGTCTTGTCTTCGATGTTGATGGTCTGCTGCAGCTTCGTGATGGAAGCTGGCGGCTTGATCGCCACTTTGTAGATGATCGGCATGCCGTCCGTGATGCCGCCCAGAATACCGCCGTTATGGTTCGTGCGCGTCTTGATCTGGTCGCCGTCATAATAGTAGGAATCATTCGCTTCCGATCCGAGCATTTCTGCGATGCCGAAGCCGCTCCCGAATTCCAAACCTTTGATGGCAGGCACGGAAAATAAAATATGCGCCAGAACGGACTCAACGGAATCAAAGAACGGATTGCCGACTCCTGCTGGGATGCCCAATACACAGATTTCTGCGGTTCCACCAACGGAATCACCGCTGGCTTTTGCTTCGCGGATCAGATTGCGCATTTCCTCTTCAAGCGACTCGTTCAACAACGGCAGTTCTTTAGTTGCAAAGCCTTTCAGCATTTCAGGTGTGACTTCCGTGTTCAGGAAGCTGTCATCCTGGATTTTGGCTACACTCTTCACGTGGCCGCCGATTGTGATGCCTTGTTTTTCAAGCAATTGCTTCGCAATCGCGCCAGCAAACACTAGCGGTGCCGTGATCCGGCCGGAGAAATGGCCGCTGCCGCGGTAATCGTTGAAGCCGTCGTAGCGGACATAGCCGGGATAATCGGCCTGGCCGGGGCGCATAACTTTCTTCATCTGGCTGTAGTCTTTGGACCGCGTGTCGCTGTTGCGGATGATCGCCGCAAGCGGGCTGCCTGTCGTCATGTCGTTGAAGTAACCGCTCAAGATTTCAGGCTGATCTTTTTCTTTCCTTGGCGTCGTCAAAGCCCCTTGGCCTGGCGCTCTCCGTTTCATTTCCTCCAGAACTTTATCCATATCTATCTCATGGCCTGGTGGCAGACCGTCGATGGTGACGCCGATTGCGGAACCATGTGATTCGCCGAAGATGGATACCTTTAATTTATTCCCAAAAACACCGCTCATTGTATCTTGCCCCCTATTGCTTTATAGTCTTCCCAAAAATTCGGATACGATTTTGAAACGCACTCGGCATCCGTGACCGTGATCGGCTGTTCGCAGACTGTCGCAGCGATTGCCAGCATCATGGCGATGCGGTGGTCTTTGTAGCTCCAGACCGTCTCTCCGCCCTTCAGCGATTTGACGCCGTGGATCAACAGCCCTTCCGGCAATTCTTCGATGTCAGCGCCCAGTTTCTTCAATTCGCTGGCCGTTGCTTGCAGACGATCGCATTCTTTGATGCGCAGTCTGCCGGCGTTGATGATTTCCGTTTTGCCTTCGCTCAGGCAAGCCGTCAACGCGACGACCGGAATGATGTCCGGGCATTGCGCCGCATCGATCAGTGTACCGTGCAGCCCATCTTTTGCCGTGCCGATCAGGCCGTTGCCCTGCTGCTCAAAAGAGACGCCCATCGCTTCCAGAATGGAGACGACAGCGCGGTCACCCTGAAGGGAATCCATCGACAGATCATCCACCAACAAGTCGTTCCCCAATGCGTCTGCGCAAAGGAAGAAGGCCGCTTGGGAATAATCCCCTTCGACGCGGTAATCCGTCGCTTTGTAGGACTGGCCGCCCGAAATCCGGAAGAGCTGATGGCCTTCGTTTTCGATGGTGACACCGAAAGCATTCATGACATCCAGCGTCAGATCGATATAGCCGATCGATTCAAGCGGCGTCGTGATCGTGATGACCGAATCTCCGTCCAACAACGGCAAGGTGAACAAAAGGCCCGTGATGAATTGTGAACTGACATTCCCAGGAAATGAGAAATTACCTGGCTTCAGGTTCCCATCCACAACCAAATCAAGTTCGCCTTCAGTCGGTTTGTAAGAGATGCCTTGTTCCTCGAAAATATCGTAGAAGATGGTCAATGGACGTTTGCCCAGATTCCCTCTGCCGACGAAACGGCTCGCGCCTTGGAAAAGCGTCGAAATCGGAACGACAAAACGTAAAGTCGAACCGGATTCGTTGCAGTCGATCAGGTGCTCAGCGGTCGTTGCACTCTCATTGGCTTTTGCGTCTGTAACGTATTGGCCCGCACCGGTGATCGTCAAGGTGCTGCCGTCCTGCTCGATGACTGCTCCGAATGCCTTCATGGCCTCCGTAGTTGCGATGATGTCATCCGAAAGCGCGATATTGTCGATCTTGCAGGTGCCGTCGGAAAGCGCCGCACAGATGACTGCACGGTGCGCCAAACTCTTTGAAGGCGGGACAGTCACTGTTCCCGATAGCTTATGTGGCTGTATCGTCAAATCCATTTTAATCCTCCTGTTTGTTGCTTCGATTTTGTTTCTTCTATAGTATAAGTTCTACATGTTCTCCAGATCATCAAAGAAGGCGATGGTTTCATCCTGGACGTAGCTGATGCCGATTTCCTTCAACAGGATGACTTTCAGATGATCGTCCAAATTCTTTTTGTCCAACGTCATGATCGCCAACAAACTGTCCAAATCAACTTCTTCCATATGCAGTTCCGTAGGCAAGCCGACTTGTTTCGCCAGTGCTTCGATTGCAGCTGCAGTGCCAAGTTTTGTGAAGCCTTTTTTCTCGGAAAGGCGTGTGATCGCGACCATCCCGATGGCCACCGCTTCACCGTGCGAGTATTTCGCATAATTGGTGTAGGTCTCCAAAGCGTGCGCAATCGTGTGGCCAAAGTTCAACAACATCCGTTCGCCGGTGTCCTTCTCGTCTTCTTCCACGACTCTGCGCTTGATGTCGCAGCACGTATAGAGGATCTTTTCGATGTGCGCCATCATCTCTTCGCGGGTATGCAACGTCTGCAGGAAGCTGAAAAATTCGGCGTCCTTGATGCAGCCGTATTTGATGACTTCCCCTAGACCGTCTCGGAAAAAGTGGTCCGACAACGTGTTCAGCATTTCCGGATCGATGAACACTTTCTTCGGTTGATAGAAAGCCCCGACCAGATTCTTCCCTCTTGCCAGATCGACGCCGACCTTGCCGCCGATGCTGCTGTCCACTTGGGCCAACAAGGAAGTCGGGATCTGGATGAAGGGAACGCCGCGCAGAAAACTGGCAGCCGCGAAGCCCGCTAGATCCCCGATGACGCCACCACCCAAAGCAATGATCAATTCACTGCGGTTGAGTTGGAAATCCAACAATTGTTCATAGATCAGCGGCAGCATCTGGAAATCTTTCGTCTGCTCGCCGGCCGGCAAGGCAACCACAAGCGTTTCGTACCCCGCCGCCTGCAGGCCTTCCTCCAACTGGGACCCGTAATGCGCGTTGACGTTATGGTCCGTGATGATGGCAATCTTCTTGCCGCTGTAGATTTTTTTGATTTCTTCCGGAAGACGGTGGCGCAAGCCATTTTCGATCAGGATCGTATAGCTGTTTTTGCCGAGTCCTACATGTAATTCAGCCATTGTTTCACTCCTCATTCAGATC
The DNA here is from genome assembly GCF_003051085.1 of Trichococcus patagoniensis. Classification (GTDB taxonomy): domain Bacteria; phylum Bacillota; class Bacilli; order Lactobacillales; family Aerococcaceae; genus Trichococcus; species Trichococcus patagoniensis. The sequence goes on along the minus strand of NZ_QAOM01000005.1, from coordinate 105,228 downwards.
TCATTCAGATTTCGTTTTTTATCAAGGAAAGTGCTTCCTTTATTTTACCGCATCCAAATGCTTTCCTTCAATGGCAATCAATTGTTTTACGACAGCCATCAACTCATCGAACTCATTCGGGTTCAGGCACTGTTGGCCATCGCTCCATGCGTTCTCAGGATCGTGATGGATTTCGACCATCAGACCGTTCGCGCCGGACATGACTGCGGATTTGGACATGGATGGCACAAGGTAAGCAGAACCGCCGGCATGACTTGGGTCGATGATGATCGGCAAATGGGATAATTTTTGGATGACCGGAACGGCTTGGATATCCAATGTATTGCGTGTTTCCGTTTCGAATGTGCGGATGCCGCGTTCGCAAAGGATGACGTTTTCGTTCCCTTCGGACATGATGTATTCAGCAGACATCAACCATTCTTCGTAAGTTGCGGACAGGCCGCGCTTCAACAAAACGGGTGTCTTTGTTTTGCCGATTTCCTTCAATAGATCGAAATTCTGCATGTTGCGGGCACCGATTTGGATCATATCGACATCCGCCTCGAATTCATCAACGAATTTCGTCGACATCAATTCCGTTACGATCGGCAAACCAGTCGCTTCCTTCGCCAATTTCAACAAACGCAAACCTTCCAATTCCAAGCCTTGGAAGCTGTATGGGGATGTACGCGGTTTGAAAGCTCCGCCACGGAGGAAGTTAGCGCCTGCCGCTTTTGCGCGCTGCGCGATGCTGATGATCTGTTCTTCGCCTTCAACGGAACAAGGACCTGCGATCACGCCGAAGTAGCCGTTACCGATGCGTTGGCCGTCGATTTCGACAACCGTATCGTCCGGATGGAATTTGCGGTTGGCCTTTTTGTAAGGCTCCTGAACTTTCAATACGCGTTCAACGATATGATGTTGCTGGATGGTGTCCATCGATACTTTGGAAGTATCGCCCACCAAGCCCAAAATAGTCATTGTTTCGCCGATTACCGGGCTCACGATGACCCCTTTATCCGTTAAGCGTTTAGTCAGTTCGTCGATTTCCTCTTTTTTGGCCGTTTTCTTCAAAATGATGATCATGTCTTGTTCCTCCTAGTGTGTTTTTGCTTTTAAAAAAATAAAAAGCGGTGCCCATGTTATATGAGCACCGCGTTAAGCTTCGTTATCCAAAAATGCTGTTGCCTGACAATCCGTCCTGCAACCTATTTTTCGCATCCTCTGATGTTTCTCATATTCGCTCTATGCAATTTTTTCCAAACAAAATATCCAGCGCTAAAATAGAAGCCCCAGAATGTAAAGTATGTAAAGTAAAAGTTTGTTTGTAAAAGATTGATAGCATGCGTGGAACCCATCGGATGACCTCTTCTCTTGTGTATCATTTAATCAGCTGAACTCATAATGAAAACGTCTGATTTCAATCATTATAACAAACACTCTAATCATTGCAATAGTTTTTTTAATTTTTTTTTAATTTAATCTGGGTATTGAAATTTACAAGGCAATAATCTACACTTTCCTAAAAGGAGTGAAACTTGATGCAATTTTTCGGCTTATTCGGCGAACATCTCAGCCACAGTTATTCAGAAAGAATCCATTCGACTTTTTTCAATCTGATCGGAATGAACGCCGGTTATAAACATATTGAACTTGCCCCTGAAGATTTGGAAGCGGCCATCGAAGGGATCCGCGTGCTTCAGTTCGTCGGCGTCAACGTGACGATTCCCTACAAACAGACGGTGATGCCTTACTTGGACGAGATCACACCGGAAGCCACGCGCATCGGTGCTGTCAACACAATCAAAATAAAAGACGGCAAGCTGTACGGCGCCAATACTGATTATTACGGATTCGGAACCATGTTGGCTTCGCACGACATCGCGATCGAAAACAAAACGGCCATGGTCTTGGGCTTCGGCGGTTCCGCAAAGGCAGTCGTTTTATATTTACTAGATAATGGCATCAATAAGATTATCATCGTTTCACGAAAAAAAGGCTCCCTGACTGATATTCCGGACGATCCGCGCATCTCCTTGATGAGTTATGATGAGATAGCCGATATCGCAGGCGATCTGATCATCAACACGACGCCGCTTGGCATGTTCCCTGACAAGATCGGCCTCAGCGCGGTACCATTGGAAGTAATCCGTCACTTCAGTGCAGCAGTGGATCTGATCTACAATCCGCAGGAAACGGAATTCCTCCGCTTGGCAAAAACAGCCGGCCTGAAAATATGCAACGGATTGGAAATGTTGGTGCATCAAGGCATCAAATCCCAGGAAATCTGGCTGGAACGGCCTTTCGAGCTTACATTGAACCAAGAAATCTATGACAAAATAATATCATAACGGGAATAGGTGAAAGATTTGGGAAAAAATATCATCCTGATCGGACTGCCTGGCGCAGGCAAGACGACTTTAGGCAAATTATTGAGCAATATAATCGGTTACCGTTTCATCGATTCGGATGCCTTCATTGAGGAGAAGACCGGCAAAAGCATCACTGACCTCTTCCAAATCGGGGAGGACTATTTCCGCAACATCGAGTCGGATGCCTATAAAGAAATTGCCGATTTCGAGGATACGATCGTGAGCACGGGCGGTGGTGTCGTCAAACGAAACGAAAACATCGTGGCCTTGAAACAGAACGGCACAGTCTACTACATCGACCGTGCAGTCGAAGACATCACGCATGACATCGAAGTTTCCCATCGACCGCTGCTGAAGGATGGATTCGAACGGATCTATGCGCTGAAGGCCGAACGCGAGGCCCTCTACCAAGACGCTGCAGATTTCGTCGTCAAGAACGACAAGCCTTTGGAAGAGCTTGCCGCTGAAATCATCGCGCACCACATAGGAGCAGGAAAGGAAGGCGAAGCCCATGACAACCCTCAATAAGGACCTGAACATCACGATCGTCGGCCTGGGCGTAATCGGCGGGTCCTTCGCGATGGCCCTTCACGATGCCGGCTACCGCAATCTTTACGGCATCGACATCGATCAAGCGACACTGGACAAAGCCAAAGCGCAACAGCTCATCAAGGAGGGTTATCAGGATGGCAAAGACATCCTGCCGCAATCCGATTTAGTGATTTTTTCGCTCTATCCCCGTCTGGTGCACGATTTCATCGTCACCCACAAGCAGCATTTCAAGCCGGGCTCGATTCTGACGGATGCAACGGGCGTCAAAAAGTTCTTCATCGAAGATATCCTGTCGGTTTTGCCTGCCTCGATCGACTTCGTCTTCGGTCATCCGATGGCCGGTCGCGAGAAAAAAGGCATCGATTTCGCCAGCAGTTCCGTCTACAAAAATGCGAATTACATCCTGACGCCGCTTCCGTCCAACAAAGAGGAGAATCTTGCTTTCATGGAAGCTTTGATCATGGAGATGGGCTTCGGGAGGATCACGCGCATCTCTGCCGATTACCATGACGAAATGATCGCTTTCACCAGCCAGTTGCCGCACGTTATCGCCGTGGCTTTGGTCAACAGTGATGTTGAAGGCCGCGAAACGGAAAAATTCACCGGTGACAGTTACCGCGAGTTGACCCGGATCGCCAAAATCAATGAAGACCTGTGGAGCGAACTTTTCCTGGAGAACAAAGAGTACTTGCTGGAGAGCATCCAGACGTTTGAGGATCAAGTCGACCTGATCAAGGCGGCCATCAAGAACGACGACAGTGTTGCGTTAAAACAACTTTTCATCAAGTCAACCAAGCGTCGGGAAAAGTTTGACAGATAAGCACCCGTTTTAATTTAGGCTTGCCACCAAAAAAAGGATGCCCTAACAGCATCCTTTTTTTGGTGGCTTAATCGGACTTGACAAGTTGCGAATCCCGCTGAAGTCGACTAAAATGAGAGTAGATGATATATGCGCTGAATAAATGAAAGAAGGCTGAAGAACCATGCGTGAAACTCTGAAAAAATTCAGTTACGCTGTTATCCTGTTCATCTTTGCGAGCTTCATCCTGATTACCGGGTATGAATTTGTGCGGTTCATCCAAACGAGCGGCACTGAGAAGCAAGCTGAGCATTTCCTGAGGCTCGTTCAGGTCGGCTTCGGGCTGGTTGCTTTGCTCTTCCCTTCGCTCCTGGGGAAACATACGCGTATCCTCCTGCCTCAAAGAATCACCTTTATCTATGCTGTGTTTCTCTATTTGGCTCTCCTGTTGGGCAGTCTTGGCGGGTTCTATGACACGGTTGCCGAATGGGATACCATCCAACATGCCTTGAGTTCCGCTTTATTCGGGGTGCTCGGATTTTCCGTCATCGCCAATCTGCAGGAGGGCGGCGTCCAAAGGTTGAACCTGACACCGGTTTTGTCTTCGCTTTTTTCTTTCTGTCTGGCAACTACAATCGGTGTGCTCTGGGAATTCTATGAATTTTTCGCTGACAGCGTCATGGGCCAGAACACGCAACGGACCGCTACAATCGAGGGCATCCCGCTGATCGGTCAGGCAGCTTTACTGGATACGATGGGTGATCTGATCGTGAACTGCACCGCCGCAGCGATCGTCGCAATCCTCGGCTACTTCGCTTTGAAGAGCAGCGGCAATTGGCTTGAGGCCTATCTCATCACCTTCGAAACGGAAACGGAACCAAAAATAATACAACGGACAAGGGGTAAAAAATGATCACTATACGTAACCTTTCACAAGATAATATCGAAACCGCGCTTGCGTTATCCGTCGATGATTGGCAGCGCAAATATGTCCGTTCGAATGCGGAAATGATCGCGTTGGCTTATGTCCAGCCGCAAGAATTGTTCCCAGTCGCCCTGTATGCCGAGGAAGAACTGGTCGGCTTGGCGTTCATCAAAAAAGAAGCAAAGGCTGCAATCATGACGCTCGAACAGATCATGATCGGCCAGCCCTTCCAATCCAAAAGTTTCGGTTCCGAAAGCGTCCGGGAGATTGCGAAATGGATCGAAACGCAATTCGCCTGCACGCTGCTGCAGGCATCGATCCAGATCGGCAACCAATGGGGACGGGAAACGCTCGAAAACGCCGGCTTCATGAAGCGCGGCACCGATCTTGAAAAGCGCGAAATCGAAATGATCTACATAATGAAATAAAGAAAAGTGAGGTAACCATATGAAACCTAGACAATACGAAGCATACATCAAATGGCGCGACAACATGGTCGATTTATCGGAAGATCTCGATGAAGACGAGGCAGCGCACACGCTCATCTGGGATGCCACCGATGCGGAAGCCCGCGATGATTTCAACCTGCTGTTGGCTTTCATGACGCTCGACCAAGTGAGTCAAAATGAAATGAAACAATTGGAGAAGCAATACGACAGCGAATTCATCTGATGAAATCACCACGGCGGAGCCGACAAAAAGGCAAGCATCCGATATTTTGGTCGGATGCTTGCCTTTTTTTACGAATACTTATCTTTTGATTGCGCCGGATTCGGAATTCTTGAAGTCTTCCACTTCTTCGGCGGAGAACTGGTTGCAGTCGCCGTGGATCGTGTGTTTCATGCTGGATGCGGCAATCGCGAAATCGACGGTATGCTCCGCAGTGTACCCGGAGAGGATACTGTGAATAACCCCAGCTGCATAGGCATCCCCGCCGCCGACCCGGTCCACGATCGGTGTGATCGTATGCACGTTTGAGAAGGTCGTTTCGCCTTTGCACCACATCGTCCCTTGGAGCACATTGTGGCTGGCGGAATGCACTTGACGGATGGTGGAGTAGATGACTTCGATGTTCGGATATTTTTCCGCCATCTTCTCGTAATAATAAGTCACATCTTCCTGTTCGCTCGTATTTTCCGGAATCCCCATCAGATACAAGGCATCTAATTTACCGGCCGAAAGATAATCGGTCAACGGCAGGACTTCCTTCAGGAAAGCCCCGCATTCGGCCTGCGTCCAAAGTTTGGCGCGGTAGTTGATGTCGAAACTGACTTTGATGCCGCGTTTATTCGCTTCACGCACCAACTCGACCGTCCATTCGGCCCATTGCTTCGTGAGGGCGGCGGTAACGCCGGAAATGTGGAACAGGTTCACGTTCTCGAACAACTCGTCTAAATCCCATTCTAGCGCTTCCATGCTTGAAAAACTGGAATAAGCACGGTCGTAGACAACCGAAGCCGCCCGTTCCCCGACGCCGCTTTCCAAATAATACGTGCCCAAGCGTTCTCCGCCCTTCCGCAGCAAGTCCGTGCTGATCCCGTAACTTTTCAGATGCTTGCGGACGGCAACCCCCAGCGGATTGGCCGGCACTTTGCTTGCAAAAGCCACATCATGGCCAAAATTAGCCAGACTGATGCCGACGTTCGCTTCCCCACCGCCGTAATGCCCAGTGAAATTCGTTGAATAGGTCATCAATGTTCCTGGATCTGTAGATAGGCGCAACATGATTTCGCCCAATGTCAAAATTTTACTCATCTTTTCGCACGCTCCCGATTATATTAATGGATTTACCTGAACGCGGTTACATACTTCTTTCTGGTATGATGCAACCGACCTGAAATGCAATGTTAAACTCTGTGTATTTCCAAATAGGAAACAATGTTTTCATTTAGGAAATAACTTGGTTTCATTATACGGTTTCCTTTTGGTTATTTCAACACCTATGTGAGCGAATTTCTATTTTATTGACGTTTGGACGATAGTCTGTCACTTAACATAACGTAGCATTGATAAATGAGGTAATTTGTAAGTCGTTAAAATCAATTTAGATCAGTATGAGCGATGAAATGATGCTAAATATCAACACTAAACTAAACTAGTTGTCCGATGACTCGACAGAATAGGACAACCGGAAGCCAGTACCAGCGTTAGTTGTCCGATAACTCGACAGAATCGGACAACCGGAAGCCAGTACCAGCGTTAGTTGTCCGATAACTCGACAGAATCGGACAACCGGAAGTCGGCGCCAGCGCTAGTGTAGTGCGGCCTTAATAAATGAGGTAATTTGTAAGACTTTAAAATCAATTAAGATTAGTATGAGCGATGAAATGATTCTAAATATCAACGAGACACTACACTATATTCTGATTTATCCTGAGAATTGAGGCTTCGGGACATTTAGATATGAATTATCGCGCCAAAATAACCCGCCAAAAGTGTTTTGGCGGGGAAAATCCGTTCGAATAACAGTCAGAAAACCCGTCAAAGCGGCCTTGGCGGGGAAAAAAGTCCACGGACAACACGAGATTCCCCGCAAAACCCATTTTAGCGGGGAATCTCGGTCAAATCCAAACGCGCGAACTCGAACTAGAATACCAAATCAGAACGCCAAATCAGTTAATAAAAGTATTCGTCCTGCTCAATCCGGCCAACAGATTTTTTTTCGTTTCTAGCACCTTTGCGATGGTCTTCTCGCGCTCGAAGCGGTACTTCGGCGTGCTGACGCTGAATGCGCCATAGATTTTGTTGTCGATCACGAGCGCTGCCCCGATGCAGATGACATCCAGGTCGTTCTCCTCGTCATCGGTGGCAAACCCCGACTCTTTGACTTTTTTCACTTCTTCCTTCAGAACATCCCGATCCGTTATCGTGTTTGGCGTGTCCGCAACCAATTCGACCCGATCCAGATACGCCGCTAATTTCTCATCGCTGAAGGCGGCCAGCATCGCCTTGCCCATCGCTGAACTGTAGAGATGGTTGGTGTTGCCGATCCGCGAATTGATGTTGGCGATGGCTTTTTGCGTCTCCAACTTGTTGACGTAGAGGACCTCATCCTTATCCAGAATGCCCAAATGGACGGTTTCATCCAGTTCCGCCTGCAGATTCCGCAGGTACGGATCGGTGATTTTGATGATATCCAGATTCGCCAGCCGGTTGTTGGCGTGGCGGATCAGCGCGCTGCCCAAGGTAAAACGCTTCATCTGCTCGTCCTTTTCGACATATCCGATCAGCAGCAGCGTATCCAAGATTTTCAGTGCCGTCGGGCTGGACAGACCCGTGTTGGCGGCGATGGCGGCCAGACTCTGGGCCTCCTTGCTGTTCGATAAATGATCGATTATTTTTGCGGCTTTCAGCAAGACCGTTCCGTAAGGTTTTTTCTCTTCTTCCATTTTTGACACCCCTCAACTGTTTCCTATTCAAAAATAGCTTACCCCAAAATGAGCAATTCGTACAGAACCCTTTCCAAATAAGCAACAAAAAAAACGCCCTGCAAGAGCGTCTTCTTAGATGAATCAATTGTTCGGTATCGCGTTCAGTTCTTCCACAAGCGTGACTTGCCAGCCTTCGCCGTCGATCCAGTCGAGCTGGACGCGGGCGATCGTTTCTTTCTGTGTGTCCGAGACTGTGGCGGTGACTTGCTGATCGCCGGCGTTGCCGATCCACCATTCGATCATGTTATCGCTACTGATGCCGGTCACGGCAGCAATGGCTTGCTTGATTTCATTGCGGTCGGCGGAGCCGTCGCTGTAATCCGTGACATGTTCCCCGGTTTGGGTTGTGCCGATCGGTTCCCAGTCGCCGGTATAGGCCGTGCTCACATTGTCATCGGTGGATGGAACTTCCTCCGTCTCGGTGTCTTTATCTTTATCGTTCTCTTCTTCCGACTCTTCCTCGGAGCTGTCTTCCTCTTTATCCGAAGATTTTTTAGCTGATGATGAAGTTTCGCTGGAATCATTCGATTCGGTGATGATCATGTTTTGTGAATTTGTTTGATTACCTGCCGCTACGGATGGTTCTTCGTCATTACCGTAAAAAATATTATAAAGGAGCACGAGCCCCAAAAATGCGGCGGCGATAATGCCCACTATAACGAGCAGGTTATTGCGTTTATGATTTCGGTGTAAATCTTGTCTTGTCGGTTTTTGATTGTTCTCGGACATGCAGTAGCCCCCTTCTGAATGATACAAGTTTAGCATATTTCCGATACGGCTATGTTAAATCCAGTTTACAACTCTGTGTCGTGGAAAGCCGTCCACCCGCTTGCCCGCACCTCGCAAACACTATTTGGCCGGGCTATTCTTTTCCTTTGAAGCCTTAATCCTGGTCATGAGCCCGAAAAGGCTGTCCACAATGAAGATCGCCAGTGCGATAGCTCCTGATATCTGCAATGTCAGGATCAGATGTTGCTGCGCCAATGCATACTCTTTGTTGATGAAGGAATAGACCGATTGATAAACGCCGGCTCCGGGAACCAAGGCGATGAAGGCCGGAATGAAATAGATCGTCACCGGCGTTTTCAAATATCGCGCGAACAGGTGCGCGATCCAAGCGATGAACAGGCTCGCCATAAAAGTGGCTCCCACGATGTCCAAAAAAGACAAACCGACAAGGTAGACGCCCCAGCCTAAAGCCCCGCCCAAAGCGCTGTAGCGCAACGTCCGTTTCGGAGCTTCCAAGGTGATGGCGATAAAATAGACGGCCACAAAAGCAACGATCATTTCCACAATGATAGTGAACAGAGTCATCGGATCACCTCCCCGCCGACGACCAAACCGGCACCGATGCCGATTGCGATGAATACCGCGATCACAAAGGCCTCCAATATTTTGGCCGCTCCTGACATGTAATCCCCGCGGAAAGTGTCACGGATGCCGTTCGTCAGCACGGTACCGGGCAATAAGGGCATGATGGCACTAATGATGATTGTATCCGGCTGGATCGGAAACGTTAATAGTTCGGACAAAATGGCCGTCAACACGGCGATCACAAAACTGGAGACCATGTTCTGGATGAACGGGCGGATCTTCCATTTGGCCGCGATGTGCAGGACAAAAGAAACTGCGGCGCTGACCGGGATCATCGCCAAAAAGTCATAGAAAGTGCCGCCCATCAAAAAGATGAACATTTGGATGAAGCCGATCAGTGCAAAACTCTTTTGGCGTCCGCTGTATTGGATTTCGTCGATGTTCTGCAGCGCATCGTAAGCCTCTTGGATCGTCAATCTGTCTTCGACGAAATTCCGCGAAACGGCATTGACGCGGGAAACACGGTTCAAATTCGTCGTGCGTTCCGTGATCCGTTTAACGACCGTGATCGCGTGCATATTCGGACTGTCGAGCGTAGCGACGAGCCCGGTGGTCAAAGCCAACGCTTCGGTCATCTCCAGCCCGGTCTTCTTCAGGATGCGCGTCACCGTATCCTCGACACGGTACGTTTCTGCGTTGCTTTCCAGCATGATTTTCCCGGCCAGGACCGCTGTATCCATGTATAATTCAAAATCCATTTCCGGATTTGGTGTAGCCGTCATCAAGATTCCCCTTCCTTTTCAGACCATTTATTTTGTTGCAGACATCGGCAACAACTTCACCGATTCAACAAAAACAACCATTACATTTCCAGCAGCTGCATCAATTCTTCCTTCGTCAAGGAGGTCACTGATTGGCCGCCTGCCTGGATGACCGAATCGATCATTTCGCGTTTCAGTTCCTGCAATTCGTTGATCCGTTCCTCGATTGTGCCAGTCGCAATCAGGCGGATGACCTGGACGACCTTCTTCTGGCCGAAACGGTGCACGCGGTCGGTCGCCTGGCTTTCGACGGCCGGATTCCACCAGGAGTCGTAGAGGATGACGGTATCCCCGCCGGTCAAGTTCAGGCCGGTCCCGCCCGCTTTCAGTGAAATCAGGAAAAGATCCTTCTCGCCTTCATTGAAGCGGGTCGTCAAAGTCAACCGATCCTGATTCGGCGTCTTGCCATCGAGATAGAAGTAGGCCGCATCCAACTGATCCAGCTTTTCACGGATGATGGCCAGCATTTGCGTGAACTGGGAGAACAGGACGACCCGCTTGCCGTTCTCTTTGGCTTCGGCCAGATACTCCATCAGCCGGTCGAGTTTGCCGGAACCGCCGTCATAGTCGGGCAGGACCAAGGCAGGGTCGCAACAGATTTGGCGCAGGCGCGTCAGCCCGGCGAGGATTTTGATCCGGTTTTCGTTCAGCGTATCCGCATCCAGCATCTCTTTTGTTTCGCTGCGCATCAGCTGCAGCTGCGACAGATAGACGGTCTTTTGTTTTTCCGTCATTTCGATGTAAGCGATCGATTCGATCTTCGCCGGCAGATCCTTCAGCACATCCGATTTCAGCCTGCGCAGGATGAACGGTTTGACTTTCTTGGCGATTTGCGCCGGTTCCATATTCTTGAAGTCCGTTCTTGTTCCGAAAAGGCCGGGCTGCGCAATGCTGAAGATGGTGTACAGTTCGGACAGGGCATTTTCGATAGGCGTTCCGCTCAAAGCGATCTTGTTGTTGGCGATAAGCGCGGATGCGGCTTTCGTCGTCTTCGCGGTGGCATTCTTGACGCTCTGGGCTTCATCCAAAATGACGGTCCGGAAAGCCAAGCCTTCATAAAGGTCCTCATCGCGCTGCAGCAGCGGATAGGAAGTGATCCAGACCGGCGTCTGCTCGGCCTGCGCGTCTGCGATGCAGCCTCTTCTTTCGTTCTTGTTGCCGGTGATGAGCTGCGTTCGGATCGTAGGCGCGAACTGTTTGAATTCCTTTTGCCAATTATAGAGCACGCTCGAAGGACAGATGACCAAATAAGGTTTACTGTCGCCCTCCCCGAGCGAACCGGCGATGAAACTGATGACCTGCAGCGTCTTGCCGAGCCCCATATCGTCCGCAAGGATCCCGCCGAAGCCGTAATGATCAAGCCCCTTCAGCCATTTGAAGCCTGTTTCCTGGTAAGGACGCAAAGTCGCCGTCACATCCTCAGGCAAGTCGAATTCGATCTTTTCGGGCTTCTCCATCCGGTTTATGAGCGTCATGAAATCCTCATCCTGATGTACGATCCCCGCAGCCGTATCGACTCCGAAAGCTTTATAGAGCGGCAAGGACATTTCCTTCTGCAGACTCTTCAGCGGCACATCCAACTGCACGACCGCATCGGTCAGTTCCTTGATTTCCTTTTGGCGCAGATCGACAATTTTGCCGTTGGACAAGCGATGATACGACTTGTTCTGCGCAATCTGAAGGACCATCTGTTTCAGGTCCTCCACATTGATGTCCTCCGTGCTGAAGGTCACATCCAAAAGCCGCGACTGATTGTTGACTTCGATGGCGACTTTCGGCGGCCGCACTGGTTGGTAAAGGAGGTTCTCGACGGCTGGGGTCATGAATATTTCGCAGTGCGGAGAGAGTTTCTCCAAGCCTTCGTAAAGGAAAGACATGATGTCATCCAAATCCGCCAAATAGAGGGCTTCATTATAAATGAAGGCATCATTGCTTGTTTCAGTCAACTTTTGGATTAAGATGCTTTCGGCGATCCGATCCCTGATGACCGTATCCGGGGCTAAATCTTTGTGGACCGCAGCCTCTTTTGCGGCATCAATCTTCGTTTCCCCGTAATTGAAAAACAATTCCATGATCAGCCTATCCTTTTTCCAATCCAGATAGAGTTCAGTCTTCAAAGGAAATTGTTGGTAAGTTTCCCGAACGGATTCCTCCAGCGTTATCGTTGCAACCTTCTGCAAAGCCGGAATGGCGATCGCCAGGAAGTCCCCCGCCGCTTCCGGGGGTATATGCAGCCCATTATGACCGGAATCGGCAAGCGCTTCGTAAAGACTGAGCAGGCGTTCCTTCATGCTTGACTTCAAAAAATAGAAACGGTCGTCGACCATGAGGATGTCCGCCTCGTCGAAAAACAGACTGTTCTCCGCCGGATCCGTTGTTTCATCGAAAAGAAGGCCCCCATCCGGCAATTCGCTCAACACGAAACTGATCGGAAGCTTAGCGGAATCCGGGATCAAATGTTCAGGCGTCAGCCTTTGTCCGCTGGTCTGATAGGAATTGGTTTTGACCGTGACAAATGGTCGTTGCGCCAAGCGCTCCATCAGCTCCTTCACCATGCTCGGCGGAAAGACGATTTCTTTCCGCTCCTCTGCCGTCGGGTAATGGTACCTGGAGACGGCCGCGGTATCGATGACCTGTTTCAACGTCAGGAAAATGGCGCGATCTTCCGGGGATAATGCGTATTTGTCCGCAGAAAATGTGAACTTCTTTCCGAAAGGGATCGTATTCCCTTTCAGCATATCATCGATGACTTGCTCGCAGTCCTTGAGCGTATAAAAGTTCCCGGAGCCTATCCGCATCCGCAGGCTGTAGCGTTTGGAATAGCTGTAATCGACCATGAAAAGCGTATACTCCACCTGAATCGGGGTCCGCTCGATCAGATCATTTTCCTGAAGCAATTCGAACTGGAGCACATCGAGCAAGTGTTTCGTCTGTTCGGTATCGTACTTTTTCCGGGACGGGCTGTTTGCTTTATTGCCCGTCGTTCCTGACCCGCTGAATGGTTTCCCGTCGTCCGTAAAACCCGATGAAGATTTGAGTATCGTCATCAGGAACGCGACTACATGTTTGCAGGGCCCATCATAGTTTTCGAAAGCCGGGCAGGTGCAGTAATAATCGTCCACATCGCCATCTTCATCCAGATAAACTTCGACTTCATATTTTTTCGTGCCTTTGATGTCGGCCTTGAAATTTTGGTGAGAATGGTCCGAGACAAATCCCCGCAACGCTCCGCTCTCGTACAAGTGTTTCCCTTTGCTGTACGTCACATCGCTATATGTCATATCATAAATATCTTGTATATCGAAGCCCACTTCGTACATATCCAGCCACATCCTCACATATCTAGTCTCTGCTATTTTACCATAGAGCAAGGTGCTTGATGCCACAAAATTGGCGCTGGAGTTGTCGGAAATGGTGCCGGATGCTTTTGGGACATGCGCTCTGCTATCCTAATGGCCTGTGTTGCCCAATTCCCGAATAAGCCAGTCGCATTCGCGTATTTATTCTGCGGCAAGGCTCATATTCCCGAATGCTCCTCCAACATTCGGGGCTTTCGCTCCCTGCTGATACAAATTTATCGGATACCCGTCTTGCATTCGGGAATTTCACCTTCCACAGCTATATTTCCACTTGCTTCGGCCCCACCGCTCTCAGCACTTGGAACATTACTGTGAAAAAGATGTCACTTTGTGTTGACAACGTCTTCAATGTGACATACTATATACTCATTAGCACATCACATTAAGAATTGAGGTGGAAAAATGGAACTCACCGACAGGCAAAAACAGATCATCGAAATCGTCAAGAAACAGCAGCCGATTTCCGGTGAAAAGATTGCCTTCATACTAGGGTTTGCGCGGGCGACACTGCGCCCGGACTTCTCGTTGCTGACGATGAGTGGCATCCTGCTTGCCAAACCGAAAGTCGGCTATCTGATCAACGAGGAGCACACCAACTCTGTGCTGGTCGAACAGATTGCCAAACAAAAAGTCGAAAAGGTGATGGCCATCTCGGTCAATCTCACCAAAGAAACGAGCATCCAGGATGCCATCATCCAGCTTTTCCTGGAGGATTGTGGTTCCCTTTATGTCACAGACAACCGGGAAATACTTGGGATCGTTTCCCGCAAGGACTTGCTTAAGAGCGCTTTGGGCGATTCCGATCTGAATGCCATCCCGGTCGGAATGGTCATGACGAAGATGCCGAATCTGTATACCGTCTTCAGCGACACGTTCGTTGTCGATGCCACCAAATTGCTCGTTACCCATCGCGTCGACAGTTTACCAGTCCTTTCCCGTTCCGTGTATGAAGAAACCGGAAAAAAAGAGGTCATCGGAAAATTTTCAAAATCGACCGCCAGCAGATTATTGCTTGATATATTCAACAAAGACCTTTAGGAGGAAAGTGTGCAAATGGACCTTAATGCGATTTACTTAGTATCCGATTCCATCGGTGAGACAGCTGATGTGGTGATCCGTTCCGCCCTCTTCCAATTCGAGACGGAAAATTACCAATTGAAGAAATATTCCTACGTGCAGACGACCGAGGAAATCGACGAAATCTGCGCAAAAGCGGCCGATGACGACCATGCGATGATTTTCTACACCTTCGTGAAAAAGGAAATGGCCGATTACATGAAGGACCGGATCGAAAAAGCCGGCTTGATCGGCGTCGACATCTACAGTCCGATCCTGACCGGTTTGGGGCAACTGTTCCAACTTCCGGCCAAGGAAAAACCGGGCATCAACCGCCAACTCAATGCGGACTATTTCAACCGCGTCGAGGCCATCGAGTTTTCCGTGAAATATGACGACGGACGCGATCCGCGCGGCATCGAAAAAGCCGACATCATTTTGATCGGCGTGTCCCGCACCTCGAAGACGCCGCTGTCGATCTATCTGGCGAACAAAAACGTGAAAGTCGCAAACATCCCGCTCTTTCCGGAATCGAAGCCGCCGAAAGAGATTTTCTCGATCGCGCCGGAACGGATCAT
This sequence comes from Trichococcus patagoniensis, assembly GCF_003051085.1. Classification (GTDB taxonomy): domain Bacteria; phylum Bacillota; class Bacilli; order Lactobacillales; family Aerococcaceae; genus Trichococcus; species Trichococcus patagoniensis. The sequence continues at coordinate 90,042 of NZ_QAOM01000005.1, read as the reverse complement.
CGGCCTCGTCAATTCGCCGAAGAAACTCAACGAAGTCCGCAAAGAGCGCCTGAAAACGCTGGGACTGCCGCCATCCGCCAGCTACGCCGGCATGGAGCGCATCCTTGAGGAACTCGAATACGCAGACCAGATCATGAAACAGATCGGCTGCGAAATCATCGATGTCTCGAACAAAGCGATCGAAGAAACCGCTGACCATATTCTGCACTACATGGATGTCATGAATATCAACCGCAAGCAACTATAGACCAACCACAAGGAGGAAAAGTATATGACGAAGCAATGGGTGTACCGTTTTTCAGAAGGCAAAAAAGAACAAAAGATGTTGTTGGGGGGTAAAGGCGCCAACCTCGCCGAGATGACCAATCTCGGCCTGCCCATCCCTCCAGGATTCACGATCACGACGGAATCCTGCATCCATTATTTTGATGAAGGCCGGACGCTTTGGACTCCGATCCTGCAGCAGATCGACTCCGCCCTCATCGACCTGGAAAACGCGGTCGGGAAATCTTTCCATGACCCTGCCAACCCGTTGCTGGTGTCGGTCCGTTCCGGTGCCGCCTTCTCGATGCCCGGCATGATGGACACGATCCTGAACCTGGGGCTGAACGATGCATCCGTCGCCGGTCTGGCTGAACAGACGCAGAACCCGACTTTCGCATTCGACAGCTACCGCCGTTTCATCCAGATGTTCGCCGATGTCGTGAAATCCGTGCCACGCATCCATTTCGAAGCGATCCTGGATACTGTCAAAAATGAGAACGATTACCAGTTCGACAACCAATTGAGTTTGGATGATTTGACTGCCTTGGTCGCGCAATACAAAGCCGTCTACCAACGCGAAACCGGCGAAACTTTCCCGCAGGAACCGTTGGACCAATTGCAGCAAGCCATCCAAGCCGTCTTCGCTTCATGGAACAATGAAAGGGCTATCCTTTACCGCGACATCCACAATATTTCGCACAACCTCGGCACAGCCGTCACCGTCCAAAGCATGGTGTTCGGAAACCGCGGCAATGATTCGGGTACCGGCGTAGCCTTCACGCGCAACCCGGCGACCGGAGAGAAAAAACTGTTCGGCGAATTCCTGATGAATGCGCAAGGCGAAGATGTCGTCGCCGGCATCCGCACGCCATTGAACATCGACACGCTGGAAGAAGTGATGCCTGCCGTCTACAACGAATTCAAGAACATCGCCGAAAAACTGGAGGACCACTACGCCGATATGCAGGACATCGAATTCACGATCGAAAAAGGCAAACTATACCTGCTGCAGACCCGCAACGGGAAACGCACAGCAGCCGCAGCCGTCGCAGTGGCCGTGGATTTGGCTGATGAAGGCCTGATCACGAAAGAAGAAGCCGTGATGCGCATCGAAACCGGCCAGTTGGACAAATTGCTCCACCCTACTTTTGACACAAAAGCCTTGGATGAAGCTGCGATATTGGCTACCGGACTCGGCGCTTCGCCTGGAGCGGCATCCGGCCATATCTACTTCTCCACAGCCGATGCCGAAGCAGCACAAAAGGACGGCCTGCCGGTCATCCTGGTCCGCCGCGAAACATCACCGGAAGATTTGGCCGGCATGATGAGTTCCGAAGGCATCCTGACAGCACGCGGCGGCATGACGTCGCATGCGGCAGTCGTGGCCCGCGGTTTGGGCAAATGCTGTGTGGCCGGCTGTACTGCAGCTGTCATCGATGAAGAGAACAAAACCGTCGTCATCGATGGCGTGACCATGCACCAAGGCGACCTACTGTCGATCGACGGCGCAACCGGAAGAGTCTACGCCGGCACCATCGCCAAACAGAACCCGACTTTGGGCGGCAAATTCAGCACTTTCATGGAATGGGTCAACGAAATGAAACTGCTGCAGGTCAAAGCCAACGCGGACTCACCGACCGACGTCAAGCAGGCATTGGCCCTGGGCGCGGAAGGCGTCGGCCTGTGCCGGACTGAGCACATGTTCTTCCATAAGGATCGGATTCCGGTTGTCCGCCAGATGATCCTTTCCCGGACGTTGGACGAACGCAAAAAGTACCTGGCAGAATTGTTGGGAATGCAGCGCCAGGATTTCCAGGAAATGTTCGCCCTGCTGCAGGATCGCCCGATGACCGTCCGCTTGTTGGACCCGCCGTTGCATGAATTCCTGCCTACTGCACATGCAGATAAAGTTGCCCTGGCGGAAGCGATGGGAACCGGCTTGGCTGGTTTGGAAGCGCACATCGATTCGCTCCACGAAGTCAACCCGATGCTTGGCCACCGCGGATGCCGTCTGGCCGTCACTTACCCGGAAATCTACCGGATGCAGGTGCGCGCCATCATCGAAGGGGCCATCGTCGCTTCCGAAGAGACCGGTAGCACAATCACACCGGAAATCATGATTCCGTTGGTCTGCGACGTCGATGAACTGCGCTACGTCAAAGCGGAAATCGTTGCGGAAATCGAGGAGGTCTTCTCCGAAAAGGCTGCGACCATCCCTTACTTGATCGGAACCATGATCGAGATCCCGCGCGCGGCCGTCACTTCCGACGAAATCGCAATGGAGGCCGACTTCTTCAGCTTCGGCACGAACGACATGACCCAGATGGGCTTCGGCTTCTCCCGCGACGACGCCGGCAAGTTCCTGCAGGAATACGAAGACAAAGGCTTGCTGAAACCGAACCCGTTCCATACCTTGGACGTCAAAGGCATCGGCAAACTCGTCAAATTGTCCGCCAAATTGGGCCGCGAAACCAATCCCGGCTTGGTGCTGGGCGTCTGCGGCGAACACGGCGGCGATCCCGAATCCATCGCCTTCTTCTCAAGCATCGGCTTGGATTACGTTTCCTGCTCGCCGTACCGCGTGCCGATCGCCCGCTTGGCGGCTGCGCAAGTAGCAATCAAAGAGAATAAAGCGAAAATGTCAGTTCAGAAAGATGCTGTTTTGAGCGCTAAATAATCGAAAAGGCCCGGATCGATGCCTACGATCCGGGTCTTTTGTGTAGAGCGCAATGCGTTTGTGCTCTGGTTGTCCGATTCTTCCGGGTTATCGGACAAGTTCCACAACATTCATGCTCTGATTGTCCGATTCTTCCAGATTATCGGACAAGTTCCACAACATTCATGCTCTGGTTGTCCGATTCTTCCCGGTTATCGGACAAGTTCCACAACATTCGTGCTCTGGTTGTCCGATTCTTCCCGGTTATCAGACACGTTCCACAACATTCATGCTCTGCTTGTCCGATTCTTCCTGGTTATCGGACAAGCTCCACAACATTCATGCTCTGGTTGTCCGATTCTTCCGGGTTATCGGACAAGCTCTGTCGGGAAAACACGAAGAAGCGGTTCTCTTTCTGCTTATTGGTTATTATTCTTATATTGTCCGGATTCTATTGTCAACAAGGCGAAAATGTGGCAGTATAGAAGCATCTTCCGCCTGGGAAAAAAAGGCCGGAAATGAAAAGTCAGAAGACAGTATTTCAAAACAATGGAGGAATAACAATCATGATGGAATTACCGAATTGCCCGAAATGCGGCTCAGCTTACACTTACGAAGACGGCACGATGCTGGTCTGCCCCGAATGCGCGCACGAATGGAGCGCGGATGCTGCTGAAGAAACGAACGAAGGTCAATTGATCGTCAAGGACGCGAACGGCAACCTGCTGCAGGACGGCGACACTGTGACGGTCATCAAGGACCTGAAAGTCAAAGGCAGCCCGACTGCATTGAAAGTCGGCACGAAAGTCAAAGGCATCCGCTTGGTCGAAGGCGACCACAACATCGACTGCAAAATCGACGGCTTCGGCGCGATGAAGCTGAAATCCGAATTCGTCAAAAAAGCATAATATCGATTCAAAAATCAAAAAACTGGCGGGGATCCCACAAAGGATCCTCGCCAGTTTTTTTATCTTTACAGTTTTTCGGGTGATACGTTCCCATGCTATCCGGCCTCACGCCTTTCATCGGTACGATGGCTGTCACACCTGACAGCTAGGAGATATGCGTCGGATCACCGTTCCTTTCCGTTTTGGCTTAAGTTGAGAAAGTTTGATAATCATCACCCCCGTTTAATGCTCGTGTTCATGATGATAAGCCTTGCTGATTCCGTTCAGGACCAACAAAAAAACACATGCGAAAGCACGTGCTCTGTCGGGCAATAGAATGAATGGGAAGATTGTTGCGCAACAGATCCGCACTGACCTTGAAAAGCGCGCATTTGCAAATTCAACAATTCCATCCGACTCATCCCTTCATTTTCGATTGAAAAACAGCTTGCCCTTGCCTATCACCTTACCCTTATTATACTCGGATAATCGCCCGGGCTCAATTAATTTACCCATTCCTTACACAAATAAAACATTGCTTTTGCTTGCCGAATCGGCGTATTTGTAAGGGCTATCCATTGACATTTTCCGGCAGCTTGCATACAGTTAAAGTAAAGCCACTCACGAGCATAACAGCAAAGTTTGTCGCATAGAAACAAGGAGGTTTACCAATAATGACTACAATCATGATCACAGGCGCAAGCGGTAATATAGGAAAAGTTTTGGTGGATCATCTGAAGAAGGACTACGAACTGACTTTGGTTGATATCCATTTCCATGACGTCGAGCCGGCCCTTTTGGAGGGAACCATCGTCAAGGAGCTGGACCTGACTGTTCTCGGCAACTGGGATGGCCTGCTGGAAGGGATCGATTACGTCATCCATCTGGCCGCAAACCCTTCGCCCTATGCTGCTTTCGACGATTCGCTTATTAGCTTGAACTACAAAATGCCCTACTACCTGTTTAAGGAATCATCCAAGTACGAGAACTTCGTCAAGCGCATCATCTTTGCGAGCTCCTTCCATACCGTCAGCGCATACCCAAAAAATGTACAGATTCCCGTCGATGCCCCCGTCCGTCCGGGTGACCTTTACGGCGTATCAAAAGCCTATTTGGAGAGCTTGGCCAGCCACTTCGCCTTTACCGAAGGCCAAGAATCAATCGGCATCCGCATCGGCAACTTCGATGAAAACCTCGACAATCCATTCATTAATGAAGCAGACTTGGCCGAATATGTGTCGCCGAGGGACCTTTGTCATCTCATCGATTGCGCTCTCAACGCCACGCTGATCGAGCCGTTCCTATTGGTGAACGGACTGTCGGACAATCGGTTCCCGCGTCTGGACATCTCGCAGGCACGCACAGCCATCGGTTATCGGCCACTTGACGATGCCTTCGTGATGAAGGGCTTCTTTAAGGATGACAACGGTGATCCCGTTGAACTGTCAGAAACGGAAGACTGATAAGCCGAATTTGGAACAAATTTTTCTTTTTCTTCCCCTCTTTGCCATTCCGACGCCAAAAGCTATTGAAGAGCCCGAAACGAACTGATAAGATGATTATTGGAGAGTGAAATGTTCCAAGATAGACGGAAGGATGTACAATAAATGGCGAAAAAGAACAAAGGCAATCAGATCCAACGCAAGAACGTGACCCCGAAAGTTCCGGAACTGCATAAAAACAATACCGGCGCGGCAGCAAAGAAAAATCTGCCGGTGGATGAAGATCCAAGTTTGCAAAATTCCTTTAATTTCACGATGTACGGTATGCTGATCGGGGCTTCGATCGGTTACTTCGCGGGCAACCTGACCATCGGGTTCGGTATCGGTACATTGATCGGCGCCGTGGTAGATTCCTACTTGAATACGCAGAAGAAAAAGAAACGCGAAGCCATCCTGAAGGTACAGGCTGAAAAAGAACGGAAATAGGCCGTTCTGCACAAACGTAAAGGCGGACTGCATTGTTTTCGGACGTGCTTTTGTGCAACCTGCAGCTTGCATAAAAAAATCAACTGTAGTAAAGTTAATTTCAACTGAATAAACCGTTTCACAAAGGGGTGCCATCATGGCTGAGATAGAATGCAAATTCTGACCCTTCGAACCTGTTCGTTAACACGAGCGTAGGGATTGTGATTGAGAAATGAAATTCATTCTCCTCCTTTGTTGATGGTATATTATGCCCAAAAAGGAGGAGTTTTTTTATGTCTAAAAATCTGAACATCTGGATTGAAGGAACCATCATCGCTGCTTTAGCAACCGTGTTGTCCTTGATTCCTTTCAATATCGGCCCGAGTTTTTCCGTAACAGTTGGTGCACCGGTCATGATCCTGTACTGTCTGCGCCGCGGATTGGTTCCTGGGTTCTTCGCCAGTTTCCTGTGGGGTGTGTTGCACATTCTGATCGGGACGGCCTACATCCTGACCCCGTTGCAAGGATTCATAGAGTACTTCATCGCCTTCGGTTTCACCGGCTTGGCCGGCCTCTTCACGCCGAAAGTCCAACAAGCGATCGCTGATCAAAATCAAAAAGCATTAGTGTGGCAAGTCATTTTGGGCACTATCGTCGGCACGGTCGGCCGCTACTTCTGGCACACAATCGCCGGCTATTATTTCTGGGGATCCTACGCACCTGAAGGCTGGAGCGCTTGGCTCTACTCGATCGTTATGAACGGCGTGAGTGCTTTGGCCACCGGTGCCTTCACGATTATGGTTTTAGCGGTCATCGCGAAAACCAACCCGCAATTGTTCGTACCGAAAAAAACGGTGCGCGGGTACTGAACAGCTGCCGAATAACTATATCTTAGCAGGCCACGTCGGCTGTTAGCGTTGGAACGAAGATAGAACAGCCGACGCTTTCGGGATTCGTTGACTTTTCACGCTGACGCGCAAGAGAGCAGTTGACGCCTCCGCTGTTTGTCGACTGTTTACCTCGATTCACTAACGGAACTGTCAACAAACCAATTTTAGTTGTGTAATAAAAACCAATAAAGCAGAGGCAGCCTCGAAAAATTCGAGGCTGCCTCTGCTTTATTTTATTATTCGACAAGCCCGGATTGGCGTTCCAGCGTGAAACCCTTCCCTGCGACCTCATGGACCTGTCCGATGATCACGAAAGCAAATGGATCGATATCGTTGACCAAGGCATTGATGGCGGACAGTTTGCGCTGCTCGATGACACAAAGGACAGCCTGCTGCTGCACCCCTTCAAAAGCCGTTTCGATGTTCACCATCGTCAACCCGACATCCTGCACGAACAGTAGCGCCTGTTGGATTTCCTTATATTTTTTGGAAATGATGAAAAGCTGCATCTTATTTGTTCCGGTCACCATGACTTTATTAATGACAATGGACGTCAGGAAAACCATGATGAGCCCGTAAAGTATCTGCTCCATACTGGAAAAGAATGCCTGGACCAGCAGAAATATGACGTCGAACGCATACATCCCCACCGCAACCGGGATGCGGAAATGCTTGTTCAGAAGCAGCGGCGGGATGTCCATCCCGCCGGTCGAAGCGCCGACCTTGAACACCAGTCCCACACCAAGACCGCAGAGGATCCCCGCGTAGATCGCCGAAAGCAAGATGTCATCGGTCATGTCCTGCAAAGCGGGCACTGTCCGAAAAAAAGTCAAAAAAGTCGGAAAAATAATCGTGCTCAAAATCGTCGTCAAGGCGAACTTTTTGCCCAACAAAGCCGCCCCGACGAAAAACATGAAGCCGTTGAAAACCAGCACGACCAAGGAAATGTTCAATCCAAAAAAATGATTCAAAATAATGGCAAGACCCGTCGATCCCCCGGCGATCAAGTTTTTGGGCAGGATGAATGCCGCAATCGCAAAGGCTACGATGATATTTCCGGCGACGACCGCTGCTATTGGTTTTAATGTATGCAGTAACTTCAAAGAGGTCACTCCTTTATGTATGATTTGAAGCAGTTGGATACCTTTCGGGAAAAGATATCCACGCCATTATAACAGATATATGGCGGATGGAAAGGGCCGTATCAAATTTTATAAAGTAAAGACTCACCCACAACTATACAACAAAGGAATGTCAAATCATCAATAGGAAAAGTTTCATTTTAATACAAATTAAATATTTTATTTTGCCTGCAATATTTATCGCTAATTAGAGTATAATTATAATAACGGCAAGAGGTCTTCCGTGAATATTACATAATTGGAGGAGGATATAAAATGGATGTTGAAAAATTCGGTGAAGAATTAAAGAAACTTGGTAAACGCGTTGAAAAGATAAAAAACAATATAAATACTGAGGAAGCTACTAAAACATCTCTGGTCATGCCTTTTTTTCAAATTTTAGGATATGATATCTTTGATCCGACCGAATTCGTACCCGAATTTACAGCAGATGTGGGCATAAAAAAGGGTGAAAAAGTTGACTATGCCATCATGCTCAACAGTCAACCGGTAATACTGATTGAAGCAAAAGCAATCAATGAACAACTAACTAAACATGATTCTCAGCTATTTCGATACTTTGGTACCACGACTTCAAAATTTGGAATATTAACTAATGGAGAGGAATATAAATTCTTTACAGATTTAGAAGAACAAAATAAAATGGACATCACGCCGTTTTTGATAGTGAATATCTCCAACATTAAAGATAGCCAAATACCCGAAGTTGCTAAATTCCACAAAGATAATTTTGACATCGAAAATATTATCAGCACCGCTTCTGAGCTGAAATATTTAAATAACTTAAAAATATTTTTAAATGATCAGATGAATACTCCCTCCGAAGAATTCACAAAATATTTAGTCGGTGAAATTTATGATGGCGTAAAAACAAAAAATACATTGGACAAATTTAAACCTATAATTAAAAAGGGCCTTTCTCAATTTATCAATGAGCGTGTTAATGAAAAGTTAAGCGCCGCTTTAAATACATCCGCTGCATCCAAAGAAGAAATAATTGAACCGACTCCATCAGAACCAGAAATTATCACTACTGCTGAAGAAATGGAAACATTTACCATAGTTAAAATAATCTTAAAAGATACGATTCAAATAGATCGCCTGTATTATCGTGATAATAAAAGCTATTTTAATATATTACTTGACGATAATATTCGTAAATGGATAATGAGAGTCTTTGTATATGATAATAAAATCAAGATGGTTCTAAATGACAGTAATAAAACCAGTTATGAAATTTCAAACCCAGTTGAAATAACAACACATTCAAATGAAATAGTAAATGTAGTGGAAACGCTAATACGCTAAACCGTTATAAATGCAGTATTGTAAATAAAAAGAAGACCTAAGGAGGAAATCAAATTGGCAGAAACAAGTGCAATTTTAGCATGGACTTTAGTCAGCGAATGCCCCATTCCTGAAGACGTGAATGATTTATTGGTTACTGGTGAAGAAGCAGTAGCCGCATACAGAACAATGCGGGATAGTGCCATTTTTACAAACAAACGATTGATAATTAGAGACGCACAAGGTTTGTCCGGAAAGAAAATTGAAATCTATTCATTGCCTTATTCGTCCATAAACATGTGGTCGACAGAAAATGCCGGAACATTCGATTTGAATGCAGAAGTGGAATTGTGGACGCGCGCAGGGCACATCAAAGTTAATCTAAAAAAAGGCATTGATATCAGAAAATTTGATAAGCTCATCGCAAATGCGATTTTGAAATAAATAAACAATAACAAATTTGGTACTGACAAAAATAGGATTCTCTGCATCAACGCGATGAAGGGAATCCTATTTTTTTGTATTATTATGCGGCCAAGAAGACTCGAACTTCCACGGGAGATACTCCCACCAGCCCCTCAAGCTGGCGCGTCTGCCATTCCGCCATGACCGCAAAACTAACTATTTCATTATACTTTTGAAGTGGATTGATGTCAACGTCTGATTTCGTCCCTTTTGTTAAAAGCAGTCGATTTGTTAAATGACGCCAACAAAATAGAGTCAGTTGGTAGGAATAGCCGTCCCATCAACCGACTCTCTATTTGTGTCATCCTGCACACCTTAACTAACACAATTTCCACGGTATATCGTTCTATGAAGACCCTCCATTTTATGCCTACTTACTTTTATTACTCAATTAATTTATACTTAACACGAGCATTCTTCATAATTGTAGTCGACCGGATAATCACCGACTGCGATATTGTAAACATTCTTGACATTCAAAACAAGTGCAGGTTCATTTCCAGTCGGTTCAAAAGAGAAAATTCCCACTTTCAACAGTACCAGATCGTTGAAATCGATCACTAGTTTATTTGCCACATCCTCATACTTTTCAGAGGCAATGACCTCTTTTGAAAGACTCAGAATATAAACTTCCGAGTTATTTCCCATGATTAATTCCACATTTGACTGGATGCCTTCCAGACCTTCTGCTACAACCCCTTTTGTGATTTGGAAACCATCTTGCATAGTCAACATCAAAGTACACATTAGGCGATCCACTATTGACCACTTAATAGTCCTCTTTCCACAAACTCTTAAAATCCCCATTTCCTAATTTCTCCCAAAGTTGTATCTGAAGATTCTCATTTGAATAGTCATCATCCAGATTGATGAAGGGTAAAGCTTCGCCGTCCCATATTTTCTCATAGGTGTCTGTTGCATCCGCATAAATATTATTTGTAGATGACTATAAAATCCCTGCAAAAAATTTGGAGGCTACTTGGCGTAATGCAACCCTTTGATATCTATCGCGCCCTTATTCAACTAATTTTATAATATATTCTTAATGTTAAACCTTCATTTGCAGTTTACCCTTGCACTTCCCGCAAACATACTTCTTCACATCGATCCTTCGCTTACGCGGATAATTCTGTCCACATGCACTGCAACTATAGAGCCATTTCGGGGCGGCTGCAATTTCCTCAGCAGGCGCGGGGCGGAGGTCCTTCACAAACCGGCTCCCCCCGCTCGCCTTCAGCAAGTTCCGGAAATCCGCATCCCGATGCCGATACCCCCGCCCTTCCAGATGCAAGTGGTAGTGGCAGAGCTCATGCTTCACGACCTTTTCCAGTTCCTCCAGTCCATGCACTTCCAGCACCAAAGGATTGAAATCTAGATTGTGGCTGTTGAGGTGGTAGCGCCCGCCCGTCGTGCGCAGTCGGCGGTTGAAGCTGGCGCGGTGGCGGAACGGTTTCCGGAAAATGGTAATCGAAATGTGTTCCACCAACTGCTGCAATTCCTGTTCGTTCATTGTTTGTTCCTCATTCTTATTGTTGCGTTAGCATCGTCAAAGCGATCCGGCCTTTGTTCGTATCGACGCTATCGATCCAGACGGTAACGATATCGCCGACCGCGACTACATCTGAAGGATGCTTGACGAAGCGATTGCTGAGTTTGGAGATATGGACCATGCCGTCTTGTTTGACGCCGATGTCGACGAAGGCGCCGAAATCGACGACGTTGCGGACGGTGCCCTGCAGTTCCATGCCCGGCTTCAGGTCTTCCATCGACAGGACATCCTGGCGCAGCAACGGCTGGGCGATGTCATCGCGCAGATCGCGTCCGGGTTTGGTCAGGCCGGTGATGATGTCCTGCAGCGTTTCTTTGCCGAGGCCAGTCGTTTCCCGGGCTTGCGCACGGTCCAGGGCCCCCAAGTCTTCGCGGGCGCGATCGGTGCCTACGTCCTTCAGGCTGAGGCCGGCAAGTGCCAACAGTTCCTTGGCGGCTGGATAGGATTCCGGATGGATGTCCGTGTTGTCGAGTATGTTCTTGCCGTCGACGATGCGCATGAAGCCGACCGATTGTTCGAAGGCTTTCGGTCCCAGGCGCGGCACTTTCTTCAGCTGTTGGCGGCTATCGAAGGCACCGTTCTCTTCGCGGAAGGCCACGATGTTGTTGGCGATCGTCTTGTTCAGACCGGCGACATGCTGCAGCAGCGGTGCGCTGGCTGTGTTCAGGTTGACGCCGACCTGGTTCACGGCAGTTTCGACGACGAAGTCCAGGCGCTCGCCCAATTGTTTTTGAGAAACGTCATGCTGATACTGGCCGACGCCGACTGATTTCGGATCGATCTTGACCAGTTCGGCCAATGGATCCTGCAAACGGCGGGCGATGCTGACGGCGCTGCGTTCCTCGACTTGGAAATCAGGGAATTCTTCGCGGGCGATGTCGCTGGCAGAATAGACCGAAGCGCCCGCCTCGTTGACGATGGCGTAATAGACCGTATTCGGCACTTGCTTGATCTGCTCGGAGGTGAACAGCTCAGATTCGCGGCTTGCGGTCCCATTGCCGATGGCGACCATTTCCACGTTATAATCCTGCAACAGCTTGCGGAAAGCCGGGCCGGCAGCGGCGCGCTTTTCTTGGTTGGCCGGTTTGTGCGGATAGATGACGGTCTTCGCCAAAACTTTGCCGGTTGCATCCACAATCGCCAATTTGCAGCCGGTGCGGTAAGCCGGATCCAGTCCGAGCACGGTTTTCCCTTTCATAGGCGGCTGCAGCAACAAGTTGCGCAGGTTGTCGCCGAAGACATCGATCGCCTGTGCGTCTGCGGCTTCAGTCAATTCGTTGCGCAGTTCGCGTTCGATGGCCGGGCTGATGAAACGGCGGTAGCTGTCCTCATAGGCGGCTTGCACAATCGGCGCCGCGATGCTTTGCGGATTCTTCAGCACTTTTTTCGCTAGATAAGCGAAGATTTTTTCTTCATCGACCACGATCGCAACTTTCAGGATGCCGGTTTTTTCGCCGCGGTTCATAGCCAGGACGCGATGCGGTACAGCCGTGGCGACGCCTTGCGAAAAATCGTAGTACATCTCGAAGACGCCCTTCTCGTCGCTTTCGGCGTCCTTCGCCGTGCTGACAAACTGGCCGTTCTTGCGCGTGAATTCGCGGATGTGTTCGCGGTAAGCCGGTTCGTCGCTGACGATTTCGGCGATGATTTCATGGGCTCCGGCCAACACGTCTTCTATAGTAGAAAGTTCCATCTCCTCGTTCAGGAATTCTTTGGCTTTCGCCTCGACTGATCCGCCAGTAGGACCCGCCAATAGCCACTCTGCAAAAGGAGCCAGTCCCTTTTCCCGGGCGATGGCCGCTTTCGTGCGGCGCTTTTGTTTATAGGGACGGTACAGGTCTTCGACGCGCTGCATCTTGTCGGCGCGTTCGATCTTTGCCCGTAATTCCGGCGTCAGTTTGTCTTGTTCCGCGATGATGCGGATGACTTCTTCTTTGCGTTTATGCAGGTTCGTTGCGTACTGGTGGCGCTCCTCGATTTCGCGGATCTCGACTTCATCGAGCGAACCGGTCGCTTCCTTACGGTAACGGGCGATGAAAGGGACGGTATTGCCCTCCCCCAAAAGCGCCAATACTTTTTCTATTTGTGCGGGTCTGAATTGGTTCAACTCGGCCTTGACCAAGTCCAAGACGATTTTTTCTGCGGTTTCTGTCATTTTTGTTTATTCCTGCCTTTCGGATGAGCCTGCCTTTTCGACCAACTCATCTTTTTTGTACGATATAGTCTTCCTTCAGTCCGTTTTTGTCGAACACGACGCCGTGCAGCGATCCACCGTAGACGGCCCCGCCATCGATGCCGATCTTGCCGTCCGAAATCCACAGATCCGAAATGTCATTGTCGCCGTGGAAGTAAAAAGTCGGGGTGTGCCCGAACACGATCGTTTTACCGGTGCGGTTGGGCTTTTTGTGGAACGGTTCGCGGATCCAGAGGAAATCCTCCTCGGTGCTGTCGTGCCAGTCCTTTTTGCCCAGATCGACGCCGGCATGGACGAACACGTATTGTTCCCATTCATAATACAGAGGAAGCTCCGCCAAAAATGCAAGCAGATCCTTGTAGTAGTGTTTCATCATCAGCGCGATTTCGGTCGGCGAATACTCCTCGTTGATGCGCGCATGCAGAAAACTTTCAAGGGAACCCAAACCGCCGTTCAGAAAATAATTGCCGGCGTATTCCTCCGGCTTTGCGATAAAATTCAGCAGGATAGCCTCATGATTGCCCTTCAGATAGATGGCACCATACTTTTCGACAAGCTCCTTAGCCAGCAGAAAACAGGCCTTCGAATTCTCGCCACGGTCCCCCAGATCGCCGATAAAAATCAGCTGCTGCTTCTCCCGGTCCCACTTTTCCAATAATCTCTTCAGTAAAGTGATCTCCCCATGGACATCACCCACCACAAACACTTCGTCTTTCATGATCCGCACCTTCTCTCGACTAGACTGTTTCGCTACCTTACATTTTAGCATATCACCCGCTTTCCTGCTCAAGCAGATTTCTCAAAAAATACCAAATTTTCCCGAAAAGCTAACGTTAAGATGTAAGGATGGCGTTTTTGATGCGCTTTCATTTCCTATTTTAGCAAATACCGAACATTAAAGTGATAAAACGATTAAATCATTCACTTATTTATTGCAAGCTTTTGGGTGATTGGTTATAATAGTCGAATGGCAAGCAAGGAAAGCATCTGAAATCATTTATTGTACCTGTTTCCTGTCGCTGCCGAAAAAAATTCAGATGGGAGATCTTTTCAAAATGGAAAATTTCTTTAAACTCAAAGAACACGGAACAACAGTTTCCACAGAAGTCGTTGCCGGGATCACAACTTTCTTCGCAATGTCGTATATCATTTTCGTCAACCCTGCAATCCTTTCTTTATCAGGGATGCCTAGCCAAGCAGTCTTCTTGGCGACAATCATTTCCGCTGCAGTCAGCACATTGGTGATGGGCCTTTTCGCCAACGTACCTTATGCTTTGGCACCGGGTATGGGCCTGAACGCCTTCTTCACTTACACGGTCGTCTTCTCACTTGGCTTTTCTTGGCAACAAGCTTTGGCCATGGTATTCATCTGTGGGCTGCTCAATGTTTTCATCACGGTCACTAAAGTAAGAAAAATGATCATCAAATCGATCCCTGAGAGCCTGCAGCACGCAATCAGCGGCGGTATCGGTATCTTCATCGGTTATATCGGGATCAAAAATGCCGGCTTTTTGGAATTCACTTCCGATTCCAGCACCATCACAGCCATCAATGGCGCTCCTTATGACGCAACAGCTGAAACGTTCGCTGGCGGTGTAGGAGCAGTTGTGACAGGCGGCGGCATCGTCCCTGCATTGGTCAATTTCACGCAAATGCCTGCTTTGTTGGCCTTGATCGGTTTGATCATTACGGCTGTCCTGATGGTCAAAAATGTACGTGGTGCGATCCTTATCGGTATCGTTGCGACTACTTTATTGGGTATCCCGATGGGTGTTGTTGATATTTCAACAGCAAGCCTGCAAGCAAACTCGCTTGGGACTGCTATCTCAGAATTAGGTACCACTTTCGGTGCCGCCTTCGGTTCAGAAGGTCTTTTGTCTCTTTTCTCTGATGCTTCCCAATTGCCTTTAGTATTGATGACCATCTTCGCATTCAGCCTTTCCGATACGTTCGATACGATCGGTACATTCATCGGAACCGGCCGTCGCACGGGCATCTTCTCTGCTGAAGATGAAAAAGCGCTTGAAGAAGGATCCGGATTCAGCTCGAAAATGGATAAAGCATTGTTCGCCGATTCTGTCGGTACAGTAATCGGTTCAATTTTTGGTACTTCCAATACAACTACTTACGTCGAAAGTGCTGCCGGCATCGGTGCTGGCGGTCGTACAGGTTTGACTGCGGTTGTTGTTGCCGGTATGTTCATCATCAGCGCGTTCTTCGCGCCTCTGATTGGGGTCGTGCCTGCTGCCGCAACGGCTCCAGCTTTGATCCTCGTCGGTATTTTGATGATGGGTTCGTTCGCGGAAATCAACTGGCATGATCTGGAAGATGCGATCCCTGCCTTCTTCGCATCCATCTTCATGGGTCTTTCTTACAGCATTTCCTACGGTATCGCAGCTGGCTTCTTCTTCTTCTGCATCGTGAAAGTCGTAAAAGGAAAATCGTACGAAATCCACCCGATCGTGTGGTTCACTTCGGCTTTATTCCTGGCTAACTTCATTATCCTGGCACTGATTTAATGAGAATAGGCATATTTCCGATTGATGCGGAAATATGTCTTTTTTTTTAAATGTTTTCATTTCCGGTAATAAATTGTTGCGATTACCTGATTTTGTCGATATAATAAATCCGAGTGTTAAACTGAATATCTCCATAGGGGAGTAACTAGCAGTACAAGGCTGTGGTAACGTCAACAATAAGTAGAGTAATCCTATCTGCTGGTGTTACCTTAAATAGTGAGACTTATGCATACAGTGTTGTCTGACAGACAATTTTATGCATAGGTCTCTTTTCATTTTAACACTACTACATTCAGGTCAAGAGAGGGGAAATACTGTGTCAAAAGAACAACTGAATAAAGCGTTCTTCGCGCAAACGGAAGAGGAAGTCTTAGCTGAACTTAATTCAACTAGAAACGGACTTTCCAAAGAAGAAGCAGCGAAGAGATTGGCTGAGTATGGCGAGAACGTACTGGAAGCAGGTGAAAAACGCACAACTCTGCAAAAATTCTTGGATCAATTCAAGGATTTCATGATTCTCGTTCTATTGGCTGCAGCTATCATTTCTGGTACTATCGGTCATGAAATCGCTGATGCTATCATCATCTTGGCTGTTGTCATCATCAACGCATTCTTAGGCGTCTTCCAAGAGAACAAAGCTGAAGAAGCGATCGAAGCTTTGAAGAAAATGGCTTCGCCTCTTGCTAACGTAAAACGTAGCGGAGAAATCATCCAAGTCAAGTCTGAGTTGCTTGTGCCTGGTGACATCATCGTATTAGAAGCCGGAGATGTTGTTCCTGCAGATATCCGCCTTTACGATGTAAATTCACTTAAAGTTGAAGAAGCTGCTTTGACTGGTGAGTCTGTACCAGTCGAAAAAGACTTGCGCGACGTTGAAACCGATGCTGCTTTGGGTGACCGCAAGAACATGGCGTTCTCAAGCACAAACGTTACTTATGGCCGTGCGGAAGGTGTCGTCGTCCTTACAGGGATGAACACGGAAGTCGGACATATCGCGAACATGCTGCAAAACGCTGAAGAGAAGAAAACGCCCCTGCAGATCAACCAAGATCAAATGGGTAAATCTTTGACCGTCCTGATTTTGTTGGTTGCTGTAGTGATGTTCATCATCGGCTTTGGTTTCAATGGCCGTCCTTGGTTGGATATGTTGATGGTTTCCATCTCCGTTGCCGTTGCCGCCATTCCTGAAGGTTTACCGGCCATCACGACGATCATCTTGGCGTTGGGTACGCAAAAAATGGCAAGCAGAAATGCGCTTGTGCGTAAATTGCCGGCCGTTGAAACGCTGGGTGGTACTGAAGTCATCTGTTCCGACAAAACCGGTACATTGACTCAAAACAAAATGACGATCGAAAAAGTATACTATGATGGCCAAGTTCACGATGCCGATGAAAACATTGACTTGGAATTGCCTGTCATGAAGATCATGAACTTGGCGAATGACACAAAAATCGCCAACGACAAATCTTTGATCGGTGACCCTACCGAAACAGCGATGGTTCAATACGGTTTGGAAAAAGGTTTTGACCTTTCAGCCAAATTGGTTGATATGCCGCGTGTTGCTGAAGTTCCTTTTGAATCAGACCGTAAATTGATGTCAACGATCCACCCTGAAGGCAACCAATTCATGATCGCTACAAAAGGGGCTCCTGATGAATTGTTGAAACGTTGCACGCACATCATCAAAGCTGGCGTCGTTTCACCGATCACAGATGCTGACAGAAAAGAAATCCTGGACACAAACCACAGCTTGGCAATCCAAGCCTTGCGTGTATTGGCAATGGCATTCAAAAACGTCGCTGCTGTACCTGCAAAAATGACGACAGAAGCAGTCGAAACCGACTTGGTCTTTGCCGGTCTGATCGGTATGATCGACCCTGAGCGTCCGGAAGCTAAACAAGCGATCGCTCAAGCACAAAAAGCTGGTATCCGTACCGTCATGATCACGGGTGACCACAGAGACACGGCTTCCGCTATCGCAACACGTTTAGGCATTTTGGATGCGAACTCTTCTGCTGAAGCGGTCATCACCGGTGCTGAATTGAATACTATCTCTGATGATGATTTCTTGCGCACAGTTCAGAACTACTCTGTATACGCGCGTGTTTCTCCTGAGCATAAAGTACGTATCGTCAAAGCTTGGCAAGATAACGGTAAAGTGGTTGCCATGACTGGTGACGGCGTCAACGATGCACCTTCATTGAAACAAGCTGACATCGGTATCGGTATGGGTATCACAGGTACGGAAGTATCTAAGGGCGCTTCCGATATGGTATTGGCTGACGATAACTTTGCCACAATCGTTCACGCGGTTGAAGAAGGACGTAAAGTTTTCGCAAACATCCAAAAAGCGGTTCAATACTTGCTTTCCGCTAACTTGGGTGAAGTATTGACGTTGTTCATCGCTACTATCTTGGGATGGCAGATTCTTGAACCAATCCACTTGCTGTGGATCAACTTGGTTACGGACGTATTCCCTGCTATCGCTTTAGGTTTGGAAGAAGCTGAGAAAGATGTTATGGAACAAGCGCCTCGTGGCCGTTCTTCCAACTTCTTCTCGAACGGCGTCTTCGCCAGCATGATCTACCAAGGTATCTACGAAGGTGCCATCACCTTGTTCGTATTCTGGTTGGCAACTATCCACTACGGTTTCGAATTGCACATCGGTGAAGCAATGGCCTTCTTGACATTAGGGTTCATCCAATTGTCGCATGCCTTCAACTGTAAATCAGTCTTCAAATCATTGTTCTCGGTCAACCCGTTCGGCAATAAAATGTTCAACTACGCAATCCTGCTGTCGTTGGCATTGATGCTGATGGTAGCATTCACGCCTGGTTTGAACAGAATCTTCGGTATCTACGACATAACCGGCCAACAATGGATGATCGTAATCCTGGCTGCCTTGTCGGTTATCCCATTCGTCGAGATTATGAAAGCAGTCTTGCGCGGTATCGGATACGACGATAAAGTCAATAAAATAACGAAATAAGCCTCAAGGATGGCTGAAAAACCACTTTATGTGCGACTTTCACTTTAGAAACTAGTTACTTGGGAGCTTCAGCGTTGGCGCGTGGCTTCATAAGTAATTAGTTCCTAAAAATTAAATTAACGCAACACAAGTAGCCGATATACAACGCGATTTTTTCGCAAGTATTCGGCTATTTCTTTGTATACGGCCATATGTCGACAGTACTTTTTCAGCTCTGGCATGCATCATTCCGTAAGTCCACATTCAAAAGACGCATATAAATGATTCGCACCTCGTGGTAGGAAAAACGTATCAATTTAAGAAGGCACTTTTCATATGCCACAACAAAAACCATCATCTCCCCGTTCATTTACACACCGAACACGAAATTCATTCTGTCACCCATTCCGAAATCCTTCCTTTAGATCCAATTTGTACAATCAAAATAGCAACCGTTGAAATATCCTTCTTAACTGGGATTGGGACCTTTTATGAAATTAACCTTTGTATCAGTTGAATAAAATAATTGACCGTCCATTCGTACGAATGGACGGTCAATTATGGTTCCTCTTTGTTGGTTGACCCAGTAAAGGAATGTTGAAGGGTCTATGATTCTAAACTAGTTTTGCGATGTAAAGCGTCATAGCAACTTATTGATTTGCGTATATGTCCGAAAATCTGAGCGGTTTTTTCATCTTGTATCCGCTTAAATGAAGGTGAATATCATGGTAACAGTCGTGAAGACGCCGTGCTTTGGTATCTCTCGTTGCTTCTTCCAATTCGTAATCCGTATATTGATATCTTATTGGTATCTGCGCTTTCTAATTCTGCGTACAGTCTGTATGCATATTAATGGGATTATAGAAAGTCCGAGAACCATAAGATACTGTTCATTTGTAAGAGTGGCAATTTCAAATAGTTTATTTAGTGGGCTCCAAGTAAGTACAGCCACAAGAAGTGAAGCACCTATCATGAAAGCTGCCCAGATATATCTATTTGAAAATAATATATTGAACGTCAGTGGTTCCTTAGTTCGGCAATTAAATCCATGAACAAGGCGCGAAAGACACAAAACAGCAAACGACATCGTTGTAGCCGTAGTTATAGATGTTTGCATTCCAATATAGAATGCTACCATAGTCACAGATGCGATCAATGAACCTTGAATCAAAATTTCAATTGCAAATGGTTTAGTAAGAAGCGGTTCTTTGATGTCTCTAGGTTTATAATTCATCACTTCAGCGTTTGGAGCTTCTAAGCCAATGGCAATAGCCGGTAAGCTGTCCGTAACTAGGTTTATAAATAATAAATGGACAGGAGCAAATGGGGCCGGGAGATTAAACAGCGAAGCAAAAAGGACTGCCAAAATTCCTGCAGTGTTTCCTGAAAGAAGAAATTTAACCGCATTTTTTATATTATCGTAAATGTTTCTTCCGTTACTAATAGCTTTTGCTATAGTTGCGAAATTGTCATCAGTGAGTACCATAGAAGCAGCATCTTTTGAAACCTCTGTACCGGTTATACCCATAGCTACACCGATATCGGCCTGTTTCAGCGCGGGGGCATCATTAACGCCGTCTCCAGTCATTGCGACCGAAAAACCCAACTCTTGCCAGGCTCGCACTATCCTGATTTTATGTTCTGGAGAAACTCTTGCATAGACCGATACTGTTGGAACAATTTCCTTAAGAGCTTCATCGCTCATTGACTCAAGTCGGTATCCTTCAATAGCTTGAGTGGACTCATCCAAAATACCAATTTCCTTTGCTATAGCTGATGCTGTAACAATGTGATCTCCCGTTATCATAACTGTTCGTATGCCGGCCTTGCGACAATCAGATACTGCTTTTTTTGACTCTGGTCGAGGAGGATCCATCATAGCTATCAGCCCCATAAACGTCAGTCCAGATTCGTCATCGATATCCAATTTATCATTAATTAATTCCTTGTATCCAAAAGCAAGGACACGCAGTCCCTCCTTACTTAAAAGATTATTCATTCGCTCTATTTCTTCTTGAACTTCAGGTGATAGTGGACTAATTTGATTTGCATCATCTATCATAGTTGTTCTTCTTAGAATGACGTCCATCGCACCTTTTGTAATCATCAGGCGTTTACCTTCAATATCATGTAGCGTACTCATCAGTTTTCTGTTGGAATCAAACGGCAACTCTGATATTCGCTTATACTGTCGTCTAACCTCTAGTTCATCCATTCCGTATATTTCCCCTAGTTTAACTAGGGCAATCTCTGTTGGATCACCAATTTCATTATGCTCATTTGTAATAGAATCATTACATAGCATTGCCATCAACAATAGCCTTAAATCATGCTCTCTTTGAATGTCCAATTCATTATCTTTGAATAGCTGACTTCTTGTGTATATCCTTTTTACTGACATTTTATTCTGAGTCAGTGTGCCGGTTTTGTCTGAGCAAATCACAGATACGCTTCCTAAGCCTTCAACTGCATGCAACTTTCTTACAATCGCATTCTCCTGAGCCATCCTTCTGGTACCAACAGCTAATACGATTGTGATGATTGAACTCAATGCTTCAGGTATTGCCGCTACTGCAAGGGATATAGAAAACATCATCGCATCAACAAGGGCATTGTTTCTGTATAAATTCAGGGCAAATACCAATACAGCGATTGCAATAATTATCATAGCCAACTTTTTCCCGAATTCATCGAGACTTTTTTGCAGAGGCGTTTCTTTTTCCGTTGCCTCCTCAATTAAGGTTGCGATTTTACCAATTTCTGTACCCCTGCCAACGCTTGTAACAATAGCCCGGCCTCGCCCATAAGTGATATGCGTTCCAGAAAAAATCATGTTATGCTGATCTCCAGGAGATAAGTCTGTTTCATCAATGAGTAAAGTATCTTTTTCAACACTTACTGATTCACCTGTTAGTGAGCTTTCGTCCACTCTTAGACTAAATGAATCAATGATTCTTCCGTCTGCAGCTATGAAGTCCCCTGACTCAACAAGCATCAAATCCCCAACAACAACATCTTTTGAGTCAATTGTCACAGTCTCGCCGTTTCTTATCACTTTGGATTTAGGTGCCGACAACGCCTTTAACGCAGATAGAGACTCTTCTG
The DNA here is from genome assembly GCF_003051085.1 of Trichococcus patagoniensis. Lineage (GTDB taxonomy): Bacteria > Bacillota > Bacilli > Lactobacillales > Aerococcaceae > Trichococcus > Trichococcus patagoniensis. Next base: position 68,209 of record NZ_QAOM01000005.1, on the reverse strand, counting down.
CCTTCAAGTGTTGGACCGTTCCCAGTATTGCATTGATAAGAACGACCACAGCAATAACAAGCGTACTTTCTAACTTCCCTAAAACACCTGACAGCACTGCGGCTACTAAAAGTATCCATATCAAGAAGTCGTTAAACTGTAACAAAAAAACGATGAACGGCGTTGACCTTTGTCTTTCCAGTAACTCATTAGAACCATATTTGATACGCATGTTTTCAACTTGAATATCATCAAGTCCTTCTGTGCCAATTTGGAATTCATGTATAATTTCATCTTTTGATTTTGCATAAAAATTCATCATACCCATCCTTCTTTCTTGGAAATCAATATGAGTTAAGCAAAAAACTTAGCATTCTTAGGCACTAAACACGAAGAATCAAATGGTGCTCTGGGAATACAATTATTTTTCAAATTCCAATACATCCTCATAAGAATTTGTAAGCATATGGTTATAGTTTGTTTATGGTCCCTCGTTAATTCTAATACCTGCGATATTCAGTGCGATTGTATTCTCTCGAGAATGTGCCGAGTTTGTCAGGGTCAAATATGCTCTTGACAATTACATTACACCTGGTTTCTTTTTCCATTATTGGACTAACGACACTTTCTTTACTGGGTTTTGTCACAAAAACTATGTTGCGGTTTTCGAATATTCTCATCTATTATCCCCCCTTTCGAAATGTTATCCCACATGAATTTAACTGTAAAAACACCTCTAAAATGCATAATATCAAAATATAACAAACTATCGAATCATGGTTGCCAGTGGCATCCAATAGCCTGCCTGTAGTCAAAACTCCAGTGACAGAAGACGTAAGGATAAATGCATATGACAAGAACATTGCTTTTGATAGTTTTAATTTGTCTGTCAACCAACCAAATATTGGTCGAACCAAACCGTTAGAAATTGCGTTACTATTTTCTAGTATTCAAAATCAAAAACCTAAATTTTAATGCTAACGTTATTTACTAGTGGATTTTCCAGTTGCCACACAACTTAGAGTTACGCATCAAACTTCACCTAAGGGCACTAATCAATCTATTTGCCTTCTATATAATATGTTTACACATTATACAAAAATAAGCCAATTACAACACTCCAAAAAGAGGTATTGTTATTGACTTACTTTTAGACTGGTTAAAATCCTTTTCGAAGTTTTCCAAATTTATTACACTAAATTTTATCAATAGTTCGACCAACAACAATAGCTATGATTTTTTCTGCTGTTTTAATGCTGATATCAGAGTAGGTATTGATAACTCCAATATCTATTACTGATTTAATAGCAGCCTCAAATTCGACTTGAACGTTTCCGAAGAGAGCTGTCCTGATTTTTTTTGACTAACTCAATTCCACCTTTGGTTTTAGCTTGGCTTTTCCCTTAAAAATCAAAAACCCTTTAAGTCTGAAAATAATTATATCTTGAAAAATTATCGTCCTTATTCTCTCAAGGCTCTGCACATTTGTTCAATCTCAAATTTACTTATTCCTTCGCTCATAAAAGAATCAGTTCGTTATTAGCAAAATGTCACTTTTTATCAATTTCCGCCAGAAGACTCCCACCTCAAGAAATGATGGAACAAAGTCTAAAAGGATGCGGGGAAGGGTCTGAGCTACGGAATCTGTTCCACGGTTCAAAAGCAACCGGAATCCGGTCCAGTCCTACACGACCAGACAGACTAACGTAGAGAAACCAAGAATAACCAACTATGCATTATTTTACCTTTTATAGATAATTCCCTCGATATTAACGGGAGAAATATGTCTCGGCTTAATTTGTTAGTCAGTTTATCAGTTTTTGGCTCTTTTGATGATCAGCTTCGTCACTTCCATCAATGCGACAGCTGCCAAGGCCAATCCTGCTGCCATCCCGAAATGCACACAACCGAAGTCGGCCGGTATCGAGAAGATGCCGCGCACCGCCGGCAGCAACGTCACTGCGTACAGGGTGCTGCAGAATGCTACAGCATAAAGGACATATTTGTTGGCAAAGAAGCCTGCGCCGATCGCCGTCTGGGAATTCGAACGAGCCGGGAATGTCTGCAAGGTGCGGGCGATGATCAAAGTTGAGAACGCCATGGCTACACTCATCTCAGCCGAGTAGCCGCGTCCGATGTATTGTGAAAGGATGACGGCTGCCCCGATCAATACCCCGCGGTAGATGACCGAAACGAGCGTGTCGCCCGAAAAAATCCCCTCGTTTGGATTCCTTGGTTTGCGGGACATCACGTCAGGCTCACCCTTCTCCATCCCCAAAGCAATCGCGGGAATGGAATCATTGACCAAGTTGATGAACAGCAGCTGCAGAGCAGTGAACGGATTCACCCAATCCATCAAGAGCGCCGCGATGATCGCGATGATCGCCCCCAGATTTCCAGAGAAGAGATAAGCGATGGCTTTCTTGATGTTGTCGTAGACGTTCCGGCCGACTCCGACCGCGCTGACGATGGAAACGAAATTATCGTCGGTCAGCACCATTGCTGCCGCCTCTTTCGCTACATCCGTTCCGCTGCCCATGGCGATGCTGACTAGGATCAGGTCATGTTCCACATTAAAATCAAGTGCCTCGTTTTCATCCAACGGCCTGTAGGCGAAAGCCAATACACGAAGGGCGCGATGCGAGAACTGTTCATTCTGTTCTTTGATTTTTTCCAGTAGTTCCTTTGTCAACGGCAACACGTCACCGTTCAGCATCGCTTCATCCACCTTCAGCGAACCGGCTTCAAACAGACGGCCATCCGCAGGGACATAATCGCCGGCGGACAAGCTCTTCAATGCATCCAACGAACCTTCTGCTTTTCGCGTCTGGATGACACTGACGATCGCATTGATCATCAGAACAGCGAAAATAATCAAAGATTCCGCCGCATGCCCCACGACCATCTGAATTGCGGCGACAGCCAGCAACACCATGACCATTGCATCCTTGAAAGTCTCAACAAACAACTTCAGCACCGAATCCCGTTCTTTCGTCTCCAGTTCATTGAACCCATACTCGGCCTGTCTCGTTTCGACGGTCCGTATGTCGAGCCCATCCTTGCTGCTCCCTATTTCCGCAAAAATGGTCTCCAGACTCTTTTGGTATGCCTCCAAGGATGTTTCCCCCGGCTTGTTTTTGTGCAGATGGCCCGCATTTTGTTTTGCCGTTTTCACCCACTTTCCTCCGCAACTGAGTAATAAAAAAGAGACTTACGCCTACCGTCTCTCTCAAGAAACGGTAGGCATAAGTCTCACTATTTAAGGCAACACCAGAAGACCCTCTCGGATCTACTTATTGTTGGCATTGCCGCAGCATGGCTGCTAGTTACTCCCTTACGGAAAAACTTCTATTCAATTCCTATTCACAATAAACGACGGGGAAGAAAAAGCAAATCAAAAGTCTAAGTTCTTAATTTTGTAGGAATCCGGGTAAGGAGTTGGGTTATATTTTTTATAGCCATCCGTTTTCTCCAACGAACGGTGAGCTAATTGGCATTTCTCAATTTCTATCGCATCGTCACAAATTCTTCCGCTCCGGTGGGATGGATGGCGACGGTGTTGTCGAAGTCGGCTTTGGTGGCGCCCATTTTGATGGCTACGGCGAAGCCTTGGATCATTTCATCGACGCCGTAGCCGATGCCGTGGAGACCAATGACTTGTTCATTTTCGCCAACGCAGACCAGTTTCATCTTCACTAGCTGACGATGGGCTGTAACGGCCGTGTACATCGATGCAAATGTGGACTTGTAGACTTTTACCTGATCCGCTCCGAACTTGGTCACAGCGTCTTTTTCGCTCAATCCAATGCTGCCGATCGGCGGATGGCTGAAGATCACGGTCGGGATGTTGTCGTAATCCAGCTTTTCGTTCGGCTTGTTGTTGAACAACCGTTCCGACAGTCTGCGTCCGGCTGCGATCGCTACCGGCGTCAGCATGTTCTTGCCGTTCACATCCCCGACTGCGTAGATGCCATCGACCGAACTGTTCTCGTATTCGTCGACGATGATGAATTTTTTGTCGCTGACTTTCACATCCGTCGCTTCGATATTAAGCCCGTCGATGTTAGCTGTCCGGCCGATCGCCCAGATGATTTTGTCGAAGACTTCCGATCTGCCATCCTCGAGATGCAACGTCAAAGTACCATCCGCATTCTTTTCGACGGATTTGGAAACAGCGTGCGTATGCAACGTCGGACCATCCTTTTCGATTTCCTGCATAAGGCCTTCAATGATGATGTCATCGTATTTGCGCAGTGGTGTATCATAACGGACATAAAGGTGCGTGTCCACGCCCAAATTATGCAGCACACCAGCCAATTCGATAGCGATGTAGCCCGCACCGACGACTGCGACTTTCTCGGGCAGTTCAGTCCATTCGAAGAATGTATCGGAAACATCACCGTATTTTGCGCCATGTATCCGCGGACGGATCGGTTTTGCGCCGGTTGCGATCAGTATATGTTTGGCGCGGATCAGTTCCCCATTCACTTCCACCGTATGGTTGTCGACAAATTTGGCGAACCCTTCGATCACATCGACATTGCGGCGTTCGAATCCGGCTTGGTAAGAATTGCGGGAACGTTCAACGTAGGCATCCCGGTTCTTCAGCAAGGTCGGGAAGTCGATTTTATGCGCGCCTGTATCGAACCCGTAATCTGGTCCGTATTTGTGGATTGCCTCGGAAATCTGGGACGCGTACCACATGATTTTTTTCGGTACGCAACCGATGTTCACGCATGTTCCTCCCAATAAATCCCCTTCAATGACAGCTGTTTTGGCGCCATATTCTGACGCGCGATTCATTGTTGCGATGCCGCCGCTGCCGCCTCCGATGGCGATAAAATCATATTCCCTCATTATGTTCCTCCAATAATAGCTACGTATTCTTATTTTTTTCTTTCAGCCAGACACAACCGATCGTCTGCGCTGCCGGCAAAATGGCCTGATAGCGGCCATGGTTATCGTAGGCCTTATAGAAAAGCTTTCCGTCATCATTGTAGCCATACGCATAGACGACTACCCAATGGTTTTTGTACTTGCTGTTGAACAGCCGCGTCGTTCCCACAATGACCGGAACCGGCTCCGGTCGATCAAGCAACGCCGGCACGATTTTTTCCGTGATAAGGCCCGATTTGACAGTCCAATCCGGAATGTCCGCCAGCAAGGATTTCAGTCCGTGCTGCACATCCCAGAAGAAGGTCCCTTTGTAGGGCAGAAATTCGTCAACGACCGTCAGCAAGCCCGCCAACAGCGTATCTTTATCCAGGGAATGCTTGTATTTATGCAGAACCGCATCATGCACCAACACGGCGCTGCAATAAGTGCCGCAGATCCCTGGGCTGCCACTGTTGATCCAGCTGCGGTACTTCGCAAAGCGTGACGGTTTCAGACCGTGCCATTTCTTAGGCAGATTCTTTTTGGACTGAAGCTCTTTATCTGTACGATTTGACGTCATGACAAGTTCCTTTCTTCTTTCTTCAATATTAAAGAAGCGAATGTGCTGTCTTTCATTATACACCCTGTCAGCTGAATAACTGGAAAAGGATGCTCACGGCTCCCGAGACCAGGATGAGCCAAATTGAGTCGATTTTCGTCGTCCGTAGTGCATACAGGGCGGCAAGGAAGATGGCCACCGCCAGGAAATTGATGGTGATGCCGCCGATTGCTGTCCCGCCGGATTGGAATAAGGCAGCCACAAAGAGCGCCAGACCAGCCGCGGCAATCAAAGCCACGACTGCCGGCCGGAGCCCGCCGAGGATTCCTTGCATGATTTTGATGTCACGGTACTTATAGTAGGCCCATGCCAGAATCAGCGAAAGAATGATCGATGGTGTGACCGTACCCATCGTAGCGACAACCGCTCCGGCAAAACCGCCCACTTTGGTACCGACGAAAGTAGCCGAATTGATGGCGATAGGACCCGGGGTGATCTGTGAAATCGTGATGATGTCCGTGTATTCCTGCATCGTCAGCCAGCCTTGGTTCACGACAATTTCATCGCGGATCAGCGGCAAGGATGCATAGCCTCCGCCGATCGTGAATAAGCCTATCTGGAAAAAGGACCAGAATAATTGCAAATAAATCATTTGCCCACCCCCATCTTCGCCCTGTAGCTCAGATTGATGAAACCGACCAAGCCTGCTAGGAAAATGATCAGGACGACATGCACATCGAAGAAATACGATGCGACGAAGGCCGCCAACAGCAACAGCGTATTCACAACATCCCGTTGTTTGATGACGCCGCTGACCATGCCGATGACGACATTGACGATGACTGCCGCTACACCGGCCTGCATCCCGATCATCAAAGCATCCACGATCGGATTTTCACGGAAATTCATGTAAAAATAGGAAATGATCGTGATGATGATAAGTGGCGGCGCAACCGTCCCGAAGACCGTCACTAATGCCCCCAGCAAACCCGCCATCCGGTAGCCGACCAAAATGGACGTGTTGACGGCGATCGCACCCGGCGCGGACTGCCCCAAGGCGACCAGGTCCAGCATTTCGTCCGATTCGATCCACTTGAGTTCCTCCACAAATTTCTTTTGCATCAACGGCACGATGACATACCCGCCGCCGAAAGTAAATGCGCTTAGCACAAACGTTGATTTGAACAACGTCCAAAACAATCGGGCTGATTTTTCTTTATTTACCAAAGCTTCTCCCCGCCTCTTCTTCAATTTCAAGCCATATACTTTTAATTCTACCAAAATTGCTTATCGATGTAAAAAGAACGATTCGGAAAATGCGCGTTGCGACAGTTCTTGGGCATGATTGGGCAGCAATCATTCCAATAGGATTTTCTTAAGATTGTTCAAAATAAATTGAAAATGCTGATGCTTCGTGTATAGTTAGATTAGAACATTAGAATAATATAGAACTAATTTTTGGAGGAGTGAATCACTATCGAAGCTTGGATTCAAAGTATTATGGAACAATTTGGCTACTTCGGAGTAGCATTTTTGATTATGATCGAAAATCTTTTTCCACCGATCCCTTCTGAAGTCATCTTGACTTTTGGCGGGTTTATGACAACCACTACGGAGCTCAATATTCCCTTGATGATCGTGGCCGCAACAATCGGTGCTGTAGTCGGGGCTGCGATCCTTTATGGTGTCGGTACGCTTTTGGATGTCGAAAGATTGGATAAAATCGTCGACAAATATGGCAATATCCTGCGCATCACGCATGAGGATATCCACAAAGCGGATTCATGGTTCGACCGCTACGGTTTCTGGACAGTCTTCTTTTGCCGCTTCGTGCCGTTGATCCGGAGCTTGATTTCTTTACCAGCCGGAATGGCGAACATGAACTTCGGTCTTTTCCTTCTGTTCACGACTGTCGGTACCGTCATCTGGAACACCGTCCTGATCTATTTGGGGGCAGCGGTAGGCTCGCAATGGGAAATGATCGTCCATTACATGGATATCTATTCCAACATCGCCTACGTCATCATCGCTATTATCGGGATTGCCGTCATCATTTGGTATATCCGCAAACGAAAACAAACCGTAAAAGCAGATTAGAAAAGCCGAACGGGTTCGTTCAGCCCTGAAAGAAATTTAGGAAATCGTGCCTTGCAACGTTCCCTTCGGTCACCTTGTACTGGGGCTCTAAGGGATGAATCCCTAAGAGCCCCATGCAACTGAGCATCGTAGAGCGCAATAGGTACGATTTATCTAATTTCCGAAGGGCTAACCCGTGAAGCTAGCCAATATTTTTGGATGCATGAAACATTTTGCACACCTGTGATACACCATCGGTGATGCACTTTTGTATTCGAAATGTTTTATACTTTCCTTTAACATAAGAAGTCTTGCCATCCTCCATTTGGAAGATGGCTTTTTTTGTTTTTTGGTTGATATGTCGTATACTATATGTAAGAAAGTCCAACCGAAAAGTCAGTTTCCCCGAACGGTCACTTGCGGTTAACATACAGAAAGAAAGGGATCACATTATGAAATTCACTTTTACCGATTCCGCTATCGCGGAAATCCAAAAACGTTACGACCTCAAGGACATCAGCCTGTTCTATGCGGTCGGCGAAGATTGCGGCTGCCCTAGCACCGGCATCTTCATGCTGAAGGCCCATGATGCCGGAATGGCGGAATACGATGCCGTGATCGAAACGAACATCGGCCCAGTGCCTGCCCAAAAATGGGCACTGGTTTTTCTCGACAGCGACAATGTTGTTGACTTCAACGCCACCAAACATGCTTTCCAACTAAAAAGCGAGCGTGGCTTCCTGAACATGAACCTGTTGCTGGAGCAGACTGTCGCACAATAAGCTTCGCGCAGAAATGTCAAAAGAAATCCCGACACGGGGGCGTTCTCTCGGGTTTTGGACCAGCATTCCGATCCGAAATCCCGACGCGGGGGCATTCTCTCGGGATTTTGACCAACATTTTGATCCGAAATCCCGACGCGGGGGCATTCTCTCGGGATTTTGACCAACATTCCGATCCGAAATCCCGACACATTGACGTTCTGTCGGGTTTTTGACCAACATTCCGATCCGAAATCCCGACAAACAAACTTATATCCGACTCGGGCCGCCTGCTGCGGCCACAAAACATCTGAAGGGCTGCCTCGTCGAGGCAGCCCTTCAGATGTTCTTTTTTTGGAATCAAATCAGTATTTAACCTTAATCACCCTTGCGGCGCGCACTTCATCCAGTCGTCTGACCGATGTATGATGCGGGGCCTGGGTGACGGTTTCCGGTGTTTCTGCGGCTTCGCGCGCAATCGCGATCAGTGCGTCCGCAAAGTCATCGAGCGTTTCCTTGCTTTCGGTTTCCGTCGGTTCGATCATCAAAGCTTCCTCGACGATCAGCGGGAAATATACGGTCGGAGCGTAATAGCCGTAGTCCAACAAGCGTTTCGCCATGTCCAAGGTCCGCACGCCGCCTTTTTTCTGGCGGTTTCCGGAGAGGACGAATTCGTGTTTGCAGATGACCGGGTACGGCGTGTCGAAATCATTTTCGAGAAGCTTGCGCAGGTAATTCGCATGCAGCACGGCGCTCTCGGATACTTTGCGCAAACCGATTGGACCCATCGTGCGGATGTAGGTGTACGCCCTGACTAGGACGCCGAAGTTGCCATAATAGCCTTTGACCGGACCGATTGAAGCGGGATGATCGCTGTTCAGCACATAGCCCTCTTCCGTCTTTTCCACTCTCGGGATCGGCAGAAACTCCTTCAAGTATGCTTTTACGCCTACCGGACCAGCTCCCGGGCCACCGCCACCATGCGGTGTGCTGAAGGTCTTGTGCAGGTTCAGATGGACGATATCGAAGCCCATCGTGCCGGGCGTCGTTTTGCTCATGATGGCATTCAGGTTCGCACCGTCGTAATACAGCAATCCACCGGCACCATGGATGATTTCGGCAATCTGGACAATGTCGCGTTCGAATAACCCCAATGTATTCGGATTCGTCAGCATCAAGGCAGCAGTCTGGTCATCGACTGCATTGCGCAAAGCTTCGAGATCGACCAGGCCTTCAGCGGTCGACGGGATACTTACCACATCGAAGCCCGCGATGTGCGCACTGGATGGGTTGGTCCCATGGGCGCTGTCCGGCACGAAGACTTTCGTGCGTTGCAGGTCGCCATTTTTTCCATGGTAGGCACGCACCATCATTAGCCCTGTCCATTCGCCGTGCGCTCCGGCTGCCGGCTGCAGGGAAACACCGTCCATACCGGTGATGACCGCCAGATCATCCTGCAGTTCATGCATCAGTTGCAGTGCGCCTTGGACGGTCTCCACTGGTTGATACGGATGGATGTTGGCGAAACCGTCCAAACGGGCGGTCACTTCATTGATTTTCGGGTTGTATTTCATCGTGCAGGAACCCAGCGGATAAAAGCCGTTTTCCACGCCAAAGTTGTCCTGGGAAAGATTGGTGTAATGGCGCATCAGCTGCAGTTCGCTGATTTCCGGCAGTTCGGCCGGCTGTTTGCGGACAAGATGCTCCGGCAGTTTTGCTTTGAAATCCATTTTGGGGACATCGCTCTTCGGCAGGCTGTAGCCTACGCGCCCCGGACGGCTTAATTCAAAAATCACATTTTTCGTTTTACGCATGGTTCACACCCTCCAATACCGCAATGAATCGGTCGATCTCTTCCTTCGTGCGTTTTTCGGTGGCACAAACCAACAACTGATTCGGCTTTTTATAGGTTTCCGCCAAACTGTAGCCGCCGATCATGCCCGCTTCGAGCAAAGCCTGATTCGCTTCTTCAGCCGGGAAAGGCAGATCGATGACGAACTCATTGAAGAACGGCGACTGGTTCAGGATCGCGAAGCCTTTATCCTGCAAAGCTTGGGAAAAATAAGCCGCTTTGTCGACGTTCAGCTGCGCCATTTCCTGGACGCCCTGCTTCCCGAGGGCTGCCATGCAGACGGCAGAAGCCAACGCATTCAAGGCTTGGTTCGAACTCATGTAGGAAGTCGCTTTTTCACGTCGGATATGCTGCTCTCTGCTTTGGAGCGTCAGCACAAAAGCGCGCTCCCCATCAGCATCTACGGTTTCCCCGACGATCCGGCCGGGTACTTTACGGATATGCTTTTGGTTGACGGAGAAATAACCGCAGTGCGGACCGCCGAATGACATCGGCAACCCGAACGGCTGCGTGTCACCGACAACGATATCCGCACCCAAGTTTCCGGGCGCTTCCAGTATCCCCAACGCCAAAGGATTGGCCATCACGATCAACAGCGCCCCTTTGTCCTCGGCGATCTTTTTGACGACAGCCAAATCTTCGACCGATCCGAAGAAATTCGGATACTGGACGACAATCGCGGCGGTATCCGGCGTCGTCAGGCATCTTGTGACATTGAAGTTGGTGACGTCCTTCTCCATCAATACCTCGATGACTTCCAGGCCGCGTCCTTTTGCGGCAGCGTGGACGACGGCACGGGCATTCGGATGGACCGCCTGCGAAAGCACGATTTCATTACGTTTCGTGACGGCCGCTGCCAAACCGACTGCTTCGCTCAAGGAAGCGAAGCCATCATATAAGGAAGAGTTTGTCGCTTCCATCCCCGTCAATTCGCTGATCATCGATTGGAATTCAAAAATCGCCTGCAGCTCCCCTTGACTGGCTTCCGCCTGATAAGGCGTATAGGCTGTATAAAATTCGGAGCGCGAAATCACCGCATCGACCACGCTCGGAATGTAATGATCGTAGGTGCCGGCACCCATGAAAATCGGCATCTGCCCAGCACTGACGTTTTTTTCGGCCAAAGCCTTCATTTGCTTCAAAAGTTCCGATTCGGAGACGGCAGCCGGAATCGCCAACTCTTCCTTCAGGCGGATCGCTTCCGGGATGTCCGTAAACAGGTCCTCCATGCTTTCGACCCCGATGACAGCCAGCATTTCCTTTTCATCTTCGGCTGTATCTGGTAAATAACGGAATTGCTCCTCAGTCATATTAGGCTTCCTCCTCGGCCACGAATGCTTCGTATTCGTCGTAGCTCAACAATTCATCCAATTCGCTGGCATCGCTCAAGCGCATTTCGTACATCCAGCCGCCTGCAAAAGCTTCCGCATTGACGGTTTCAGGCGCATCAGCCAAGGCTTCGTTTTGTTTCGTCACCGTTCCGGACACCGGTGCATAGACTTCCGAGACGGATTTTACGGATTCGACAGTGACCGCTTCGTCCCCTTTGGCCAATTCCGCATCCAGATCGGCCACGAAATCCACGAACACGATGTCGCCCAACTGTTCCGCCGCATGCTCGGTGATGCCGATGCGTACGGTGTCTTCCGTGATTTTTTCTACCCATTCATGCTCTTTCGTGTAATAAAAATTTTTGTGGTCTGCCATTTTGATCATCCTTCCGCGCAGTGCGCTGGTTTATTGTTTATAGAGAATTAAAAAATTTATCTTTATTCAATAATGATGGTTAGCTGAACGAACCCGTTCAGCTTTTCATCCTTTTATAAAATGGTTTCGGAATGATTGTCGCTTGGATGCGTTTGTTGCGTATTTCGATCTGGATTTCCGTTCCGATGGTGGCCGCATCCGACTTCAGCAAGGCCATCCCGATGCTTTTATTCAAAGTCGGCGATTGTGTTCCGGAAGTGACGATTCCGATTTCTTCCCCATCCGATGAAAAGACTTTGTATCCTTCGCGCGGGATCCCTCTTTCGGTTGCTTCGAAACCGACGATTTTTTCGGTCGTTCCGTTCTCGCGGATTGCCGTCAAGGCAGCTTTTCCGATAAAGTCGCTCGCTTTTTTCGTCTTGACCGCGAAGCCCAAGCCCGCAGTCAACGGATTGATTTGCTCGGACAATTCATGCCCGTAGAGCGGCATCCCTGCTTCCAGGCGGAGCGTGTCCCGCGAACCGAGTCCGCAAGGCAACACACCGTAGGCTTCCCCGGCCGCCAACATTTTTCCCCATAAGAACGCGGTCTGTTCACCCGAAAGGTACAATTCAAAGCCGTCTTCACCTGTGTAGCCCGTCCTTGAAATCAAGACATGCGGAATTCCTGCCACTTCCTGGTCCGCGATGAAATGGTAATTTCCGATGGCATCCAGATCGGCGTCCGTCAGTTCCTTCAGGATCTTGATGGCTGACGGTCCTTGCAGGGCGAGCAGGCCGATGCTGTCGGAAATATTTTTGAGGATCGCTTCCGACCCTTTGTTTTGCTGCATCCATGCATAGACTTTATCCGTGTTGGACGCGTTGCAGACCAACAGGTAACTTTCTTCGTCCATTTTGAAAAGGATGACATCATCCACTGCCCCGCCATCCGGATAACACATGATATTGTATTGGGCTTGTCCGCTGCTCATCACGCTGACAGCATTCGTCAGCAGCCCGTTCAGGTAGCTTTCCGCTTCCCCACCGGATATTTCAATCTCCCCCATATGCGAACAATCGAACAGTCCGGCGCGTTCACGGACAGCCTCATGCTCGGCAAGGATACCGGAAAATTGGATCGGCATCTCCCATCCCCCGAAATCAATCAGCTTCACGCCGTTCGCTTTATAATAATCAAATAATGGCGTGCGTTTGCCTATCGTTGGTTCACTCACGTACAAATCCCCCTTTGCTTTCCTGGATTCCGCATTTTTTACGACTGTTTTTCGGCTTTCCGTCACATTACCATGTAACCGCTTCACGTCCCTTTGTTATCTATTTTAGCATAGAAAACGGGCAAAACACTCTCATAAAAGATTGTTCGTATTAAATACAAAACCATTCTCATAATAGCACGGGTCATTTTTAATTACGAAATATATACTTACATTTAACAGTTCACGCTTTATAATCGTTCGTATTTTGTGCATAATTGGCATTTTATTCAATTATTAACAGATTCTTAAAAAGGTTGTTGTAAACTGGCCTGATAATGTGTAAAATGAATAATTAAAAAGATATAATTGATTTCTCTCGCCAAATTTTCATCTTTGGCGGAAATCACGAATCATTTTTAATCATTGTATAAGAAATGTTTCTGAATTTAATAAACTGGCGAGGTGGAAATATTGAAAAAAGTTTTGGTTGCAAATCGCGGCGAAATCGCGATACGTGTATTTCGTGCACTGACTGAACTGAAAATCCCTACTGTTGGCGTTTATGCGCAAGAGGATGAAGGTTCTGTGCACCGTTTTAAAGCAGATGAAGCCTATTTGGTCGGAAAAGGCAAAAAGCCTATCGACGCCTATCTGGACATCGAAGACCTTATCCGCATCGCTAAAGAATCCGGTGCAGACGGCATTCATCCAGGATATGGTTTCTTATCTGAAAATATCGACTTCGCTAGACGTTGCCAAGAAGAAGGCATCAAATTCATCGGCCCTTCTTTGGAACATTTGGACATTTTTGGCGATAAAATCAAAGCAAAAGTTGCAGCTGTGGAAGCCGGCATCCAATCCATCCCTGGTTCGGACGGTCCAGTCGCAAATATCGACGAAGTCATTGCGTTTGCGGAAACTTACTCCTACCCGATCATGATCAAAGCGGCTTTAGGCGGCGGCGGACGTGGTATGCGTATGGCCTTCAACGAACAAGAAGCCCGCGAAGGTTTCGAAAGAGCCCGCAGTGAAGCTTTGGCCGCATTCGGCAGCGATGAGATTTATGTCGAAAAATATATTCAAGATCCTAAACACATCGAAATTCAGATTTTAGGGGATGAGCATGGCAACATCGTTCACCTTTACGAGCGTGACTGTTCCGTGCAGCGCCGCCACCAGAAAGTTGTCGAAGTGGCACCTTGCGTTTCCATGTCGGATGAAGTCCGCCATAAAATCTGCAACTCTGCTCTTCAATTGATGAAACACGTCGGCTATGTGAATGCCGGAACTGTGGAATTCCTTTTGGAAGGCGATCAATTCTACTTCATCGAAGTGAATCCGCGTGTCCAAGTAGAGCACACAATCACAGAGTTGATTACAGGAATCGATATCGTGCAATCACAGATCCTGATCGCACAAGGTCAAGATCTGCATAAAGAAATCGGTATCCCGCAACAGGCAAATATCCCGTTGATCGGCGCTGCTATCCAATGCCGGATCACGACGGAAGATCCGTTGAACAACTTCTTCCCTGATACCGGAAAAATCAATACGTACCGTTCTCCAGGCGGCTTCGGAATCCGATTGGATGCTGGTAACGGGTTCCAAGGTACGGTCGTAACACCATTCTTCGACTCTTTATTGGTTAAATTATGTGTACATGCTTCGACATTCGATCAAGCTGTAAGCAAAATGGAACGTTCCCTGATCGAATTCCGTATCCGTGGCGTAAAAACGAACATTCCGTTCATGTTCAATGTCATTACGCATCCGATTTTTGTATCAGGCGATGCGAAGACGACTTTCATCGACACAACGCCAGAATTGTTCGAATTCCCGAAAACGCGCGACCGCGGAAACAAAACGATGCAGTACATCGGAAACATTACCGTGAACGGCTTCCCGGGCATCCAAAAAGGCCACAAGAAATTCTATGACAAGCCTCGGATCCCGACTGACATTGTCATGCCGGAACAAAAGATCATCACCGCCAAAAATATTTTGGATGAAAAAGGCCCTGCAGCCGTCAGTCAATGGATCAAGGACCAAAACCGTGTGCTCTTGACGGATACGACTTTCCGTGACGCGCACCAAAGCTTGTTGGCTACCCGCATCCGCACAAACGAAATGCAAGCCATCGCAGCCGAAACGCAAGCAGCCATTCCGCAATTGTTCTCTTCCGAAATGTGGGGAGGAGCTACCTTCGACGTTGCCTACCGCTTCCTGAGCGAAGATCCTTGGAAACGATTGAAGAAACTGCGCGCGCAAATGCCGGATACTCTATTGCAGATGCTGTTCCGCGGATCGAATGCGGTCGGATACCAAAACTATCCCGACAACGGCTTGGAAGAGTTCATCAGACTTGCCGCTAAAAACGGAATCGATGTTTTCCGTATCTTCGACAGCTTGAACTGGACGAAGCAGATGGAAAAAAGCATCCAGTACGTACGCGACAACAATAAGATCGCTGAAGCAGCCATCTGCTACACAGGCGATATCAATGATCCGACACAAACGAAATACACGATCCAATACTACAAAGAGATGGCCAAAGAGCTTGAAGCCTTGGGCGCACACACCATCGCAATCAAGGATATGGCCGGTCTTTTGAAACCGCAAGCGGCTTACCGTCTGATCAGTGAGTTGAAGGATACTGTCGATCTTCCGATCCATCTGCATACGCATGATACAAGCGGAAACGGCATCTACACGTACTCAGAAGCGATCAAAGCGGGCGTAGACATCGTAGACGTGGCCATGAGTGCCATGAGCGGCACAACCAGCCAACCGAGCATCAGCAGCTTGTATTATGCCTTGGAAGGTTCTGAGCACGAGCCGGACATCAACATCCACAACGTGCACAAAATCAACCGTTATTGGGAAGATATCCGTGACTACTACGAAGAATTCGAAGGCGGCATCCAAACGACTTCAACCGAAGTCTACGACCACCAAATGCCGGGCGGACAATACACGAACCTGCAACAACAGGCGAATGCTGTCGGCTTGAACGACGAGTGGGATAAAGTCAAAGAGATGTACGCTGACGTCAACAAAATGTTCGGCGACATCGTCAAAGTGACGCCATCCTCAAAAGTTGTCGGCGATATGGCCCTCTACATGGTCCAAAACAAATTGACCGAAGAAGATGTCTATGCTAAAGGCGAAACGATCGACTTCCCTGAATCCGTCGTCAGCTTCTTCAAAGGTGACTTGGGTCAACCTACCGGCGGATTCCCGGAAAGACTGCAGGAAATCATCCTGAAAGGCAAAAAAGCCATCACAGAAAGACCGGGCAGTCTGCGTGAGCCGATCGACTTCGTTGCTTTGAAAGCTGAGTTGGAGGAAAAAATCCAACGCCCAGCCAGCGATGAGGATGTCATCAGCTACCTGATGTACCCGCAAATCTTCCTGGATTATATCGCAGTCTATGATAAGTTCGGCGATGTCACAAAACTTGACACCCCTACTTTCTTCCACGGCATGCGTATGGGCGAGCAGATCGAAGTTCAGATCGAAAAAGGCAAAACCTTGATCATCAAATTGAACTCGATCGGTGAACCTGATTCGGACGGGATGCGTATCCTTTACTTCGACCTGAATGGCCAAGGCCGTGAGATTGAAGTCAAAGACATGTCCATCACCAGCACGAAAGCGATCCGCAAAAAAGCGGAACCTACCAACAAAGAGCATGTCGGCGCAACAATGCCGGGTTCTGTATTGGAAGTTCTCGTCAAACGCGGCGATCGCGTTTCTCAAGGCGATCCAGTCGTGATCACCGAAGCGATGAAGATGGAAACGATGATCCGTTCCACAATCAACGGTGTCGTCGATCAGATCTATGTCATCGACGGCGATCAGATCGAAGCCGGAGACCTCTTGATCGAGATCGAAGCAAAATAATGCATACAGGGCTGCCTCTCTTTCGAGGCAGCCCTGTTCTTACGGAAGCAGCCTGGTGCCCGCTTTGCCGGACATGGGGGCGATGGCGCACCTCAACTCCTGGGAAGCACATGTTCATCGGAGTTGACGCTCCGGAATTCCGGTAAAAACCGGTGAAGCGGCCTTCACCGGGAATTGGAGCCCTGAATACTGCATCATCTCCGCCGAAGTATCCCTTCGCCGGAGATGATGCTCTCGGGTACCGGTTCGCTATCCAGAGAAAACTGTCACAAGGAGGAAGCTTTTTTTGAAAAATGAACTGAACCCCTATATCCACGTCGCCCAATATTACGAAACGGATCAGATGAAGATCATCCACCACTCCAATTACATCCGTTGGTTCGAAGAAGCCCGCGTGGACTTTCTTGACCAGATCGGCGCGAATTATGCGAAATTGGAAGAAGCCGGCATCATCAGCCCAGTCCTTTCCGTCGAAGCACATTACAAAACGATGGTCCGCTTCGGAGACTCCGTCTATGTTCTGACCGAAATCGATTCTTACAGCGGAGTGAAATTAGGCCTAACCTACCGTGTCATCGATGTCGCAACCGGAGAGTTGCGCACAACCGGCAAAAGCAAGCATTGTTTCCTGAACGAAGAAGGCCGCCCTGTTTCGTTGGAAAAAGTCCAACCGCATGTGCACGACAGCTTCGAAACCTATCGGGAACATGTTTTCAGCGTTTGATCAGGTGTTTTTGAGGTTGCCACCAGGAAATACTAACTAGACAAACACATCCAACAGCCCCTCAGCTTCGCGAGAGCGGCCTTTACTGGAGAAAACTGTTGTGGATGCGGCAACAGTACTCGTCACCCGAACATGCGAGTACTGTGCCTTTATCTAGC
The DNA here is from genome assembly GCF_003051085.1 of Trichococcus patagoniensis. GTDB lineage: Bacteria > Bacillota > Bacilli > Lactobacillales > Aerococcaceae > Trichococcus > Trichococcus patagoniensis. The sequence goes on along the minus strand of NZ_QAOM01000005.1, from coordinate 50,417 downwards.
GCAAAAAGCATGAGCCCTCGAATGAATGGGCTCATGCTTTTTATTCTGCGCTCTGATTTTCATTTTGTTCCAATATGCTCACGAAGCGGTCAGTCAGGTTCGCGGTGAATCCCCACAGTCGATAGTTTTCCAGATGATAGAACGGCACGCAATGGACACCGATCCTGAATTTGTAATCCTTGCCGTTCGGAATCAGTTCAAACGGGAAATCATCGGGGTGCTCCAGCCGGACCGTCGAGGAATAATAAGTCGGACGGTTATCCATGAAATACTGAAGTGGAACTGTGAAGATTTCCTGCACTTCCTTGTTGAAGCGGATATCTTCCTTGTCCACGCCGACGATTTCCCCGACAAAGCAATGGATGATTGCGCGCTCATTCATGATATAATCCATTTCTCCCAGAATCTTGATGTTATCCCTCTTTATGTTCAACTCTTCCATTGTTTCACGGATCGCCGTTTCTTCAAAGCTTTCTCCCGGCTCCACTGCGCCACCCGGGAATGACGTATCGCCCGGTTGAGAGATATGTTCGCCCCGCACTTCATAAAGCACATGACGCTCCCCTTCCACCCTGATTAAAGGGAGCAGGACGGAAAAGTAGCGCTGTTCCCCGATTGGCTTGGGTTCATGTTCCGCAAATATTTTTTTGATATCCTCCAGCATCGTGTCCTCACCTACCGCTTGTTTTTCTTTCATTATACATGTCATTATCTCGAATTCGAAACAATATGCTCGGACCATTTTTTAAACCTATCCGGCGATGATTTTCACATGGAATTTTCGGTTGCGCGGGCCATCGTAATCCCAGAAATAGATGCTTTGCCAAATCCCGAGCAGCATCCGTCCTTCCGTCACGATGATCGTTTCGCTGACTCCGGTCAAGGAGGACTTGATGTGGGCGTCCGAGTTGCCTTCTACATGGTGATAGCTCCCCTTGTTCGGGAACGTATCCGTATATCCCCAATTCAGGTCCTTCTGCACGTCCGGGTCGGCGTTTTCATTGATCGTGATGGCCGCAGTCGTATGCGGACAGAAGACGACCATGATGCCGTCCTTCACGCCGCTTTTCGCCAGAGCATCCTCGAGATAGACATCGATGTTCGTCAGCGACTGTTTGCCGCTCGTTTGGATGCGATAAGTAAACAGATTTTGGCTCATCTCCCTTTCCTCCCTTCGGTTCGATAAAACGTTCAGCGCACCACTTCAATGCCTGCCACATTCCCGACATCGTGGTAATTTTTCCCGGTTTTCTTGTCGGTGAAGTCGACCGTTACGACGCCGGAAAGTCCTTCTTTAATCAACTTATCCATCCCCTGTCTGGTCGGCGCCACCAAGGCAGCGCCGTGGAGCACTTCCGCACAGATGGTAAGGGAGGCGGAGCCATGGGACACTTCGATTTCGATCCGATCATCGGTCAACAATCCCAATGTGAATTTGCTGCGGTTATAGGTCGCAAATCGGTATTCCTCTCCATCCACGATAAAATTGCAGATGAAGCCTTCGAAAGAGGAACCCCGGAAAGGGATTTTCGCCACCGAGAAAAAGAGGCTGGTCTGCTCCTCACGGAAATGATTGCATTGGATCCAGACATACTCCTCCGGAAATGAGGTTCCCCAATCCTTTTCGAGGTAGCCTTTGCCGCCCGTAAAATCACTGGTTTTGTTTCCGATTGCAACCGTTCCGTCGATAGCGTGATTCATGCTGATGACGCCGTGGTAACATTCCATGTTCGGGATGTAGGCGAAGAAACCCATGATGGATGGCGACATAGGTGTGCGTTTGACATTTTGGAACGGCCCAAGCTTCAGGATGCCATCTATCCGGAAATCATCCTCCTCCAGATGCACACTGACGAGTGTTTCCGAAAAGACACTGTTGCCGATTTTCAGCACAAATGGCGTTTGGTTGCATTGAAACGCAGACAATGGATAGCGGATGTAGCCGGTCCGCAACTCTTTTTCGAGCGCTTCTCCGGTATGGACATAGGAATATTGGATGAAACAGTGCGGGTCTTCCTCGGTGATTGAAATGCCGGGGATCAGACTAAGGACGGTCTTTTCATCTGCTGAAACACTCTTGAAATACCACCCTTCAAAATAGGGACCTTTCTTTTTCAGGTCGCCTTGAAACAGAATCGGATGGGTCACTTTATTTGCCATGGCGCAGCGCTTCCTTTCGCATGCATTCTTATCTTTACTATGCAACAACAGCCCTTGTTCCGTCAATTTTTTGCATTTGCGGACAACTAATTTTTCGCTAGATCCGGTAACTTGGGCAGCAGCTCCGATGAGAGGTGCGCCTCATCGGAGAACAGACCTGCGCCGGGGAGCCCAACTCCGACGAGCGAACGCTGGCCGGAGGAGACTGCGTTGCGGACGGCCGAACTCCGGCGAAGCCGCCGTGGTCGGAGGTAATGATCATTTTTGGCTTTCCTCCTCCGGCGAAACACCCCCTCACCGGAGGAAAACGCCAGCTCCGATGAAAGATGCGCTCATCGGAGAACAGACTTGCGCCAGACAGCCCAACTCCGTCGAGCGAAGAACCCCCTCACCGGAGGAAAACGCCAGCTCCGATGAAAGTGCGCCTCATCGGAGAACAGGCCTGCGCCGGGGAGCCCAACTCCGACGAGCGAACGCTGGCCGGAGGAGACTGCGTTGCGGACGGCCGAACTCCGGCGAAGCCGCCGTGGTCGGAGGTGATCATCTTTTTGACTCTCCTCCTCCGGCGAAACACCCCCTCACCGGAGGAAACCGTCAGCTCCGATGAGAGGTGCGCTCATCGGAAAACAGACTCGCGCCAGACAGCCCAACTCCGTCGAGCGCATGCTGGCCGGAGGAGACTGCGTTGCGGATGGTCGAACTCCGGCGAAGCCGCCGTGGTCGGAGGTAATGATCATTTTTGGCTTTCCTCCTCCGGCGAAGAACCCCCTCACCGGAGGAAAACGCCAGCTCCGATGAAAGTGCGCCTCGCCGGAAAACAGACCTGCGCCAGACAGCCCAACTCCGTCGAGCGCATGCTGGCCGGAGGAGACTGCGTTGCGGATGGTCGAACTCCGGCGAAGCCGCCGTGGTCGGAGGTAATGATCATTTTTGGCTTTCCTCCTCCGGCGAAACAACAAAAAAGAGCCTACCTTCAAATAAGGCAGACCCTTCTTCCAATTGTGTTTACTGTTTGATGATGGATACGACGCGCGCACCGTCCACTTCGATCGTCACGCTGTCGCCGGCTTTGATGAACGGCAACTGCTTGTCGATGGACACTTTAGCGATATAGATGGTTTCGGCATCGCCTTCCAACGTGAAGTAATAAGTCGTTTCGCCGTCGATGACGACTGATTCCATGGCGGTGATGGCACCGCTGATGGTTTCGGTCTCGACGACCTCTTCTTCCTCATCGGTTGTTGTGGAAACGACGCCTCCGGTATAGGCGTTCCAGGCAGCAGCCAAGGAATTTCCGGTACCGACTTTCTGATAGTTCGTCGCATTCACAAAGGCGTACATTTTGATCAAACCAGCATCATCCTTCAAGGACAATTGATAAACCGGCTTGCTTTCCATATTGAACAAAAGCGGGAATGTGCTGATGTAGCCTTTTTCCTGCACTGATCCCTGGGCGCTCTCCATGGCACTCCATTCGGTAGCTGTGCTGATGTTGTAGCGTTTCGACTCTTTCGTCCGCGAATTGACAAGCACAAAACCGATATTCGATTCATCGGAAGCAACCGACGTCAGGCCTGTGTACAAATACAGATCGTCATTCAACACGATGTAGTTGTAGCCCTGCGCATTTTGGATGACACCCTTTTTGCTGATGACGCTGTTCAAGTAACCGCCTTGGTATTGCCCGTTGTAATTGATTTGCGTCATCACCATGTTCGCTGGGAACACGCGATCGACCCAATCAGGTACATCGGCAACACTATAGCGCGTGATGTCACCGGAGGAAGCATCCACGACGAAAACGCCGACGACTTCCTTAGGCCCCATGAAGCTGAATTTCTTCTCAACGATAGGCGCGATGTAATACGGATTGCCCTCTTCATCCAATTCAAAGACCGGGTTTTCGAACATCACGGTCGGATAATTGAAAAAGATATGCCGCGTGATGTCATCCCCAAAATAGCCGGAATGGGAATAATGGATGTTTTTCTCCAGATTCACCAATTCAGAATCTCCCGTCACCATATCGACGGTCACATAATGCGGAATCCCATCGGCGCGATTGTTCAACCAACGGAAAAAGCTGACGTATTCCAATGGCGAAACACGGACCGAATCGCCTTTGTAAGCGATTTGCGTGTATTCCGTGCTGACGTCGAATTGGGAAACCAAATTGAGGACTTCGCCAAGCTTGCGGCTTCCCAGACGCTCTGCCATATCACGGTCGATCGTCGGTATCTGCGAAGGATCCGTAATGCTCAGGTCCTCTTCAAAATTGCCTTCCGTATGCGTAATCAGGCTGGCGTAATCTTTGGCCCTGAAAATTTGGGAGCCAAATAGCATTCCTCCGATGAGGAAAACGATACTGATCCCGATGATGGCTCCAGAAACTTTGTTGACTTTATCAGCTTTCGAGCGATCAAAGACGTTCATCAATGCTGCACTTGCGACTAAATACAAAAACATATTCGTCCAAAACTCCGGTGACTGGATCGACACTGGGGTCAACGCCGAATACCAATATCCTAAAAGAACGACTGCTGGTAGGCCATAGGCAATCGCCACACTTTTCCAATTTTTCACAACTCTGCACCCTTTCTTTTTCTGCGAATCTTCCCTCTTAAACTACTTAAGGATTTGATGCTAGTATTATACCATTTTTTTGAGCTATATTTCGAATTTCAATATATGGGATTATTTAGGCTACCAGACAAGGTTGGTACTCTTGATCAGCGCTCCGATCAAATGTAGGGAATGCGGGTTCACCGGAGGACGGCACTCCGGGACGGCGTCAGCTCCGGTGAAGGCGGGTTCGCCGGAGCTGACGCTATTGTTCGGATCCTTTCTCCGGTGAGCGCGGGCTCGCCGGAGTTCGCGGTGCTATTCTTCTCTCAGCTCCGGCCAGGTACAGCTTCACCGGAGCTGGGCGAAAAACCGCCGCCGCGCCCCCGTGAATCCGCAACACCCTCAACGCAAAAACCCGAAGCAGCGCACTTCCGCTGCTTCGGGTTTTTTAAACTGATTAGTAGATGTCTGTGTCGCCTGACAAGAAACGGTCCACTTCGCCTGCGGCTAGTTTTCCTTCTTGCAGAGCCCACACGACCAAGCTTTGTCCACGGCGCATGTCGCCGCATGTAAAGACTTTTTCCACGTTCGTTTTGTAGTCGGTCTCTGCTGCTTGGATGTTGCTGCGCAGATCGCGTTTCAAAGCTAATTCATCCGGAATGGTATCTTCAGGACCTGTGAAGCCCATCGCCAGCAAGACTAAGTCCGCTTTCCAGACTTTTTCGGTTCCTTCGACGGGTATTGGATTCATTCTGCCTAACGCATCACGTTTCCATTCGATCTGTACAGTATGGACAGCCGTAACTTCGCCTGCCTCATTCTTTTCGACTTTCGTCGTGTTGATCTCATAGTTGCGCGGATCAGAGCCGGTCAAGTAGATCGCTTCTTCTTGGCCGTAGTCCGTTTTCAGCTTTTTAGGCCATTCTGGCCAAGGGTTCGTATCTGCATCACGTTTGTCCGGAGCTTGCGGCATGATTTCAAATTGATGCACGCTCTTCGCGCCATGACGGATGGATGTACCGACACAATCGGTACCGGTATCCCCGCCACCGATTACGATGACGTGTTTGTCTTTGGCAGTGATTTTGCTTTCCTGCGGTTCACCCGCAAGGATATTTTGTGTGTTTGCAGTCAGGAAATCCATAGCCATATGCACGCCTTTTGCGTCATTGCCTTCAACATTGATGCCGCGGGCGCGGGTTGCGCCGCCGCACAGAACGACTGCATCATACGTGTCGACCAATTCCTGTGCACTGATGTCTTTGCCGATTTCGGTGTTGCAGACAAATGCCACGCCAGCTTCTTCCAGGATATCCAGTCTTCTTTGGATGATGTCCTTATCCAACTTCATGTTCGGGATACCGTACATCAATAAACCACCCGGACGGTCGCTTCTTTCGAAGACAGTGACCGCATGGCCGACTGAAGTCAAGTAGTGCGCTGTCGCAAGGCCGGCAGGGCCGGAGCCGACAACCGCAACGCGTTTGCCGGTAGCTGGAGCTTTAGCCGGTTTTACCCAACCATTCTGGAAAGCATGTTCGATGATTTCGTATTCGATGCTGCTTATCGTGACGGGTTCACCGATAAGTCCAACTGTACAAGAACCTTCACAAGGAGCCGGACAGACACGTCCTGTAAATTCCGGAAACGGGTTGGTCAAGGCTAAACGTTCGTACGCTTCTTTCCATTGACCGCGATACACCATATCATTCCACTCGGGGATGAGATTGTGCAGAGGGCAACCGGATGCCCCGTTCGGCAGCATGATGCCTGCCGAACAGAAGGGAATGCCACAGCTCATACAACGGGCCGCTTGGGTCCGAATCTTTTCTTCTGATGTTTCTTCACGCATCTCGCCCCAATTTTTGATGCGGACTTCCGGAGAAATCTTTTCATAATTGGAACGGCTATATTCCTTAAATCCAGTAACTTTTCCCATCTTATCCCTCCTCCTTAGTTTGTCACCACTGGTTTGTAGCGCTCATCAAAGGCATAACGCATTGCGTCTTCTCCGGTGATGCCCATCTGGTTCGCAATTTCGATGTTTTCCAGGATGAACTTGTAGTCATTGGAGATGACCTTAGTGAAGCGGAATTTCATTTGATCCCAGTTAGCCAAGATGCTTTGCGCTTTTGGACTTCCCGTAAAGATCATATGCTCCTGCAGCATGCGTTTGATTGTGTCATTCTCTGTGTCATTCAAATCTTTCGTTGCGCTGACCATTTCCATGTTCAGATTGTTTTCATCGAAATCAAGGATATAAGCTACCCCGCCCGACATCCCGGCAGCGAAGTTACGACCGGTTTTTCCGATGATCAGAACCGTTCCGCCAGTCATGTACTCACAACCGTGGTCGCCGATTCCTTCAACAACAGTATCCACGCCACTGTTACGGACGCAGAAACGTTCTCCGGCGATTCCGTTGATGTATGCTTTACCACTGGTTGCGCCATAGAAAGCGACGTTACCGGTGATGATGTTTTCTTCAGGTGCGAATGTAGCCTCATTCGGTACGCGTACGATGATTTTACCACCGGACAAGCCTTTACCGATATAGTCATTCGAATCGCCTTCCAGCGTCAATGTCATCCCTTTAGGAATGAATGCGCCGAAGCTTTGTCCTGCCGAGCCTACGAAAGTCAATTGGATCGTATCTTCCGGCAAGCCTTCAGCACCATATTTTTTCGATATTTCGCTGCCGATGATGGTTCCGACAACCCGGTCGATGTTTTTGATGGCTGATTTTGCTACGATGCGTTTTTTAGAGTCGATGGCCGGTTTCACGATTCTCAACAGACGACGCATATCCAATGTTTTCTCTAACTCATGGTCCTGCTCCGTCATGTTGTATCTGCCGACATTCGGTGCTGCATATGGTTGGTACAATACGCTGGACAGATCGACTGTCTTCGCTTTCCAATGCTTCACATTTTCTTTCATCTTCAACTTGTCGCTGCGTCCGACCATTTCATTGATCGTGCGGAAGCCTAATTTCGCCATGATTTCACGCAATTCTTCGGCAACGAACATCATGAAGTTCACGACGTATTCCGGTTTGCCTTGGAAGTTCTTGCGCAACGTTTCATCCTGCGTAGCGATACCCACTGGACAAGTGTTCAGGTGGCAGACACGCATCATGATGCAGCCGATAGCCACAAGCGGCGTTGTCGCAAAGCCGAATTCTTCGGCACCCAACATACAGGCGATCGCAACATCGCGACCAGTCAATAATTTACCATCCGTTTCGACGCGGACACGGTCACGCAATTTGTTCAACACCAATGTTTGGTGCGCTTCAGCCAAGCCAAGTTCCCACGGCAAGCCGGTATTGCGGATGCTGGTTCTTGGTGCTGCACCTGTACCGCCATCATACCCGCTGATCAGGATCGTATCGGCATTTGCTTTCGCAACACCTGCTGCGATCGTACCAACGCCAGCTTCAGAAACCAATTTCACGTTGATGCGCGCATGACGGTTGGCATTCTTCAAGTCAAAGATCAATTCTTTCAAATCTTCGATGGAATAGATGTCATGATGCGGTGGCGGTGAAATCAAGCCTACACCCGCGATGGAGCCACGTGTTTTGGCGATTTCAGGATACACTTTCGGTCCTGGCAATTGTCCGCCTTCACCCGGTTTTGCACCTTGGGCCATCTTGATCTGGATTTCTTTCGCGTTCACCAAGTAGTGGCTCGTAACGCCGAAACGTCCGGAAGCGACTTGCTTGATGGCACTGTTGCGTGAATCTCCGTTTTCATCCAATTCGAAACGGCGCGGATCTTCTCCACCCTCACCCGAGTTGCTCATACCGCCGAGACGGTTCATGGCGATCGCTAAAGTTTGGTGCGCTTCGATACTGATCGAACCGTAAGACATCGCTCCGGTCTTGAAGCGTTTCACGATGCTTTCAGCCGATTCGACTTCTTCGATCGGAATCGCATCTTGAACGTTTGGCTTGAATTGCATCAGTTGACGCAGTGTGTACGCGTTCGTATCAGCATTGATTTCGCGAGAGAACTCTTTGTATTGCTCGTAGTCTCCTTGGCGAGTCGCTTGCTGCAGACGGTAGATCGTGCTCGGATTGTACAAGTGTTCTTCACCCATGGCCGAGTATTGGAAATGACCGCCCACACCCAGCGTTTCGCTGTAAGGCGCTGTAGCTTTATAGGCACTGTCATGGCGCATTCTGTTTTCTGTAGCAATTTCCTGCATACCGATACCTTCGATACGGGTAGGCGTGCCTGTGAAGTATTTAGCGACAATTTCGCTGTTGACTCCCAGCGCTTCAAAAATTTGTGCCCCGTGATAACTGCGCATCGTTGAGATACCCATTTTGGTCAATACTTTGGACATGCCGTGGACAGCTGCGTGGATGTAGTTCGCTTCTGCTGCTTCAGCATCCAGTCCGTCCAACAAGCCTTCTTCAGCAAGTTCGCGGATGGTCGCATAAGTCAAATATGGATTGACCGCGTTACAGCCGTATCCGACCAATGTGCAGTAATGATGCACTTCTCTTGGTTCACCGGATTCCAGCACAAGGCCGACGCTCGTGCGTGTTTCTTCGCGGATCAAATGATGATGCAGACCGGAAACAGCCAATAAAGCCGGAATGGCTGCCCATTCAGCGTTCACGCCGCGGTCGGAAAGGACCAAAATGTTGGCGCCTGAAGCAATAGCTTTGTCCGCTGCACTGAAAAGGCGTTCCAAAGCTTTTTCCATCCCTTTCGCATCTTCTTCGACGCGATATAAAAGGGAAAGAGTGACTGTTTTGAATTTGTCGTCCTGCAATGCTTTGATTTTCGCTAATTCAGAATCCGTCAAAATCGGGCTATCCAAGTAGATGGCATGCGTATCAGCATTATCCGGATCTAAAAGGTTACCGCAATTTCCGACAAGCATTGTATCGGAAGTAACGATTTCCTCACGGATCCCATCAATCGGAGGGTTCGTAACTTGCGCAAATAATTGTTTGAAGTACAGATACAACATCTGTGGTTTGTCAGATAAAACTGCTAACGGAGAATCGATCCCCATCGCTCCGACTGAATCGCCACCCGTAACGGCCATCGGTTTGATCAATAACTGGATGTCCTCGAACGTATAACCGAAAGCTTTCTGTTGGTGCAACAATTCTTCTGGTTCAACCGTTGCGGTCAACGGAGCAGGCGCAATGTCCTTCATTTTGGACAGATGTTTCTCAGCCCATTCTCCGTAAGGTTGTTTAGCAGCGACCGTTTCTTTGATTTCTTCATCCGAGATGATACGTTTTTGCTTCGTATCGATCAACAGCATCTTGCCTGGCTCCAGACGGCCCTTGTAGGCTACATCTTCCGGACGCACATCTACGACACCTACTTCGGATGAAAGGATGACTCGATCATCTTTCGTCACATAGTAACGGGAAGGACGCAAACCGTTTCTGTCCAACACCGCTCCGACGATTTCGCCATCCGTGAAGCCCATTGCTGCAGGGCCATCCCATGGTTCCATCAGGAAGTTGTTGAAGTTGTAGAAATCTTTTTTGGATTTCGACATCGTTTTGTTCTTTTCCCAAGGCTCAGGAACCATCATCATGACAGCTTCCGGCAATGAGCGGCCGTTCAGATACAGGAATTCCAGATTGTTGTCGAATTGGGAAGAGTCGCTCCCTGTTTCGTCGACGATCGGATAGATTTTTTCGCTGGCATCCAACAGATCCTGGGACATGCTGCCTTGACGGGCGCGCATCCAATTGATGTTCCCGCGGATTGTGTTGATTTCGCCATTGTGGATCAAGTAACGGTTTGGATGGGCTCTTTCCCAGCTCGGGAAGGTATTCGTACTGAAACGGGAGTGGACCATCGCCAAAGCAGATGTGAAATCCAAATCCGTCAAATCAAGATAGAAGCTGCGCAATTGTTCTGCAGTCAACATCCCTTTGTAGACGATTGTTTTCGAAGAGAAGCTGGCAAAATAGAACGAGCCGCCTCTTTTTTCGCTCATCGGTACGATCAGTTTTTCGGATAACTTACGGATGACGAACAATTTGCGTTCGAAATCCATTTCAGTCATCTCAGGATTTCCTTTACCGACAAAAACTTGGATAAAACGCGGGATAGCTGCTTTTGCAGTCACACCGATTTCGGAGCTGTCGATCGGAACCTCACGCCAACCCAACACTTTTTGACCTTCGGAAGTGACAATCTCTTCCACCATTCTCATTTGTTCGTGACGTAGATCGTCATATTTATGGGCAAAGAGCATCCCTACTCCATAATCGCCTTTTTTAGGCAAATGGATTCCTAGGACGTCGCACTCCCTGCTGAAAAAATGATGAGGAATCTGCACCATGATACCTGCTCCGTCACCTGTTTTGGCATCAGCGCCGGAAGCACCCCTATGCTCCATGTTTTCCAATAAATCCAACGCATCAGAGACTAATTTATAAGAGCCATTACCATTGATATCAACGACAAATCCCATACCGCATGCATCATGCTCGTAGGCGGGATCATACATTCCTTGTTTTTTTGGAGGAGTGTAACTATTCATTTCGGCGTCCCTACTTTCTATTATGTTATTCTGATATTATAATCAAACTCTAATTTAAATACAATCCATTTTCATTCATTTTTTCACAATTAGTTGCATCTTTTTTTTGATAGTAACAATATTAACTTTGGAAAAAACATTTGATATAACACAATTATACAACCTGACGACCGCTTACTGACTTGTGATAGATTTCATAACATCACCATGTAAACAATTACCGTTTTCATTACTTTTTAATGCAAGTTGGTTTCATTCTGTCATTTTGACCTGCAGATGCTATTTTTTATTAAAAAATACCCGACCTTGATTAATTTTAAGGTCGGGTAATTGATTTTGTACTATTTGGTAAGTGTCAAAAGCATTTCTCTGACAGTTTTGCAGGCCATAGCGGTAGAAGCGCCTGACGGATCGTATTGCGGAGAAAGTTCAACGACGTCAGCTGAAACGATCTGGTTCAAATCCTGCAACGCAGCGATCCCCGCCAACAATTCCTTATAGGTAATGCCGCCTGGCTCAGGTGTGCCGGTTCCAGGGAAAGTGCCTGGGTCCAATACGTCCAGATCGATCGTCACATAAACGGGAACATCCTTCAATTGCTGCACAATCTGCGGAAGCGTGTCGATGGTGAATTTCTCCATATAAGTATGCTCTTTCGCCCATTCGAATTCTTCCTTCAAACCGGAACGGATACCGAATTGGAAAATGCGGCCGTCTCCCAGGAAGTCGAAGCAGCGGCGGATGACTGAAGCATGCGACAAGGATTCTCCCATGTAGTCTTCACGCAGATCTGTGTGGGCATCGATATGGATGACATGCAGATCTGGGTATTTTTCATAGGCAGCCTCGATGGTAGGCAGGCTCACGAGGTGCTCGCCGCCGACCATCAAAAATTTCTTGCCATTGTCCAATACTTCTTTTGTGTAGGTTGCGATATCGCTCAAGACGCGCTCTGTGTTGCCGAAAGGCAGATCCAGATCTCCGCCATCATGGATGGCCTCTTCTTCAAGATCACGATCCAAATAAGGGGAATAACTTTCCAAGCCGAATGAATCTTGGCGGATCGCCTGCATCGCAAAACGCGTGCCTGGCCGGAAACTGGTTGTTCCGTCGAATGGAATCCCGAATAATACGGTAGATGCTTCTTCAAATGAAGATTCGCAGCCGATAAAGGTCTGGATGTTCATGTTATTTTTCACTTTCTGCCGTCCTCCAACTGTATGCTATTTGATTGTTGTTTCGATTGATTAGTCTTTCAGGACTTTGATCTGATGAGGCATTTTTTCCTCAGTCAGGACGTTGCCTAAAGTTTCATTGTAGTAGTGGTAATGCTGCACGACTGCCTCAGAGATCACTTCACCAGGGATGATCAACGGAATTCCTGGCGGATAGATCATAATCGAGTCAGCACTGATGCGGCCGATCGCGTCGTCTATGCTGACCACTTCGTTATCGGCATAGAAGGCATCACGCGGGCTGCAAGCCAATTTGTTGATGCTGCAAGTCATCACGTGCGCATCGAAATGTTGGCTTGCTTTTTTGTAGCGTCTGCGGACATCCATCAGGGCATCAACCAGTCTTCCGATCGATTCGCGCGTATCGGCTGTGCTGATGACTGCCATCACGACATAGCCTTCAGCCAACTCCATTTGGATGCCGTATTCTTCCTTCAAGATTGTGTAGACTTCGAAGCCGGTCAGGCCGATGTCATTGACACGGATCACCAATTTGGTCCAGTCATAAGTCTGATAGAATTTATCTTTGATGTAGTCGGATTTCAACACTTCATAGTCGCCGAATGCTTCGATCGTTTCAATCGCTTCGCTGATGATCGGGCGCAGTTTTTTGTAGCGGTCTTTGCCGTACATCGCCAATTCGCTGCGTGCGGCATCGATCGAGCTCATCAACAAGTAGTTTGCGCTTGTCGATTGCAGCATGTTCAGCACTTTTTGTAATTTTGTTGCGGAAATGCGATCGCCTTGCATCACCATCAAGGAACTCTGCGTCAAAGAGCCGCCGGTTTTGTGCATGGAATAAGTCACCGCATCGGCTCCAGCTTTCATCGGATCCTTCATTTTTCCGGGCATGAACGGCAAATGCGCACCGTGCGCACTGTCAACGATGACAACAACACCGCGTTCATGTGCGATATCACAGATCGTCTCCAGATCGTTCAAAGATCCGAAATAAGTCGGATAAGTGACCAAAAGAGCTTTCGCTTTAGGATTTTCATCCAAGCCTTTGATGATGCGTTCCACTGAAATGCCATGAGAGATTCCGAAAGCCAAATCCATTTCGGGCTGGATGAAGATCGGCTTTGCGCCGCTCAAGATCAACCCATTCATCACTGATTTATGACAGTTGCGGGGAACCAAGATCGTATCGTTCGGCCCCACTACGCTCATGATCATCGCTTGGATGCCTACAGTTGTACCGTTAACCAAGAAAAAGGCCTGATCGGCATTGTATGCTTTTGCAGCCAATTCCTGTGCTTCTTTTATGACGGATTGCGGATGGCTCAACAAGTCCAATTCTTTCATGGAGTTGACATCCATCTGCATCATCATATCACCGACTGCCATTTTAAATGGCGTCATCTGCGCACCCATTTTATGTCCAGGGACATCGAAAGGCGTAACGTCCTGTTTCGCATATTTAACAAGCGCTTCGAAAAGCGGCATTTTGATATGTGTAATATTTTTTGCTTTAACGTTAGAAATTTGGTAAGTAATTTTGTCAGAATGACCATCCAAATAAGTGTCTGAATTGAATAAAACCTTTTCAGCCAAATAGATTTCCCCCTTTGATATAAAAAATGGGCATAAAAAAAGCTCTCCAACCAAAGGAAAGCTTCGATATCTATCAGCTGCTTTTCCTCTTATTGCTCATAGGACTTGGATAATCCTACGCTCAGGTTGGGCACCCAATATCAATCCTTGAAAATAAAAATTAGATTGATTGGTTTGCCACCGTATCTTCGACCCCTCGTCTCAACGGCTATTAATAAGAGATATTCAATTTATGCAAGCTAAATTCTATACAAATATGGTGTATATGTCAATGATTTTGAATAGAAAATTATAATTTTTCAGCATTTTTTTTTAACAGGTTTCCCGAACGATGTTTTGACATTTGTTTATGAACATTCATAATTGTCGGCAAAAATATATTTTGCTGTTCCCTAAGCCGTTCGGGCCGGCTGTTTTTCACGCTCTGCTCCGGTGAACGGTGGCTTCGCCGGAGCTGCCGTCCGGATTTTTAGATGTTTCTCCGATTAGACGATCCTAACCGGAGTTCAGGCCAACATTTTGTGTTGATCTCCGGTGAACTGTGGCTTCACCGGAGCTGGGCCTGCCTTTCAGGCTATCCTGAATAAACAGGGGCATTCATACCCAATTTGTGACAACTTTCCAAGAATTCGCTGGGAATCAAAAAAACAACCCAGTTCGGATTGTTTTTTTGGTCCATACTTTATTTTTTAGGCTTTCGACTGGCTTTTCACCATTTCGAATTCCTCTTCCATCGCAGCGGACGGTTTTTCACCGATCAAGGAGAAAATCACGATCGCCACGCAGGAAAGGATGAATGCCGGCAACAGTTCGTAGATGCCGAACGCGCCGCCCATCGGCTTGATCAGCAGTTTCCAGATGAAAACAGCGATTCCGCCGGTCAACATGCCAGCGATGGCACCTTGACGCGTCGTCTTTTTCCAGAACAATGAGAACAGCATCAACGGTCCGAATGTCGCACCGAAGCCCGCCCAAGCGAAGGATACGATCGTGAAGATGACGGAGTTCTCATCCAAAGCGATGATGATGCCGACAATCGCCAATACGATCAGGATCATGCGCGTCATCGCCATGATTTGTTGATCGGAAGCATCCTTGCGCAGAACGCCTTTGTAGATGTTTTTCGAAAAAGCACTTGCAGCAATCAAGAGATACGAATCAGCGGAACTGATTGTCGCAGCCAAAATGCCTGACATGACGATTCCGGCCAACAGCGGCGGGAACAATAAAGTAGACATCTCGATGAAGATCGTTTCCGAAGTTGCAGCAGTCGTCAATGCCATCGGGAACATCGAACGTCCGATCAGACCGATCAGGACGGCAGCAGTCAATGAAAGTGTCGACCAAATGATGCCGATGCGGCGTGATTGTTTGATTTCACCTGCCGAACGGATTGCCATAAAGCGCAACAGCACTTGCGGCATACCGAAGTAACCGAGGCCCCAAGCCATGCTCGACGCGATTGTGATCAATCCGTATTTGCCTGCAGGTCCAAAGGCAGCCATCGCGCCATCAGCCTGTTGCACACCATCGACCAATGTCGGGGTTGCGATACCGAAGAAATCCAAAAATCCTGGGATGCCTTTCAGGTTATCGATGACCGCTCCGGGACCACCGGCATACACGACGCCTCCGACCAAAACAACAGCCAAAGCCGCGATCATGATGATGCCCTGCATAAAGTCGGAGACACTCTCCGCCAAAAATCCGCCGATGAACGTGTAGAACACGACGAATACTGCTCCGGCAATCATAACGGGGATGTAAGGCACTTCGAACAAGGTAGCGAAGAGCTTCCCTACCGTCACAAAGCAGCTGGCTGCATAGACGGAAAAGAAAACGAAGATGAACGTGGAAGAAACCGTCAAAATGACGCGTTTGTCCTCATGGAATCGATTGCTGAAGAATTCCGGCAAGGTGATCGCTTCCGCTGATTCGGAATAATGACGCAACCGTTTCGAGACAATGATCCAGTTCAAGGCTGTCCCTGCGGCCAAACCGATCGCTGTCCAGAATGCATCTGACAATCCTGACCAGTAAGCCACGCCCGGAAGTCCCATCAGGAGCCAACCGCTCATGTCCGACGCTCCGGCACTGATTGCGGCGACCCAAGGGCCCAGACTGCGTCCCCCCAAGAAGAAATTATCGGAGCTTTCGTTTGAGCGCTTGTAGAAATAGAAACCGATACCGATGATGATCGACATATAGCCGGCCATCGCCATAAAAATTAATGCTTTATCCATAAGTTACCTCCAAAATAAATAATGACATGTTTCATCATTCTAATTTAATTTAATTAAAATTTAATGAATTCACTCAGCCATCATAGCACAAGAGTAAAATTGTAAGCAACCTTATTTTCAGGATAAGCAGGAGTCGGTCTCTGTAAAATAATTATTAAGTCAAATTTTGGAGCTTATCGATTTTCTTGCTGCATGTCATAGCCTGTTTCAGGAAAACAAATGCGAGCATTGTCAAAAGCATAGACATCAAGATGAGCATCGGCTCCTTTGTTTGGATTGCATTGTACCACTGCGGGATAGAAAGCAGAAATTCCACAATGGCCAAGCGGACAAATATCGTACGGATGCGTTCGAATTGTTTGACCTGGCTTTCCGGATCCGTATAGAGTTCAAAATCGCCTTTTTTCCGGAAGATTGCCCAGATGCCCCAAGTCTGCACGAGTTCCCCACCGGTGTCACGTATCAGATCATACAGTTCATTGCGTTGCTCGACCGTCTTATCGCTGATGAGATCCACCCGGTAGGTATATTCACTCGGCCGGCATTTTTCAAAAGTATACAATCCCAAGAAAAAACGTTTCATGGCATAGCCTTTTGCGGACATGTCATTCAGGAATGCTTCTTCCTTATCTTTGTCGTAGTAGAGCCTAAATTTTTTCATCATTTTCCATCGCCTTTCTGCCATTTTCGAGAAGTTCGCCCAGTCTGACGATTTCCTCATTCAGAACTTCTTTACCTAGTTCCGTGATCAGGTATTCCTTCTTTTTGCGGGATTGGTCGTCCTGGCTGTGCAGCATGATCCATTTTTTCTCCAATAAAGAGTTCAACGCACCGTACAGCGTACCGGCTCCCAGAGCGACCCTGCCCTTCGTCCGCTCCTCCACCTGCTGCATGATGCCGTAACCGTGGTTCGGCTGCAGCAAAGAAAGCAGGATATAAAACATCGATTCCGTCAGTGGTGCTCCCATCACATATCTCCCCTTCCGATATATCGTGTATCGTTATATATAATATATCGCGAGGCGATATATTTGTCAATGGAGAATTCATACACGCTCACCAAACAAAAAAAACTTGCCTGATTTCGCCGTTTTCGGGAAAAATCAGGTAAGCTGAAAATTTTTGTGCCGATCAAAGGGATTCCAAACGAGCAAAAACCCACTCGATAACATCTTGCGTTACTGCATCTTTGTTCGTCTCTTTGAGCAGTTCATGACGGGCACCCTCGTATAGTTTGTAGCTCACATCCTGAAGGCCGGCTTGTTGGTAAGCCTTGCATGTTTGGACGATGCCTTTTCCGGCCTTGCCTCCGACCGGATCGGCGGTGCCTGAAATGAAATGCAGCGGCAAGTCCTTCGGTATCGATTGGATGTTCACGGCGTTGTTCATTGCCAGCAATCCGCTGAAGAAATCCTGGAAATAGCCGGCCGACCCGATTTTGCCGCGCAATGGATCCGCCAAAAATTTATCCACTTCCGTAGGATCCCGACTGAGCCAATCCAATTCCGTCCGTGCGGGCTTGAAACCCCGGTTGAAGTTCTGGAATACCAGTTTGTCCAGCAAACGACTTGGATGGGGGCGACCATTTCTTTTGATTTCTGACGCTGCCACGACTGTCCCCAGCTTCAACAAACCATTCGAAAAGACACCGGAACCGGACAGAATTGCGCCAGCAAGATTGTCCCCGTACAGCTGGATATAGCGTCTGGTCAGCATCGAACCCATGCTGTGACCAAACAGAAAAACCGGAATGGCGGGGTTTTCTGACTGGATGATTTCCGTCAGCATACGCATATCCGCGACGACCTTGTCGAATCCAGCCTCATCGGCAAAACAGATCGCTTCGCCGACATTACCGTTCGTTTTGCCATGACCGCGATGATCATTACCATAGACGACGATTCCTGCTTCCGCCAACTTGCCAGCAAAAGCATCATAGCGTCCGATATGTTCTGCGTAACCATGCGCGATTTGGACGGCCGCTCTCGGTTTCTGCGGGTCTTCCGGCAGCCATTTCATCGCGAAGATTTTTGTCCCATCGCTAGATTGGAAAGTGAATGATGCTGCTTTCATGAGCGGTCCCCTCTTCTGGTATCAGGTTATACAATTGGTTAATAAGCATGGATACCGATATACTTTTCCCCAATTTAGCGATACCGGTCCAAAATGTCAAGCACAACAACAGACGGGCAATGAATCGCTTTTACTGACTCAATCCTTCATGAATCTTTTCCAGGTTCCATTTCATCATATCGTAATAGCTGTCGCCGGCTTCCCCTTGCTTCGCGATGGAATCAGTGAACAGATTGCTGTAAACGGGAAGATCCACCTCATTTGCTAACCGTTCCATGCTTCTGGGATCGACGCTCGTCTCCACAAAGAGAACCGGAACTTCAGAATCTCGGACTTTTTCAATGATTTGCTTCATCTGATCAGGCGTACCTTGACTTTCGGTATTGATTTCCCAAATATAGGCGGCTTGCAGTCCGTAAGCTTGGGAGAAATACTTGAAAGCTCCTTCGCTCGTCACCAACAGTTTCTTTTTTTCGGGGATATCAGCGAATTCTTTTTTTGCTTCGCTGTCCAGTTCCGTTAAATCGGCAATGTACGCATCTGCATTTTTTTCATAGGCTGCTTTATTTTCAGAATCTTTTTCGCTCATGACGCGCGTGATTTCGGTGATGTACCGAATGCCGTTGGAAATGTCCAACCAGGCATGAGGATCTTGTTGCGAACTGTTTCCCGACAGATACAGCGGCTCAACATTTTTACTGACAACGAAGTAATCCTCATCTTCCGACTTACCAGCAGTTTCCATCAATTTATCAAACCAGCCATTGCCAGTTTCCAAATTCAATCCGTTGTAAAACACGATATCAGCTTCGCTGGCTTTTCGAATGTCTTCCGGCAAGGGTTCGTATTCGTGTGGGTCGGTCCCGACAGGCACGATACTGTGGGCATCGATCAGATCCCCTCCAATTTTTTCTACCATGTCGCCAATAATGGAATTGGTGGATACCACTTTTAGCTTGGTTTCTGTTGTGTCTGTTGCATCCGAACTTCCTTTATCATCTTCCGGAGAATTTCCGCAGCCTCCCAAAATACCTACAAAAAGTACCGCAGTAAGCAACAATAGTTTATTCTTCATCATGCAAATTCTCCTTTCTTAATTGACCGATAAGACCCTTCTTAGGGGCAAAAATAAATGCCACAATGAAAAACATAGCCGCTGCCATGACAATCGTCGCCCCGGACGGCAAGTTGTAACTGTAGCTGAAGTATAGCCCTACGATAGAACTGAGGGTTCCGAATACTGTTGACAGGACAATCATAGCAAGCAATTTATCGGTCAGTTGGTAGGCAGTCGCAGCCGGTGTGATCAACATCGCGATCACCAGAATCGTCCCGACTGTTTGTAGCGAAGTCACCGCTACAAGTGTCAGCAAAAACATTAACCCATAGTTGATTGCACTGGTGTTCCAACCATATGATTTTGCGATAGTCGGCGCAAAAGAAGTCAGTTTGAGTTGTTTATAGAAAAGCGGCACTGCGATCAACACGATAATAAGGACAGCGGCTGTCAACAACATGTCAGAATCCCGGACAGCGAGCACATTTCCGAAGAGGATGTGATACAAATCCGTGGAACTTCTGGCGAAAGAAATCAGGATAATCCCGAGAGCAAAAAAGGCGCTGAAGACGATGCCGATTGCCGTATCGTTCTTTAACCGACTATGTTTCGTGACAAAACCAATGAGAGCGGCCGACGCCATCCCAAACACTGTGGCGCCGATGATATAGCTGCTCCCCAGCATATAAGATAGCGCCACTCCCGGTAATACTGCGTGCGAGATGGCATCCCCCATTAAAGACATCCCTCGCAAGATGATGAAGGAACCGATGATTCCGGCAGATATCCCGACCATAACGGAAGTGACCAAAGCGTTTTGCAGAAATTGGAAATCCACGAGTCCTTGAATGAAATCATTTAACATTTGTTCCACCCCCTAGACTGATCATTTCGGAAATTGCTTCCCCATAAGCCATTCCCATATTGTCGGCAGTAAATACCTCAGATACCGTACCAAAGGCAACCACTTCTTTATTGAGCAGGACAATATTATCAAAATACGTTTTTACCTTGTGCAAATCGTGATGGACGATCACGATTGATTTGCCTTCATCGCGGAGTTGTTTCAACAGCTCGATGATGATTTTCTCGCTGGTAGCATCAATCCCGGCAAAAGGTTCGTCAAGCAACAGCCATTCAGCTTCCTGCGCCAACGCTCGCGCAATGAAAACGCGCTGCAGTTGTCCACCGGATAATTCACTGATATGCCGATCTTTAAAAGTTGCCATACCGACTTTCTCTAAAGCTTTTAATGCCAAATCCTTTTCTTTTTGCTTGGGTCTTTGGAAAAAACCTAATTTTGCGTAGGTGCCAAAAAGTACGGTTCCAAAAACGTCTATCGGAAATGAGAGATCGATTTCTTGTCTCTGTTCGACATAGGCTACTTTGTTTATCATTTCCTTCAGCGGTTTGCCGTAAAGACTAACTGCTCCAGTATTTAACGGCGTCAGTCCCATGATTCCTTTCAATAAGGTTGATTTCCCGGCTCCATTCGGGCCCACGATCCCTGTTAATTTGTTCGACTCAAACGCAAGCGTTGCATCTTTGATTGCAGACTGCCCTTGATAGGCTATGTTCATATTCTGGATTTTTAAATTTCCCATTATTTGTCGGTCCTTTCTCGTTTTAAAATTTTCCGGTATCTGAATTTGTGTGGAGTGCCCCGAAAATAACAAGGCTAAATTAAATATTTTATTAGGCTTGCCTAACTTTTTGTTTAAGTTTAGCTTATTCAATGTAAACGAGCAAGTATTTTGCATTTTCGCATGTTTTTTAATGTCACAGCGCGTCAGTTTCATTGGAAATGGAACATATGCCCAGAAATAACCCGCCAAAAGCATTTTGGCGGGGAAAATCAGTTCAAATCACAGGCAGAAAACCCGCAAAAACCACCTTGGCGGGGAAAAACGTCCCCGGACAACACGAGATTCCCCGCCAAACCCATTTTGGCGGGGAATCTAGCCATCAAACCGCACAACAAAAAAACAGATAGGCTGACTCGAAAATGAGTCAGCCTATCTGTCCCTTTCTTCTCCGGCGAACGAAGGCTTCACCGGAGTTCAGGATGCATTCCGATTGCGTTCTCCGGTGAAGGTGGCCTCGTCGGAGTTAAGTCCGATTATTACCGGTTTACTCCGGTGAGCAGACCGTTCACCGGAGCTGGGAAACAACTGGATTACACGCACGCCTCCGGTCAGCGGGCGCAAAGAAGGCTGCCTCTTTTGAGAGACAGCCCCTTAGATTTAATTCTTAGTTTATTCCCACTCGATGGTCGATGGTGGCTTGCTCGTGATGTCGTACACGATGCGGTTGACGTGCTTCACTTCGTTTACGATGCGTCGGGAAATCTTGTCCAACACTTCGTAAGGGATGCGTGCCCAGTCGGACGTCATGCCATCGATGGATGTCACGGCGCGGATCCCGATTGTGTAGTCATACGTACGGCCATCGCCCATTACGCCTACGCTGCGGAAGCCTGGCAGGACAGTAAAGTATTGCCATACATCGCGGTCCAAACCGGCATTCGCGATTTCTTCGCGCAGAATGTAGTCTGATTCGCGGACGATTTCCAATTTTTCTTCGGTGATTTCGCCGATGACGCGGATACCCAAACCAGGGCCTGGGAATGGTTGACGCCAAACGATGCTGTCAGGCATGCCAAGTTGTGTTCCCAATTCGCGGACTTCATCTTTGAACAAGGTGTTCAATGGCTCGATCAATTTGAATTGCATATCTTCAGGCAGTCCGCCAACGTTGTGGTGAGACTTGATTGTTTGGGCAGTCTCTGTTCCACTTTCGATCACGTCTGTGTAAAGCGTTCCTTGCGCCAAGAAGTCGATGCCTTGCAATTTCGTAGCTTCATCGTCGAATACGTAAACGAATTCGTTACCGATGATTTTACGTTTTTGTTCCGGATCGCTGACGCCTGTCAGTTTGTCCATGAAACGTTTTTTCGCATCAACGCGGACGATGTTCAAGCCGAATTTGCCTACAAGGCTTTCCATAACTTGATCGCCTTCGCCTTTGCGCAAGAGGCCGTGGTCAACAAAGATACAAGTCAATTGAGAACCGATCGCTTTGTGCAACAGCACGCCGACTACGCTTGAATCAACCCCGCCGGACAGTCCCAACAAGACTTTTTTGTCCCCGACAGTTTCTCTGATTTTTTTGGTTTCGATTTCGATAAAGTTAGCGATAGACCAGTTGCCTGAGCAGCCGCAGACTTCGAAGGCAAAGTTCTTCAGCATTTCGTTTCCGTGTACAGAGTGCTGTACTTCCGGATGGAACTGGACGCCGTAGAATTTTTCTGCTGTATTGGCGAAGGCTGCAACAGGACAGTTGTCGTTTGTGGCAGTCACTTTGAAGCCAGCAGGAATTTCAGTGATTTTGTCACCATGGCTCATCCAGACAGTCTCGATGTCGGAAAGGCCTTTGAACATTGGCGTATCCAAATCAAGGATTTCGATGTCGGAACGTCCGTATTCTCTTTCATCAGCAGGAATGACTTTTCCGCCGAAATGGTCGGTCATCAATTGCATGCCGTAGCATATGCCCAATACGGGAATGCCCAAAGCGAAAATGGCCGGATCGACTTTGAAAGCATCGTCTTCGTAGACGCTGTTCGGGCCGCCGGAGAAAATGACTCCTTTGACGTTCCCCATCGCTTTGATATCTTCAGCAGTTGTGCGGTGTGAAACCAACTCTGAGAATACGCCGAATTCGCGGATGCGTCGTGTAATCAATTGGTTATATTGACTGCCGAAATCCAGTACGACGATTTTTTCCAACTCGGTAAATTGCTCTATCATCTAATAATCTCTCCAATTTCCTTAATATTTTTTTATGTACAATTCATCAATAAAGTGATTCGTTGTTTTATGAATCACTAAATTTGCCCGTGTGATCGTGGGATAGATATACTCCCGAAGGTTTTTGAGGTTGACCCTTTTCCAGACGCCTCTGGCCATCTCGATGGCATCCTCGCGTTTGCCGATTGCATAGTTGTAATAATAATTGTCCGGTTGATCGATTGCCAGGTCCATCAGCATTTCGAAACGTTCGATGTACCATTTTTCGATCATATCTTCCTCGGCATCCACATAGATGGAAAAGTCAAAGAAGTCGCTGACGTAAATCTGTTGATTGCTCGGCAACTGCAGCACATTGATCCCTTCCACGATCAGGATATCCGGATGATTCACTTCTTCATAATCGCCAGGGACAACATCATAGATGCGGTGGGAATAGACCGGAAACTGGACATTCGGCTTGCCTGTCTTCACATCCAGCAGGAATTGCACGAGATTCTCCATGTCGTAGCTTTCCGGGAACCCTTTGCGGTCCATGATGTTGCGTTCCCTCAATATCCGGTTCGGATACAGGAAACCATCCGTCGTCATCAATTCGACTGCTTTTGTCGGATAGGCCCGTTTCAAAAGATTCTGCAGGACACGTGCGGTCGTACTTTTACCGACTGCGACACTACCCGTTACGCCAATGATGAGCGGTGACGGTTCATAGGATCTGCCAAGAAATCTGCTTTTATCCCGCTGAAGATTCCGGTACTGCTGCAAGTAAATATCGAACATATGCACCAATGGCACATAGACATCCTTGACATCTTCCAATGAAAGTCTATCATTCAATGATGTCAATTCCTTCAGTTCCTCTTCCGTGATTGCCGGAATGGAATCTTGATGAAAAGTTTGCCATTCTTCACGATGGATTTCGTAGTAGTTTCTATCTTCTATCATAGCTTTTCCCTTCTGGAAATAATCAAACTTTTGGTAATTGTATCATACTTTTCTGAAAATTTAACCCCATCAAATACGAACATTAAATTTTAATCGAAACCTAATCTTTGCTTTCTGTGGCGATAAAGCTTTTTAAGTTTCTTTTTAAGTTTCTGTAAAATACCAAAGAATAGATTTACTTTGCATTTTTGCTCCGATACAATGAAAATGATGAAAGAAAATAGCGAAAAATATGTGCCGAATTTGTTGGATTTCCGTAACAGTCAAACTTCAAAAAGCGAACGAATTGCAGGAATCATGCCGATTTGCAAAATCCATGACCGGCAAGCATAATAGAAGACGCATAAGAATCAGCGGGAGTATGACTGTACCCGCTGGATTCACAACCAGTAAAGGACGATCCTATATGATAAAAACACGTTGCTCAACCGGCAAGTCGCACGGCAAAATCATCCTGATGGGGGAACATGCCGTCGTCCACGGGGAGCCATCCATCGCACTGCCTTTCCCGGCAGTCGAAATGACCGCGACCGTATGCGAAGCGGAAGGTCCCTTGACCATCGATTGCTCCTATTATAACGGCATCGCTGCAGAAATGCCTGAAATCCTGGAAAGCATGCGGACCGCCATCCAATCGGCTTTGAACGAACTGCAGGTTCCGGACGAAAATCTGGCGATTTCGCTTTCCAGCACCATCCCGGCTGAAAGGGGCATGGGCTCCAGCGCGGCCGTTTCGGTGGCTTTGACCCGTGCCCTTTTCGCCTACTTCGATAAGCCGTTGGACCAAGCGACCTTGCTCCGGCTCGTCAACATATCCGAAATGGTCGCACACGGAAATCCCAGCGGTCTGGATGCCGCCACGGCAAGCGGGGATGCCCCGCTCTTTTACATCAAAGGCCAGCCGGTCGAAGCTTTTTCTTTGAACCTGGAGGCTTTTCTGATTGTCGGGGATACCGGCGTGACCGGGCAAACAAAGGAAGCCGTTGCCAGCATCGCCACAAAACTGAACGGGAAAAATCGGCAACCGTACCGAGACGCCATCACCCGTTTGGGCAGTCTTGCCCAAACGGCGAAGGCCGCGATTGAAGCGAATGACCCGCACCAGTTGGGGAAATTGATGAACCAAGCCCATGAAACGTTGTCTTTTCTGGACGTATCCAGCCCGGATCTGGACAGACTCGTCTCAGCAGCCCGGTCTGCAGGAGCGCTGGGCGCCAAATTGACGGGCGGCGGACGCGGCGGTTGCATGATCGCTTTGGCCAGCACCAACTCCGAAGCGGAAAAAGTAGAAGAAGCTATACGACAGGCCGGAGCAATCCGGACTTGGATCTATCAAATGGGAGGAACGGAAGATGCCGAATAAAGCTTGTGTCCGAGCGCATACCAACATCGCGCTGATCAAATATTGGGGGAAGCGGGACGAAACCAACTTTCTTCCTATGAACAGCAGTCTTTCCTTGACCTTGGATAAACTCTATACGGATACGATGGTCGTCTTCGATGAAGCCCTCCCGCAGGATTTCTTCTATCTGAACGGCGAGCAGCAAGGCGAAAAAGAGACGCAAAAAATTTCCAAATTCCTTGATCTTTTCCGCGCAGAAAAAAAGACAGCCTTGCGTGCACGTGTCGAAAGCATCAACCATGTCCCTACCGCAGCTGGCTTGGCTTCATCCGCCTCCGCCTTCGCTGCTTTGGCAGGAGCTGCCAACTTGGCCTTGGGTCTTGATTTGGATCCGCAGCGATTGTCGACCTTCGCCAGACGCGGCAGCGGCAGTGCTACGCGCAGCATCTACGGCGGTTTTGTGGAATGGGATATGGGGACTTGTTCCGACGATTCCTTCGCGGTACCGGTCGACGATGCCGGCTGGGATATCGGCATGGTCATCGTGGCCGTCAACCAGAAAGCGAAGGAAGTCTCCAGCCGCATCGGCATGAAACGCACGGTCGAGACTTCGCCCTTCTATCCAGCTTGGGTGGAATCGGCTAAAAAAGATATTTTGGACATCAAAGCAGCCATCGCCGCGAAGGATTTCATCCGCTTGGGCGAAATCACCGAGGCGAACGGCATGAAGATGCACGGAACGATGTTGGGGGCGGAACCGCCTTTTTCCTATTGGGAACCGGACAGCATCGTCGCCATCAAGACCGCACAGGCTTTACGAAAACAAGGCATCCCTTGCTATGTGACGATGGATGCCGGTCCGAATGTGAAAGTGCTGTGCCGCCTTTCGCAAGCCGAAACGATAAAAGCAGCGTTTTTGGAACATTTCACAGAGGATAAATTGATCATCACCAAACCCGGAAAAGGAATCCGGGAATTGACGGAAGCAGAACGTGCTGTCTACAATTGGAACGACTAACAGGAACAGAGAGGGTTGAATGCATGACTGTAACAGAAGCAAGTGCTCCGGGTAAATTGTTCATTGCCGGAGAATATGCGGTAGTGACGCCTGGCCACCCATCGATTTTGGTCGCTTTGGATCAGTTCATTACGGTTTCTTTGGAGGAAGCTGATACGACCGGGACAATCCGATCGGCGCAGTATGGCGGTTTACCGATACCTTGGACCCGCGAAGAGGATCAGCTGGTCATCGACCAACGCGAAAATCCTTTCCTCTACATTACCGAGGCGGTCAAGGTGACGGAACGCTACATCAAAGAATCCGGGACTCCGTTATCCTATTTCCATCTGTCCGTGAAGAGCGAGTTGGACAACGCCAGCGGAAAAAAATACGGACTGGGATCGAGCGGTGCTGTGACGGTCGCCACGATCAAAGCCTTGCTGAAATTTTATGCGATCGATCCGGAATTCGAATTGGTCTACAAATTGGCAGCTTTGGCGCATCTATCCGTCAAAAGCAACGGTTCCTTCGGCGACATTGCCGCGAGTACATACGGCGGCTGGATCGCTTATGCCTGTTTCGACAGGGAATGGGTAACGAACAAGGCAACCGAGCTTACGCTCACCGAATTGTTGGAATCAGCTTGGCCGCAATTGATGATTCGGCCCTTGACACCACCAGCCAATCTGCGATTGGTGATCGGCTGGACCGGCTCCCCGGCTTCGACCACCCATCTGGTCGACCGCGTCAACGATGTCCGCGGCGGCATCGACGATTTTTACAAAACCTTCCTGGAGGCCAGCAAAAAATGCGTGAACGCCATGATTGCGGCTTTCGAACAAAGCGACTTGCAGGCGATTCAGGCAGGCATCCGCGAGAACCGCTTGCTGCTGCAGCAATTGACCGCGCACACAGGCGTCGTCATCGAAACGCCGCCGTTGACGCAGTTGTGCGATTTGGCCGAGAAGAATCTGGGTGCGGCCAAATCATCCGGTGCCGGCGGCGGTGACTGCGGTATCGTCATCATCGACAGGCAAGCGGGCATCATCCCCTTGATTTCGGAATGGGAAAAAGTCGGGATCATGAACTTGCCGCTGCACGTCTTCAGCTACGTGCGCACTGCCCACGCCATCGAATGGAAAGGAGTATCCGAATATGACGCTTGATTCAAACAGAAAAGACCAGCACGTAGTTCTGGCCGAAAAACAGTATCAGCCAACCGATTTGTCCGATTTCGGGAAGATGCGCTTTGTCCATCACTCTTTGCCCAATCTGAAAGTGGCGGACATTTCGCTGCAGACGGAGATGGCCGGGATGAGCCTGGCTGCGCCCTTCTACATCAATGGCATGACCGGCGGCAGCGAACGGACCAAACAGATCAATGCCGATCTGGCGATGGTCGCAAAAATGACCGGTTTGGCGATGGCTTCCGGTTCCGTCAGTGCGGCGTTGAAGGATCCGAGCGTCAGCGACAGCTTCTCGGTCATCCGCAAAGTGAACCCGAACGGCCGGATAATGGCGAATATCGGAGCCCATCATTCGCTCGATAATGCCAAGCGCGCCGTGGCGATTCTCGAGGCCGATGCCTTG
Source organism: Trichococcus patagoniensis (assembly GCF_003051085.1). Lineage (GTDB taxonomy): Bacteria > Bacillota > Bacilli > Lactobacillales > Aerococcaceae > Trichococcus > Trichococcus patagoniensis. The sequence continues at coordinate 22,313 of NZ_QAOM01000005.1, read as the reverse complement.
CAGATTCACATCAACGCACCGCAGGAAATGATCATGCCCGAAGGCGACCGCGATTTCACGATGTGGCTGCGCCAGATTGAGGAAATCACTGCGCATGTCGGCGTCCCGGTCATCGTGAAGGAAGTCGGTTTCGGCATGAGCCGTGAAACGATTGGGCAATTGATTGCGGTCGGTGTCCGTACGATCGATGTCTCCGGCAAAGGCGGCACGAACTTTGCGGCGATCGAAAACGCAAGACGCACGGCCATAGCCTACGATGACTTGGAAAACTGGGGCCAATCGACGGTGATCTCGCTATTGGAAGCCGATGTTCATCGCGGAAAGGCGGAGTTCCTCGCATCCGGCGGCATCAAGTCACCGTTGGACATCGTGAAAGCTTTGAGCTTGGGCGCGAAGGCTGTCGGACTCTCCGGCCAATTCCTGCACATGCTCCTGAGCGACGGACCGGAGAAGACAGCCGAAACGGTCGAAGCCTGGAAGGAACAGATTACGACGGTGATGGCGATGCTCGGAAAAGTATCTGTTGCCGATTTGGCGCGCACGGATCTCATCTTCCAGCGCGACATCCTCGACTGGTGCGACATGCGCGGAATCGATTTCCGGCAGTACGCCAATCGTTCAATTCAGCATTAATTGAAAATAAAAGCAGCGCGCCAGCGAACGGTAGGATGATACCGGTCGCTGGCGCGTTTTTTGTGGTGGTTGAGGCAATTTTGGATTTATGGATTTTGCTTCAGGGGCTTGCTGTCGGGTGTACTTTTGGATTTACGGACGAGCAGCCGACATAACCGGTCTGCGTCGGCTGTTCGCAACACTCCTGGATCCGATCAGTCGACACAAGACAATTTCGTCGGTTGTTCGCAACGCTAATGGATCCATTCAGTCAACATGCCCTTCTTGTTCCGCTTCCGGTAACCTCAGCGATCCCTTTTCCAGCGCCACGCCAAAAAAGAGGCTCATCCGCAATTGGATGAAGCCCCTCCCCTGAACAATTATTATTCAGCTAATTCCACAAACACCGCATCAGCTTTGACCTCTTCCGGAATCGTCAATTTCAGTTCGTCCACCTTTGCTTGATTGATGTATACGGAATTTTCTTTGACCAGTTGGACCGGATAAGTCGCCGGATCCGCGCCCTTCAGGATGTCGACCGCGATTTGGCCGATCTGGGTGCCCATGCCGTATTGACTTGGTGCGAAGGTAGCTACGCCACCGTCTTTCACCATTGTATCAGCAGCCGGGAAAACCGGGATACCGAACGCGTCGGCTGCATCCACCAAGGTTGCCATTCCGCTCGCGATGACATTATCATTCGGTACATAGATCGCGTCCACCTCTTTGGCGAGGCTTTCCGCAGCTTGGGCGATATCGTTCGTAGTTGTGATCGTTTTCGTCACGACTTCAAATCCAAGATCCGCTGCCGCTTGTTCGGCGCGTTGGCCGGAAATGATCGCGTTGTCTTCGGCAGTCGTGTACATGACGCCGATCGTTGTGGCATCCGGCAGGAATTGCTTGATCAATGCCATCTGTTCGTTGGATGGTGTCCGGTTAGACAGCCCGGTCGCATTGCTGCCGGGAGCTTCCAAGGATTCAACCAGTCCAGCGCCGACCGGATCCTGGACCGCGCCGAGGATCACCGGAATCTCATCGGAGGCATTCTTCAACGCTTGCGCGGCGGGCGTCGCAACGCCGATCATGATGTCCGCATCATGGCTGACGAAGCTTTCCGCGATCGATTTCATGTTCGCTTGGTCTCCCTGCGCATTCTGGAAGTCGATGGTGGCATTTTCGCCGTCGACATATCCGGCCGCGGCCAACTCATCCAGGATGCCTTCCGTGATCTGGTCCAAGGCCGGATGCGTCGTGAGTTGCAGGATGCCGATATAGACCTGTTCCTGTTCACTTTCATTTGTAGCTGCCGAAGAATCAGCTTCAGAAGCTGTGTTTCCGCAAGCAGCCAACAACCCGATCGCCAATACCGAACTCATTCGCAACATGTTTTTCATCCCATTTTTCATCATCAAAACTCCTCCATTTTTTTGAAATTTGATTTTCATACACATCCCAATCCGGATCAAAAACGCGTTTTTGGATGCAAAAAAACCGCAGAGACCCTAATAGTCTTTGCGGTTGTCTATTCCTACAGTTGTAAAAGAAGGAAAAATCCGCATAGACGCTAATCCAGATCGAATCTGAGGTTGCATCTATGGACAGTCCTGTCACACGATCAACCTACTCCATGCGGCTTTGCCAGCTTATTCCGTTCGTTGCTGTTACAAGCGTGATCGTTTGCATTGCGACTGCCTCCTCTTCTCTTATGCTTTCATCATAATCAACAAACAAAAGTATGTCAACAGAATAATGAAAATATGGTGGCAAATAAATTAAAGAACCCACACCGTCAGGCTGATGCCCGCGATGCCGATGATGACGGAAAGGATCATATTTTTCGAATAATAAGCCACCAGAGCTGTCACAAGCGACGGCAGCAGTTTGGCGTTCTCCAATGCATTCAAAGAAACGTTGCCCTCCCAGAAAAAGATATCCGAAGCGATCAAGGCCGAAAAAATCGAAACCGGCAGGAAGCTCATCCATTTCTGGAACCAAATCGGGATCCGCGCATTCTTGAGGGCAACAATCGGCAGCCATCTGGGCAAGAACGTCACCAGACCGCCTCCCAAAATCAGCCATAACGCTTTATCATCCACGCAAAATCCCCTCCTTATCGTCTTTCTTGTTCTGCAGGTAGAGTCCGAATCCGGAGGCCAATACCGAAGTCAGGACGATGGCGATGTTATGGTGCAGCAGGCTCATCAACAGGACCGCCGTGATGCCGGAGACAATCGCTGTCCAGAACACGATGCGGTTCTCGATCTGGGAAACGAGCAGAAAGATGAACATCGCAATGAGGATGTAGTTCATCACGACCGGTGACAAAGCGATGCTCTTTCCGGCCATCGCCCCTATCCCGGTGCTTAAAATCCAGGTAGCATAGGCCGTGACATTCGCAGCCATTGCTTTGGTTGGATTCCACATGCCGTCGTTTTTGAAATACAGCGTGTTGACGGCGAAGGATTCATCCGTGATCGTCTGCGCGAAGAAGATGCTGAACAGCGTGCTCTTGTCGCGGATCCTCCGGGCCAAGCTGGAACCCATCAAAAGATGCCGCAAATTGATGAAAAAGATCATGATCACCATTTCCAACAGCCCTGCCCCGGCCACCGTCATCGAAGCGATCATGAACTGCGCGGCACCCCCGTAGATGAGCAGGCTCATCAGCATGACCGCCAGCCAATGATAGCCCGCTTGCTGCAGCAGGACTCCGCAGGCCAATCCCATCGGAATGTAGCCGAAACAAACCGGATAGATGGCTTTCATCCCGGCCAGCCATTCTTTTTTCGACATATTGTCCCTCCTCTGATTAAATATCCATACTTTATTTTTCATTTTATCACATAGTTACGGCAGAATCGGCGAGATGCTGCAAATTTTCAGAAAATCGTCAATTCCGCTTATTTCCTTTTACAGAAAACGGTTGGTGCATTAGAATAGAGGAAATGCTCATTCTGAAAGGGGGAATTGCTGTGTATTCCATCAGCACATTGGAAATAACGATGCGCTTGCTTGCGGCGGTCTTCGTCGGTGGCGTCATCGGTTATGAACGCGAAGAGAACCGTCAGGCAGCCGGATTGCGGACGAACATCATCGTTTCGGTTTCAGCTTGCCTCATCACCTTGATCCAACTCGAAATCGCTTTTTATAGCCTGAATTTGGCGATCGCCAATCCGGATATCGCATCCAGCATCACCGTCGACTTCACCCGCATCATCGCCCAGATCGTCAGCGGGATCGGATTTTTAGGAGCCGGCACAATCCTCATCACCAAACGTGATACGGTCACCGGCTTGACATCAGCGGCAACGATCTGGACGGTCGCTGGTCTCGGGATTGCCGTCGGGATGGGTTATTACTTTCTTTCTTTCATCGGCTGTCTGATCCTTTATGTAGTCCTGCATATCATCAAAAAAATCAGGACTTCCATAGGCGGTCTGCATGTGGAGATCCATTACCGGCAGCCGGAACTGAAAAAGGCGATCGAATTGTTCCTTTCCGAAAACAACATCGAAACTTCGGATATGAAGTTTCTGATCGAGAATCCGGAGAGCGAGCAGCCGACCTACATCGTCATCTACGGGATCGGTTTGCCGCATTACTACAAGAAAAAGGATCTGGTGAGCGACTTGTCGAAAATGAGCAAAGACATCACGAATGTGGCTTTTGATCAATGATTGGAAAAGCAAAGAAGCAACCGGAATGCGCTCCGGTTGCTTCTTTGCTTTTGTGCTGAAATTTATTTGTGGCGCAACCACTCTGCTCCGGTGAACGGAGGCTTCGCCGGAGTTCGGCCCACATTCTGCTTGTGTTCTCCGATGAAGGCAGCCTCGTCGGAGTTAAGTCCGATTGTCATCGGCGTCCTCCGGCGGGCGAACCCTTCACCGGAGCTGGGATACCTTCCGTCGCCCTTCTCCGGCCAGCAAGCACAACAAATAAAGAAGGCCATCCTTTTTCGGACAGCCTCCTCATTAATCCGTAATGATACCGTGGATCAGGGTGATTTCTTTTCTTTCTGCGCCAATGGAATAAGCTTCCTGGATCAGCTTTTCGGCCGGGCCGAAATCTGCTTTGTTGGCGAACATCGTGACGATCACTTCGCCTTTTTGGACCGGATCGCCGACTTTTTTCAGGACCTTCAGTCCGGCCGACAGATCGATCGTGCTTTCTTTCGTGGCGCGTCCGGCCCCCAAAAGCATCGCGGCCACGCCGATATCATCCGCAACGATTTCAGTCACGTATCCGGATGCTTCGGCCAAAACATCCTGTTGGCGCGAGGCTTGCGGCATCAAGGAATAATCATCCACCACTGCCGGGTTCCCGCCTTGGGAAGCGACGAAAACTTTGAATTTCTCCAACGCTTTGCCGTTGCGGAGGTTTTCGGTAACCAGTTTGCGGGCTTCAGCGAGATCAGCCGCTTTTCCGCCCAAGTAGACCATCTGGCTTCCCAATTCGATGCAGAGCGCCTCCAGGTCTTGCGGACCGTTGCCCTTCAACGTTTCGATCGCCACTTCGACTTCCAAAGCATTGCCGACAGCCACACCCAAAGGCTGGCTCATGTCGGAAATGATCGCCATCGTTTTGCGGCCGGCCAGATTGCCGATTTTGACCATCGCATGGGCAAGCGCCCTCGCATCTTCTTCCGTCTTCATAAAGGCACCGGCGCCAATTTTAACATCAAGCACAATCGCATCCGCACCGGCTGCGATTTTTTTGCACATGATCGAACTGGCGATCAGCGGCAATGAATTGACGGTTCCGGTCACATCACGCAGCGCATACAATTTCTTGTCGGCTGGGCAGAGATTGCCGGATTGTCCGATGACGGCGACTTTATTTTCGTTCACGATGGATGCGAATGTCTCTTCATCGATCTCCACATGGAAGCCGGGAATCGATTCCAACTTATCCAGTGTGCCGCCTGTATGGCCGAGTCCACGTCCACTCATTTTCGCCACCGGCACGCCGCAGCTGGCGACCAAGGGAGCGAGCACAAGCGTAGTTGTGTCACCGACGCCACCGGTTGAATGTTTGTCGACTTTGATGCCTGCGATGGCGGAAAGATCGATCTGATCGCCGGATTCAGCCATGGCAATCGTCAATTCCATCCTTTCCTCATCGGTCATGTCCTGAAAAAAGACGGCCATCGCCCAGGCGCTCATCTGGTAATCGGGAATTGACCCATCCGTGTAGCCATCAATGATGAAACGGATCTCTTCTTTCGTCAATGCTTTGCCTTCTTGTTTCTTGATAATTAAATCTACCATTCTCATAGGTTGTTCCTCCATTTGAATCTGACTTTTCGAATATCAAGCACAGCGCAAAACGTTTTTGTGCACCTAAGTTGAAGCTTATCTCTTCGCTTCGATCACTTTCACGCCGTCTTTTGTACCGACCAAAACGGTATCCACACAGTCAAGGAACAAACCATGTTCCACGACACCGGTCAGATGGATCAGATCCTCGGCAAGTGCCATCGGATCCAAAATTTCACCCAGATGCAGATCGATGATATTGTTCTTCTCATCAGTCAAATAATAGTCCCCGCTTGCTGTCTTGCGGAATTCCGGATTGTAGCCTTTTTTATTGAATTTATTGAACAGTTGGATTGATCCGTAGCAGACGACTTCCACCGGCAGCGGAAATGCGCCCAGATGTTTCACCATTTTGCTTTCATCGACGATCCAGATGACTTTCTTGGAATTGTCGGCAACGATTTTTTCAAACAGCAAGGCTCCGCCGCCGCCCTTTATCCCTTGGAAATCTTCGCTGATTTCATCGGCTCCGTCCACCGTGATGTCGATGCAAGTCACTTCATCCACACTTTTTAACGGTATCCCCAACGATTCGGCCAACTCCTTTGTTTGGATCGAAGTCGTCACTCCAGTGATCTTCAAGCCTTCCTCGTTCACACGTCTACCGATCTCTTTTACAAAATAATAGGCAGTCGAGCCTGTTCCCAGTCCAACTGTCATACCGTCTTTGATGTATTCTGCAGCTTTTAATCCAACCAGTTCTTTAAGTTCCATTTTTTCACGCGTTCCTTTCAGGATGATGAAATCATTATATCATACGGAAAGGAAGCGTTTCTATGGCTGGCAGCGTATACTCTGTTAAAAAGCAATTAGAATCCGATAAAAAAGCAAGTAGGCGTTCTGTCATTCCGACAGCCTTTTCGCTATAATGAGAGGCAAGCTTCCATGAACCAATAAGGAAAGGGGATCGTCATGAGCCATACATTCAGAAGCATTTTCGATATCATCGGTCCGGTGATGGTTGGCCCTTCCAGCTCGCATACAGCCGGGGCTTTGGCATTGGGGAAAGCGGCGGCGCAGCTGTTCGAGGTTAAGCCGAAAAAGGTCACGATCCATTACTATGAATCGTTCGCGGATACCCATCTCGGGCACGGCACCGATTTTGCGATCCTTGGCGGAATACTCGGTTTTGCGGCGGATGATCCGATGATTCCGCAATCCCTCAAAATGGCCAAATCCCAAAAGATAGCCGTGACATTCATCGAAGAGAGCGGCGACTCTCCCGTCGGCCACCCGAACACGGCCACGATGGTGTTGGAACGGGACAAGAAAAAAATAACCGTTACGGGCAGTTCCATCGGCGGCGGCTCGATCGTTTTGAACCATGTCGCCATCGACAACTTCTCGATGCGATTGGATGCGCATCTGCCTATCTATTTCATCCATCAGAATACGCTCCAATACCATCTTTACAGCGAAGCGGAATGGCAGAATTATTTTGCATTCAAAGGCTATCCCTTGAATGATATCCGCATTTTCAGGGAAAGTGATACCGAATGGGTCGTCCTCTATCTGGATACGGTCCCCACTAAAGAAATGATCTACGAAATCAACGAGCTGCCTTTCATCGAAAAGGCGATACTGATCAGTTAGGAAAGAAGGAATACCGCTTTGTACAATAAGATTGCAGAATTGGTTACCGCCGCGGAGGAAAGCGGCAAACCGATTTCCGAATTGATGCTGCTGCAGGAAATGGCCAAAAGCCACCGGACGCGTGCGGAAATTTGGGAACAAATGCGCAACAATTACCACGTCATGAAGGCCGCAGTCGAAAAAGGCTTGGCTGGCGATGGCGTGTTTTCCCCCACTGGATTGACAGGCGGTGAAGCCGTGAAACTGCGGAACTATCGCCAACGCGGCAAGACGCTTTCAGGCGACGACCTGCTGATCGCGGTGGAGAGCGCCATCGCCACGAACGAAGTCAACGCTTCGTTGGGAATCATCTGCGCTACCCCGACTGCCGGCTCATCGGGGACTTTGCCCGGTGTGATGTTCGCCATTAAGGACAAGCTGGGGCTGACGGAGGAACAGATGGTCCAAATGCTGTTCTGCGCCAGCGGCTTCGGCATGGTGATCGCCAACAATGCCATGATTTCCGGCGCCGCTGGAGGCTGCCAAGCCGAAGTCGGGAGCGCATCTGGAATGGCTGCCGCTGCGGCTGTAGAAATCGCGGGCGGAACGCCTGAGCAGGCCTCGGAAGCGATGGCGATGGCCATCAGCAATCTGCTCGGCCTCGTCTGCGATCCGGTTGCCGGACTGGTCGAGATCCCCTGCGTCAAGCGCAATGCAATCGGTGCGGTCAATGCCCTGATCAGCGCCGATATGGCCTTGGCCGGGCTGACGAACAAAATCCCCGCCGACGATGTGATCGAAGCGATGCGCAAAGTCGGGAAAAACCTTCCCGCCTCCCTGCGCGAAACCGGTTTGGGCGGCCTCGCAGCCACCCGTGAAGGCGTCCGCCTGAAAATGATGATCTTCGGGCAGCAGTTGGAAATCAAGCCGGAATGGGTGGATGACCAGCCCCCGGCCAAAGCGAATCCGTTCGAATAACGGATCGGAATGGGTTCGTTGCGTCTGAGTGTTTTGCATTCTATGCTTCACACAAAAGTGCTAAGAATGTCCGATAATCCGCATGAATCGGACATCCGGAACACATCCAGACCCAAGCTTGTCCGATAACCCGCATGAATCGGACATCCGGAACACATCCAGACCCAAGCTTGTCCGATAACCCGCATGAATCGGACATCCTGAACACATCCAGATCCAAGCTTGTCCGATAACCCGGAAGAATCGGACATCCTGAACACATCCAGACCCAAGCTTGTCCGATAACCCGGAAGAATCGGACATCCTGAACACATCCAGACCCAAGCTTGTCCGATAATCCGCATGAATCGGACATCCTGAACACATCCAGACCCAAGCTTGTCCGATAACCCGCATGAATCGGACATCCTGAACACATCCAGACCCAAGCTTGTCCGATAACCCGGAAGAATCGGACATCCTGAACACATCCAGATCCAAGCTTGTCCGATAACCCGCATGAATCGGACATCCTGAACACATCCAGACCCAAGCTTGTCCGATAACCCGCATGAATCGGACATCCTGAACACATCCAGATCCAAGCTTGTCCGATAATCCGCATGAATCGGACATCCTGAACACAATCCTATCAAATAAAAGAAGAACGGCTATCTCACTTGGAGATAGCCGTTCTTCTTTTATTTGTATTAGTCTTTAAATGCGATAGCTTCGATTTCGATGACGGCATCTTTCGGTAAAGCGGCAACCTGCACCAATGAACGGGCTGGTTTATGTTCGCCGAAGAATGCGGTATACGCACCGTTGATCGCGTCAAAATCATTGATGTCCTTCACGAACACGTTGACTTTCAGGATTGATTCCAACGAGCCGCCGCCCGCTTTGACGATCGTCAACACATTGTTCAAGCTGGCTGTTGTCGCTGCTGCAGGATCAGTAACAAGTTCCTTCGTTTCCATATCGATTGGTAATTGTCCGGATGAAAAGATGAAACCGTTCTTTCTTGTTCCTTGCGAATAAGGACCGATCGCTGCGGGCGCTTTGTCTGAACTGATGAATTTAGTCAAGAGATTCCCTTCTTTCTTTTAATCTTATTTTAATGATAGCATAACCTTGCGCGGATTGTGAAGCGGAATTTCTTCGACGGGTAGTTTGAGGCTACTGTAAAAGCGGCTGCCAAATCAATACATTCCAACTGATTTCATTCAGAAATCTTAGTGACAGAGATTTCCCCTGTCAATTTTCTGATATGTTCTCCACCTGAAATAGCTGTTCCCAAATCATACAACCCCCGGTAACGTCCAAAGCTGCCGTAATACATGACCACATTTCCCCATGGTTCGAAATATGCAAGTGTGCCGGCAGGGCCCTCTGCACTCGGCGTGTCAGTAGTATTCAGTTTTGTTGGTGGATAAAATATTTTTTCGTTGTTCCCATAATTCTCCACCCTTATTTTAAAAGGAAGCTGATTATAGAGTGATTCTGCTGCAACACTATTATTAAGCATAAATACAACAGTATGTATCTCATCTTTAACTTGTATCTGCATTTTGTTTCCTCCTGTCTCACTATCATTTTCTGATGATTGACTATCTTGTAACCTTGAGTTCAAATCTGTTTCACCTCTTTCAGAAGTTTGTCTGAAGCAAGCGGCTAATAGTCCAAAAGCGAAGAGCACGACAGTCAGCAAGATTCTCTTTCTCATTATCCCGCCTCGCTTAAATGAAATGCTAGCATCTTTATATGCAAGCATACCTATTAACCTTAAGATCAAGTCAATGTTTTTCTCCAACAAGGGGCAGCATCAAACTAGAGTGGTATTTTCTAGTTTGATGCTGCCCCTTTCTATAGGAATTGAATTTATGCTTAGAAATAACCCGCCAAAAGCATTTTGGCGGGGAAAATCAGTTCAAATCACAGGCAGAAAACCCGCCGAAACCACTTTGGCGGGGAAAAACGGCCTCGGACAACACAAGATTCCCCGCTAACCCTATTTTGGCGGGGAATTCCGCAGAGAGTGCACGTCATTTCCAATGTTTTATATGTTATTTCCTGAACATCTTGATCTCGAGGAACAGGTCATTGTACGTTCCCAGTGTTTTGGCTCCCAGGTTTTCGTAGACTTCGAGTTTGTCCATGACTTCATCGGACGGATAAAATTGTTTATCGCTGGTTATTTCGGGATCCATCAGCTCGATGGCGGTTTGGTTCGGTGTGGCGTAGCCGACGTATGCCGCATTGATGGCCGCATTTTCAGGTTCCAGCATGAAATTGATGAAGGCATAAGCGCCTTCGATATTTTTTGCGGTCTTCGGGATGACGATATTGTCGAACCAGAGATTTGAGCCCTCTTCCGGGATCACATAATGGAGATGTTCGTTTTCCCAAAGCATCTCGCTGGCTTCGCCGGAGAAAGTCACAGCGATGGCCGCTTCTTCCTGGATCATGTACATTTTGATTTCATCGGCAACGATTGCTTTGACGTTCGGCGTGATATCCTTCAGTTTCTCTGCGATTTCTGTCAACACGACCGGATCCCTTTCGTTGAGAGAGTAGCCTTCAGTTTGGAGGCCCAGCCCCATCACTTCGCGCGCCCCATCGATCAGCAGCAGGCTGTTCGCATAGCTCGGATCCCAGAGATCGGACCAGGAAGTGGGCTCTTCCGTCACCATTTTGTCATTATAGATGATTCCCAACGTTCCCCAGAAATAAGGGATAGAATAGTTGTTGCCCTCGTCGAACGGCAGATCCAGGAAGCGCGGGTCGATGTTCTCCAGGCCTTCGATCTTCGAATGGTCCAGCTCAATCAGCAATCCTTCTTCAGCCATTTTATTTATCATGTACTCCGAAGGGATGCTCAGATCGTAGGCCGTGCCGCCCTGCTTGACTTTGGTGTACATGGCCTCGTTCGAATCAAACGTTTCGTAGGAAACCTTATACCCGGACTCCTCTTCGAATTTCGTGATCAGCTCCGGCTCGATATAGTCGCCCCAGTTGTAGATGGTCAGTGTATTCCCGTCCGTGAAGCCTTGCGACCTGTTCAACGAGCTGATTCCGAAAGCGATCGCTGCACAGACAAACAGCACAGAGGCCGCCATTCCCATTAATTTTTTCATCCTTTTTTCACCGTCCGTTCCGAACCGGCATGTTTTCCGATTGCCTTTAATTGCTGCGCGCGTTTATTGTGCCCATATTGTTGGATGAAATAGTAGCCCAATACCAAAAGCAGCGTGAACAGGAACATCAGCGCACTGAGCGCATTGATTTCCAGGCTGACACCACGGCGAGCCCGCGAATAGATTTCCACCGCCAAAGTGGTGAAGCCATTCCCGGTCACGAAAAAGGTCACCGCAAAATCATCCAAGGAATAAGTGAAGGCCATGAAGAAACCGCTCAGTATTCCCGGAGTGATGCTCGGTATCAGGATTCTGCTGAACACTTGGCCGGAGCTCGCACCCAGATCCTGGGCCGCGCTGATCATCGAATCGTTCATCTCATAAAGCTTCGGCAGCACCATCAGCACGACAATCGGAATCGAAAAAGCGATATGCGACAGCACCACCGAGGAGAAGCCCAACGAAAAGCCGAGCAGCGTGAAAAGGATCAACAGGCTCGCCCCGATGATGACGTCCGGCGAAACCATCAGCACGTTGTTCAGGCTCAAGAGCGTATTTTTAGTGCTGCGTTTCTTCGTGTAATAAATATAGATCGCGCCCATCGTGCCGATTGCAGTCGCGCTGAGAGCCGAAAGCAAAGCCACCAAAAACGTGTTCAGCACGATGCCGATCAAGCGCGTGTCCTCAAAGACAGCTTGGTAATGCTCCCACGTGAAGCCGGTGAAAGTGTTCATGGTCCCGCCGGCATTGAACGAATAAAAGATCAGATAAAAAATCGGCAGGTACAGGATGGCGAAAACGAGCACAAGGAATGCATTGTTCCACTTCGTGTTGGTTGTTCCCTTCATTTGACTCCCCTGCCTTTCTTCTTTTTATCACTCGTCAGGGACATGATGGCGATCATGCTGATGATCAGAATGACGCCGATCGTGGAGCCCATCCCCCAGTTCTGGGTGACGAGAAAATGCTGTTCCACAGCTGTGCCCAAAGTGATGACCCGGTTTCCACCGATCAGTCGCGTCAACATGAACAGCGAAAGTGACGGAATGAAGACGGCCTGGAAACCGCTGCGCACGCCGCTCAGCGTCAGAGGAAAGATGACCCTCGTCAAAGTCTGCATCCTTGTCGCACCCAAGTCCTCACTGGCCACGATCAGGGACGGGTTCAGCTCTTCGATCGAATTGAAGATCGGCAAAATCATGAAAGGCAACTCGATGTAGGCCGCCACGAAAATGAAACTGAAGTCCGTGAACAGGATCTGTTGGGGACCGATGCCCATGAAGCTCAGGAATTGATTGACCGTCCCGCTCTGACTGAACAACCCGATGAAGGCATAGGCCTTCAGCAAAAGATTGATCCATGTCGGCAAAATGATCAAAGACAGCCAGAGCGGCTTATGCTTCGTCCGGCTCAGGAACAAGGCCGTCGGGTAACTGATCAGGAACGTCACGAGGGTGATGATGAACGCATACAGGAACGAATTCAACGTCATCCGCAGATAATTTCCCGAGCTGAAATAGGTCGCGTAGTTAGCAAAAGTGAAGGCTCCGGTGATGTCGAAAAAGGACTGGTACAGAATCAGCAGCACCGGGGATATTACAAACAGCCCCAGCCACAGTATGTAAGGAACAGAATAGAATGCTCTAGAATTTTTCGTCATGTCTTTCCCCCTACTCTTCATAGCTTTCCAGACGGGCATCGAACTCTTCCTCGGATTCGCCCAGGCGCATGACATGGATATCCTGCGGACCGAAATGGAGTCCGACATCCTTGCCGATTTCCGCGCGCTTGGTGGAATGGATCATCCACTCGTTTCCGTCCTTGTCATAGCCGATGATTTCATAGTGGACGCCGCGGAACAGCTGCGTATCGATATTCACGACCAGTTTGCCGTTTTCGACAGTCGTCAGTTCCAGATCTTCCGGACGGATGACGATTTCGATTTTTTCACCCGGAGTGATGCCCGCATCGGAACATTCGAACTCCTTGCCAACGAAGCTGACTTTGTAGTCCTCCACCATCATCCCAGGAACGATATTGCTCTCGCCTATGAAATCCGCAACGAATCGGTTGATCGGCTCATCGTAAATATCCACAGGTGTGCCGCTCTGGACAATCGCACCCTTGTTCATGACGAAGATCCAATCGCTCATGGCCAATGCCTCTTCCTGATCGTGCGTTACAAAAATAAAGGTGATACCCAAACGCTGCTGCAGTTCACGGAGTTCGTACTGCATATCCGTGCGCAGTTTCAAATCCAAAGCCGACAAAGGTTCATCCAAAAGCAGCACATCCGGTTCGTTGACGATTGCCCTGGCGATTGCGACCCTTTGTTGCTGGCCGCCCGACATTTCGCTGATTTCACGGTTTTCATAGCCCTCAAGCTGTACCATTTTCAGTGCCTCTTCCACTTTCAGCTTGACTTGGTCCTTGGGCATTTTTTTGATCGTCAGCCCGAATGCGATATTATCGAAAACATTCATGTGGGGGAACAAAGCGTAGTCCTGGAAAACCGTATTGACTTTGCGCCGGTTCGCCGGTATGTCATTCACTACTTCCTCATTGATTTTGATGATGCCTTCCGTTGCGTCCGCGAACCCCGCGATCAAACGCAGAATCGTCGTTTTTCCGCAGCCGGATGGTCCCAAAAGGGTATAGAATTTGCCTCTTTCAAGCTCAAAGTTAATATCATGCAACACAGTTTCATTATCGTATACTTTTTTTACATTCTCCAAAGTAATGATTGGTTTATCAGTCATTTTCTCCCGCCTTTATCGTTTATGTATGGGCGCTGAACGTTCACTCCAATCGGATGCGACCGGATATTCACTCATCACTATTATGTTAGCACAAAACACTATTATTATATAAGAAGTCGCATCCTTTACAACAAAAAACGCCAGAAATGATCATTCTGACGTTTGGACTTATCTGTATTTTTTTAGAAAAGACGCGCGGCCCGATCGTAGTAGACGAATTTTTCCGTGAAGGAGTAAGGATCCGTCATTCCGATCTGATTGGCGAAGGTGAACAAGGTGGTCTCTTTCAATGAGGCGATCTGGATCAGCCTCGGATTGATGAGGACAAAAGCGGAACTCGTATCGGCCACGATCTTCCCCTTGGCCATGACGACCGCTCTGCGGGTGTATTCCAGCATCAGGTGCATGTCATGCGTTACGATCACGACGGTCACACCGTTCTGATGGATCCGCTGGAGGAAATGCATGATGTCTTTATAATGGCTGAAATCCTGCCCCGCTGCCGGCTCATCCAAGATGATCAACTCCGGATCCAGCGCCAAGACGGAGGCGATCGACACCCGTTTCAGTTGACCGAAACTCAGCATCGATAACGGCAAGTCTTTGATGTATTGCAGTCCGCAAACTTTCGCCACTTCATCGACTTTCCTTACGATCTCTTCCTCAGGCATGTTGCGCTGCTTCAGTTTCAAAGCAATCTCTTCATACACGGTTTCCTGTGACAGGCTATCTTTCGGGTTCTGCGGGACGTAGCCGACATAATTTGCCGCTTCATCCGCATCGATGTCGCTGACTTCATGGCCTTTCCAGTAGATACGGCCACTCTGCGGCTTTTCTTCTCCGGTCATCAAACGGGAAAGCGTTGATTTGCCGGCTCCGTTTGCACCGACCAGGCTGATCATTTCCCCTTTGTAGATGCGGAGAAAGGCACCGTCGACGATGTCCTTGTCGTTCCAAGGGTATTTGAATGATAAGCCATCCAGCTCCAGAAGCACTTCATCATAATCGGGATACCTGAATTGAGGCAGATAATTCAGCCAGCTCTCCATCTGTTCCTTTAATTGCGGTCCGTTCACTTTCTTTGCATTCGCCAGTTCCCGGACATTGTCCAGATCGACTCCGGCATAGCGCATGGCCGTGATGTAAAGTGGTTCCCGGATGCCGATATCGCTCAAAATTTCGGTGCGGAGGATCTCCTCCGGCGTTGCGTCCGCGATGATCCGCCCGCCGGAAAACAGCAGGATGCGATCGATCGGTTGCGCCAAGACATCTTCCAGCCTATGTTCGATGATGAGGACGGTCGTGTCGCTGACGCGATGCAGATCATCAATGAATTTCATGGCCAAATCCCCGGAACTCGGGTCCAGATTCGCTAATGGTTCATCGAATAAAATCACTGGCTTGCCATCCAAGGAGATGCCGGCCATTGTGATGTCGCCCAACTGTTGTTCCGACAATTTCATGAAACTGCGCTTCAGATACGGGCGTTTCTTCAAAAAATCATGCCAATTGTCCATTTTTTTAACATCATCCGCTGTACGGAACGGGACGTGTTGCTTCACTCCAAATTTCCCCATCTGATCCGCGTGGGGAATCAGACTGTTCTTGACCAGTTTCATTTCATTCGGAAGAAAATCTTCGAAGGGGGCAACCGTTTGATCGATCTGATGGTGAAAGAGGATGTTTCCGCTCGCATCGCCGTTCTCTTCACTCGGCAATACGCCAGTGAGGCAACGGGCAAAGGTCGTTTTCCCGGAGCCGCTAGGGCCGAGCACAAGTATTTTTTCTCCTTCGTAGATGGTGACATTCAGTTCTTCCAGCGTCGGTTCCTTTTGATCTGAATAGGTGAAACTAAAGTTCTGAAAAGATATCAGTGGTCTTCGCATGGGCTATCCTCCTTCATTATATATTTTTAAAAAAAATAATTGAGTGCTATTCAAAAAAGAGCTGAATGTTCACACCCAGCCTTCTTTTCACCTATAAGCTTCCCACTGTATCTTCTCCGATGATCCGGACTTCCGTTTCCAATGGCACACCATAATGTTCCATTATGACTTCTTTGATATGCGCGATCAGTTCAATGTAATCGGTCGCTGTGGCATTGTTGATATTCACGATAAAGCCTGCATGCTTCATCGACACCTGTGCCCCGCCCCAAATCAAACCTTGCAGACCCGCTTCTTGGATCAATTTGCCTGTAAAATACCCGGTCGGCCGTTTGAAGACGCTGCCGCATGAAGGATATTCCAATGGTTGCTTCGATTCGCGCAAAGCCGTCAAGTCATCCATTCGGGCTTTGATTGTTTCCTGCTTGCCTTTTTCCAGGTGGAAGACGACTTCCAGAACGATTTCGTTCGTTTCCTGCAGCTTGCTGTGGCGATAGGAAAACTCAAGCTCATTCTTCTCGTAGATTTTGATTTTGCCTTCGCGTGTGATCACCACTACGGATTCGATGACTTCTTCGACTTCACCGTCATAGGCTCCGGCGTTCATGTAGACCGCTCCACCGACGCTGCCGGGAATGCCGCATGCGAATTCCAAGCCGCTCAACCGCTCAGCCAAGGCCATCCGCGAAGCATCGATCAAGCGTGCGCCGCTCTGGACGATCAACCGATGGCGCTTCACTTCCATATGGTCCATTTCCGTCAGGATCATGACGATGCCGCGGATGCCGCCATCCTTGATGATGACATTGCTGGAATTGCCCAATACGGTCAAAGGCGCTTGCTTTTCATTCACCCATGCAACGATTGCCGCTACTTCATCTTTGGATTTCGGAAAGACCAGCACATCCGCAGGTCCACCTGTTTTTGTGTATGTATAATTTGATAAGTTTTCATTCTCTTTAACGATCGTTTCAGGAAACTGTTGTTTTATTTCCGTCCCCAACATGCATTTCACCCACTAATTTTATTTATGTAGTCCATTCTAACATCACTTGATGCGGATTTGTATCAAATAAGTAAGCGGCAACGATTAATTATATTTCTTTAACCAAATGTTAATCATTTTTTAATCAAAAACATTTCCGCACCTGTTCATGCTATTTTAACACAAGTTTATGAAAAAATTTACAATTTAATCAATTTGAAATAGCTTTGTTAGATATCTGTCTGCCGGAAAGAATCCTTTCTCATTTTTTGGACACGAATTCCGGCCCTCTTCCTTGCGATCCAAGCGCATAGGTATGGTAAAATATTACAGATAACAGAAAAAGGAGGCTGCTTTATGCAACCCAAACAAACCAGAAACGGAATAACATTCACACTATTGTCCATCCTTTACCCTCTTTACCTCTTCACTACCAAAGATCCCGGCTCCGTATCCACTACTTCGTTGGTTTTGGCGCTGTTTTTGCCGATTGTCGGAACGATTTTTGCGTTGAACATCCCAGAGCCTAAAATGAAGTGGACACTGGCCGCCATCAATCTCTTCCTCTTCATCCTGTTCCTTTACTATACGATTGCGTTACGTTAAGGCAGGTGAACATAAAATGGAGCTAAAATTTGTCTCATGGAACGTCAACGGCTTGCGGGCCATTGTAAACAAAAATTTTGCGGATATTTTTTCGGACTTCGATGCCGATTTCTTCTGTCTGCAGGAAACAAAATTGCAGGAAGGCCAGATTGAGCTTGCATTCCCCGGGTATGAATCCTACTGGAATTACGCGGAGCGCAAAGGCTATTCCGGTACGGCCATATTCACAAAGCATACACCGCTTTCTGTGCGGTTGGGCATAGGCGCTGCCGAACATGATTCGGAAGGACGCGTCATCACCCTGGAGTATGCCGGCTTCTACCTAGTCGCTGTCTATACGCCCAATTCACAGGAGCAGCTGAAGCGGTTGGACTACCGGATGGATTGGGAGACAACCTTTCTGGCTTATCTGAAAGGGCTGGAGTCTGAAAAACCGGTTGTCGTCTGCGGCGACCTGAACGTTGCCCACGAGAACATCGATCTGAAGAATTGGAAAACGAACCGCAAGAACGCGGGCTTTTCGGACGAGGAACGCGCCAAGTTCAGCGAAGTGGTCGCCAACGGTTTCATCGATACTTTCCGCTACTTCCATCCGGATGCGGAAGGCAGATATTCCTGGTGGAGCTACCGCTTCAACGCCCGCAAAAACAATGCCGGCTGGCGGATCGACTATTTCCTTGTATCGGACACATTGAAGGATGCCTTGGTCGACGCGGATATCCATGAAAATATCTTCGGCAGCGACCATTGCCCGGTATCGCTGAAGCTTTCGCTGTAGTCACGAAATATTTGAAGCATCAAACAGTCAGGAGGAATGGAATATGGATTTTCAAAATCGTGTGATCGTGGTGACCGGCGGAGCGAACGGCATCGGCCGAGCCACTGTGGAATCTTTTTTGACAGCGGGTGCCGTTGTTGCATTCGTGGACACAGATAAGGAAGCCGGCGAAAAGATCGTTTCCCGTTTCGCAAGGAACGATGTGTATTTCCATCACGGGGACATCGCGGAGGAAGCTGCCCTTCACGCTTTTGCGGAAGCCGTCAAGCAACGCTTCGGCAAAGTCGATTATCTGGTGAACAACGCTTGCATCAGCAAAAAAGGTATCCTGTCGGAATGTTCCTATCAGGACTTCAATTATGTGTTGGCTTTAGGCGTCACGGCGCCATACATGTTGACGAGTTTGCTTTTGCCGGTGTTCACAGCTGGCGCTTCGGTCGTGAACATCGCATCAAGCCGCGGTTTCATGTCGCAAGAGGACACCGAAAGTTATTCGGCAGCTAAAGGCGGCATCCTTGCGTTGACGCATGCGCTCAGCATTTCCTTGGCTGGAAAAGCCCGCGTCAATGCCATCAGCCCTGGTTGGATCGACACGGGTTCCTTCCATAAAGAAGAGAATTACCAGCCTGACTACGAAACCGCCGACCTGTTGCAGCACCCTGTCGGTCGGGTCGGCGTACCCGATGACATCGTGCAGACGATCCGCTTCCTCTGCAGTGACGCAGCCAGCTTCATCACCGGACAGAATTTCACTGTCGACGGCGGGATGTCAAAGCTGATGATTTACCACAACGATCATGGCTGGACTTATAATCCTGAATCCAAGTGATAGACACTTTCACATTTTAAAAAAAAAATAAGCAGGACGACCTTCGCATGAAAGGTGTCCTGCTTTTTGTCATCCTGGCCGAAATCAATTCGGTCGCTCTTATTTTTCCGGAAACTGCTTCACAAACCATTGCGCAGCCAACTCGGCGACTTGTTCCAGGGTGCCGGCCTCTTCAAACAGATGTGTTGCTCCGGGAATGATGGTCATTTCCTTTTCGCAGTTCAGTAATGCGTAGGCCTGCTCATTCAGTTCGATCACTCCGTCATCATAGCCGCCCACCAGCAAAAGTGTCGGAGCCTTGACCTTTGCCAGATGCGCCTTGGCCATATCAGGACGCCCGCCGCGCGATACGACGGCCTTGATTTCATCGCCCAACACCGCGGCTGATTGCAAAGCGGCAGCCGCTCCGGTGCTGGATCCGAAATAGCCGATCGGTAACAGTTTCGTTTCATCCTGCTGCTTCACCCATTTTTCCGCAAGCGTCAACCGTTGGGTCAACAATTCGATGTCGAACCGTTTGTCAGTCCACTCGCTCTCGGCTTCCGTCAACAGATCCAGCAACAAGGTGGATAAGCCATGCGCCCGCAGCACGCTTGCCACGTATTTGTTGCGGACACTATGCCGGCTGCTTCCGCTGCCATGGGCGAAAATAACGAGCCCTTTCGCGTCTTTGTGCAAGGCCAGATCACCGTTCAGTGTGACACCCGCACCGGTTATCCGCACTGCCTTTTCTGGATCACTCATCTGCCTTCCCCTCCTTCACGTTCATGCCTTGGAGCAAGGAGACGACCTCCGCGTCATCGAGCTGATCGAAACGGACATAATAAGCGCCCACAGCGCCGAGATAGTCATCCGTCCGCTCCAAAGCAACGACTGCATCCACCATTTGATCCATCCTTTTTGCGGTATCCTCCGGCGTTACCGGAACGGCGACGATGATGCGTTTCGGATGCCGCTTTTTCAGAGCCGCTATCGAAGCGAACATCGTGAAACCGGTCGCGATGCCGTCATCCACGATGATGGCCGTTTTGCCTTCCAAGGATTGGATGTTCGCTGCCCCGACATAGGTTTCCCTGCGCCGTTTGATTTCCTGTCGAAGCCGCTTCAGCTCCCAATCCAGCCATTTCTGGTCCAACACCCCATGCTCGCCCGGATTGAAGATTGGGTCCGCATCCTCTGTGATGGCCCCGATGGCGTATTCAGGATTGAACGGGTGTCCGATTTTCTTTGTGATAAGCAAATCAAGCGGCGCCGCCAATTTTTTGGCAATCTCCACTCCCAACGGCACTCCCCCTCGCGGCAAGGCAAATACGACGATATCTTCTCCGCGGTACTTCTCCAAAGCCTCGGCCAGCAGGATGCCGGCTTCTTTCCGATCGGTAAATAACATGATGCTTCCTCCTTGTCCGACAATACCTTCCCATTGACTGAAACAAGTGTGTGTTGTTCAAATTGAAATTACACTTGGATTGCTGTTATCTTAACCTGTCATTTTGATTCTTTTCTGTCCACTTAGCTCAACCAAATCATAGCACGCAAACGCTCTGAGCAGGAACAATAACCCTTATCAGTTGATACTTTTCTTCAATGCCTCAAGATTATCCATCATGACCGAAATATAATCCGAACCATTTTCCTGTTCTGCTTCGGTGATTCCTTCGAGAGGGCTTAGCACCGCCAATTCCACTCCAACCTCTTCCGCTAGCGTCTCCGCCGTCTGCGAAGAAGCATTGTTTTCAAAATAGATGTGCGAAATATTGTTCGCCTTCACGTATTCGGAAAGTGTCGCCAAGGCAGCTGCACTCGGTTCCGTTTCGGCATTCAGACCCGTCACCGAAATCTGCTCAAGATTATAGCGGGCAGCCAAGTAGGCGAAGGCGGCATGCTGCGTCACAAAAGTACGGTTTTCTGCTCCCTCAAAAGCAGCACGGTAGGCTTCATCCAATTCGTTCAGTTTTCCGTTATACGTTTCGGCATTTTTCAGATAATTCTCGGCATGGTCCCCATCCGCTTCGGCCAAGCCTTCCGCAATCGTCGTAACCTCTGTTTGCGCCAACACAGGGTCCAACCATACGTGCGGATCGACAGTATGGGTATGTCCAGTCTCCGCATCTTCCTCCTCGGACTCATGGTCATGCGCGTGGGCCTCGCCTTCATACTCCAATAGCGTGATCGCTTCGCTTGCACATAGGACAACCATATCCGAAGTGTCGATGGAAGCCAACACGTCCGGTACCCACGTCTCCATCTCAGCGCTGTTGTAAATGAACACATCCGCATCCTGGATTTCCGCGATCATCTGGCTCGAAGGCTCAAAGGAATGGACTTCCATTCCGGCTTCCAAAAGCAGGCTCACGTCGGCATCGTCCTGCGCGACCTGTTTCGTAAAATCGTACATCGGGTAAAAGGTCGTGACAACCTGCAGCTTGTCCGACTCCGTATTTTCTGTTGTGCTCTCGGCTGCTCCACAACCAGCCAATAGTGCAGTTGCGCCCAACAGCGACAACGCCCACTTCATACTCTTTTTTTGATTCATTTATTTTTCCCCCGTTTTCTCTTTATGGCCTATCCGAAGTCGGATAATGATTGCTCGCTACAAATCGTAACGATTACGTTTTAAAGGATAACGTAAAGATTTAGTTGATGCAAGTCATTTGTGTGCAATAATTAATTTCTTCATATGTAGAAATTTTTATAAACAGAAAAATAACGTCCCTTCCCGAGCGACGCAAAAAAAGGTTCTATAATAAATGGTGTTGATGAAGTAAATTTCATCAACACCTTTTTTGTGAAAAGTGCAAAAAAAAGGACAAATGAAATACTCTGTTAAAATAAAGGTGACTAAGCCAGATATTTTAAGGAGTGATTTCATTTGTC
>NZ_QAOM01000004.1 GCF_003051085.1 Trichococcus patagoniensis | reverse complement strand
GGTTTATATACGGAAAAAAACTGCCCCCACATTACTGGGAGCAGTCTGTAAAACTGTTTAAATATTTTACTGTCCTATTGACGGGTGGCACACCAAAGCGAGGCAGCCCCTTCTTCCAATTTTTAATGTTCGTTTGGGTCGTTTTTTGCATCTTCGTGGGTCGGGTGGACGGTTCCGGGCACGTGGTCAGGGCCTGCATAGATCGTATACAACTTGAGTGGTTTGTCGCCTGTGTTGGTGATGTTGTGCCATTTGTCGGCAGGGACAAAGACAGCGTCATCGTCGGAAACTTTCTGTTCGAAATACAGATCATCCTCTGAGTCGCCCATCACGCACAGGCCATCGCCTTCTTCGATGCGGATGAATTGGTCGATGCCATGGTGGACTTCCAATCCGATATCATCATTCGGTTGGATCGTCATCACCGTCACCTGTAATTTTGCGCCGGTCCAGATGGTTGTGCGGTAGTTTTCGTTCTGCAGGGTTGCGTCCTCGATGTTCACTACGTAAGGTTTTTTGCCGTGGTCCTTAAAATCGATACTCATTTGAATTCCTCCTAATTTAAATTAATTATTTTATTGTAATAATTATAAACTAAGTATAGCAATGTGAGCCGGATTTGCAAACGATAGGCTTCAGCTGAGATCGAGTGCCCATCTGCTTCCATTGTAACGCTCCTGAAGCGCTTTCTCAAGGAATCAATGCCATTCGGTCGGATTATTTGTGATATAATTGACGATATAACTTTGAACGTGGAGGTGCGCATGTGTCAATCGATTGGGGAGAAGTGATCACCTGGAGCAATGCCTTTGATATAGTGGATATCCTATTGGTATGGTATCTGGTCTACAAGTTGATCATGATTTTAAAAGGTACGCGTTCCATTCAATTGCTGAAAGGTATCGGGATCATCGTGCTGATCAAACTGGCTGCGGTCACGCTTCAGTTGCAGACCATAGATTGGATCATGAACCGTGTCATCCAATGGGGTGTCGTGGCGGTCATTATCGTGTTCCAGCCGGAAATCAGAAGAGGTTTGGAGCATCTGGGCAAGACCGGATTCAGAAAGAAAGCCAAACGCTCGGTCAATATGAGTGAACGCTTGGTGACGGAGTTGGATAAGGCTGTCCAATATATGGCAAAGCGGAAAATCGGAGCATTGATATCCATCGAGCAGCAAGGTTTGCTGGACGAGTACGCTGCAACGGGGATAAGGATCGGCGGAGAGGTAACCAACCAGCTGCTGATCAATATTTTCATCCCCAATACGCCTTTGCACGATGGCGCGGTCATCATCCAGGATTACAAAATCGCGACCGCAGCAAGTTATCTGCCGTTATCAGAAAGTTCCTTCATCCCGAAGGAACTGGGAACAAGGCATCGTGCCGCAATCGGCCTTTGTGAAGTCAGCGATGCCATCACGATCATCGTTTCGGAAGAGACCGGGGGCGTCAGCATTGCCCATAAGACGAGCCTGTTGCGTGAAATGAACCGCGATGATTTTGTCGCCTACCTGACGGAACATTTAGTCGTGGAGGAAGAGGAAGAAAAGACTACCAATTTCATTCAGGATTTCTTTGACAATACGAAGTGGGGTGGTTCTGAATGAAAAAGCAGCAAGACGATAAGTTTTTGGAAAATAAGTGGGTCGTCAGAGGCCTCTCTTTCTTGATTTCCTTATTGTTGTTCGCCTATGTCTACTCAGAAAACTATGGCTGGTCCACGAGTACCAGCAACAGTTCCATCAGCACCAGCAAGCGGGAAACCATTTCGAATGTCCCGATCCAAGTGAATATCGATACGGACGAGTATTTCATTTCAGGATTGCCGGAAACGGTGGTTTTGACCCTGACCGGGCCGGATAGCGTACTCGTGCAGACGATTTCCGCTGCGGATTACCGCATCGTCACAGAAGACCTGGACGAACTGGGGCCGGGCAACCATACGATCCAGTTGACAGCCGAAAATCTCTCGAATGAAATCGACTATGCGATCACGCCATCGCGTGTGAATGTCGTCATTGAGGAGCGGGTTGCCATCGAGAGCCCGGTGGAAGTCCGCTTCGATGAATCATTGGTCGATCCGCAATATCTAGCGGGTATTCCGGAACTGAGTGCGGACACCGTAACGTTGACCGGACCGGCCTCGACGATAAGCCGTGTGGATAGTGTTTACGTGACGGTTGCGGCTGAAAATGGCTTGACAAATACTGTGAATATGAATACTGTAGTACAAGTAGTGGACGCGGGTGGGAATAAGTTGAATGTTTCCATCGATCCACAGGAAATTTCCGTCCGGATTCCGATTTCTCTTTACGGGAAAGAAGTGCCGTTGGTCATCCAACAGATCGGTGTTCCGCTTGAAGGCAAAATCTATACGATTGAAGTGGATGGGGAATCCAGTGTGACCTTGACAGGCGATAAGTCTGTGCTTGCCAAAATTGATGAAGTGATGCTGCCGGTCAGTGTCACGGGTGTGGAGAGCAACACCACCCAAACACTCACGATCCCGGTCCCGAATGACACTTTGACGGCTACGCCGACCACAATCAAGGTAAACATCCGCGTGTCGGATGCTTCCGAAGCTGCAGCCGATTCGGAGGCCATCACTGATGAAGGGGAATCCTCCTCTTCCACCGACGAAAGCAGCGCTATCGCATCTTCCGCTTCGGATAGTCTGGACAGCGCAGAAGGTCAATCGGAGAGCAGCTCATAAAAATAAACTAATCCAGGAACAGAAAATAAATGAAAAATCTAAAGGAGATTAACAGGTAATGGGTAAATATTTTGGAACAGACGGTGTCAGAGGCGTTGCGAACAGCGAATTGACGCCGGAATTAGCTTTCAAATTAGGCCGTTTTGGAGGATATGTCCTAAGACAGCACGCAAAAGATATCGCACATCCGCTTGTGCTGGTTGCGCGTGATACGAGAATTTCTGGCCAAT
This sequence comes from Trichococcus patagoniensis, assembly GCF_003051085.1. Lineage (GTDB taxonomy): Bacteria > Bacillota > Bacilli > Lactobacillales > Aerococcaceae > Trichococcus > Trichococcus patagoniensis. Next base: position 196,839 of record NZ_QAOM01000004.1, on the reverse strand, counting down.
TGTTGGAATATGCATTGGTTTCCGGCTTATTGTCAGTAGGTATCGAAGTATTGCAATTGGGAGTCATTCCAACACCCGGCGTTGCTTATCTGACGCGTATTCAAGGTGCCGTTGCTGGAGTCATGATTTCTGCATCCCACAATCCTGCAGGCGATAACGGCATCAAATTCTTCGGATCTGACGGTTTCAAATTGTCGGATGAACAGGAATACGAAATCGAAGCCTATTTGGATCAAGAAGGGGACGATTTGCCGAGACCTTCCGCAGACGGCTTGGGTACGGTGGATGAATATCCTGAAGGCGTCCTGAAATATGCACAATATTTGCAGACGACTATCCCGGACGATCTTTCCGGCATCACAGTCTGCCTGGATGCGGCAAACGGGGCAGCATCACCGGTCGTCAATCGTTTATTCGCGGACTTGGAAACAGACTTCTATACAATGGGTGCAAATCCGGACGGCATCAACATCAACAAAGGCGTTGGTTCCACGCATCCCGATGTCCTAGGTAAATTTGTCGTTGAGAAAAAAGCGGATGTCGGCTTGGCATTCGATGGCGACGCCGACCGCTGTATCGCTGTGGATGAAAATGGGCGCATAATTGACGGCGACAGAATTATGTTCATTTGCGGTAAATATTTGAAAGAACGCAATAAATTGAATCAAAATACAATCGTCTCCACTGTCATGAGTAACCTAGGCTTCCATTTAGCGGTGGAAGCTGAAGGCATGACTGCCTTGAAGACACAAGTCGGCGACCGTTATGTTGTTGAAGAAATGCGCAAAAATGGCTATAATTTGGGCGGCGAGCAATCCGGACACGTTGTCTTCCTTGAAATGAACACGACCGGGGATGGCCTTTTGACGGGTATTCAATTGTTGAACGTCATGAAACAAACCGGCAAAAAACTTTCCGAATTGGCTGATGAAGTGACGCTTTACCCACAAGAATTGGTAAACGTACGCGTTTCCGAAAAAGATGGCGTAATGGAGATTCCGGCTGTGAAAGCTGTCATTGAAGAAGTGGAAGCTGAAATGGCAGGCAAAGGCCGCATTTTGGTGCGCCCAAGCGGAACAGAACCGTTGTTGCGCGTTATGGCTGAAGCTGAAACGGATGAAAAATGCCATGACTACGTTATGCGCATCGTAAATGTCGTAAAAGCCGAAATCGGCATCTAAGATAGAAAGCCAGTAAAACATTTTAGGGTCGTGGAACACTGCAATGGTGGTGCTTCACGGCTTTTTTATTTTTCAGCATTTGCCATTCAGGATAATGATTGCAAATGTACACAAGCGTATGATTATATGTATAATGAGTTGGAAACATGCGCGGAAATGTAAGCGAAACCAACGTGATGCGGGATGTACCTTGGTATAAATGAAAGGGAGGTGTGATCATGAGAAGACCAAAACGATCCTATGCGAAGGAAGCAACGTTTGATTTACTGAAAATAAAGCGGTTTGGCCATTATCTCAGCGGAATGATCATGCCGAACGTCAGCGTCTTCATTACTTGGGGGATCATAACGACGCTTATCCAATATTTTCAGGGTCCGCTTCAACAATCCTTTATCGAAATGGATCACCTCATGATTCAGTTTCTCCTCCCTGTTTTGATTGCCTATACCGGGGGGCGCTTGATCGAGAAACGGGCCGGAGTCGTGGCGGCCATCGCGGTGATCGGCATGCTCGTGGATTCTGAAGACCCGCAAATACTGGGAGCCATGGTGATAGGTCCGCTGGCAGGCTGGAACGTTTTTCTCTTCGATAAATATATTTTTCCGAGGGTTAAAGCAGGGTATGAAATGCTGGTCCGTAATTTTTCAGCAGGGATCATCGGCATGCTACTCGGCTATTTGAGTTTGGTCTTCATCGGTCCGTTCATTGCGGGCGTCACGCAGCAAATCAGTCTGCTTGTCGGCTGGTTGATCCAGCGGAATCTGCTGTTGTTGACAAACATTTTTATAGAGCCACTGAAGGTCTTGTTCTTGAACAATACGCTCAACCACGGCATTTTGACGCCATTGGGGATTGAACAGACGGAGGTAGCAGGAACGTCGCTTCTGTTTCTGATCGAAACAAATCCCGGTCCGGGGTTGGGGGTTCTGTTGGCTTTCATTCTGTTCAGCCGGAAAGAACTGAAAGCCAGTGCCAGTGGGGCTTTTATGATCCAACTGATCGGCGGGATCCATGAGATATACTTCCCGTTTGTTTTGTTGAACACCAGGTTGTTCGCGGCAGTCATTTTTGGCGGGATGAGCGGCACGCTGGTTTTTGAGTTGTTTCAAGTGGGTCTGAAAGCGCCGGCTTCGCCTGGATCGATCGTGACGATTCTGGCGAATACGCCGCAGGATATGTTGCTGGGGGTTGCCTGCGGCATTACGGTAAGCACGCTGGTAAGTTTTTTGCTGGCTGCCTTCGTGATCAGAAAAGACCAGACAAAAAAAGAAATTTCAGAAAAGGTGACGAAAGTGACGGAAGTTCAGAAAATTTTATTCGCGTGCGATGCGGGCATGGGCTCAAGTGCGATGGGTGCCAGTCTGATGCGGCAACAACTGAAAAAGAGCGGCCTCGCCATCCCGGTGGATTACACGTCCATTTACCGCGTGCAGGATGATCCGCATTTGTTGCTTATTACCCAAAATGAATTGAAGCATTTGGCCGAGTTTCAAGCGCCGCATGCCCAAATTGTTACGATCGGAAATTTTTTGGATCAGTCCGAGTATACGAAAGTTTTGGCGCTGCTGACGGATGAACAAGAAAACGATGCCGCTCCAGAACAGCTCGGGGAAAAACTGCCGTATCAAAAAGTCATCTTTTTATACGCAGATGGCGTGCGGGGTTCGCAGACTATGGCGGTGCAAGCGTTCCGCAATTTGGCGGAAAAACATAATGTTAGGGTGGACGTTGAAAAGCAGCCCTTGGACCAGGTGATTGCGGACCAAAGGAATCTCTATATCGTCACTGCAAACTTTACTGCTGAAAACGTCCTGCCGGAGTGCCCGCTGCTGGTCGTCGAGCATCTTATTGCAACAAACAAATACGAGAAACTATTAAGGGGGGACTTGTCGGATGTTTCTGACGCCTAGAGAGACCATCATTTTAAAAGAATTGCTGCATTCTGCCTCGCCGGTCACCGTGGAACGCTTGATGAGCCTGCTGAAAGTCAGCAAGCGTACGGTCTACCGCGAATTGGCGAATCTGGAGCTTTCTTTGGGAACCATCGGGGCAAAGTTGGAAAAAGCCAGCCGGGGCAGTTACCGCTTGATCGCTGAGGATGCCGTCAGAGCGGAAATTATCTCCATCCTTTCCGAGGATGAGCCTTCCGAATTGTCCGCAACGGAACGCCAGCATGCCATTTTGCTGCAGCTGTTGAACAGCGATGAGCCGATCGGCATGCAGACTTTTTTGGATGAATACCTGATCAGCAACACCACCTTTTTTGCCGACATCAAACAGTTGGAGCTGCGTTTGGCGCGCCTGCCCTTGACGATCACGCGTAACCGCGGTTATGAGCTTGCCGGCAGCGAAAAGTATCGACGGCTCCTGTTGGCCAATATTTTGGGCATCGAAATCAACGAGTATCACTTCTTCCACTTTTCGGAATTGGAAGATAAGGAAAGTTTCTTTCTGCAATTCGTCAATCAAGAGCAGTTGCTTTTTGCCCAAAAACTGGTGCGCGAAATCGTCGAGCCGCGTTTTTCCGACTTGAGCGATCGGAAACTGGAATTTTTGATTTTGATGCTGACGATTTCCATGGAACGCGTCCCGCGCGGCTACCACCTGGTGGAAGATTCCTATGCGAGCCAGATCAATAAGGAGTTGTTGGATTTGGCGAAGCAAATTTTCGCCAAAATCGCAGCCCACACGAAGCAATTGTATGCTGTCAGCGAAGTCGTTTTCTTCGCTAATCTGTTGGGCGATTTCTTCAGCGACTTGGATAACGATTTTTTTAACGAAAGCTTTGATACGCGCTTGGCGTATCAAGTGAAGCAATTGATCGAAAACGTCAGCCGCGAAGCGGAAGTCAATTTCTTTGAGGATGCCAATCTGTATAAAATGCTCTTGACGCATCTTTCCGCGGCATTGAGTCGTGCCGTCCTCAATCAAGGGAACCTCAATAATCCTATCCTGGAACGGATCATGGCGCAATATTCGGAAGTTGCGGGTGCGATCCGCAATGCCTTGCCTAAAGTGTTCCCGCAGCAGGAATTTTCCGAAGAGGAGATCGCCTATATGGTGCTGCATTTCGCCAATTCGCTGGAACGCAGCCCGAAAGTCATTGCGGTGGATATCGCCGGCATTTCCCCAAGCGGCCTGGCTTCGACGCGCATGCTGGAAATGCGCTTGCGGAAACATTTTCCTTTCATCAATGAAATCGTCTTTTTCCGCATCGCCGATCTGGGGAAACGCAATCTGGAGGAGAAGTTCGATTTGACCATCTCCACTTCCTTGTTGCCCGGCTACAGCGGGAAATATCTGTTGATTTCACCTTTGCTTCTGGAGGACGAGATCAAGCAGCTCAAGGAAGCGTTCCGTGCAATCGATCATACGAAGAGGCATATTCAACCCACGGCGAAGCCGAGCCTGCCCGAAAATGATGACTATCAGGAAGTCATGACGTTCATTGATGAAATCAATCAACTGTTGAAGCACTTTTTCGTCAATCCGCTGGAAAACAGCGCCAACATTTCCGAAACGGTTGCTTTGGCCGTGGAAAACATTTCCTCTGAAATCGTTGCGGAGCCGGCACTGGTCCGGGATAAATTGATGAATCGCTATCAGCAAGCGCCGATCGGGATCCCCAATACCCATTTCGCTCTGTTCCATGCCTCCCATGCCGCTGTCCTGCAGCCTTGTTTTTGTGTCTTTGATCTGCAGACGCCGCTGGAAATAGTCGGCATGGATAAAGAAACGATGACTTTAACCCGGATGCTGGTCATGCTGGCACCCGATCCAATCGAAGAGAATGTCGCCAAAATGCTGGGGAAAATCAGTGGAGCGATCATCATGAACGATTTGGGGATGGAAATCTTCAATTCCGGCAATGAAGCGATCATCTACCAACTGTTGTCCGCGCTCTTGATCGAAGAAGTGAAGAAATGAAAACTGAGGAAGTGAGGGATCCGCATGATTACAATCAAAGATGAGCATATTCTGTTGGATCAAACGTACAGCAGCGCCGAAGCCGCGATCGTCGCTGCCGGAGAATTTCTGGTGGCGCAAGAGTTGGTGTCCCCGCCTTACATCCAATCGATGCTGGCGCGCCATCGCAAAGTGAGTGTCTACGTCGGTAATTTTGTCGCCTTGCCTCATGGGGACAGCGACGGGCAGGCCTATATTGAAGAAGAGGGCATCTGTTTGATTCAGGTGCCTGACGGCGTCAACTTCGGCAGCGGCAAGGAACCGCAAATCGCAACGATTCTTTTTGTGGTAGCCTTGAAGGAAAAACAATTAGAAGCCTTGCAGGACATCGCTTTTTTCTGCTCGGATATCGATAACGTGATGGCATTGAGCGATGCCAAAGATCTGCGCGCGGTCCAAAACATTCTCCAAAATAGCTAACAGACACAAATCAAATGAAGTGCAAAAAGCAAGCAACGTCCCACTCGGTGGAATGTTGCTTGCTTTTTTTGTTTTCGTGCGCCGGCTTAGCCGGAGGAACGCGAAGGAAAGCTGTTGTAGCTCCGGTAAAGAGGGCGTTCCCCGGAGTTGGTCGGTAACAATCCTACTTAACTCCGATGAAGCCGTGCTTATCGGAGAACACAAGCAGAATGTGGGCCGAACTCCGGTGAAGCCTCCGTTCCCCGGAGAAGAACAGTGCAGATCCTAGCAACGGCAACGGCGCCCGAATACGCGTATCAAGACCTGGCACAAATAAACGTGCCAAAGCACGACTATAAACCCGAAAGGGAAGCGCATACAATAAAGACATCAAAAGAAACAGTTTGAAGGGAGAAACAAAAGATGGAACAGACACAACAAGCCTCGCTGAAGGCAAAGGTTCAAAAGTTAGGCAGTACGCTTTCGAGTATGGTGATGCCGAATATAGGGGCGCTCATCGCCTGGGGAGTTTTAACGGCATTATTTATCCCGGACGGCTACTTGCCGAATGAATCCTTCGCTTCGATGGTAGTCCCGATGCTAACGTATTTAATCCCTCTGTTGGTCGGTTATACAGGAGGTAAGGTTATCGCAGGCGAACGCGGTGCGGTAGTCGGCGCCATCGCCACAATGGGTGTGATCGTAGGGACAGAAATCCCGATGATCATGGGTGCCATGATCATGGGACCGTTGGGCGGTTTCGTGATCAAGAAATTTGATGCGATGTTCCAGAGCAAAATCAAGACCGGTTTTGAAATGCTCGTCAACAATTTCTCGGCAGGCTTGATCGGATTCGCTTTGGCACTTGTAGGGTTTCAGGCTATCGGCCCGGTGGTTGACCGTTTGACACAAGCAATGGCGGCTGGGGTGGAAACGATCCTGAACGCACAATTGATTCCTTTAACGAATATCTTCATCGAACCAGCAAAAATTCTTTTCCTGAACAATGCAATCAACCACGGCATCTTGACACCGTTAGGAACAGAACAAGCCAGCGAAACAGGCCGTTCGATCCTCTTCCTGCTTGAAGCAAATCCTGGTCCTGGTCTGGGCGTGTTGTTGGCTTTCACCCTGTTCGGCAAAGGCTCAGCGAAATCAACAGCACCAGGAGCTATGATTATCCACTTCTTGGGCGGGATCCACGAAATCTATTTCCCTTACGTCATGATGAAACCGATGTTATTTCTGGCAGTCATCTCAGGCGGCGTTTCCGGAAGCTTTGTGTTCCAACTGTTGGGTGCAGGTTTGCGGGCTCCGGCTTCACCAGGTTCGATCATCGCGATTTTGGCCATGACACCGATGGGATCCTATCTGCCGGTCATTTTGGGAGTCATCGCCGGTGCAGCAGCGTCATTTGCGGTAGCAGCAGTCATCTTGAAAGCCGACTCCAAAGAAGCGGTCGATACTTTTGAAGAAAGCGTCAAAGCGACCCAAGCCGCAAAATTAAGCGCAAAAGGCTTAGCGGGACAAACAAGCATGACAAACATGACCGGAATCCAACACATCATTTTTGCTTGTGATGCAGGGATGGGATCAAGCGCAATGGGCGCTTCTATCCTGCGCAAAAAAATCAACGCAGCTGGGTTACCGCAAGACGTCACCAACCGCGCCATCAATAATCTGACGGATGCAGCCAACACGTTGATCGTCACTCAGGAAGAACTGAAGAATCGAGCCCAACAGAAAGCACCGAATGCAACTTTTGTGGCGATCGAGAATTTCCTGAATTCGCCAAAATACGATGAAATCGTGGCTACCTTGTCCGGTACCAATCTGAAAAAAACCGTCGTTGCAACACCAGCGCCAGTCCTGGACTTTGACTTGGCGAACATCAATGAAATCATTTTGGTCCATGATGACCGCAAAGGCTCCGCGACTATGGGGCAAAAAGTAGTGGAACGGATATTGGAAAGAGAAGCGCTGAAAATACCTTTGAAAAAAATGCACATCAACGAATTGCAGGCCTCTCCGCAGACGTTGGTGATCAGCAAAAACAGTCTGACACAAGCGGCCAAGCAAAAATTTCCGAAAGCCGTCCATCTGTCAGTCGACAGTCTGATCACAACGCCGAAATATGAGAGCGTCGTCGCCAGCTTGAAGCAAATCGCCTAAGGAGAGGAAGATTTAGATGAATAATTTAGATACAGAAATGATCGTTTTGAATAAAGCTTTTGCTTCAAAAGAAGAAGCCATCCGTTTTTGCGGCCAAAAATTGGTGGAAGCAGGCTGTGTGGACTCGGATTATGTGGAGGCCATGGTGCAACGGGATCAGCTGTTGTCAGTGTATATGGGGAATTTCATCGCAATTCCCCATGGCACTGATGCAGCCAAGGACCACGTGAAAAAATCAGGCATCTGCGTTGTACAAGTGCCTGACGGCGTTGACTTCGGCGACGAGCAGGAAGAAAAATTGGCAACCGTTCTGTTCGGCATTGCAGGGGTCGGGGATGACCACTTGCAGTTGATCCAAAAAATCGCGCTGTATTGCAGCGACGTGGATAACGTCGTGACTTTGGCGGACGCTTTGACAAAAGATGAAATCACTGGCAGCTTAGCCATTGCATAAGGAGAGATGAAAATGAAAGCAGTACACTTTGGCGCCGGAAACATCGGCCGCGGCTTTATCGGGGAAATTTTGAATCACAATGGGTACGCAATCACCTTTGTGGATGTGAATGAAACAATCATCGACGCCTTAAAAACGCGCGGCGCGTATACGATCGAGTTGGCGGACGAGTCACGCGAACAGATCCAGATCGAAAACGTCACCGGCTTGAACAATGCCAAGGAAGCAGACAAAGTCGTGGAAGCGATCGTGGAAGCGGATCTCCTCACGACCGCCATCGGCCCGAATATTCTGCCTAGAATCGCGCAATTGATTGCGCAAGGGATTGAGGCGCGTGCAGCCCGGAACATCCAGCAGCCCATCGATATCATCGCCTGCGAAAATATGATCGGCGGCTCGACGTTCTTGGCGGAGGAAGTCAAGAAATATTGTACGGATACTGCTTACCTTGACGCATACGTCGGATTTCCGGATGCGGCAGTGGATCGTATCGTTCCGATGCAGCAACATGCGGATCCGCTCTTTGTGCAAGTGGAGCCCTTCAGCGAGTGGGTCGTACAAGGGACCGCCTGCAAAAGCCCGATCCGCCTCGAAGGTGTTTCCTATGTGAGCGATCTGGAGCCTTACATTGAACGCAAGCTGTTCAGCGTCAACACGGGACACGCTACGGTAGCTTACACAGGCGCTCTGCAGGGCTACGAAACCATCGATGAAGCGATGCAGGATCATCTGGTCGTCATCCAATTGCGTTCCGTCTTGCATGAAACCGGCAAATTGTTGATCGCGAAATGGGGATTCGATGCAGCGGAACATGAGAAATATATCGAGAAAATCATCGGCCGTTTCCAAAACAAATACATTTCCGACGCGATTTCCCGGGTGGCGCGTACGCCTCTGAGAAAGTTGGGCAATCATGAGCGCTTCATCCGTCCGATGGTTGAATTGACCCAACTCGATGAGATGCCGTTCCACTTGCTGGAAACGATCGGAATGGTCTTCAATTATTTCGACCCGGAAGATGAACAATGTCAAGAACTGAAAGAAATGATCCTGCAAAAAGGCTTGGATAAAATCATTCCGGAAATAACCGGGATCGACAATCAAAAAATCCTGGGCAGCATCAAACAGAACGTCGAGAAGTACGCTTATAAAGTAGCCTAAGCACGGCTTTCCATTTTGGGTATGCAAACTGTGCTCGTTGGGCCGATTGACTGAGTCAATCGGCCCAACGAGTATAATTTTTTCTTAAATAATGTCTGAAACCGGCATCACGAGTGAAACAAGATTAAAAACATTTTGACAATAGAACTGTTTGTAGGATAAAATGCATGTATTCTGGAAAATATAAGGCTAGGAGGATAGAGGAAGAGCAAATGGATAGCGCCAGACTTCAGGGAGCACAGGAACATTGGCCCTGAAGTGACGAGGATTGGGTTTATCGAAGGATTCGGCGGATGACCCAAGGCAAGTGTAGTCTACAGGATTGAAGCAAAAAAGACCCTTTTGCGGCCTCAGAGCCCGAAACGGTCTTACAGAGATCAATCCCCACACCCAGAAAAAATCGAGATAAAAGGGGATTTTTACGCTTATGTGTGGAATAGTTGGATATGTAGGAAAAGGCAATGTACAAGAGGTATTGTTGCATGGATTAGAGAAATTGGAATACCGTGGTTATGATTCAGCCGGTATTTTTGTCGTAGACGCTGAGAACCAAGGTCATGTGTTCAAGGAAAAAGGCCGCATCGCGGATTTGCGTGCAATCGTCGACAAGCAGGTCGATGCGCATGTAGGCATCGGACATACAAGATGGGCAACGCATGGCGTGCCGAGTGCAGAGAATGCGCACCCGCATCAATCGGCGGATGGCCGTTTTACATTGGTCCACAACGGAGTCATCGAGAACTTCAAAGAAATCAAGGATGAATACTTCCCGGGTGTTACTTTCGTCAGCCAAACGGATACGGAAATCGTTGTCCAGCTGATCGGTAAACTTGCTGCGGATGAAAACTTGGATGGTAAAGAAGCTTTGCGCCGCGCTTTGTCGATCGTAAAAGGATCCTACGCTTTCGCTTTAGTGGATGCACAAGCACCGGACGTCTTTTACGCGGCCAAAAACAAAAGCCCAATGTTGATCGGTTTGGGCGATGACTTCAACGTCGTTGCCAGTGATGCGATGGCTACTGTTCAGATCACGAATCAATATGTGGAGATCCATGACGGTGAAATGATCACATTGACGGCTGATGGCGTCACAATCGAAAAGTTGGACGGAAAAACAGTAATCCGTAATCCGTATACGGCCCAAATCGATGCCAGCGACCTGGAAAAAGGGACATATCCTTACTACATGTTGAAAGAAATCGATGAGCAGCCTGCTGTTATGCGTAACATCATCCAAAGATACCAAAACGCAGAAGGTCGCTTGACTGTTCCTGAAGAATTGGTCACTGCTATGTTAGAAGCTGACCGCATCCATATCGTTGCTTGCGGAACAAGCTACCATTCCGGTTGGGTAGGGAAACATTATCTGGAAAAAATTGCACAGATCCCGACAGAAGTGCATGTCGCCAGCGAATTTTCCTACAACCCACCCCTATTGAAAGGCAATCCGTTCTTTATCTTCCTTACCCAAAGTGGGGAGACTGCGGATAGCCGCCAAGTATTGGTGAAAGTAAAAGAATGGGGATACCCAGCTTTGACGATCACAAACGTGGCTGGTTCAACCTTGTCGCGTGAAGCGGACTACACGTTGCTGTTGCATGCAGGTCCTGAGATCGCAGTCGCTTCAACAAAAGCTTACACGGCGCAAATCGCTGTCTTGGCCGTCTTGTCGGATGCGTTAGGCGCGAAAATCGGTCATGATATGGGCATCGACATGGTCCATGAATTAGGGATCGTCGCAAATGCGATGGAAGCGATCATCGATGACAAAGAGCGCATCGCTGAATTGGCCGACATCTACTTGCCGAACACCCGCAATGCTTTCTACATCGGACGCGGTTTGGATTACTTCGTATCGATGGAAGCTGCTTTGAAACTGAAAGAAATTTCTTATATCCAGACGGAAGGCTTTGCTGCCGGCGAATTGAAGCACGGTACGATCGCCTTGATCGAAGAAGGAACACCTGTATTGGCTATCATTACTCAAGCAGACATGGCAAGCCATACCCGTGGAAATATCGAAGAAGTGCGTTCGCGCGGCGCAAACACTTGCGTCTTCGCGATGGACGGATTGGCTAACGACAACGACCAAATCATCTTGCCGGCTGTTCACCCAGCGTTGGCGCCACTGATGACAGTCGTTCCGACCCAATTGATGGCGTACTACGCAACGCTTCACCGTGGCTATGACGTCGACAAGCCAAGAAACTTGGCTAAATCGGTTACGGTTGAATAAAGAACTATCAGTAATTCCAATTAAATGAATCGACTCGAGCAGTACGGAACCCATTTACGGGATTCCGTGCTGCTTTTTTTGGTATGTGTGCCTGTTAATCGGAGGAGAACGACGGAATCGGCTCTCAGCTCCGGTAAGGCGCCCGTCCCCCGGAGGACACCGGAAACATTCAGCCGCAGCTCCGACGAAGCTTTCCTCATCGGAGAACGCAAAAAAATATATGCGGAACTCCGGCGAGTCCTCCGTTCACCGGAGGAACCGGTGAAGTGCCCGCTAACCTTATACTGAGTGAGGGATCAAACAAAAATAGACTGTCTCAGCAAGACAGTCCTCTGTCATTCATATTTGAGGTTGCTATTTTTACAGAGTATCCCAATCGATATCCTCCAGAGCAACGAATTCGTTCTCATGCTTACGTTCGCGGATGCTGTCAGTTGCTCCAGAAGGTCGAAGGTACAAGGTTTCTTGGATAGCATCCCAATCTTTTTTGCTGACCATAACCGCTTCACTTTCTTCCTTTTTTCCTGATATATAGACGGGTTCATGGGATTCGTTGACATCTTTCAATAATTGATAAAAGATTTTTCGAGCTTGGCTAGGGTTGACCATCCGCATTGAGTTTTCCTCCTTTAAGTTGCTTACATCATTGTAGCGTACTTGATTTGGTTCGTCGAAGGGGACGTATGAAATAGTTTGCATTGCTGATAAGTCGAAGAATTTCTAGTTTCCTTGCTATTTTTTTCAATTTCACAGGTCCGATTAGTTCAAAGATAATAGCACTGCAGCGAAGGGATGGTTGCACTAATTCGGTATTTTAATTGAAAAAATTTTTGCTGCTCCTGAAACCGCAAGCGTAAAACATCAGTTTTTCCCAATGATGGCGCGCTTTTTCCTGAATCGGACCCACATCATTATGTTAACCCCTCTCCCACCAAATTCCAGCAGTTGAATTAGTTCAAAAACCGGACACCTTTTCCGGTCCGAGGTCTGTATTAATTTATTTTTTATTTGGTCTATACTCTGGAATATAGAGATTGAAAGGGGATACAAAAAATTATGGCAAACAACTGGTTGGAATTAGACGGAAAAACGGTTATCGTTACAGGAGGAAATTCAGGCATCGGATTACACATCGCGGATCACTTGAAAGAACAAGGCGCAAACGTCGTTGTAGCGGATTTAAGTGTTGAAACGGGAACAAGTGTTTATGGTAAACTGAATGTGAAGACAGATGTGACTTCCATCGAGAGTATCGAGGCAATGGTCGAAAAAGCTGTTGAGAAATTTGGCAAGATCGATGTCTTGGTCAATAATGCAGGCATGAACTTGCCGCGTTTATTGGTGGATGTCTACAGTGACGAAAGAAACTACGAAATCGATGAAGCCTCATTCGACAAAATGACAGCAGTCAATCAAAAAGGAATGGTATTCACTACCCAAGCCGTCGTCAGAAACATGCTGAAGAACAAAGTGGAAGGCACAATCATCAATATCTCTTCCGAGTCCGGCATGGAAGGTTCGGTCGGTCAAAGCATCTATTCAGCAACTAAAGGCGCTACAAATTCTTACACGCGGTCATGGGCAAAAGAACTTGGGAAATTTGGCATCAAAGTCGTCGGTATCGCACCGGGGATCAACGAAAAAACAGGATTGACAACTCCTGCCTACAATGAAGCATTGGCTTACACAAGAAACATACCGGTTGAGCAATTGGACACAGGGTATGAAAAGAGCATTCCACTGGGGCGCGTCGGAAAATTGGATGAAATCGGCTACTTGGTTGCATTCTTATCTTCCAACAAATCCGCTTATATCACTGGTACAACAATCAACATTACAGGCGGGAAATCTAGAGGATAGTATGGGGGCATTTACATGTCAACGGCAAGCGATAGAGAAGTTTTGCTGAGAAGTTTACTTTCAAATCAAGACACAGATTTTCAAAGTCTCGAGGAAGCATCGGGAAAAAACAGCTATCAGATCAAAACGATCATTTCGGAATTGAACGATGTCTACAAGGGGTTCTTAACAATCCGGCACACGGAGGAATCGCAAGTAGCCATCGTCAGAAAGGAGGGGGTGAACATATTCAACACACTTCGTTACAACATCCATCAGGACTTCAATAAAGTAGAATGCAGAGTCGCTTATCTGTTATACCGCTTGATCTGCACAGAAGAGTATCTGAATATCGGAGACCTCTCCGAAGAAATGAGCGTAAGCAGGAGCACTGTGAATAACGACCTTAAAAAGCTGAAGCTGCTTTTGGAGAAATACAATGCGAAAGTCGTCGGAATTCCGAACAAAGGCATCACCTTCCAGTGCAGTGAATTCGGCACCCGCCTGGTTCTCATCTATGAAGTCTTCGAGCTGCTGCAGATGACCTTTCTGCCGGACCAAGAAATTCAGGGGGCACTTGACGGACTAGGCCAAGCCTACAAGTTGGATGAGCAGGCAAAAGAACTGCTTTATAAGGCTTTGGCTGTAAGCGTTCACAGAGTAGCGCAGGGACATACGATCGATTCCGAGATCCCGATGTACAAAAACTTCGAAGCGGATTCGGCAAACATCATCGCCTATATCCAACTGTTGCAAAAGAAATTTTCGGTTTCATTGAATGACCATGAAATTGCTTTTCTCTCTTTTCCGATCAACACAAGGAACTCCGCTTACGTAAAAGGAACGGAGAATACCGAAAACGAAGAGGTTTTGAGACAAGTCGTTTCCAGCATGCTGCAGACGGTACGCGATCAGGTCATGATCGAGATCGATGAAGAAGCCTTCTTCAATAAAGTCAAATATCATCTGCTTTTCTTGATTAACAGGCTCGTCTTCCGGATTCCGAATACGGATCTGTATCTGGAACAGATCAAACTCAAGTATCCTTTGGCTTTCGAGTTGGCGAAGATTTCGCTTTCCGAACTGAATCGGTTGTACCAATTGAGCGCCAGCGCGGATGACATCAGCTATCTGGCTGTGTATTACGCACTGATGCTGGACGAAAGGCAAGCGAACGATTCCAAAGGGAAAAGTACAAAGGATGTCGGCATCATCACTAATCTTGGAAGAGGGAGTTTTGAGCTGATCAGCAGGCAGATCAAAGAAATAGTCGGAAATGAGATGAATATCGTTCACCTGAACACCGACAGTCTGCCGAAAGAAAAATTGAAGCGATTCCGACTGCTGTTCACAACCGAAGAGATCTCCGTGGATACCGAAGTCCCTGTCATCAAGATCGACAGATTGGTCAGCCCGGATGATTTGGCCCAAAAGATCTATGCGGTGGAGAAAGATCAATATAACATCAAATACCTGACGAATGAGAACATCAGTTATCACCTCATCAATCTGAAAGGTCAAATGGGTTACTTTGATTATTTGGAAGAAATCATGTCCTACCTTTCCAGAAGATATCGTCTGTCCGAGGATATCCTGGACCGGTTCGTGGAAAAAGAAGAACGACATACGATGATTTACGAAAATAAGGTAGCTTTCCCGCATTTGACCGACCCCAACATCAATAAGTTGGTGTTTGTCCTGGGAAACATCACGATGGCCAACCGCAATGATGCTTTTTCCTTGATGTTATTTCTGGTGACACCCGAGAACATTTCTGAGCAGCAAGAAAGAATATTGATGCAAGTGTATGATTTTGTCTTTAAGGTCATCAATGATCCCACTTTGATCAATGATTTGAAAAAAGTGGATGATGTACAAGGGTTGATTGAGATGCTGGAGAAAAGAGGTACAAAATAGATGAATAATATGCTTGCATTAGGTATTCTGGTTGTCGGCGCTTTTTTGATCCAAAGCGCATTGGGTTTTTTTCAGATCAAACATTTCGGCACTGAATACAACGAATTGAAGGCGGACGGCAGAGTTGCGATAGGCAAACGGGCAGGGAAACTGACTTCCGGAACGATCATCATGTTCCAACTGGATGCGGAAGGCGTCATCGTCAGAGGCAAAAAGCTTCAGGGGACAACAATCTTGGCCAGGTTCAAACCATACAACAATTTCAACGGCAGACTGATCGAAGCCATCAAAGCGGAGGATCCGGATGTGCTGTCGGAAATAAAGATCACGCGCAAAACCATCATGAATGCGGTCACTAATTACCGGATGTTCATCAACGGAGAAATCATTCCGGAGAAAGAATCGCCATTTAAGGAACTGACCAAAAAAATTACAAACATTAAGTTCGGGTAAATCGTGTAAGAAATAATACATATAATAAGGAGTGTTAAATATGGACTTTCTAGTTAAAGGTGCAGAAAGCTTTATCGGATTATTTCAATTAGGTGCAAATACATTTATGAGCTGGATGACCGGCATCGTCCCAATCGTCTTGATGCTGATGGTATTCATGAACGTCGTGATTAAACTGATCGGTGAGGAAAAAATCAATGGCCTCGCACAACGCTTCTCCAAGTATTCCTTGGTCAGAAACTGTATTTTGCCTTTCTTGGCAGCCTTCATGTTGGGGAATCCCGCATCATTCACCTTAGGAAGATTTTTGCCAGAATTCTACAAGCCAAGTTTCTACGCGGCACTTGCGCAATACAACCACACGAGTAACGGTCTTTTCCCACATATCAATGCAGGTGAATTGTTCGTATTCCTGGGAATTGCTTCAGGCGTTGAAACGTTAGGCTTGAGCACCACACCACTGGCTATCCGCTATCTGCTTGTCGGGCTTGTGATGAATGCTGTAGGCGCATACGTAACCGACTTCACAACTGCTTATGTCTGCAAAAAGTCCGGCATCCAATTGAGCAAAACCGCGAAAGTTCAATAATAAAGACGAAGCAAATGTTGCATATAACAGACCGAATGCATGAGAATGAGAGGGGTATTCATTATGACAAAATATAACAGCATCAAAATTGAAAAAGGTTCCGGCGGCTGGGGCGGACCACTGATCATCACACCAACAGAACAAAAACATAAATTCATCTACATCGTCGGCGGAGGGGAAAAACCTGCCATTGTCGACAGAATCGCTGAACTTACAGGGATGGAAGCTATAAATGGATTCAAAACATCCATTCCGGATGATGAAACGGCGCTGGCTATCATCGACTGCGGCGGCACTTTGAGATGCGGCATCTATCCTCAAAAAGGGATCCCGACAATCAACGTCGTTGCCACCGGCAAATCCGGTCCTTTGGCTAAATACATTAACGAAGAAATCTATGTTTCGAGCGTTGGCCTGAATCAAATCCAAGTCACTGGCGAGACGGCAAATGTAGCAGCTGCAGAACCAGTAGTTGAAGAGAAAGTCGCTTACACTACAGACAAAAAGCTGACGCAACAAAACGCAGAAAAAGGCAGCATAGTAGCAAAAATCGGTTTGGCTGCAGGTAAAGGGATTGCCATCATGCTGCAATCAGCCCGTGAAGCGGTGCAGACAGTCTTGCAGACAATCATCCCGTTCATGGCATTTGTAGCGATGCTGATCGGTATCATCCAAGGCAGCGGCATCGGCAATATGTTCGCTAAACTGATGATTCCGTTGGCAGGCAATGTCTGGGGCTTGATGGTCATCGGGTTCATCTGCTCCTTGCCTATCCTTTCTCCGCTATTGGGACCTGGTGCTGTAATCGCACAAGTAATCGGAACCTTGATCGGTGTCGAAATCGGCAAAGGCAATATCGAACCAAGCTTAGCATTACCGGCTTTGTTCGCCATCAATACACAAAATGCTTGCGATTTCATCCCAGTCGGGTTAGGCTTGCAGGAAGCAGAAGCTAAAACAGTAGAAGTCGGCGTGCCATCCGTTCTTTACTCTCGATTCCTGAACGGTGTGCCCCGCGTATTCGTCGCTTGGTTAGCAAGCTTCGGATTGTATTAAGAAAATAAAAAAACTAATAATCGGAAAAGGTGAAGAAAAATGTCAATTTATTCAACGGTAGTCACAGAAATCGGACCTAATGCTAAGGAGTTTTTAGCTGAAGATATGATGGTATTGTTCGGAGACGATGCTCCAGAAGCATTGCGTCCTTATTGCTTCCTGATCGAACAAAATGCACTGGAGCAGGATATTCAACTAGGACACGCGTTGGTTATCGGCGACGATAGTTATCGCGTCACAGCCGTAGGTAATGTGGTCAACAAAAACCTCAGGGATCTGGGGCACATCACCATCAACTTCAGCGGAGAAACAGTCGCTGAATTGGCAGGCTCGCTGTATGTTGAAAACAAAACAGTGAACGAAATCGCGGAAGGCACCATCATCAAAATCACTGAAACTGTGGGGTAGTAGCATATGTACATAGATTCGAACGACATCAAAGCAATCGGAAGTTTTTTGAAAAGCGGATTTCTGAAAGGAGTCACCACCAACCCGACGATTTTGTCGACCGGTTCCGGCAGTCGCTTCAAACAATTACAAGATTTATTGGCTTTGGAGCCGACGGAACTTTTTGTGCAATTGCTGGGTACGACTTCTGAAGAAATGTTTGCCGATTATGAAGCAATCAAGACATTTGATGCAAATCACCGACTTTCGATAAAGATTCCCGTGACACAAGCAGGCTTGGAAACAATCAACAAAGTGAAAAAGGATGATCCGGAAAGAGCGATCCTGGGTACACTGATCTACTCTGCAGATCAGGGGATCCTGGCCGCCACCGCAGGATGCGATTATCTGGCACCTTATGTGAACAGGATGCTGAACAATGCGATCGATCCATTCAAAGCGATCCGTTCCATGCGGACATTCATCGATGCTAGAGGATACAAGACCAAAATCATGGCAGCGAGCTTCAAAAATTCCCAACAAGTCATCGATTCCTTGGAGTCGGGCGCCCATACCGCCACAATCCCTCCGGATGTCCTGAACAGTATGCTGAACAAGGATTTGGCATTGCAGGCACTGCAGGTTTTTGAAGCGGATGGACAAGCGTTGTTGGCTGCATATGGTGAATAACAACAAGATACGCTAAGGTTTTGTGCAACGGTTCAAGTTGACTTCCGGAAAAATTATGATACGATTAGAATAACAACAAATGAACTGAATATTCTTTTTAACCACTAGGGGTGCTTTACCGGCGGATGACTGTCCGCCAAAAAGCTGAGATCGAAGTAGGACTTCGAGACCCTTAGAACCTGATCTGGTTTGTACCAGCGTAGGGAAGTGGCAGCCTCTTTTGGCTAAGTAAGTCCCTATCATATAAGGAACATACAACCACTTTTTTCCGTTGGGAAGAGAGTGGTTTTTTTGTTTGAAAAAATAAGAGCGGCCGGCAGGATCGATCGGGATCTGGCGGAGCGCTCACAGCTTATGGAGGGACAGCAATGACATTTTCAGCACAAATCCGCCAAGCGGTCGAACCGATCTGGGCAGCCAGTATGGAGCATCCGTTTGTGAAAGGGATCGGGGACGGAACCTTGCCTTTGGAAAATTTTCGTTTCTATATCCAGCAGGATTCCTATTACCTGACGCGCTTCGCCAAAATTTTGGCCCTTGGTGCGGCCAAAGCACCGGACATCGAGACGACCAACCAGTTCGCCGATTTTGCGAAGCACACGTACAGCGCCGAAATCGGGTTGCATGAACAATTTTCGAAAAGGCTGGGCATCACTGCGGAAGAAAGAGCACTCTTCAAACCCGCACCGACCGCTTATGCCTACACTTCCCATCTTTATCAGGCCGGCCACTCGGGGCATTTGGGGGATGTCATCGCCGCGGTCCTGCCCTGCTACTGGCTCTACGCTGAAATCGGGGATACCTTCCAGGACGCAGCACCGGAGGAACCGATCTATCAGGAATGGATCGCTACCTATGGCGGGAAGGATTTTCAGGACCGGGTGGATGAACAGATCGCTCATCTGGATAAAATCGCCGCAGCTGTGAGCGAAGCGGACCGCGAAAGGATGAAAGAGCATTTCATCATCAGCAGCCAGTACGAATACGCTTTTTGGGAAATGGCCTACCAGATGGAGACATGGCCGGTACCGTTGGAGAAATAAGAGACCAAATAAAACACAAAGAGGAGACAGAATAAATGAAAAAAGAATTGAAGCTTACAGATATTTTGGTGACAATCGTCATCGCCATCGCATTCGGGATCGTCTACATCCTATGGGGGACAGTGTATTACGCAGTCCAGCCGTTGGGTCTGCATCTTGATCAGCTGCTGTACGGCATGTGGTTCATCGCCGGTACCGTCGCCTATTTCATCATCCGCAAGCCCGGTGTGGCACTGTTGGCGGAAATCGCTGCGGCTTCGGGCGAATTCCTTTTGGGATCGCCTTGGGGTCTGACGGTTTTGCTTTCCGGTGTGGTGCAGGGATTGTTTGCGGAATTGGTGTTCATGGCTTTCCGCTACAAACGTTTTGACCTGAAGGTTGCCGCTTTGGCGGCTTCGGCATCCTGTGTGGGCTCGCTGTTGGTGGATGCTTTGAACGGGCAGATTGCGGAGCTGGCTCCTTGGAACTTGGCGCTTTACTTATTGGCCCGTTTTGCCGGCTCGATTTTCTTTGCCGGTGTGCTGGCCTACTACTTGGCGGAAGTTTTGGAGGATACCGGCGTGACGAACCTTGTCCGCCCGCTTACGACTGAAGATTTCACGGATATGGATTAAGGAGGACGGCGGAAATGGAGCAGCAAATCTATGTCGAGAAGCTGAAATTGAAATTTCCCGGTGATGCCGAGTTGTTGTTCCGAGACTTGACCTTTTCGGTGGCCCCGGGCGAAAAAGTGCTGCTTTTGGGACCGTCCGGCTGCGGGAAATCCACGCTTCTGCAAGTGTTGAGCGGGCTGATTCCGCAATCGATCGAAGTCCCGGTGAAGGCCGACAAAATCGCGACGCCGGCTTCCTGGGGTTACGTTTTCCAGGATCCGGACAGCCAGTTCTGCATGCCGTATGTCGACGAGGAACTCGCTTTCGTGCTCGAGAATCTGGCGGTTCCGCGCGAGGAAATGGCTGCCAGAATAGACTTTGCGCTCCAACAGGTGGGGTTGGAACTGGCTGACAACCACATCCCGATCGCAAGCCTTTCCGGCGGGATGAAGCAGCGGCTGGCGATCGCCTCGGTGCTGCTTTTGGATCCCGAAGTGCTCTTTTTGGATGAACCATCGGCCATGCTGGATCCGGAAGGAACGAAGGCGATCTGGGAAGTTCTGCAGCAAGTCTGCAGGGACAAAACGGTCGTCATTGTGGAACACAAGATCGATCATGTGCTGGCGTTGGCCGAACGCCTTGTTTTGTTCGATGCATCCGGCCGCATCATCGCCGATGGGCCGAACGAAGCAATCTTCTCGGCCTACAAGGATGAAATGAAAGAGCAAGGCATCTGGTTCCCGGGCGTATGGGAACGTCAGCTGGAAGAGTCGCCGCTGCAAAGAGGGGAGGCGTTCCTTGAAAGGCAAAATCCATTGTTGGAGCTGCGGGATTTCAAAGGCTTCCGCAACGGGGAAACCAAAATCGAAGGAACCGAATTGGCGGCCTGTCCTGGTGAATGGGTCATCATCCAAGGCCAAAACGGAGCCGGCAAAAGCACTTTCCTCCATGCCGTCATGCAGTTCATCAAAACAAGCGGCCGCTGCGAACTGGAGGGAAAGCCGATCAAAAAAGTGAAGAAATTGGCTGAAAGGGTGGCTTTCGTTTTCCAGAATCCGGAGTACCAGTTCGTGGCGAACACGGTTTATGAGGAGATGGCCTATTCGCTCCGTTTGGACGGGAAGGCAGAGCTGGAAATCGGGCGGCTAGTGGAGGAACATCTGGAGCTTTTCCAGTTGAGCGGACACAGGGACAAAAATCCCTTCCAGCTTTCAATGGGGCAAAAACGGCGGTTGAGCGTAGCGGCGACGATCATCCAGGGCCAGCGTTTGATCCTTTTGGACGAACCGACTTTCGGGCTGGATTCCAAAAACACCTTCGCTTTGCTGGGTTTTTTGGAGAGCTACCGCAAAAAGGGCGCTGCGATCCTGATGGTGACGCACGATGAAGTGCTCGCCCGGCATTACGGGACAGCTTTTTGGACAGTTGCCGAAGGAGAAATCCGCGACATGACCGCTTCTGTTGCCGACGCGCAGGCGGAGTTGTGCGCTGATCTGCGCTTGGAAGGGGGGCTGTGCGGATGAAGGAATGGGAACTGGCCAAAGAAACCTGGCTCCACCGCGTCAATCCCAGCCTGAAATTGGGTATGGCGTTGCTGGTCTGCATCGTTGTGTTGTTTGTCCGCAATCTTGAGATGATGGCATTCATCGGAATCGGGCTGTTGCTCCTTTTCCTGCTGTTCACGGGACAACCGCTGAAGCGGATCTTGTTGCTGTTGATTCCGTTCTGCGCGATTTTCGTGTCGACCGCTTCCGCCATGATCCTGTTCGGGAACGGGCAGACGCTTTGGTTCGAATGGGGATTGATCCGCATCACCGAAGAAAGTTTCTTACGGGGCATGCTGATCGGCTTGCGTGCGTTTGTCTTTGCCGTCTTGGGTCTGACCTTTGCATTGACGACCCGACCGGTCAATTTATTTTATTCGCTGATGCAGCAGCTGCGGCTGGATCCGAAATACGCCTACAGTTTCATGGCTGCGCTGCGCTTGATCCCGATCATGACAGATGAGTTCGATACGATCCGCAATGCCCGCAAGGTGCGCGGCGGCGAAAGCGCGAGGGGACTGCGGGGCATCCTCTTCAAGATGAAAGTCTACACAATCCCGCTCTTGTCCGGCAGCATCCGGCGTGCGCATCGCATCGCCGTGGCTATGGAAGCGAAACGTTTTTCCGGCAAGGAGAGCCGGACCTACTATTACGATTTCGGATTTTCCGGAAATGACGTCCTTTTCCTTGCTTATATGCTGCTGTTGGTGGTCATGGGCTATTGGACAAAGCGTTGGATCGGTTGAAGAACCTAGATACTTGGGGAATAGGGTCTATCATATGAAATCTTGTCGGATAACCGGGAAAAATCCGACAACCAGAGCGCGGCCACGCCGTAGGATGTCGGATAACCGGGAAAAATCCGACAACCAGAGCGCGGCCTTGCCGTAGGATGTCGGATAACCGAGAAGAATCCGACAACCAGAGCGCGGTCTTGCCGTAGGATGTCGGATAACCGGGAAGAATCCGACAAGAGCAACGCTTTCTCCTTTCAAAACAAAAAAACAGCAGTGGGTGCCTCTCGATTCGAGGCACCCACTGCTGTTTTTGGTTATAAAGGACTGTTATTCGGCTTGGCAAGATTGATCGCGGACGCCATTCTGGCCGTCGTTGTCAGTGGCGTCCGTTTCGGCCGCACCGTATTGGTTGCCGTCACCGTCTGCTTCGCCGGTGGCATTTTGCTTGTTCTCCTGCTTGGCTTGCGTACCAGTTCCGTCGCACGTTCCGCTTTTCTCGCGGGCGCGCTTCATGGTTGCCTCTTCGTTGCCTTGTTTTTTTGCGCCTTCATTTGTGCATTCGCCTGACTTGATTTGCTCCTGAGTGGCTGTTCCGTTCTGGGCTGCTGAGTCGCTTGCTGCCAGTACTGGTGCGGCACCTCCGACAAATAAGCCTGCAACGGATAGGATAGTCATGATTCTTGTCTTGTTCATTTTTGTTTCCCCCTGGAATGTTTTTTGTTTTTCTTGCTTGACCTAAGAATAATCAAAAAGTATGGCAGAAGCGTGTTTTTTACGGCACATTTGTATGGTATTATCGGGGTGACAACATAATCTCGCCATATTTTTCCAGTATGATTTCCACGAGGAGTGATTACGATGGTAAAGCTATTGATAGCGGATGACAATAAACAGATCACAGCCATCCTGAAGGAGTATGCAGAGAAGGATGGGTACGAAACGGCCGTCGCCTATGACGGCGAGCAGGCGCTGCAGGCGTTCGGGAAAGGCAAATTCGATCTGATCTTGCTGGATGTGATGATGCCGAAAAAGGACGGTTTCGAAGTGTGCCGGGAAATCCGGAAAGCTTCTTCGGTGCCGATCATCATGGTGACGGCGCGGGGGGAAGACTTTGAGCGGATCATGGGCTTGGATATCGGAGCGGACGATTACATCGTCAAGCCGTTTTCGCCGGGCGAAGTGATGGCGCGCGTCCGGGCAATTCTGAGGCGATTGGACCAGACGCCCGAGAACGAGAGCCACCACAAACTCTACATCCATGAAGATCTGGAGATCCGGTTGGATGAGTTCATCGTAAAAATCGCTGGGCATCAGGTCCATCTGACGAAAAAAGAGATCGAGCTGCTATGGATCTTGGCGACGAACCGGAACAAGGTGTTCAGCCGCGACAACTTATTGGACAGCGTCTGGGGCTACGATTATTTCGGCGATAACCGCACGGTCGATTCGCACATCAAACGGCTGCGGGCAAAAATCTACCAGATCCCCCATCCGGCCTGGGACATCAAAACGGTGTGGGGCGTTGGTTATAAATTTGAGGTAGAAGCTGATGAAGTATAAAATAACCCGCAAACTGGTCCTTTATTTCACTGCCGTCATCCTGCTGTTTTCCTTGGTTGTCGGCGGGGCCTTCCTGCTGTTGTTCACCCGGCATACCGAAGAGATCTATCGGGCGGATATGCAGGAGCGGGCCGAGGCAATCGCGGCCGGTGTCGCGGATTATCTGGAGAGCGGAAGTTCCAGTTTTGAGGAGGCAGTGGTCATTACTACTGGAAATGTTTCCGCAAAACAAGCGGGAAATTCCCAGCTCGCACAAAGCGGCGCAACGGGGACAACCGGCCACAGCACGATGAGTGGATACAACACCTACATCACCGCCATCCAGGATATCGCGATGGGCGAGGTGTGGATCGTCGACCAATCCGCAGAGACAATCAGTGTCGGGACCGGCAAAAAAGAGATCACTTATGCGGAACTACCGGGCGCCGCGCTCGCGCTTGTCGATGAGGTATTCGAGGGGGACGTCGCCTTCAGCGAAGGCTTCAGCCCTTTGTTGGAGGATGCCTCCATCACGGTCGGGGCGCCGGTGCTTTCCGAGGAAGGCGAGGTCATTGCGGCGGTCCTTTTGCACGGTTATGTCGCAAATATGCAGACTGCCGTGCGGTCGGGATTTTCGACTTTGGGTATCAGCTTGGCTTTGGCTTTGATCGCTGCAGTCAGCATCGCGGTCCTGTTGGCGAAACGCTTCATCGAGCCGCTGAAAAGGATGGAAGAAACGACGCAGCAGTTGGCGGACAACCATTACGAAGCCCAAACGGGGATCATCCAGAATGATGAAATGGGTTCGCTTGCTGCCAACATCGATATTCTGGCGGATAAGCTGGCGGAAGCCGCGCAAGAAAGCGCCAAACTCGACAAAATGCGCAAGGACTTCATCACGAGCATTTCCCACGAATTGCGCACACCGGTCACGGTCATCCGCGGTTCATTGGAAGCACTGAACGATCATGTGGTCGAGGATCCCGCCAAAATCGATGAATACCACCAACAAATGCTGACCGAAAGCATCCATCTGGAGCGGATGATCAATGATTTGCTGGAACTGTCGCGGCTGCAGAACCCGGACTACCACATGGAGATGACTTCTCTGAATTTTGTGGACGTTGTGGAGAACGCCATCCGCTCCGTCCGCTACATCGCAAGGGAAAAAGGGATCACGCTGACTTTCGCGAAAGAGCCGCTAGCGTTCATGCTGATGGGGGACTATACCCGGCTGCGGCAGATGCTGCTGGCCGTGATGGAGAATGCCGTCAAATTTTCATCCGAAAAGGGCGAAATCCGGGTCAGCTTGACCGCATCAGATGCTGGCTACCGCTTGAGCATCAGCGATGACGGGCCGGGGATCCCGGAAAAGGACCAACCGTACATCTTCGAAAAGTTCTTCAAATCGAATGAGGAAACCAACAAGCAAGGCACCGGCTTGGGCTTGGCGGTCGCCAAGCAGATAGCCGACCGCCACGGCATCGCTTTGTCGGTAGAAAGCACTCCGGGAAAAGGCTCCACCTTCATTTTTGACCTGAAACAATAAAAAAACTCAGCTGCAGCGATAAACGCTGCGGCTGAGTTTTTTTGTTTGTCAGGAGGTTTCTCTGAATTTCCATTGCATATGGTCATAGACATGGCCGCTCAAAATCCGCTCGGAAACGGTACGGAAGCCGACTTTTTCATAGAGTTTTTTTGCCTGCAGATTGTCCTTTTCGCAATTCAGGCCGATGACGGTTTCGCCGGCGACCGAGGCGAGTGTCGGCAGTGCCTGCAGCAATTGGTGGGCGACGCCTTTTCCGCGCGCTGACTGCTTCGTCACGATGGAATCCAGATACCATTCTCCGGCAAACGTTTCGCTGTCGGGGAAAAGTCTGGGCGCTGTGACGCGCATTTCCTTAAAAGCGGTTCGGAGTGCGGCATCGATGATGGGTTCAGTTGCTCCCGGATAGCCGAAGCAGCAGCCGAGGATTTCGTCTGCCTCTTCGTAGACAAGGCCGTTGCGGTAGCTGAACCGGTAGACGTCCTCGTGCATGGCCCGGACCACCGCGGCTTTCAGCACATCCGGATCCAACAGATCCAGCAGCGGCAATTCCATATCCACAAAGATTTCGTGAATCAGGTCATACAGTTCCGGGCAATCCTCTTTTCGCGCTTTGCGTATCATCCACATCGTTCCTTCCGTTATTTTTGATTCCAGTATACCATTAGTTGCGGGGGCGTATCAGTTACTGTCCGTAGCTTTTGCGCTGTGGTAAACTGTTTCGGTAGAAGCGAGCGTCTCGTCCAAAAGGGGGAATCGGTTTGGAAAAGTTTAAGGGTAGCGGGAGTGAGCGAATTGGCAAGCGGATCGTCGTCATCGGCTGCAGTGGGTCCGGGAAGTCGACCTTTTCACGAAAATTGCACCATTTAACGGGTAATCCATTGTATCATCTCGATAAACTATTTTGGCTGCCGGATTGGGAACTGCGCTCCGCCGAGGAACAGGACCGGATCCAAAAAGAACGGATCAAAGAAGACAAATGGATCATCGACGGCAACTATCAACGGACGCTTCCGATCAGGCTAGGACGGGCCGATACGGTTATCTTTTTCGACTACCCAAGAAGAGTGTGCCTTTACCGCGCGTTGAAACGGGTCCTTTTGAACCGCAAGCGTACCCGTTCCGATATGGGGGAAGGCTGCCCGGAGCGCTTCGATTGGGAATTCATGAAATTCATCTGGAACTTCAATAAAAACAACCGCCCGGGCTTGGTCGCCTTGCTGGGGCAGGTGCCGGACGGTATTGTGATCCATCATTTCCGCAGACCGCGCGAGGCGGCAGACTGTTTGTGGGCATTGGGTGAACAAGTGGAACAAAAAGAAGAAGCCGCATAAGCAACGGCTTCTTCTTTTTGTTGTATTATTGGTTTCCTTGACGACGGTACTGTGAAGGCGTGCAGTTCGACAATTCCCGGAATGTTTTTGAGAAGTGTGACGGTGACTGGAAGCCGACCAAGTGGGCAATATCGGCGATTGCGATATTGGTGTTGCGCAACATTTTTTGCGCTTCATCGATACGGATATGGATCAAGTAGTCGATCGGCGACATGCCGACTTCCTGTTTGAAGATCCGGATCAAGTAGAATTTGTTGATGTGGACCAGATCCACCAAGTCATCCAACGTGATGTTCTTGTGGTAGTTCACTTTCATGTAATTCTTTACCGTTTGGATTTCTTTGTGGTTCTTCTTGTTCAGTGAGTTGCGGATCGAGAATTCTTCCAGACGCAACAAGTGGATCAGGATGATCTCGACGAAGCGTTTGCTGACCTCTTCGTAGCCTTGGTTGCGTGTGCTCATTTCATCCAGCAATAAATTCAGGAAAGTTGCGGTTTCTTTTTCACCGTCGTTGTGGCGGTAATAAGAGAAATCGCTTTCTGCGTCCCCGATTTTTGAGAACTCCAGACCGTGGATGCCGACTTCGATGATTTCTGCTGCTTTATCTCCTGTCAGGTCCCAATAATACTCTACATTTGGATTCAATAAGATCAACTGATCTTTTGAAAGCTTTTCCGTCGTTTCTTTCATGATTAAAGAAACATCCCCAGATGTAACGTAGAAAAGTTTAACATAAGGGAATTTTTGGTAGTTTGTAGGTTGGGCCGATGTGATTGTATTCTTTTCGGCGAGTACAATCTTCAAGGAGAGGTTTTTTATGTTGGACATGGTATACATATTTATCCTCCTGACGTAATCTATCTGATAGCAATGGTTCGACAATTTGAAAATTAATTGACTCAAATTCCATATCATCCGAACGAGCCAATAACAATAATAATATACTATTTTTTTAGTTTGTCTAGTATATTTTATAAAAATATAAAAATTTAATCCTTGTCATAAAAAGGCTTATTTGTAATATGTCTGTAATTAAATCTGACATGTACAAACTGTGGGCTAATGATGATAAGTTTGTTGCAGAAAGTATGTTGCCGTTAACGAACCCAATTTATTGATGCGACAGAGGGGGCAAATATTTTGCCATTAAAGCGTATGAATTGAAGGATCGGTTCCGCTCATCCCAATCGCGACCGATTGCAAAAAAGTATCTGGCTGAAGGATCACTATCCATTTTTGGCGTGCAATTTAATGGCCGCTTCAACATGGATTTCCGTTCCCAAGGCAACGGAAAGATTCTCGGAATATAATCGACAGAAAGTCTGTTTTTGTTTATTAAAAACCAGAGAAAAAACAAAATAACTACAGTCATTTGCAGTTCGGAGTCTGTTTAAAGGCGTTTGTGACGATTTTTTATTGTTGAAATTCGCAATATAACTGATGTAAAAATATTTGTTTTATTGGATGCTGATATTTCTGCTGATCAAAAAGTGAGGGACGGGAGAGAACAGGGAGGGATGCTTTTCGTAAAATCCTTATAGGTTGGGATTCATCAGTCACTGTGCTATATTTGTACGCTAATGTGACAAATGTCATTTCATGTATAGTATAGCACCATCGCATGAAAACGTCATCTAATAACTGAACATTTTTATATCAACTGATTGGAATTTGTATAAATTTCAATAAATTCTATGTAGGATGTTTGTTTCAGCTTTCAGTTAATTGCAAAATTTTCAGTATTTGGCAGCCGAACTGGTTCGGTACGTAGGCTTTCTTGCTTTGTTTTGTAAGCAATATGGTAAAATAGATTTAGAGTTGTAAGGGATTACGTTCCGGAGGTGCGGAAGATGAAAGGTGATTACGATCTATTTTTTGAGTATTATTGCGCGGTT
The DNA here is from genome assembly GCF_003051085.1 of Trichococcus patagoniensis. Lineage (GTDB taxonomy): Bacteria > Bacillota > Bacilli > Lactobacillales > Aerococcaceae > Trichococcus > Trichococcus patagoniensis. Next base: position 168,107 of record NZ_QAOM01000004.1, on the reverse strand, counting down.
TATGACTATGTGCTAGCTGGAAAAGTCGTGGTGACTGAGCATACGTTGCATGATTTCCTGCATACGCAACACTATTATCGATTATCCCGCGAGGCGCAACGTTTCGCGAAGCAGTTTGCTGATGAAGATATCGCTGTGGATCGGCTGCTGCTGAACGAACAAGAAGCACACGAATGGTACCTCTTCTATTACAAACAAAACTTTCCTGCGGGATATCCTTTCAATCATGCGAACTTGGAATTCATGGAAGGGGAATATGAGTTAAAGGACTTTTCGCCGATAATCGGTCCTCTTGGGCACCAGCCCTTGCATGCGGGGATCTTGCGGAAAAGAGTGAATGAAGATTATTTTATTTTCCCTTATTTCAGGAATCAAGTGAAGTTGTCGCACCTCATTCTCAGGCCTATTGTAAACAAATTAATGACAGAAAACAAATATAATGTCAGGAAGTCGATTGAACTCGTTCAGTTGTTTGAAGCTGAGGCAATTGGGTCGGGTTGGAAACCTGACAGAATCAAAGCACAGATGGAAGAAGTGTTGCGGCAACAGTTACACTACCGCGTCAGTTATTCTGACATAAAAAAACTGTGGCTGCAGATGATTTTCATCAGCTTCCGTTACGAAAAGGATGAGACGAGCTATATCCAGTGGGAGCAGCATGATTATGCAGATACCGTCCGGAAATTGGAAAATTTTGCGGCGGTTTTGGATGGTAATCCGGACATTCAGCTGACAGCCGAAGAAGGCGCGTTGCTGAAATGGGTCCGTTTCGTCGTATTTCGATCCCGTGGCATGCATGACAGGGCAAAGGGAGAGGCGCACAAGCTATTGGAACGCGAAGAATTGGTGGTGGGGGCAAGTAGGCAACCGTTGTACACTAAGTTGGAAATTGTGCCCGTCAATGATACTTACAAGGATTTGGTTGTCCGTAAACTGTCGATCGATTTTCGGGATATTTTGGTCTCCTACTTATTGGATAGCTACATAGCCGATCGGAAATATGAAGCAGCCTTTTTCCTGTTGCAACAATCCGATCCTTATTTCAAGCAATTCATCCCTCGTTATTACCGCAGTGCAAACAGCAACAAATGGATGTCCGGGGAGGGCGAAGTTTCGACCGAGCAGCTTTTTCGGGAGCAGTTCCAACGGGTGCGTATTGTTCTGGGGGATCATTGGGTCGATGCGCTGCACAAAGAGATCGAACAAGAAGCGAAGGAAGGCGTTTCCCTGAAGAAGGACGCGTTTGATTGGTTGCTGCGATACTTATACAATGTGATGAGCATCTTCCATGAAATGCAGGAAAGCGAATTGGCCGATCAGATGAACGCCTTTTATGCGCAGATTCGCCTTGCGGAATAAACAAAAAGAAGCAGCCGACAAAATCCGGCTGCTTCTTTTTGTTTATTCTTAGTGCTCGACTTCTGGAGCGGGATTTGTCGTATCCTTATAGTTGAGTTCTGATTCGCAGATACCGCTCCCGTTTCGCACCCCACGATGTGAACAAAAGAGGTTCACTTCGTGGGGTGCTCCAACGTCCGGGTATCTAAACGCGAATCATCACATCCTTATAGTTGAACTCTGAATTGCAGGGGGTTCCGCCTAAGTTGACATTACGTCACGGCCAAAAAACGGCCGTTCTCGTAATGTCCTCTTAGTGCTCACCCCCTAACCGCAATTCATCGTATCCTGTTTTTAATCGTGTCTGAGGGCTTCTACTGGGTCGAGGCGGGCTGCTTTTTGGGCTGGCATCAGGCCGGCAACCATACTGATGATCACGCTGGTGACGATGCCGAATACCGCAAACGCCGGTGTCATATTCAGGATGGCTGTGTCAAACAGATTCTCCACAACAATGTTTCCGACAACGGTGATGAGATAGGCGATGCCTACACCCAGAATTCCGCTGAAAAGACCGATCAGGAAGGACTCGGAAACGAAGATGCGGCGGATATCTTTCTTCCGGCCGCCGATCGCTTTGATGACGCCAATTTCTTGAGTTCGTTCGACAACGCTGATGTAGAGTACCGTCAGAATCATGATGGCGGACACGAACAAGGAGATGCCGGCAACGCCGGAAAGGATGTAAGTGAAAATATCCAACATCTGGGTGAAAGTGGACGCCAGGGCATCCGCTGAAGAACCGCGGTAACCTAAAGCGGCTACCTCATCTTTGATGGATTGGGTATTTTCAGGATCGTCGGATACCAAGTAGACAACGTTCGGCTCCACTTCCATATTGTTCTCTGCAGTCAATGTTTCAAAGGAAGCAGCCGACATGTATACCGACTCGAATGCGCCGATAGCTTGGCCGGCTGTGTAAATGCCGCTGATGATGTAATTTTTTTCCAACGACTCGCCGTCTATGGTAACGTCCAGGGTTACTTCTTTTCCGATGGCTTCTTCCGGAGTAGCGCCCATCTGATTGGCGATGCCTTCTGTGACCAGGATCTCGCCTTCTTCGGGAAATGCACCATGCAGGATGTTGGAATCGGTCATGCCTGAGGTTGTTCCGAAAGTCATGAAGGAGTATTTATTCTCCTCAAAGATGACATTATCGCTTCCGATCGTAAAGGAAGTATAGGCCAGATTGACTTCGGCGACATGCGGAATATTCCGCAATTCCTCAATGTTTTCTTCTTCGAACGGATCGGACTGCGTTACGCCCGCAGGAGGACCCGATGGCGTAGATCCGGCAGGTATCTCAGCCCCGGTGGGAGTTGTGATCATCATGGATGAATCAGTGTTTTCGCTATTGTTGGTTTCGATGACGATGGGCATTTGGACCTCGCTGACCAGTGGGTTGACATTGGCGTTCATCGTTTCGGTCAGGTAGTCATTGACGCCTTCGCCAAGGGACAGCATCACGATGATGCTCATGATTCCGATGCTGCCGCCAAGAGCGATCAGGATGTTCCGGGCCAACTTTTCCTTCATATTAAGAAGGGCCAGACGGATTGCCGCAAAAAAAGTGAGATTTTTACTCTTACTCTTCTGCTGCAGTTCAAACGCGTTGTCGTGCAAGGCAATCTCGCCTTGTCGGATATCCCCGATGATTTTTCCGTCATCGATTGTGACGACGCGCGTGGAGCGGGCCGCTACTTTCTCCGAGTGGGTGACCATGATGACAAGTTTGCCGGTTTTGGCGATGTCCTGGATGATGTCCAAAACCTGGTCCGTCGTCTGTGAGTCCAAGGCTCCGGTAGGTTCATCGGCAATGATGATATCCGGATCGTTGACCAAGGCTCTGGCGATGGCGACACGCTGCTTTTGCCCGCCGGATAACTGGCTGGGTTTCTTTTTGTATTGGTCGTCAAGGCCGAGTTGCTTCAGGACTTCTCTCGCCCTTGCGACGCGGGTCTTTTTATCGACGTTCGACAAGGTCATCGCCAACGTGACGTTATCCAGCACGCTGAGGTGGGAAACAAGATTGAAACTCTGGAAGACGAAGCCGATCTTTTCTTTATGGTAATTCACGAAATCTTTTTCCTTGAACGTGCTCATGTTTTGGCCGTCAATGGTTATTTCGCCTGAGAACTGGCTGTCCAGACCGCCCAACAGATTCATCAAGGTTGATTTACCGCTGCCGGATTCGCCGACGATTGAGACCAATTCGCCTTTGTCCAAGGAAAGGTTGACGTCCTTCAGTGCCTGGAAATCTTCCGAGCCGCTGATCGGGTAAAATTTATTCAGATTTTTTAGTTCGACAAAAGCCATAGTGATGGGTGCCTCCTTATTATTTTAAAAGAAATGACGATGAGTGAGTGTTTACTCACTGTTTGATTAGTCAAGTATAGCGATTCGGGAACGGGCTGTCAATGCTATTACTTATCGGGTCTGAGTCCTTTGACGATCTGTTGGGTCAAATAAGTGATTTCGGCTTCCTTATCACGCTTTGCATCCGTGAAAAGAACGTAATGGGTCAGGTGATTGCCGAACAGGAGGCTCATGATATATTGCCAAATGACGGGATTCGGCCAATCGACGATCTCGTTTTTCTCTTTATATCCGTCGAGGATCATATAAATGCTTTCTATCAAATCTTTGGGGATCATGGTGATGAATTCTTGGCAGCGCTGTTTGTCGTACATCATTTCGCTGATGAAAATTTTGCCGGATTGGAAATGCTCTTCGGGCATCATAACATCCTTGCGCACGATGAATTCCACGAACCGCTCGAACGGCGCGTTCTCTGCAGAACTGCGGAACTGCTGCACTTGGGCGAGCGCTTCCGTTGAGATGATGTCGCGCAGAATCGGGAAAATCGTAGCATAAAGCAAATTTTCCTTGGTTCCGAAGTGCTTATAGATGGTCCCTTCGGCAACATTGGCCGCTTTGGCGATATCCTTTGTGCTGGTGTTGGAGAATCCTTTTGTCGAGAAAAGCACCACGCAAGCATCCAGAATATCCTGCATTTTGGGGGTCAAACCTTCTTTACTACGAATTTTTTGTTTTAAAGCTTCCACAAACTTTTCCATTTAACGTATGCTCCTCTTGGTGATGTTGCTTCCATAGTACTCGGACCGACGGATTATTGCAAGCCGACAACATGACAGGCTGCTTTCGCGAAATACATGTGATAAATCGCCGGAAAGATGCTAAGATGAAAGTATGATGAGAACTGGAGGGAAAAAGATGCACAAAAATAAACTTGTTGTGGTGGGTGTGGGTCACGTAGGTTCGTATGTGTTGGCGGATGCGATGAAATTGAGGCTTTTTGCGGAAATCGCGACAATCGATATCCTGGAGAATGTTGCCCATGGGGAAGCCTTGGATCAGGCGCACGCGACCGCGTTGACCTATATGTCCAATGTGGATGTACACGCCGGGGATTACTCTGATTGCGCGGATGCGGACGTGATCATTATCGCTGCCGGGCCGAGTGTCCTGAAGGATGATAAGAACCCGAATGCCATCCCGGATCGCGCCTCCTTAACCGGGAAAAATGCGGCGGTCATCCGTGAAGTGATGGCTGAAATCATAAAATATACAAATGAGGCCATCATCATTCTGATCACAAATCCATTGGACACGGTGACCTATATCGCGGCCAGCGAATTCGATTATCCGGAAGGGCGGATTTTCGGGACCGGTACGATGCTGGACTCTGCCCGTCTGCGGAAAGTGATTTCGCAACAGTATGGTGTCGATCCTAAGAGCGTGACCGGCTACATGATGGGCGAGCATGGATTCACCGCCTTTCCGGTGGTGAGCCGATTGGCCATCAACGGCATCCGCTACGATGAGTTCGGCACCCATTTCCCGGAAGTGGAGACATTGGATCCCGAAGCAATCGGGGCGGCGGTCGTGAAATCGGCTTATGATGTCCTGAATGGGAAAGGTTGGACGAATGCCGGGGTTGCGCAATCAGCCATCACCTTGGCGCAAGCAGTCCTGTTGGATGAAAAGAGCATCCACCCCGTCTGCACTATTCTGCGCGGGCAGTACGGCCATGACGGCGATGTTGCCTTGAGCATGCCTTGTCTGATCGGCCGCAACGGCGTGGAAAAACAATTCGGGGTCGCTTTGGATGAGTGGGAAACCGCCAAACTCCATGCTTCCATCGACTATATCCAATTGGCGATGAAGGATGCGAAGACGGGTCCGTTCAAAAAATAAAAAATGTAAGGGTGGGACAGCGGAGAGCGATAAACATATATCGCTCTCCGCTCTTTTTATTTTTAAGGTTATGCAGCGCTGTAGGCTCCCGCAAAATTTGACAAATACTGGACAGCGTACCCATAATTAGGGTGTAGGAGTTTCTTCTTGACAGTGATAAATTCACTTTTGGGTACGTTTGCAGTTTTTTGGGAAAGTCAGGTGGAATGATGGTAGCCATTATCGATGTGAAGGGTTTTTCGAAATATTATGGAGATTATCTTGCGGTAGAGAATGTTTCTTTCGAGGTGGAGGAAGGCAGCAGCTTTGCATTTCTTGGGCCGAACGGTGCAGGTAAGAGTACGACAATCAATACCTTGTGCACGATAATCGATAAGACATCCGGAACGCTCTTGATTGATGGGCAAGATGTTTCTAAGCAACAAAAAAAAGTCCGCAAAGCAATCGGCATAGTATTTCAGGAACCTACGCTTGATCAGCAGATGACCGTGCAGGAAAATCTGGTTGCCCATTGTATCCTCTATGGGGTCCCTAAGGATGAAATCGGGGAAAGAATCGGAATCTTGCTGGACCTTGTTGATCTGGTGGAATGGCGGAACAGTTTGGTATCCACCCTTTCCGGCGGGATGAAGCGTCGGGTTGAGATTGTCCGTGCACTTGTCCATTATCCGAAAGTCCTTTTTTTGGATGAACCAACGACCGGACTGGATCCGCAGACCCGCAATCGCATGTGGGAATACATCCTTAAGCTCCAGAAGGAGAAAAATATAACGCTTTTCTTGACGACCCATTATATTGAAGAAGCGGAAGTGTGCGACCGGGTTGCCATTATGGATGATGGGAAAATTATCGTCAACGATAGCCCGCAAGCTTTGAAGGCGCAGTACACGAAGACGCGGGCCATATTGAAGGTGAAGGATCCGCGCAAAGCGGAAATCTGCTTATTGCAACAAGAGTTCCAATATGAAAGGAAAGGGGGATACTTGCATCTTGACGTGGCCGACATGGGGAAGTTCATCGAGATGATCCATTCGTTGAAGCAGAACATTCTGGATATGGAAGTCACAAAAGGTAGTCTGAATGATGTTTTTCTTGAAATTACAGGCAAGGAAATCCGGGAAGGCGGTGACACGGATTGAGAGCCATCTGGACATTATGCTTGCGTAATCTCCGTAATTTTATGCGCAATCGCATCCGATTATTGATTACTTTTCTTACGCCTTTCGCTTTCATTTATGTATTGTCATCCCTCTTTCAAAATCAGCTGCAAGAGAATTCTGTTAACCATGTTATTGCCGGGGTGACCATTGCCACTGTATTTCAAACATCATTGAATATCGCAGCTACGACGATTGAGGACATCAGTTCCGGTTATATGAAGGAAATTCTGGTCAGCCCCATCAACCGATTCCAGATAGCGTTCGGACAGTTGTTGGCAGGTGCCTTGATTGCGACTATGCAGGGTTTCAGCATTTTTGTGATTGGAATGTTTACTGGCTTAGGTTTCGAAAAGCCGCACACAATTGTGTTGGTTTTCCTGTCGATGTTCTTGGTGGGGATGGTCTATTCGGCGCTGGGGCTTTGGATTGCGACAGTGGTGCGCGATGCGCAAACCTATCAAATCGTCGGGCAAGCGGTCGTTCTTCCGCTGGTTTTCCTATCCGGGGCGTATGTGCCTGTGAGCCTTTTTCCGAAGTTCCTGGAGTATCTGTCCTATGTCAATCCCATGACTTACACAACCATGTTTTTTAGGGCGATTGTTTTGGAAAATAACGGAACGGATGCTGAAATGGTCAGAAACGGGTTGGCACTTAATCTCGATGGGTTCATATTCAAACCGTGGATGAGCGGCCTGACCGTATTTGGCTGTGGGCTTGTATTCATTACTATGGCCACAGTTACATTCCAACGGGCGGATTTTACACATAAGCGAAAACGAAGAAAAAAGGCAGAGAGGGTCAGCTAGAATTTTTCCCCATTGTCCATACTGTAATAAAGGAGTGGTAAAAATGAAATTCAAAGACGCAATGCGGACGGCCTATAAAGGGATGGGGCGTTCGATCAGTCGTTATCCGTTGACTGTTCTTTTTCTGATTGCAGTCGCGGTATTGAACAGCTTCATGATCGAAAATCCGCGCGAGGATTATGCCCGCTATCTGTTTACTTTCTTGGTTGGGGCGATGCTGAGCATCGTCGGCCAAATGATTTATGAACGCTTCTTTACGCAAATGAATGCCCGCTATCTGCTGATGGGCGGCGCTGTGTTGCTTGCGACTGGCTACTACTTCGCGGTCGGCCCGCAGACTCAGTACAATATAGCCATCAGTGTAAAAACAGGGGTAGCGCTGTTTGCGCTTTTGATCGCCTTTATTTGGATCCCTTCGATAGCCAGTGTGAAAGTGCCGTTTCATCGAAGCTTCCTGTCCGTGTTGAAGGCATTCTTTATTACGATCCTTTTTTCAGGAGTGTTGACAGCCGGAATCAGCGCCATTTTTTACGCTACTGACTATCTTCTCTTCAACATCGATTACAAAATTCTTACGCATCTTATGAATATCGTCGCCTCCTTGTTCGCACCGATCTATTTCTTGTCGATGACCCCACTTTACCCGGGCAAACGCGAAGAAATGATACCGGATGAGGCATGGGCGAAGCGAGGGGAAACACTCGACCGTCAATTTATGGTTCCTCGTTTCCTGGAGATCCTGATTTCCTACATCATCATTCCTTTGACGGCTATTTATACGTTGATTCTTGTGATTTATGTCGTCATGAACATCCGCGGGGATTTCTGGACAGACAATCTGTTGGAGCCGCTGCTTGTTTCCTATGCGATCATCGTCATCATCGTCTATATCCTCGCCTGCAATCTCGAGAATAAATTTGCCGATCTGTTCCGCAAGGTTTTTCCTAAGATCCTGATTCCGATCGTCGTCTTCCAGACCATCGCTTCCTTCCTGAAGATCAGGGAGATGGGCATAACGCATGGCCGCTATTATGTGATCCTGTTCGGCATTTTTGCTACATTCGCTGGGGTGATCTTCAGCTTCATGAAACCGAAGCACAATGGGTTGATCGCCATCGCATTGTTGGTGCTGTCGGCTATTTCCATCATTCCGCCAATCGATGCCTTCACGGTCAGCAAAAATAACCAAATCAGCTTTTTGGAACAGAAACTGCTGGAAAACGATATGCTCATCGCTAATGCAATCGTTCCGAAAAGCGATGTCTCCCTCAGCGACAAGATCGTCATCACGAAGGTCGCGTCCTATATCGACAACATGGGCTACAATAAAGAGGTGGGTTATCTGCCGAGCGACTTCAATGTCTACAGCGATTTCACCGATACCTATGGATTTGACATGACCTATTCCGAAACGGATTATCCGCAAGGCGAAGGCGAGTTCGTCTATCTGAACTGGGATGCCGATCCTATCGTCGGAATTGCGGGCTTCGACGTCATGGTGCACCAGTATCTTTACTACTCCGAAGTCGAAACGAGCACCGTAGAAAGTACCGATTTCGAAGCGAATGGACAACAATACCAATTGGAAAAAAGATTGGATGGCGCGTATTACGTCCTGACTGTGAAGGATGCGGCAGGAGCTGAACTGATAGCCTACGATACCCGAGAAGTGTACGATACCATTTTTGAGCAGGCCGCAACATCCGGTTTCGACAAAGGGAATCTGACGATTAAGGATGCGACGATAACTACCGAAAATGAACGCATCAGAATGAATATTTTGGTCAATTCCTTGGAACGCACGCCGGATTTCACCGGTGGAGATCTTTACCTCTTCATTGAATTCAAATGAATAAGAGGTCAGCAAGAACACTTTTAAAGCCTTGGATGCGCAAATGGAGCGTATCCGGGGCTTTTTTTATTTTTTTCAGCGAATGATCGTGTGAGGAATGATGACGTATGGGAAACGGTTATTGCTTAGGCTTTTGGAGTTGGTTTTGAATTCCGTGTGAGCTTTTGTGACTGATTTTGTTATGAAAAATTCGACATGAACCGAAAATCCCCTTATAGTTAATTTCATGATTGAATTGCACTTATTAATAAGGTGTTGATCCGACTCTTGTGTGATTAAATCTTACACAAGGAGGAAGGGAGAGATAGATAGTATGGTGTACGGGATGGAGATTGAAGGAAACAAAAAAATATATGATTTCGAATCGGTCATCAGCAGAAAAGACAAAGGCTCCGTGAAGTGGCAACAGATGTATCAATGGATGCCGGATGTAGCCGATGATGTGGTGCCGCTTACGGTAGCGGACATGGAATTCCGGACTGCGCCTGAAATCACGAAAGGCTTACAGGAATATTTGGAAGACAACATATTGGGCTACAGTATTCCTACCGAGGACTACTATCAAGCCATCATCGATTGGCAACGGCGCCGGCACAATTTTGAGGTGGAGAAGGAATGGATCCTGACCAGTCCTGGCGTCGTCTCTGCCTTTTATGCGGCGGTCAGGGCTTATACTCAGCCAGGTGAGGGTGTCATCATCATGACGCCGGTTTATTATCCTTTCTTTGGAGCCATTGAAAACGCGGGCCGGAAAGTCGTCAGGAATCCGCTCTTGAATCGCGCGGACGATTATACGATCGACTTCAAAGGGCTTGAGCATCTCTGCCGCAAGAAAGAGAACAAGCTGATCATTTTCTGCAGCCCGCATAATCCGGTTGGAAGAGTCTGGACTGAAGAAGAGCTGGCCCGTTTAGCGGATATTGTGCTTCGTTATGACATGATCATTGTAGCGGATGAAATCCATCATGACTTGATCATGCCCGGTTACGAACATAAGGTCTTCCAGACGCTTTCCCACGCAGTGGCGGAAAGGACGATCACCTGCACTGCGCCATCCAAAACATTCAATCTGGCTGGGCTGTGCACTTCCAATATCATCATCAAAAATGAGACTTTGCGTAAGAAACTGTCCGCTGCGCTTGGAAGCGTCGCCTGCGGTATGGTCGGGACGCTTGGGTTGGAAGGGTGCCGGGTCGCCTACAATGAAGCGGAACAGTGGCTCGACCATCTGATTCCGGTCATCGACAGGAACCAGCATCTGGTGCGCGACTTCTTCGCCGCAAATTTCCCTAAAATAACCGCACCCTTGGTTGAGGGGACGTATCTGCAATGGGTGAACTTCAAGGCACTGGGATTAGCGCCGGAAGAATTGGAGCGGTTTATGCGTGAAGAAGCGCAGTTCTTTACTGATGAAGGTTATATTTTCGGTGAAGAAGGCGAAGGATATGAGCGCATAAACCTAGCGGCACCGACCAAAGTGATCGAAGACACGCTCAACCGTCTCGGAGAAGCGTTGTACAGAGTTTACGACAAATAAGATAGAGTACGGAACGCGGCTAGTTGTGCGTTCCGTATTTTTCTGCGCGGAAATCATCCACGGCCGGTGAACTCTGTGATATGATGGGTGTACTATTTTTTATCAATCAGAGGAAGGTGTGGGGTTGTGTCGAAAGGAAAAGGGAAAGTGATGCTGTCGATGCTGATTTTCGGGACGATCAGCATCTTCGTTAAGAATATCGATTTGGCCTCTAATCAGGTTGCCTTCTTCCGGGGTGCTTTGGGGAGTCTGTTTTTATGGGGGACTTTGTGGGTGCGCAAGGAAAGGATTCCACTGGCGTTGGTCAGGAAAAATGCGAAGTTCCTGTTGCTGTCGGGTTTTGCGGTCGGCATGAACTGGATCTTGCTGTTTGAAGCTTTCCGTTACACGACTGTATCGAATGCGACCTTGAGCTATTATTTCCAGCCGATTATCATGACGTTGTTGGCGCCGTTCGTCTTCAAGGAATCCTTGACCGCGAAGAAGATCGCTTGCGTCCTGTTGGCGATGTCGGGGATGTTCCTGATCATCGGCGTGAGTCCCAACTCTGGGAGTTATAACCATCCGGTCGGGATCGGTTTCGGGTTGGCTGCGGCGTTCTTTTACGCGGTTGCTATCCTCTCAAATAAAAAAATCAGCGGTCTGGGCGGCATCCCTTTGACGGCTTTGACGCTCGTCATCGCAACCGGAATTCTCACTCCGTATGTCGCCCTTACTTCCGGTTTCGGATTGGGAAAATTGACTGGAGGCTCCATCACCAGTCTGCTGGTTTTGGGGATCATCCATACGGGGATTGCCTATGTGCTGATGTTTGCAGGCGCACAAGCGGTCGAGAGCCAGACCTTCGCTGTGCTCAGCTATGTCGATCCGGTGACGGCAATCGCGGTTTCGGCGCTGTTTCTGAAAGAAGAACTGGCGCCTCTACAGCTGGCGGGTGGCGTGCTGATACTGGTTGCGGCCTTCCTGAACGAATTTCTTGGCAGCAGAGAGAAGCAAATAGCGATCAGCGAAGAGTAGCGGAATAAGCCGGTATGCTTGAGCGGCCGTTCGCCGACCGGAGGAGGATGACGGAATGTGCGTTCAGCTCCGCTGAAGGGGCTGCTCGCCGGAGGACGCCGGCAACAATCGGGCTTAACTCCGGCGAAGCCGTGCTCATCGGAGAACGTAAACGGAATGCATCCTGAACTCCGGCGAAGCCTCCGTTCGCCGGAGAAGAACAACCCATCTGCCGGGTTTTGAGAGTGCGCGAACAGAAAGTAACCATCTAACGGCAAAAAGGACAGTCTCTAAGTGAGCCAGTCCTTTTTGCCGTTAGGCATACATTCAGATGTTAAGCGATTTTCGTCATGCGCTTCAGGATGGCCTGCTCCCACCTGTCATAGTGATTGACTGCGAACTTGAGGAGTGTCCCGTCTTTCCTTTCGATGACCAGCGCTTTGCGGAGGCCGTAAGTGCCCGGGCTGACGCTCTGGATGTCATCATATGGGATGGCGATGTCGTAGATGCCGTCCTCGAATGCTTTTGAAAAAGGTTTGAAGAAAATTTTCGTCATAATCTTGGATACTTCAGGCATATCGAAGCGAAGCTGTTTATCGGTCAGAAAGCCATAGCCGTCCAACGCCGACCGTTCACTGCGGCACCAACTCATCCTCCCGCTGTACAAGGTGATTTCCCCGGATCTGTCTCCCATTTTTTTGAACATATGAATTCCTTCTTCCGCAAACAAAAAAGTGGCAATGTTTCTGCCTTCATTATACCAAGAAGCCTTCTGATGGACCAAAAAATATACAAAAAAACCCGAACAAGTTTGTCCGGGTTCAGTCGAGCAGAAATCCTCGCTACGTATGGCAGTACATAGTTGAGATGGCTTCTGCTCAAGGGTGGAACCAAAATTGATTTCCGACGCTTACTGACTGAGCGATCTCACGTCGGGAGGAGGATCCTGTCATTAAGAAATGAAGGTTCCTCTTTTATGGATGTTTTCAGTATAAGCCATAACTATTTGCGAAAAAAGATGCCGAGCCACTAATGAAAGAAATCTCTCACAACTTGCATCCGTATGGCTTGAACGGTGAGAGAAACCTTTCAGAAGGAGTGGCTTTCCGATGGTCATCACCAAGTGATTCGGCTGATTTTTTTGTAGTAATCCATCTTCAGTGCGACATTGTGATCGTAATCCAGTTTGAAATAACTGGTATAGAGGCAGTCCAGCAAGAACAGCAAAGAAAGTCTGGTCGAAAACGAAGAAATTTTGTTGTAGTGGCTCTCGTTCGAACTCATGTACAGGTGGTGCGTGGCAGCATCCGCAAAGGAGATCTCATCGGTGGATGTGATCAACAGGATAGGCGATTGGTTATTCTTCAGGATCTTTACGATTTCGGGAATAACCGTACCTCTGCCTCCGTATGAGACAACGATGGAAAGATGCGAAGAATCGCTGGCGGCCGCAGTCAGACGTTGATGATATTCTTCGATCGGGACGTTGACGAATCTGCCGATTTCCTGCATCTGGAACTTGAAGTTCTCGGCGAAAAACAGATTCCCGGCTGAGGTATACAGATCGATGGCCGGCATTTTTTTCATCAAAGAAGCCGCCTGCCGTAGCTGTTCCAGATCCAAGTTGTTGAGCGAGGACACCACGGTCTGCTCATAGAGTTCCTGCATCGTCCGTGTGATCTGGAATTGGGTTTCATTGGAATGAATCGGATAGTTGAAATCCAAGGTCGTCCGTTCCTTCAGATAGTCGCCTACCGAAGAAGAAACCAGGATCTTCAATTCGGAGAGACCGGCCAAATCCAATTTTTTGCATAAACGATAAATCGTTGCGTTCGAAATGAAGCTGGCTCCGCTGATTTCTGCGGAAGTCATCTTCACGAAAGCTTCGGGATTTTCTTTTATATATGCAACCAAAATTTTTTCATTTTCTGTCAAGCTCACTAAATTGTCCATTTTGCTGAAGATATTCATGGTTGGCACCTCATTGTTATTACTGCTTCAAAAAAACACGCAGGAAATCCGATTCGGAAAGCAAGGTCAGATTGTGGCCGCTGCCCTGGAGTTCGCGGACAGTCTGGATTTTTCGGCTTTCGCCGGGTGTGCCGATCTTGCGCCAATCGCTATCGGAGACGACCAAGTAGAGCGTTTCATAGCTCAGGTTGACGTCGAAATGGCCGCCGACATCGACGACGAGCTGGGCCAAATCAGTGCGCTTCAATTTTTTGAAACGGCCGGTGAAGCAGACATGCTTGTCGTAAAAAGCGTGCTCTTTGTCGAACAGCAGGCTTTTCGGCTTGAGCGGGGCCGTCTTGGTCCGGGCTGCCGGCTTGCGGGCGCCGCCTTTCGCCACTCCGAAAGCGTGCGAGAACAGTTTGCCCATCCGGTACTGGTATTCGTCCAGAAAGCCTTGGATGTCGTAATCGTATTGCGCCAGCATTTTGCTGGTGATCAGTCCGCAGGCGACCGCATCCTCCACCGCATTGTGGTGATTATCGATCGTCATGCCGAAGTAGTCCAAGACGGTCGGCAAGCGGTTGTTGTGCAGATCCAGCATGCGCTGTGCCATTTTGCAGGAACAGAAAAACTCATTCTGCATTTTCGGCAGTCGATGGGTTTCAATCGTCTGTTGCAGACAGCTCATATCGAATTGGGCGAAGTGCGCCACGAGCGGATATTCGCCGATGAAGGAGCGGATTTCCGGATAGAGTTGGGCAAAGTCGGGTTCCGCGGCGATCATCTCCTCCGTGATGCCGTGGATCTGGATATTCCCGCGGCTGAAATATTGGCGCGGATTGATGAGCGCGTAGTAGCGGTCGACTTCCTTGCCGTCGGAAAATCGGCTCAGTCCGATGGAACAGACGCTGTCACCACGGCTGTTTGCAGTTTCAAAGTCAATGGCGACGTAATCCATGTGTGTGCTCCTTTGTTTGTTTGAATGGGTTTATGCTGCATCAGCGACTATTGCTGTTGCATTTCCATGACTTGTTGGTAATAAGGGATCATACTGCCCAGAGCGGCACCGATGATGAAGAACAACAGCATGCGGATCAGCATATAGGCCCAGCTTTCCGAGTAATCGCGCGCCGGATTTTTATTGGAGAGTCGGAAGAGAAAGAACATGCCGATACCCGCAATCCAACCGATACCCGACAGGAGCGCCTGCGAGGTGACCGGGTTCAGGTAGCCGACCACAAAGCCGACAACCACAGCAAAGACCAGCAAGATCCGCTGCTTCATTTTTTCTGTCATCTATAGTTCCCCCTTTTTGGTAAGCCTATTCTACCATAAAGCCGGCTCAAGGAATACGGGGGTGAACCGGCAAAAAAGGAGCAGATTTTGGATCTGTCGGGCGTTCTAAGCGCAGCGTGACGCAAACAGTCGAGAAAAAGCCTATCTGTCAGGTAATCCAAGCGTCGCGCGCCGCAAACAGTCGGGAGAACGCCTATCTGTCGGGTGATCCGAGCGTCGCGCGATGGAAACAGTCGAGAGAACGCCTATCTGTCGGGTAATCCAAGCGTCGCGCGCCGCAAACAGTTGAGAGAACAGTTATCTGTCGGGTGATCCGAGCGTCGCGCGCCGCAAACAGTCGAGAGAACACCTATCTGTCGGGTAATCCGAGCGCAGTGCGACGTAGATAACCAACATTCTGCTTCTCATTTGGCTGCAAATCAAAAAGCCGTCTCATTAAGAGACGACCCTTAGGAGTTTCACAGGAACAACAAACCATCCAGATCGAGGATGACGATTTCCCGGTGGTTCAATTGTTTGATGAGATGCTGGTCCTCCAGGGAACCCATTTTGCGGCTGATTGTTTCCGGGGTCGTCCCGAGGTAGGAAGCCAAATCCTTCTTCGCCATCGGCAGCGTGATGGTGTCGCCGTCTTTCGTTGCCAATTCGGCAAGGTAGAGGGCTAAACGGGCTTCGACTTTTTCGGTCGCCACGTAGGTCGTCTGCCTTTCTGATTTTTCCAGACGGTTTGAGAATTCCTGAAGTAATTTAAAGGAAATCGCCGGATATTTCAATAAAAAGTGCTGCAGATCGCTCCGTTGCATCCGGCAGACTTGGGTGTCCTTCACCGCTTCGGCGTAGGCTTCATGCTTCGATTCGCTGAAGAGAGCCAGTTCGCCGGTGAAATCGCCCGGGTTGAGGAAGCGCACGAGCTGCTCTTTCCCGGATTCAGCCAGCCGGTAGATGCGGATCAGGCCGGAATGGATGATGTAGAGCGTATCCGAGGTGTCTCCCGGACGATAGAGCAGTTCGCCTTTTTTGTAACTTGCCGGATGGGTGACGGACATGATTTCGTCCATCTGATCCGGCTCCAGGTGATTGAAGATCGGCACGAGCGAAATGCAGGAATTGTGCGTATTGCAGGCGCAGGATTTGCCGCAATCGCGGGCATTTTTCTGAGTATGGTTCATATATATTTAAAATCCTCCTTTTCGGAAAGGGACAGGTAATTGTTCGGTCATCTAAATTGTACCGCAATCCAGTGTAAGTCTGCGATGTTTAGCTTGGAGAAAAAACTTTCTTCCGCTTGAAGCCAATCAAACGCATGGCGTTCAGGATGACGGCCAGGATGCTGGCTTCATGGATGAACATGCCGCTCGCCAGATGGACCGATCCCATCAAGACGCCCGCCAAAAGGATCACGACGACGGCCACTGCGATGGTGATGTTCTGCTTCATGTTGCGCATCGTCGCCTTTGACAGCGAATAGGCATGGGAAAATTGCAGCAACTTATCGGCCATCAGCACGACATCCGCCGTTTCCATCGATATGTCGGTCCCGCCTTCGCCCATGGCCAACCCAATATCGGCGGTCGCAATGGCCGGCGCATCGTTGATGCCGTCCCCGGCCATCGCCACAACGGCTCCGTCCGCCTGCAATTGTTTGACGAAACGCACTTTATCCTCCGGCAGCAGCTCGGCATGGAAGGCATCCAATCCCAATTGTTCGGCTACTGCTTGGGCAGTGTGGCGGTTGTCCCCCGTCAGCATGATGATCTGTTTGATGCCGTTTTTGCGCATCTCGGCCAGAGCCTGCGGTGCGTCCTCGCGGATCTGGTCGGCAATGGAGAAGAGTCCGGCGAGCGTCCCGTCGATGGCGACGAAAACGACGGTATTGCCGGTCTTTTCGCGTGCGACGGCATAACTTTCCGCGCTTCCGCTGATCGGGATACCGGCCTGCGCCATCAGTTTGCGGTTGCCGGCTACAAGGCGGCTGCCAGCGACGGTCGCCTTCAAGCCATGGCCCTTGATGATTTCCGTGTCCGTCGGGGATTCCGCAGTTTCCAAACCGTGATGATGTGCGTATTTCACGATCGTCTGGCCGAGGTGGTGTTCGGAAATGCGCTCGGCAGCGGCAGTCAAGCGCAGCAGTTCGTTGCGGCTGACTGCGTCATTCACGATCTGGATGTCGGTCACTTCCGGTTTTCCCTTCGTCAAGGTGCCGGTCTTGTCGAAGACGATCGTATCAACTTTGGAAAAACGATCCATGACCTCGCCGCCTTTGACCAGCACGCCATGCTTGGCTCCATTGCCGATGCCGGCAACGTTCGAAACGGGCGCTCCGATCACGAGTGCACCCGGGCATGCAATCACAAGGAAGGTGATGGCCAGGTGCAGATTGCGCGTCAAAACGTAAACGATGATGGAGAGCGCAACGATGGCCGGTGTGTAATAATTGGCGAAGGCATCGAGAAAGCGCTCGGCCTTGGATTTGGACTCCTGCGCCTCTTCAACCAGCTCGATGATTTTTGCGAATGTCGTGTCGTCGCCGACTTTTTCGGCAATCATTTCGATGTAGCCTTCGTCCACCAAGGTCCCCGAAAAGACTTTGTCGTCCAAGGACTTGTTGGCCGGGATCGCTTCGCCCGTCACGGCGGCTTCGTTGATGGCTGCCTGGCCTTTCACGATGGTGCCATCGACCGGTATTTTTCCGCCCGGCTTGATGACCAGCCGATCCCCGACGGCAACTTCTTCTACCGGAACCACTGTCTGAACGTCCTCGCGCAGAATGGTGGCCTCCTGCGGCGCCATATCAACCAAGGAACGCAGAGAGGAGCGGGTCTTCTCCAACGTGCGGGCCTCCAGGAAGTCGCCGAACAGGAAAAGGAAAGTGACGACGGAAGATTCCGTGTATTCGTGGATAAAAAGTGCGCCAACGACGGCAATCGTCACCAGCAGCTCGATGCTGAAAGCTTTCATCCGCAACGCCAGATAGGCTTTGTGGGCGATCGGAACCACCGCGATGAGCGTCGCGAGGATAAGAGAGTAGTCGGCTGCGGTTGCGTATCCGAGGGTTCCGAGCGTGAATCCCAGTGCGATCAGGATACCCGAGAGCGCGGTGATGCGGTTTTTGTATGTGTTGATCCATTTGATCATTTAAATGACCTCCTATTGTATTTCCTATAGCTTAAGCATACGCCATCAAACGGGAAAGCGACTTGATGATGGTCAAGCTTTGGAAGCGGAAATAGGCGATGGTGCCTTCGCGGAATCGGCGCGGCGGATGAGGGGGAGCGTAGCCCCAGCTCCGGCGAACGGAGGCTGCGCCGGAGTACGGCCCGCATTTAAGTCGTGTGCTCCGATGAGAACCTGCTCGCAGGAGAAGAGCCCGCACATTACCGCTGTCCTCCGGCGTGGGGAACCTCGTCGGAGGAACGCAGCGTTCCCGGTCGCTCAATGGCATCCGAACAAAAAAAGCTGCCCGCAAATTGCGGGCAGCCAAGTCCTTCGCCAGGACAGATGATTATTTATAGAAGAAAAGACTAGATGGCATCCCCATCAACAACAGCAGCGTCATCGTTCAGGACGGAGGAGTCGAATTCCCCGATGTTGCGGGAAGAAACGACACCGGCCAGCATGCTGTCGTTTACGTTGGTCAAAGTACGCATCATGTCGATGACCGGTTCAACCGAGATGACAAGTCCGGCGATCGTGACAGGCAAGTTCATGGCGCCCAATACGATCAAAGCTGCGAAGGTCGCGCCGCCGCCGACACCGGCAACGCCGAAGGAACTGATCGTAACGACCAGGATCAGCGTCAATACGAAGCCGATGCTGGTGACGTCAATGCCCAGAGTGGGCGCAACGATGGTCGCCAGCATGGCAGGGTAGACGCCCGCGCAACCGTTCTGACCGATCGACAGTCCGAAGCTTGCCGCGAAGTTGGCGGAGGCATCATCGACGCCCAAAGCCTTTGTCTGCGTTTCAACGTTCAGTGGCAGTGCGCCAGCGCTGGAGCGGGCAGTGAAGGCGAAGCTCAATACTGGGAAAGCTTTTTTGAAATAGGTGATCGGATTGACGCCGACTGCTGCCAGAATCAAGCTATGCATTAGTAGAACGACAAGCAAAGCAGCATAGGAAGCGACCACGAACAGCCCCAAGTTGACGATGGCTTGGTAATTCGAGGTTGCCATCATTTTGGTCATCAAAGCCAAGATTCCGTAAGGAGTCAAGCGTAGGACCAAAGTGACGATGCGCATAACGATCGAGTGGATGACCTGAATTCCTTTATTGAACAAAGCGGCATTTTCGGGTTGTTTTTTCTTGATGCCCATATAGGCGATCCCGACAAAAGCGGAAAAGACAACGACGGCGATTGTGCTTGTGCTGCGCAGGCCGGCCAGATCCTGGAAGATGTTGGTCGGGATGAAGCTGAGTACTTGGCCAGGGATCGTCAAGTCAGCGACCTGCGTCTGTTGGGTCGTCAACGCTTCGATCCTTGCGGTTTCGGCGGTGCCTTGCGTGAATTGTGCGCCGTCAAGATTGAAGAGGATGACGGATGCCCATCCGATCAGGGCAGCGATGGCGGTTGTGCCAAGCAACGTGCCGAGAACGGATCCGCTGATTTTGCCAAGATTCTTGGTTTCTTCGATGCGGGTAAATGCGCCCACGATCGATACGAAAATCAACGGGATGATCAGCATCTGCAGGAAGCGGACATAGCCGTTTCCGACGATGTTGATCCAATCGATGGCAGTGATTGTGATTGTGCTGTCCGGTGCAAAAAGCAACTGAATGGCTGCCCCGAAGATGATACCCAAAGCTAACGCGATAAAGACGCGTTTTGAAAATTTGACATGTTTGGCGCCCAAACGGTAAAGTGCGAAAAGCAATGCCACAAATACTGCTAAAATAATGACAATGGAAATGATGTCCATTTGAATTCCTCCTTTGATTTATCTATCCCGAGAACGTAAAAAAGCCCTCGTCCCTATACTCCAAATGCTTGGAATACAGGGACGAAAGCTCTTCGTGATCCACCCTTATTCGCACGACCCTCGCGGATCCTGCCTTATGGAGTACGCAAAATCAGCCATACTCCTGTACGCTATCGGGTACAAACCGAAACGGCACTAACGCACCGTCTTGCTCCGAGACGCATTTTCGCTTACCAGACCATGCCTCTTCCCACCGACCGAGGCTCTCTTTGATGACCGTGAAAGGTACTTCTTCTCTTCAACGCACAACTGTTTTCATTTGTGTTTTCATGATAGCACGCTTATTTTTTAAAAGCAAACGATATCCCTCGATTCGGGAATAAATAGATTCGTGGGAGTGATGGATGCGGGCGGAAATGATGGATAACTGATAGGAATCCATGGTTCTGATCCCGAATCCGGATGAAAAGATGGATAACTATCAGGAATCCATGGTTCTGGCCCCGGATGTGGCTGAAATGATGAATAACTGACAGGAATCCATGGTTCTGGCCCCGAATCTGGATAAAAAGATGAATAATTAACCGTAATTCATGGTTTGGGAAGACACCGACAACAAAAAAGCAGGGGCCGCCTCGAAAATGAGGCGGCCCCTGCTGATAATCTAGGATTCTTTGACCGATTGGACTTCGTAACCCAACTTTTGGATCGTTTCGCTGATGTCGTCACCGGAAGTTTTGTTGCCATCGAACGCGGCTTTGACTTTGCTGGAGTTGAACAACACTTTGACGGATTCGACACCATCGATTTTGCTGACGGCGGATTCGATTTTCTTGACGCAGGACGGGCAAGTGACGGGGCCTAATTGGATAACGGCTTGGCTCATGATTCATTCCTCCTATTTGTCTGGTATTACTATAGTATAGACGGAATTTCCGGCAAAGCACTTGACCGGCATCAAGTATTCGAGATCATTTTACGTCGTAATCGTAGAAGATGCGGCCTTCCAATTTGCAGCGGTCGTAATCTTCCAAAATGCCCTTGACTTGATTGGACAAGTAGAAGAGACCGAACAAGTTGGGGATGACCATCAAGGCATTGAAAGTATCGGCAAGCATCCAAACGATATCGACTTCCTGTAGCGCACCCAAGAAGATGAAGATCGCCACTAGAATCTGATAAGGCAGCACGCCTTTCGTTCCGAAAAGGTACTTGATGTTCGATTCGCCGAAATAGTACCAGCCAATGATCGTCGTGAAGGCGAAGAAAGTCAAACAGATAGCCAAAAGGACGGATCCGCCGCCTCCGAAGGCGATGGAGAAGGCGGCTTGGGTGACTTGCGCACCCTTTAGAGCAGGATCCAGATAGGATTCGGTCACTAAAATGATCAATGCTGTGGCCGAACAGACAATCACCGTATCGATGAAGACACCAACCATCGCGGCCAATCCTTGCTGCACCGGGTGATCAACGTGCGCCACGGCATGCGCATGCGGCGTCGAACCCATTCCGGCTTCGTTCGAAAACAAGCCACGTGCCACACCTTTTTGGACCGCTGCTCTTACGGAAGCACCAGCGATACCGCCGATTGCGGCTTGAGGCGTAAAGGCTCCAACAAAAATCATTTTGAAGGCAGGGACCACATTATCGCGGAAGAGGAATAAAATAACGAGACTGGCAACGATATAAACAAGCGCCATGATAGGAACGACGAATTCGGCAAATGAAGCGATGCGCTTCATTCCGCCTGCGAAAATCAGGATGGCTGCCACAGCGACCAAGAGTCCGGTCACCCATTCCGGAATGGCGAATGCGGTAGTCAAGGCCGAAGCGATCGAGTTGGATTGCACCATGTTACCGATGAAACCCAAAGCTACGATAAGCGAAACAGAGAAAAATTTAGCCAAAGCATTGGAACCGACCCCTTTGGAGAGGTAGAACGCCGGTCCGCCGACAAGATCACCCTTGTTGCGGTCGCGCATCCGATAGACTTGCGCCAGGATAGCTTCGTTGAAGATTGTGCCCATACCGAGGAAAGCGGACACCCACATCCAGAAAATGGCTCCCGGTCCGCCACCTAGGATGGCCGTAGCCACACCTGCCACGTTTCCTGTCCCGACCTGAGCGGCAATGGCTGTCGCAAGGGCTTGGAAGGAAGACATCGAGCCTTCCTGAGAAGCGTCTTTTTTGAACAATTTACCGAAAACTTGTTTGAAAGCTTCCCACATGCGCGTGACTTGCGGGAAACCGAAGCGGATCGAAAAGTACAATCCGGCGAACAGCAGGCCATATGTCAGAAAGTAATCCCATAAGAGAACATTCACATAGTCGGCCAAAAAATTATATATTGTATCCATATAATACCAAATCCTCCAATAAGTGCATACACACCATTTTATTATATATCTTTCACATTCTATCGATATCACCTAGCCATGTCAACGGAATTGTGAAACTTTCATTAGAAAAAGCCGTCACAAGGGAGGAAAGGATTAGATTTCCGTGATTAAAAACACATGTTTCATTCCGGGAGCTATGTTTGCACGCGGCAGTAAGCTCGGTTTTTTGTCCGTTAAATTAGAAAATGATGAGAGTTCAGCCTGGGGCAGGCATTTTGGGATCTTGTTTCGCGGAACAACAAATGGTGGTTGTAAGCGATACATTCTTATTTTGCGGAACATAGCATTGCGAATGCGCTTGTCCTATACTAATGACATCAATTCATATCCGGAAATCACGGCACAGCAACATTCCGGAGCGATCATCACGCCCGAAGCGATGGAGCGGGTTTAACATTGCCAAATAAAAAAAGAGTGGACAAGCTATCCGATGGGGATACTTTGTCCACTCTATTTGTTTGCACTACAACGTCTTCAGCGCTTCTTCGATCGGATCGAGTTCATCGGTTGCGGGAACGGCCGCTTCGCCTTCGATTTCGGCGTCGTATCTTTCTTCGGCTTCCGGAACTTTGGCGGCGAATTTTTGTTTTACGGTGTCGGTCGTTTCCTGGGCCTTTTCTTTTGCTTGATCGACGGCCTCTTGCGCAGTTTCCTTCACGGTTTCTTTGACCTGATCGGTGTAGTCCATCACCTTGTCCAACGCTTCATCGGCTTTGTCGGCCAAATCTTTGCGGATGTCCTTCCCTGGCTTCGGTGACAACAGCAGGGCGATTCCTCCGCCGATCATAAGCCCTTTGACGAAACTGGAAAATTTTCCCATCTTTGGTTCCTCCTTTATTCACTACGAATACTGAATGCAAAAAACGGATTGGGTGCTTGAAGTCAAAACACAGACGATTCTATACCTTCAGTATAAGCCACGCCCGAGCTGAAACAAAACAAAAACAACTGGCCGCCGCTAACTATCGCCCATCTTGCTGTTGATCTGAAGCATGCTCATCCGGCCGGTGTGTTCCAGCATAAATTCTTGACAATCCCACCCCTAAAGGAGGCATTGACACACCTTGGTGGGCTTTCTCAGCGCCAAGGCCGGCGATATGGGAATCCTGGCCGTGAGGAAGGAGCACGAGCGCTCGCTGCTGGTGTATCTGCTCATATTGCCCGGCCTGTTCTTTGCGTTCGCCATCGTCGGTTTTTTGATCGCCAATCTGATCGGCCCGCCGGACTGATACGATAGGAAAAGCGCCCTTTTCGGGGCGTTTTTTGTTTGGGGAAAGGGATGCGCTTTGAACATTAAGAGGTATCAGCTTAATCCGCTTGCTCATCTCCGATGAGCGCCTGCTGGCCGGTGTTGGATGCCTTGCGGAGGTCTGTTCTCCGGCGAAGCCACCGTGGTCGGAGGTGATGATCTTTTTGGGATCTCCTTCTCCGGCAGGGAGTGTCCTCACCGGAGGAAAAGGCCATACGCTTTCAAAATAAAGACAATTTCGGCTCCATTTTTGTCTGTGCGTCCACAATAATTTGATTTCTTGTCCCACAATATTTACATTGACCATCCAAAAGTGATAATATTATTAATGTAACCGATGCCGATAAGATTCAATCGAATGGTAACGATTACCGAAAACTTTTACATAAGCAAAACTGATTAAGTTGTAGGCAATATTTTATGTGTAAAAAGATCGAGGAGGATGGACAATGGCTTTAAGAGAAGACTTTTTATGGGGCGGCGCTACTGCTGCCAATCAGTGTGAAGGTGGATACAACGCAGGTGGACGTGGTTTGGCGAACGTTGACGTAGTTCCCGTCGGCAAGGACAGATGGGCCATCATCACAGGCAAAATGAAAATGTTCGATTTTGACGATGATCATTTCTATCCTGCGTTGGAAGCTATCGACATGTACCACCGCTATAAAGAAGACATCGCACTATTTGGCGAAATGGGCTTCAAAACATACCGTTTATCAATCGCGTGGACACGCATCTTCCCTAACGGCGACGAGCAAGAGCCGAATGAAGAAGGCCTGAAATTCTACGAAGACTTATTCAAAGAGTGCCATAAATACGGAATCGAGCCATTAGTGACAATCACGCATTTCGATTGCCCGATGCACTTGATCAAAGAGTACGGCGGCTGGCGCAACCGCAAAATGGTCGGATTCTATGAGAATCTGTGCCATGCCATTTTCAACCGCTACAAAGGTCTGGTTAAATATTGGTTGACTTTCAATGAAATCAACATAATCCTGCACGCGCCATTCATGGGTGCCGGTCTGTACTTCGAAGAAGGCGAAAACGAAGAACAAGTCAAATTCCAATCTGCGCATCACGAGTTGATAGCCAGTGCAATCGCTACCCGCATCGCGCATGAAGTGGATCCTGAAAACCAAGTAGGTTGTATGTTGGCGGCTGGTAACTACTATCCATATACTTGCGATCCTAAAGACGTATTCAAAGCGCAACAAGAAGACCGCGAAAACTACTTCTTCATCGATGTGCAATCACGCGGCGAATACCCTGCTTACGCACTGAAAAAATTGGAGCGCGAAGGCATCAAAATCGAGATGGAGGAAGGCGACAAAGAAATCCTGAAAGCAAACACAGTCGATTTCATTTCCTTCTCCTATTATTCTTCACGTGTGACTTCCGCTGATCCTGAAGTGAACGCAAAAACAGGCGGCAACATTTTTGAATCCGTCAAGAACCCGTATTTGGATGCAAGTGAGTGGGGCTGGCAGATCGATCCGTTGGGACTGCGCATCACGATGAACGCGATGTACGACCGCTACCAAAAACCATTATTCATCGTTGAAAATGGCTTGGGTGCCGTCGACGTTCCGGACGAAAACGGCTACGTGGAAGACGATTACCGCATCGCCTACATGGCGGCGCATATCGAAGCCATGAAAGATGCCGTGAACTTGGATGGCGTCGATCTGTTGGGTTACACCAGCTGGGGCTGTATCGACCTTGTCAGCGCCGGAACAGGCGAAATGAAGAAACGTTACGGTTTCATCTATGTCGACCGCGACAATGAAGGCAACGGCACGCTGAAACGCACGAAGAAAAAATCCTTCGACTGGTACAAACAAGTCATCGCCAGCAACGGGGAAGATTTGTCGATCTAAGGGACAATTGGTTCGCTTGCTGACGTAGGCGGATATTGCGTAAGACACAAAAAAAGCAGCAGTGAGGCAAAAAAATGCCTCGCTGCTGCTTTTTTTTCGCTGTTTATGCTGATCAGGGTTGCCGATCTCCGGCGAGGGGCTGCTTACCGGAGTGGACGGACGGAATATGCTTGTCAACTCCGACGAGGATCCGCTCATCGGAGTTGATGATTGAAACCGGTTAGCCAGCTCCGACGAAGCCCCCACGCTCATTTCTTCCGGTAAAACGCGGTCGGCCGCCCGACCGTTCCGTATTCCAGCCGCATTTCGATGACCTGTTTGTCCTCCAGGTAACGCAGGTACTTCCGCACGGAAACGTGCGACAGGTTCGCCAGTCCGGTGATGTCGTTCACGGTGAAATCGCCTTTCTGTTGGTTGATGCAGGATAGAATCAGATTCAGCGTTGAAGGGGTCAGACCCTTATCGATGGCGTCGTCTATCTTCTCGACTGATTGGTTTTCCAATGAACGGTGCTGATCCAACTGTTTTTGTGTGATCGGTTTCGGCGAATGGAGCAGCTCTTGACGCTGCACGAAAGCCTCGATGCTTTTCTCAAAGCGTTTGAACTGGAACGGCTTGAGGATGTAGTCGACGATGCCGCACTGCAGGCCGATCCGGATTGCTTCCTGTTCGCCGGCCGCCGTGATCATGATCAGCTCGGCCGGATACTCGCGTTTCCGCAGGGCGCGGATCAGATCCAGACCGCTCTTCCCTTGGATGTTGACGTCGACCAGGAGCAGGTCGTAGGTGTGTTTGCTGGTCAAACGGATCGCTTCTTCATAGCTGCCGCAGGTCCCCGATACGAGGAAGCCGGGGATTTTCTCGAGGTAGCGGCGATTGATGGACAGCACCATCGGATCGTCCTCCACAATCAATACGTGATATACCATCAGTTTTTCTCCTCTCGGTACGCTGTTCTCAAAGAAATTTTGATCCGGCGCTCATTGCCTTCGAATTCCAGTTGTCCGTCCACTCTTTTCAGCAGTTGGCTAATGAACGGCGCGTGGAGTTCTTCCGTCAGCCGCTGCTTCATGGCAGGCTCCAACTGCAATTCATACACGGTCTCCAAGCGGTCGTCCCAGAAGCCGAAATGGATCTGCAGGTCATCCGCCAACCTGTTTTCCAAAATGAATTGGTTCAGGAACCGGATGATGTTGATCCAGCATTGGACAGCCGTATGATCGGTGGTCGGCGGCACATCCGGATAGACTTCGATCATGAACGGGTAGTTCCGCTCCGTGAATTTGCTGCGCTCACCGATCAGAAAGCCTGCGATGACAGGGTTTTTGACCAAAAAAATCATGCGATGCGAAAATTCCTGCTCCGGTTCGAGTATTTTGCCTAAGTAGTCGTTCAGTTCTTCGTATTCCTCCAAGTCCGCCAAACCGTAAATGACATGCAGCTTATTCAGGAAGTCATGCGATTGCGTCTGCAGGGTGGTGGTGTAGGTGGCCGCGTTGAACAACTGATCCGTCAGCAGATAGAGCTCCGTGGCATCGCGCATCAGGATGATCTGGCCGATGACTTTCTTGGAGACGGTTATCGGGGCTGTCGAAAGCAGGTAGTCCACGCCGTCCTGATGATAGATCCGGTCAGTCGTTTTGTCCTGTCCGGCCAACAGCTTCAAATCCTGCGCCACAGGCAACAGCGATTGGATGGGCATGCCGACGATGGCCTCATCCATCTCGTCCCGTTGGAACAGTTTTTTCGCCTCCAGATTGGACAGGACGACACGGTTGTCCTTGTCGGTGACGATGATGGCATCCTTTGTGTTCTCCAGCATCGCGTTGCGTTCCTCCAATAGCCGGGCGATCTCGATCGGCTCCAGGTTGTACATCTGGTTTTTGAGCTGGAAAGCCGTGAAGATCGCGGCGGCCGCGCCGAACAGCAGGCTGACGGCGAAACTGACGGAGAAGGGCTGCATCGTTTTTTTGGCGATCGAAGCGAGCGTTGTCGTCTTGATGCCTATTGCGACGACGCCGATTTCCACGTTTTCCGCATTGAAGACAGGGACGAAAGCGCGCAATGATTGGCCAAGTGTGCCTTGCGCGATCGAAGTCGTTTCCTCTCCCGATAGCGCGGCTTCCTCATCGCCGCCTTGGAACGGTTCGTTGATTTTCTCCGGATCGGGATGGGTGAGGCGGATGCGGTCCATTGTCATGACAACGACGAAGTCCAATTGGTAGGTTTCGGTTATCTGGTCGGCATAGGTCTGCACTTCCGGGTTGGTGGCGCCAGCGCTCAGAGTCTGGATCACCAACGGCTGCGCGGCCACGATTTCGGCGATGGACAAAAGCTGTTCCTCTTCTTGTGCCTGCGTCGCTTCATAGATGCGGTTCGTCAGCAACAAATACAGGACGCTGACGGTCAGAGCCACCGTCACCAATACCATCATGGTCAGCTTCACCCATAAGCGCTGGTTTTTCCATTTTTGTTTCAGTTTGATCATTCGCTCAAATTCCCTTCCTATTACACAGCCATTATATCAAATGGAAAGTAGGCGTTCTCAATTTAATTAATTGAATAACACTTAAATTAATTAAATAATCTATTTTAATTATGGAAGCGGTAGCATAATGAAACCAGGTTAAAGAAAGCGCTTCAAGGAGCGCGGGTAATCAAAAGGAGGAGAAGGAAAGTGAGAGACACGACAAAAGAATTGGAGCTGGAACAGCTCCCGGGCATTTCGGAGTTGACGGTTTTCGACAGATTCAAAAACGCGAAGGTAGGCGCGATTCCGTTGCCGACTTATCTCGTGATGTCAGCCATTATAATAGCTTCTGCTTATCTGGGCGAATTGCCCGTCAACATGCTGGGCGGTTTCGCGGTCATCTTGACTTTAGGTTGGCTTCTGGGAGGGATCGGCGCAAGCATACCGGGATTGAAGAATTTCGGGGGATCGGCCATCCTGTCGCTGATGGTGCCATCGATACTGGTATTCATGAATGTATTCAACCAAAATACGCTGGATGCAGCGAACATGCTGATGAGGGAAGCCAACTTCCTGTATTTCTACATCGCTTGTCTTGTCTGCGGCAGCATTCTGGGGATGCACCGCAAGATTCTGGTGCAAGGTTTGATCCGGATGATCATCCCGATGGCTGTGGCGATGATCGCCGCTTTGATCGTCGGAACTTCAGTGGGAACATTGTTGGGACTGGGTTTTGAGCATACGCTCTTCTACATTGTGACACCGATCATCGCCGGCGGAATCGGCGAAGGCATCTTGCCGTTATCGCTCGGCTATAGCGCCATCACCGGTATCCCGAGTGGGGAATTGGTTGGACAATTGATTCCGGCAACGATCATCGGTAACTTCTTCGCAATCATCTGTTCCGGTGTTTTGAACCGTTTGGGTGAAAAATATCCTGAGAAAAGCGGCAAGGGCCAACTGATCAAATTCGGCGCTGACGATGATATGGCTGATGCCATGCAGGAAGACAAGAGCCCGCTGGACATCAAGTTGATGGGTGCCGGCGTTCTGACGGCCTGCACACTGTTCATCGCTGGCGGACTTTTGGAAAGACTTACCGGCTTCCCGGGCCCGGTGCTGATGATCCTGATTGCTGCAAGCATCAAGTATTTGAGCCTGTTGCCTAAAGATGTCGAAAAAGGCTCAAAACAGCTGTACAAATTCATTTCCGGCAACTTCACTTTCCCGTTGATGGTCGGACTGGGCTTGTTGTACATCCCGCTTAAAGATGTCGTCGGCATGCTTTCTTGGCAGTATTTCGTGGTCGTGATCTCGGTCGTGTTGACCGTTGTCCTGACCGGTTTCTTCATCGGCGGAAAAATGAACATGAACCCGATCGAAGCAGCAATCGTAACGGCTTGCCAAAGCGGCATGGGCGGAACCGGGGATGTCGCCATCCTATCGGCTTCCAACCGTATGAATCTGATGCCGTTTGCCCAAGTAGCTACACGTTTGGGTGGAGCCATCACCGTCATTTCGATGACAGCCTTATTGCGTTTCCTGTTCTAACGATATAAAAAAAACCAAAAACCAAAACGAGAAGAAAGAGAGAGTGTTCACTATGACAGATGTAAAAGAAAAAGCATTGGCAATCAGCAAAAAATTCGGCGGTAAATTGGAGGTCATCTCGAAAGTGCCGATCGAAACGATGGAAGATCTGAGCATCGCCTATACACCGGGTGTCGCAGCTGTCTGCATGGAAATCGCGAACAACAAAGAATCCGTCTATACCTATACTACCAAGAAAAACTTGGTTGCCGTCGTGACGGACGGTTCGGCTGTCCTAGGCTTGGGCAATATCGGACCGGAAGCAGCCATTCCGGTCATGGAAGGCAAAGCCGCTCTGTTCAAACGCTTCGGGAATGTGGATGCCGTTCCGATTTCCTTGAATACGCAGGATGTCGAAGAAATCATCTCCCACGTCGCAGCCATCGCGCCTTCCTTCGGCGGAATCAACCTGGAGGACATCAGCGCGCCTCGTTGCTTCGAAATCGAACGCCGCTTGAAAGAGATGTTGGACATCCCGGTCTTCCATGATGACCAACACGGCACCGCGATCATCGTTCTGGCTGCACTCTATAATTCCTTGCGCCTGACCGGCAAAAAAATCGGGGAAATCCAAGTGGTCGTCAACGGTGGCGGTGCCGCAGGGATCGCCATCAGCGAAATGTTCCTTTCCGCCGGCGTCAAGAATCTGATGGTAGTGGACCGCACCGGAATCATCTCCGAAACGGATCCTGAGTTGGCTGAACGCCATGTGGAAATCTCCAAAGTGACGAACCGCAGTTTCAGAACCGGAACTTTGGAGGATGCAGTGGTAGGGATGGATGTATTCGTCGGCGTATCCGCACCAGGTGTTTTGAAGAAGGAATGGATCGCAACGATGAACGAAAAACCGGTGATTTTCGCGATGGCGAACCCGACACCGGAAATCTTCCCGGATGAAGCAAAAGCGGGCGGCGCTTATATCGTCGGCACCGGCCGAAGCGACTTCCCGAACCAGATCAACAATGTGCTCGCATTCCCAGGAATCTTCCGCGGCGCCTTGGATGCACGCGCCAAAGACATCACGATCGAAATGCAGCTTGCTGCAGCACGCGGTATCGCCAGCATCGTCAGCGATGAGGAACTGAACGTCGACTACATCATGCCGGATGTCTTCACTCCGGGCGTGGCCGACATCGTAGCCGCCAGCGTTATGAACGCAGTCAAAAAAGAGGAAGTACTAGTTTAAAGGATAAAGATATACGAGAAGAGGCTGTCTCCAAAAAGAGGCAGCCTCTTCCTGCCTTCTGTGCGTCCGCTGGTCGGAGGAGAGCGACGGAATGCGTGCCCAGCTCCGATGAAGGCTCCGCTCACCGGAGAACGCCGAAAAATCCGACGACCCGCTTGCGCGCTGTTTCCGGATTGCTTAGTCAGTTTGTCGGTAAAGTGTTTTTCTTTTGTTTTCGATGCACCTATCATGTGTGCAAAGAGCAGTCTAATCTGTTATGGTTGAACCAACAATAAAATCATAAATGGAGGCGCGATCATGAGCGAGAACAATCAAAAAATGGGTTTCAGAATCATCACGGACATTCCCCGGCCGACACCCGAACTGCTGGAGAGGCTGAACAAATTCACAGTGCCGGAGCTGTGCGACGGGATGGATGTTTTCCGGGCGATGGATTACCAGATCAAGCCGATGGTGACGAGGCAAAAAATCATCGGACCGGCCGTCACGCTGCAGTTGATGCTCGGCGACAGCCTGATTGTGCCGAAAGCGCTCGAGGCCGCGCAGCCCGGTGACATCATCGTCATCGATGCGAAAGCCAGCTGCAACAATGCGGTTTGGGGCGATAACCGCAGCCGCGTCGCCAAAGCGATCGGGGTTGGCGGTGTCGTGATCGACGGGGCTTTCCGCGATATTGATGAAAACGAAGCAATCGGCTTCCCAATCTACGCGCGGGCGAATACCTGCGGCCGGGGCACAAGGGGCGCGAAGGGTGAAGTCAATGTGCCGATTTCCTGCGGCGGCGTGTCTGTACGTCCTGGCGACATCATCGTCGGGGACCGCAACGGGGTCGTTGTGATTCCGCTGGAGCATGCCGAAGAAATCATCGAAGCCGCGCAGGAACAAGTCGATAAGATGGAAGCGCAGTTCGCCAAATTCGAAGAGACCGGCCAGATCGTGCCGGCCAGCCTGGAGATGGAATTGAACCGCTTGGGCTACTAGGACAAAAACACCAAAACAAAAGCCATCCGCATACGCGGATGGCTTTTGTTTTGGATGGCGATTGCATTGATGCGGTCAGAGATTCCCCGCCAAAACTACTTTGGTGGGGAAAATCAGTTCAAATCACAGTCAGAAAACCCGCCAAAACTGCCTTGGCGGGGAAAAACGCCAGCAGACGACAAGAGATTCCCCGCCAAAACCATTTTGGCGGGGAAATCCGCCCTGGACGCTCTTTTGGGTTTCAGCTTTCCGCATTCATTTTCAGATTCTGGATGTTCAGGAAATTTTGTGTGGACTTGGCCACACCGCCGAATAGGGTCGCTTTTTTCTTGAGTGAGCTGTTCGCGACTTTGGTTTCGCACGAAAATTTGCCTTTGAGATCGCCTTTAAGAATGCTGATCAACTCAGGGAGTTGCGAATAGATGGAACTGTTGATCACCACCAGATCGGGTTCGTAGATCACCGCCAGATTGTTGACGGCGATGCTCAAATAATGCGCATTGGTCCGCAGCGCTTTTTGGACAATCGGATCGTCTTTTTTGTAGCGTTCGATCACAACGGATGAATTGATGTCCGGCAGCGCCAACGCCTGTTCCAGCTCGTTGTAGATGGCTTGATGGGAAGCGTACTGCTCGAGACAGCCTTCATTGCCGCAAGGGCATTTCCGGCCGTCCGGGAAGAGGATGCTGTGCCCGATTTCTCCGGCAGCGCCTTTTTTGCCGGTCCTCAGTTTCCCGTTTTCGACGATGCCGGCACCGATGCCCGTGTGGATGCTCAGGCTGACGATGCTGTCGGAAGCGGCTCCGAAGGTATATTCACCGAGCCCCGCCAGATTCGCTTCGTTTTCCAGATGGATGTAGAATGGATAAATCTCTTCCAGTTGCGCCTTCAGATCGCTCGGCAGCGTATAGTAGGGCGTAAAAAGGATCGTATCCTGATTGACCAGTCCATGGATCGCAACGCAGATTCCGATGATGCCGTGCGGTGTTTCTTCGGCATGTCGCGTCAATTTTTCAACCATTTCCGCGATATAGGCGAGGACATTGTCGGAAGAAACTTTGATTCCTCTGATTTCAGTTTCATACAGGACTTTTCCGTCAATATAGGCGATGAGCCCTTCGATGTAATTGGGCGCGACATCCAATGAAAGGGTAAGCGCAGCTTTTCCATTGAAAGTCAGCATAATCGGTTTCCGCCCGCCGATCCGGGCTGCATCGCCGATCCGGTCTTCATGGATCAACTCGTCATCCAAAAGTTTTTTGGTGATTGCGGAAACCGAAGCTTTGTTCAGGCCGATATGGACAGATAATTCAGCGCGGGAAATTTCTTTCTGGCTGATAATGGCATTCAAAATATTAGCCTCATTGTTTTCGCGGATTGTGTATTTGCTGTGAATCAATAAAACCACTCCTTCTTCCTTCATGATCTATCATATATCTTCTGAAAGCGCTTGACAACTAAAAAAACATAGTTTATATTATGGTTATGAGTTAGTTGAGCGAACTAACCCAAAGACAACATATCATTTTTTAGGAGGAAAAGAAATGAGTTATTTTTCTACAGTAGATAAAATTAAATATGAAGGCGTTACCACAGAGAATCCAATGGCGTTCCGCCATTACAATCCGTCCGAAGTCGTGATGGGCAAAACGATGAAAGAACATTTACGTTTTGGTGTCGCATACTGGCACACAATGACGCAGGATGGTTCCGATCCTTTCGGCAGCCCAACGAACATCCGCACATGGGAAGGTTCCACTCCGATGGAAACCGCAAAAAACCGTGTGGACGCTTTCTTTGAAATTTTGGAAAAACTTGACGTTGAATTTTTCTGCTTCCACGATGTAGACATCGCCCCTGAAGGTGATTCATTGGAAGAATTCTTCAATAATATTGATGAAATCACAGACCTGATCAAAGCGAAGATGGATCAAACCGGCATCAAACTGTTGTGGAACACAGCAAACATGTTTTCCCACCCACGTTATGTGAACGGTGCAGCTTCTTCCAACAGTGCTGAAGTTTTTGCATATGCGGCTGCACAAGTCAAAAAAGGCCTCGACATCAGCAAGAAATTGGGCGGCGCAAACTACGTCTTCTGGGGCGGCCGTGAAGGCTACGAGTCCTTATTGAATACGGACATGAAATTCGAGCAAGACAATATTGCTCGTTTGTTCAAAATGGCGGTTGCTTACGGCGAGAAAATCGGCCACAAACTACAGTTCTTGATTGAACCGAAACCGATGGAGCCATCGAAACACCAATATGATTTCGATTCAGCAACAACAATGGCCTTTATCCAAAAATATGGTTTGGAAGGCGACTTCAAACTGAACTTGGAAGCGAACCACGCGACATTGGCTGGACATACATTCGAACACGAAATGAATGTGGCGCGCTGCTACGATGCACTGGGATCGATCGATGCCAACCAAGGCGACATGCTGTTGGGCTGGGATACGGACGAATTCCCGACGAACATCTACGATACGACCTTGGCTATGTATGAAATCCTTGAGAACGGTGGGATTGCGCCGGGTGGAATCAACTTCGATTCCAAAGTGCGCCGCTCCTCATTCGAGATGGAAGATCTGCTGTTGGCACATATCGCCGGGATGGACACATTCGCACGCGGCTTGAAAGCTGCCGCCAAATTGAAGGAAGAACGCTTCTTCGATGATCTGAAGGAAAAACGCTATGCCAGCTACAATGACGGCATCGGCGCAAGAATCTTGTCGGATGAAGAAACTTTAGAATCATTGACAGAGTATTCCATGCAAAACGGAGACATCAAACTGGAGTCAAGCCATCTTGAATTCGTCAAATCCCGTTTGAACGACTACCTAGTATAATCCATCCAGAAGTTGTTCGGTTGATGGATGCAACAGAATAGGAGCAAAAATTATGGCGTATGTGTTAGGAATAGACTTGGGAACCAGTTCATTGAAGGGGTTGCTGCTGGATGAGCACGGTAAAGCAGTAGCTTCCGCCCAAAAAGATTATCCGCTGATCCATCCGAAATCCGGCTACAGCGAGCAGGATCCGGGGCAATGGATTCTGGCCTGTGAGTATGTTGTGGATAAGTTAAAAGATGAGGTTGCGGATTTCACCGAAAAATTGGAAGGAATCAGCTTCTCCGGCCAGATGCACAGCTTGGTTGTGCTGGATGAAGACAACAATGTCCTCCGCAATGCGATTCTGTGGAACGATGTCCGGACCACCAAACAGTGCAAGGCGATCACGGCTGCCTTCGGAGAAGAACTGCTTGCGATCACGAAAAATATCGCGCTAGAAGGGTTCACTTTACCGAAAATTCTCTGGATCCAGGAAAATGAGCCGGAAATCTGGGAAAAGGTGCGGCATCTGCTGCTGCCGAAGGATTATCTTGGCTATTGGATGACCGGCACCATGCATATGGATTACTCGGATGCAGCCGGAACGCTGCTTCTGGATGCGGAAAAGAAAGAATGGGCCAAACCGATTCTTGAAAAATTCCATATCCCGGCAACCCATTTGCCTGAATTGATCGGATCTTCCGGTATGACCGGAAACCTGCGACCGGAACTGGCGAACCGCTTCGGCTTTGAAAAGGAAGTAAAAATATTTGCGGGTGGTGCGGATAACGCCTGTGCTGCGATTGGTGCAGGTATCGTGAATGCTGAGACAGGCATGGCGAGCATCGGAACATCCGGTGTGTTCCTTGCATTCGAGGATTCGGCTGAGCAGGATTACCAAGGCAAATTGCACCTGTTCAATCATACCATTGAAGATGGCTACTACTCGATGGGCGTCACTTTGGCGGCGGGCCACAGCCTCAACTGGTTCAAGGATACGTTCGCACCGGACAGCACGTTCGAAGAACTGCTTGAAGGCATGGATGCGATCAAACCGGGGGCAGACGGCTTGTTGTTCACCCCTTATATCGTCGGGGAACGCACGCCGCATGTCGATAGCCGGATCCGCGGCAGTTTCATCGGGATGGACACGAATCATACGATCAAACATTTTGCGCGAGCGGTCCTGGAAGGGATCACCTTCTCCTTGAAGGATTCGCAAGTGTTGATGGAGCAAGTGGCGGGCAAGTCCTTCAAGCGGATTGTTTCTGTCGGCGGAGGCGCCAAAAATCCGGATTGGCTGCAAATCCAAGCAGATGTTTTCGATGCCGAAATCACCTGTCTGGAAGTCGAACAGGGACCTGGATTGGGTGCTGCAATGCTGGCAGCCGTCGGACTCGGCTGGTTCCCGACAGTGACTGCTTGCGCGGACGTGTTTGTTGCCTACAAAGGTGTCGTCCGGCCGATTCCGGAAAATGTGGCAGCCTACCAAGAAATGTACGCGTTGTATACGCAAGTTTACGGAGCTACAAAAGAGATTTGTCACGCGTTGGCGAAAGAATAAGCAAATAGTCGGTTTGGCGACATATCGCCAAACCGACTATTTTTATCGTTTTCCTCCGGCGAACGGAGGCTACGCCGGAGTACGGCCAACATTTAACGTCTGTGCTCCGATGAGGGTGGGCTCGCAGGAGGAGAGCCCGCAAGATACCGCTGTACTCCGGTGTGGGAATCCTCACCGGAGGAGGGCAACGATTTGGTCGCTCAGCTCCGGTCAGAGTTACGTCAACGTTTTCCTCCGGCGAACGGAGGCTTCGCCGGAGGACGGCCCACATTTTGAGTCTGTGCTCCGACGAGGGTAGGCTCGCAGGAGAAGAGCCCACAAGATACCGCTGTCCTCCGGTGGGGGAAGCCTCACCGGAGTAGGGGGCAACTGATCCCGCCGCTTAACTCCGGTCAACGGGCACTCAACCGTTTTCCTCCGGCGAACGGAGGCTTCGCCGGAGGACGGCCCACATTTAAAGTCTGTGCTCCGACGAGGGCAGGCTTGCAGGAGAAGAGCCCGCAAATTACCGCTGTCCTCCGGCCGGCAGCAGCCTCACCGTAGGAACACATCCGATCCGGTCGCTCAACTCCGATGAGCGGCACGCACCTAAATAATTTCCTCAAACACCCAAGCATCGTAAGGCTGCATCCGCATCCGCTTTTCGACCGCTGACTGCTCCACATTCGTCAGCAGCATTCGCCAGTTTTTGTTGGCCACCCTTGTAGGAAGGTCTATCTGGCAGGGTTTCCGGCTAAGGTTCGTGAGGACGAGCATTTGTTTTGTGTCGGTTTTCCGCAGATAAGCGAAGACCTGCGGATGATTTTTCAGAATCAGTTCGAAGGTACTATCCGAAAGTACGGGCTGATCCTTTCGCAATCGGATCAGTTGCTTGTAATGACTCAAGACGGATTGCGCATCCTGTTCCTGCTCGGCGATATTCACATGCGCGGTGTTGCCGTTCACGGACATCCAGGGCAACAACTCGGAAAATCCGCCAAATAGTCCGCCTTCCCACTGCAGCGGCGTGCGTGAATGGTCCCGTGTCCAATGGGTGACGTTCCTTAACGCTTCTTCCGGAGAAGAGCCGCTTTCCAACAGAATGCGATAGAGATTGTGCGAATCCTGGGCGTCGACTTGATCCATCGACTGGAAAGCGAAGTTGGTCATGCCGATCTCCTGGCCCTGATAGATGAAGGGCGTCCCTTTCAGCAACATGTACATTGTCGCAATCGCTTTGGCGGATTTGGGCGATTCGTCCCCCAGAATTGAAGCGATCCGCGGATTATCATGGTTCTCCACGTACAGGGCGTTCCATCCGTTCGACCCCAAGTCCTTTTGCCAACGGGAAAGCACCTTTTTGAATCCCAACAGATTGAGCCGTTCCGCACCCGGCTGGCCTTCGCGCACGTTATGTTCCAACTCGAAGATCATGTTCAGATAGCCGTCCTCTTTGGTCCAATTCACCGCTTTTTTGCTGGAAACGCCGCTTGCTTCCCCGACCGTCATGATCGGGTACGCATCAAAAATTTCCTTCAGCTCTTGCATATAGACTTCGATCCCCGCGACATTCATGAAGGGAGCCCAAGTGTTGTCGGTGATTTTGAAATCCCACGGTTCTTTTTGAATATGGCTGATCGCATCCAGACGGAAGCCGTCGATGCCCAAATCCAGCCACCAGCGGATCATCCGGTAGATTTCTTCCCGCACTTTCGGGTTTTTCCAATTCAGGTCGGGCTGTTCCGGTGCAAACACATGGAAGTAGGCCTGGCCCGAACCGTCGTAAGTCCAGGTCGATCCGCCGAAGAAACTTTTCCAATCGTTCGGCATCTTGTTTTCCATCGCATCTGCCCACAAATAATAATCGCGGTACGGGTTGCTTTTGCCTTTTTTCGCTTCCAGAAACCAAGGATGCTGATCGCTTGTATGGTTCACGACCAAATCCATGATGATTTTGATGCCTGCCGCGTGGGCTTTTCCCAACAATTCCTCGAAATCGGCCATCGTCCCGAAATCGGGATGGATGTCCTGGTAATCGGAAATGTCATAGCCGTTGTCGACATTCGGCGAAGCATAGACTGGGTTCAACCAAATGAAATCCACGCCCAATGACTTCAGATAAGGTAGCTTTTCGATGATCCCCTGCAGGTCGCCGATGCCGTCGTGGTTGGCATCCCGGAAACTCCGGGGGTAAATCTGATAGCCTACCGCATTTTTCCACCATCTGTTCATGCGGCCACCTTCACCACGAAAGCTTGCCAAGGCTTCAGCTGCAGGTCCTTCAAACCGGTAATCTCATCCCCGTCATTCTGGATGATGACTTCGACTATTTCATCCTCAACCGAGAATGGCTGCTTCTCATCGGAGAAGTTGGTCACTACCAGCCAACGTTCGCCTTCGTATTCCCGGTAATAGCCGATGACTTCATCGACCGTATCGACCAGTTCGAAATCGCCCCAAACCATGATTGGATTTTCTTTGCGTAGGCGGATCAGCTTTTGGTAAGTATAAAAAATCGAATCCGGGTCCGCCAATACAGCCTCCGCATTGATGAGCGGATAATTCTCATTCATGCCGATCCAAGGCGTACCGGTCGTAAAGCCGCCGTGCAGGGAAGCGTCCCACTGCATCGGACGGCGGGCGTTGTCGCGGCCCTTGGCGTTGATCGAAGCCAGGATATCCGCCTCGGGATAGCCTTGCGCCAAGCGCTCGTGGTACATATTGATCGTTTCGATGTCCCTTGCTTCCGCAATGGTTGTGATCGGTGTGTTGGTCATGCCGATTTCTTCGCCTTGATAGATGTAGGGCGTGCCTTTCATCATGTGCAGCAGGATCGCCAGCATTTTGGCGCATTCCGAACGGTATTCTTGGTCGTTGCCCCAGCGCGAAAGCATCCGCGGCAAGTCATGGTTGTTCCAGAACAGGGAGTTCCAGCCGTCGTTCCCGAGTTCCGTCTGCCATTTGGCGAAAATCCGTTTCAGTTCGGCGACTTGCATCGGCTGCAGATCCCACTTCTCGCCGTCCGGTTTTTGGTCCAGGCCGATGTGTTCGAATTGGAAAACCATGGACAGTTCGCTGCGTTCGGGGGCGGAATACAGTTTGGCGATTTCCGGGGTCGCTCCCCAGGTTTCGCCGACGGTCAACAGATCGTGATTGCCGAAAGTCGCTTGCTGCATTTCCTGCAGGAATTCATGCAGCTGCGGTCCGTTGCCGGTGATTTCCTCTTCAGGAATTTTTCCGATCAGGTCAATGACATCCATGCGGAAGCCGCCGATGCCTTTAGCGATCCAGCGGTTCATCATCGCGTAGATTTCCTGGCGCATGGTCTTGTTTTGCCAGTTCAGGTCAGGCTGTTTTTTGCTGAAAAGATGCAAGTAATATTGGCCACTCGCTGCATCCCATTCCCAGGCCGGGCCGGAGAAGGCTGAGCCCAATCCATTCGGCACGCCGCCATCTGCAGCCGGATCTGCCCAGACATAATAGTCGCGGTACGGATTGTCTTTGCCTTTTTTGGCTTCGACGAACCAGGCATGCTCGTCCGAAGTGTGGTTGACCACAAGATCCATCACCACTTTGATGTGCCGCTTGTCGGCCTCCGCGATGAAATGCTCCATCTCCTCCATCGTTCCGAATTCATCGAGAATGGCTTCGTAATCGGAAATGTCATAACCGTTGTCGTCGTTCGGCGACTGGTAGACAGGCGAAAGCCAAATGGCCCCGATCCCCAATTTTTCCAAGTAGTCCAATTTTTCGGTCATGCCGGCGATATCGCCGATGCCGTCGCCGTTGCTGTCCCTGAAGCTCCGCGGATAGATCTGATAAACGACAACCTCTTGCCACCAATGTTTTTCCATGCTGCAACCTCATCCCTTATTCATTTCAAAAAATTCATTGCTTAACTGCGGTTCCCAACTTGCAGTAATCATTCTTTCATCAACACAAAACCTTTGCGTTCCAATTCGACCGAGCCGTCCGATACGTCCGCAAGGTTCGAAAACAAGGCCTCCCCGATCAACTCGACCCTTGCCGTATGTTCGCCGGTATTGAAGGCACCGCGTATGACCTCGCCGCCCAGCATGCGTTCAAAAATGATCACGCCGGATTCTTCAGATACTTGCCGCCAATAAACAGTGCCTTCCGAAAGGATTTTTTGCTGTCCTTTGCGGATGCCGTTCAGATTTTTCACGAATTGATGCAGGTTGCGGTCCTGTTTTTCCTCTTCCCAGACCATGCACTTGCGGCAATCCGGGTCCATTCCGCCGGTCAAGCCGATTTCATCTCCATAGTACAGGCATGGGACCCCAGGCTGGATATAAGTGAACGCCATCGCTTGTTTCATGATGTCTTTGTCCTCGTTGGCTTCCGTCAAAAGGCGTGGCGTATCATGGGAATCCAAAATGTTGAACTGCATCTGGTTTGTCTGATCGCGGTAGAGCATCAGCTGGTTGTTCATTTCCGACACCATTTTACTCAATGATAGTTCATTCTTCACAAAATAGCCCATGATCGCATCGGTGAAGGCGTAGTTCATGACTGCATGGAATTCGTCTCCCTGCAGCCAGTTTTGGGAAGAGTGCCAAATCTCGCCGAGAATATAGAAATCTTTTTTGGCTTCATCGCAGACGATCCGGAATTTTTTCCAAAAAGCGTGGTCGACTTCGTTCGCGACATCCAAGCGCCAGGCATCGATGTCGAAGGCTTCTATCCAATAACGGGCGATGTTCAGCAGATAATCCTGAACTTCCGGATTGGCCGTATTCAGTTTCGGCATATGCGGGTTGGCGGCAAAAACATCATAGGTGATATCATAGGCATCTTCATAATTTTCGCCGCGCTTGTACGAAGCGGGGAACTCATTGATATGGAACCAATCGACATATTTCGAATCTTCCCCATTTTTAAGCACGTCCTGCCATTGCGGAGAAGAATCGCCGATATGGTTGAAGACGGCATCCAGCATGACTTTCATGCCGCGCTTGTGGCATTCGTCCACGAGTTTTCTGAAGGTTTCGGCATCGCCAAAAGCCGGGTCGATCTTCAGGTAATCAATCGTGTCGTACTTATGGTTGGAAGAAGCTTCGAAAATCGGGCAGAAATAAATCCCATTGATGCCCAGGTCCTCCAAATAATCAAGCTTGTCGATGACCCCCTGCAGGTCGCCGCCGAAGAAGTTCTGTCTGTTCGGGTCTTCCGAGCCCCAAGCCATCGTGCCTTCCGGATCGTTGCTAGGATCCCCATTGGCGAAACGCTCCGGAAAAATCTGATACCAAATGGTTTCTTTGACCCATTCAGGTGTTTTGTAGCGATCGACTTCATGGAAGAAGGGCATCCGGAAGTAATTATTCGGCATCCGCAAATATTCTTCTTCTAATGGGTAAACACCGTGATCGCCATAGAAGACGGAGATTCCGTCATGGCCTGTTAAGGCGAACGCATAGGATAAGCGTTTTAAAGGTGCGTTCACTTGCACGAACCAGTAATCGTAAAGGTCGGTGGAAAGTGTTTTGATCATTTGAAGCGGTTTGCGGAACCACTCCTCTTTGTCCAAAAAATAAGGGTCCCCGTAAAGCAAACCCATCTCCCGGACGTCTCCGCGGGCGGTCCGCAGACGGACGTGCATCGTTTCTGGGTCATACAGATAGGCAAACTCGCTTTCGGGACGATGGTAAAGCGCTGAAGTATTCATAGTAGTATCGGCTCCTTTTCATTCTTTGTTTTCCCACATTGTGGCACATCGCATAATCGGTTGCAAGAACTTTTAGCAATCGGTTGCATTTTATTTTCAGGATGAGAAATTGTGTCCCTTAGTTTCCCGCTCGTTGAAAAACCTTGATTTACCTATATAATTAAGCTTTTCACAATCAATTGGACTCCTCACAAAGATAAACCGTTTTCTTTTTATGAGAAATAACGCTTGACTATTTAAGCAATCGGTTGCATAATCTAATTTGTAAAGGAAATTCATTTCAAGGGGGACACGAAAGTGAGAACAAATTGGAAAAAATATTTTGGAAGCGGTTTAATTTTAGGGGCGTCTGCTTTAATCTTGGGCGCATGCGGCGGCACAGCTGATACAAGCGATACAGGCTCGGCTGAGAACACATCCGGGGAAGTAGTTGTGGAAGGCGATGTCAAATTGTGGGTGGATACGGATCATGTAGAAGTCTTCAAAGGTATCGTCGCGGACTTCGAAAAAGAATTCCCTGAAGTTACGGTTGAAGTGGCGGCAGGAAGCTCAGCGGATGCAAAAAAAGATGTGTCGAAAGATCCGAAAGCGGCTGCCGATGTTTTCATGATGCCGCATGACCAAGTCGGTCAAATGGCTGAAGCCGGTCTGTTGTACCCGAACACAAAATACGCAGATGAAGTAAAAGCGAACAACGTGGAATCGGCAGTGGAAGGCGTAACCTGGAACGACGAGCTTTATGGCTACCCATACGGCGTCGAATCGCAAGTTCTCTACTATAACAAAGCGAAACTTACTGAAGACGATGTGAAGAGCTGGACGACTTTGTCGGAAAAAGGCAAAATCGGCACAAACTTTGCTGAAGCCGGTGCCAACTATATCTTTGGACCGCTGTTCATGAGTAACGGTCTTTACTTGTACGGTGAAAACGGTGAAGATCCAAGCGGAACTAATTTCAATGACGAAAAAGGTGCTGAAGTACTTGCATGGATCGCAGCCCAAAAGAACAATCCAGGCGTAATCCAGTCCGGAGCTGAAGCTTTGGCAAATTTGGAAGCAGGCGTTTCCGATGCTTTCCTTTCCGGTCCTTGGTCCAAAAATGATGTCATCAAAGCATTGGGCGATAACATGGGTGTTGCGGCTTATCCGACAATCGATTTCGGCAGCGGCGAAGTTCAAATGAAAGCTTTCTTGGGCGTCAAATTGTTTGCGGTCAACCAACAGACAGATGCTCCTTTAGCATCTATGGCTTTGGCGAACTACCTGTCCAACGAAACTTCCCAATTGACTGAATTCCAGGAAATGGGCGTCATCCCATCGAACAAAGTTGTTCAGGAAACAGCGGAAGTGCAAGAAGATGTTGTGGCAAAAGCGGTCATGGAAATGTCCCAAACCACTCATTCAGTCGTAATGCCTAAAGTTCCGGAAATCGTTTCGTTCTGGCCAGCAATGGATGCCATCATCAATGATGCATACAAAGGCAACATCACAGAAGACGAATACATGAATAAACTGGACAAACTGGTCACAGACACATCCAAAGTGACAGAACCTGAAGAAGAAAAAGAATAAAAAAAAGAAAAGCGGAACGGGTTCGTTCAGCCCTGAAAGAAATTTAGGAAATCGGTCCGACTGAGCATCGTAGAGCGCAATAGGACCGATTTATCTAATTTCCGAAGGGCTAACCCGTGAAGCTAGACATCATTTTAGATGTATGAAATATTCTCTTATAAGTTAGAGCAGGGAGGGCGAAAGATCAAGCATCTTTCGTCCCTCTTATTTAAATCATGAAAGTGAGTGGGGAAGCCATGTTCAAGAAAAAAAGTTACGGCCAGCAGATGACCTTTCGGGAATTGTTCAAAGAAGGGGACGTCGCAACAAAACTTTCCTTTGTTGTCATGGGAGCTGCCAATCTTGCCAATAAACAATATTTAAAAGGTTTGATTTTCCTGTTTTCGCAGATCGCCTTCTTCTATTGGCTGATCCGCAACGGACTGCAGGCGCTGTCCATGTTGGCGACGTTGGGTACTCAGGGGCAAGGGCTCGTTTTTGATGAACGCTTAGGGATTGAAGTGCTGCAAGAGGGCGACAACTCGATGTTACTGCTATTATTCGGCATTGCTGCCATTGTGATTTGTGTGCTCCTTGTTGGGTTGTACATCATCAATCTGAAAAGCGCCCGGAATATCCACGAACTGAAGCAAGCGGGCAAAACAATCCCGAGCACGATGGATGATCTGGCGAGTCTGCTGAACGAACGGTTCTACCTTACCCTGATGACGATTCCGTTGTTGGGCGTATTGCTGTTCACAGTCCTGCCGTTGCTCTATATGATTTCGATTGCCTTCACGAACTATGACCACACGCATCTGCCGCCGAAAAACTTGTTCACGTGGGTCGGCTTTGTGAACTTCGGCAACGTCATTTCCGGTAATATGGCAGACACCTTCTTCCCGGTCTTGGGCTGGACGCTGATCTGGGCGACGCTTGCGACTGTCACTTGCTTTTTATTCGGCATCCTGCTGGCGCTCCTGATCAATACCAAAGGCTTGAAATTCAAAGGCGTTTGGCGCACGATTTTCGTCATCACGATGGCAGTGCCGCAGTTCATCTCGCTGTTGGTCATGCGCAATCTTTTGAATGGCGCAGGTCCCATCAACGCAACGTTGCTGAATCTCGGTTTGATCGATTCCGCCATTCCGTTTTTGACGGATCCGATTTGGGCCAAGATCACGGTCATCGTCGTCAACATGTGGATCGGTATTCCGGCAACGATGCTGGTTTCGACGGGGATCATCCAAAACCTGCCGACGGATCAGATCGAGGCTGCGCGGATCGACG
The DNA here is from genome assembly GCF_003051085.1 of Trichococcus patagoniensis. GTDB lineage: Bacteria > Bacillota > Bacilli > Lactobacillales > Aerococcaceae > Trichococcus > Trichococcus patagoniensis. Next base: position 123,316 of record NZ_QAOM01000004.1, on the reverse strand, counting down.
GCGCGAACAAGCTGCAGATTTTCCGCAACATCACTTTCCCGCAGATTTTGTTCGTGATGATGCCGGCTCTGATCCAACAGTTCATCGGCAACATCAACAACTTCAATGTCATTTTCCTGTTGACCGGCGGCGGACCTTCGAATTCCGATTTCTACGGTGCGGGTTCGACGGACTTGCTGGTTACCTGGCTGTACAACTTGACGGTCAACACGATGGACTACAATTTGGCGTCCGTCATCGGCATCCTGATCTTCATCCTGTCCGCAGTATTCAGTCTGCTTGCTTACACAAGAACGAATTCATTCAAGGAGGGCTAAAAAAATGGCAAAAGCAAAGAAAACAACAGGATACAAAGCGCAGCGGCGGTATTCGCTGGCTGCGGTCTACGCCATCCTGGCTGTACTGTCGGTCATTTGGCTGTTCCCTATCGTATGGATCGTTTTGACCAGCTTCCGGGCAGAGGGCGGCGCGTTCGTACCGTACATCATCCCAAAATCATTCACTTTGGAAAACTACAGGATTCTGCTGCAGAACACTTCCGGGAACTATCCGTTTGTACGCTGGTTCCTGAACACGCTGTTCGTTTCCGTGATCAGCTGCATCCTGTCGACTTTCATCACGATCGCAATGGCCTACGCACTGTCGCGCCTGCGCTTCAAGATGCGCAAACCATTCCTGAAAGTCGCGTTGGTGCTGAACATGTTCCCCGGATTCATGAGCATGATCGCCGTCTATTACATCCTGAAAGCCCTGAACCTGACGGAAAGCTTGCTTGCTTTGATTCTGGTCTATTCCGCCGGCTCCGCTCTGGGCTTCTACATCGCCAAAGGCTTCTTCGATACGATCCCGATGGCGCTGGACGAATCGGCCATGATCGACGGCGCGAACAAATGGGAGATTTTCACGAAAATCACTTTACCGTTGTCGAAGCCGATCATCGTGTACACGTCTTTGCTGGCTTTCATGGGCCCGTGGATGGACTTCATCTTCGCAAAAATCATCATGGGCGACAACATCCCAAACTACACGATAGCGATTGGCCTCTTCACGATGATGACCCGCACGACCGCCAACTCGCTGTTCATGGCATTCACCGCCGGCTGCGTGCTCATCGCCATCCCGATCACGATCCTGTTCATTTTCATGCAACGCTTCTACGTGGAAGGTGTGACTTCCGGATCCGTCAAAGGATAGGAATGTTAAGTGCATACGCAAAAAGGCGCTCTTGCCGGAGCGCCTTTTGGGCTTTTCGGAGTTTTCGAGGGCTGACGCGATTCCTTCCTGAGTAAATGGTTTTCCGGAGAGTTCGTAGACAGTGTTTTCCTGTTCGTCGCTGATCAACGCAGCAGCCGCAGCAACAGCGTTGTCGGGGCATTCTGGCGGATCCTCGTTTCGTTGTCTCAGTACGTTGAATCTGGATAAACGAAAAAATAACTGCCTCGATTTAAATCGAAAAGAGGTACTTTATATTTTACTTTCGATTTAAGGTGTACCCAAAACTGACACGACACTATGTTGAATTTATCGCTCTCCTCATGTAAATTTAGAGTGTCGAATAAACATACAGAGTAGAAGGAGAAAAGATGAGGGAGGCTATGCTCATGTGCGGCTACGTCAATCAGAATCTGAACTGACTTAGCACTAAAGCCAGTGTTCTATATATTATTTATTACCAAACCCTCGCATAATTTTTAGGTCCTCAGATTCCCATAACATCGAGTGAGGATTAAAATGCTGCACGGTAGAATCTTCCATTAATTCATCATGCTCTCCAAAAAAGGTTGTTTTACGAATCTCCTTTAACAATCCGTTCCCCCTTTCTGTATACGCAGCATTATAAAATATAACTAACATCTCTTTTTCATTTATAGTTGCTCTTAAAAAACCTAAGTAATCTTTTTTAATTTCTTCATCTGATACTTTATCATTAATATATTTTACTATCCTATGAAAAATTCTAAAGTATGCACCAATTCTACTATAATGTTTATTAATAGCACGTTCGATTCCTAGTCTTTTTCTGTCAAAAGATAATAAATTTAAATGCCCTGATTTATATTCGTACAATGTGGCGTTTAACTGGAGCCATTTCTCTGGAATATCGGAATGAAAAGCCCTATATTCTCGAATATACTTATCTAATTTTTCATATGCACCTTCGAAGACAGTATGAGAAAAACAATTTATTTTTTTATTCTCGATATCATTTAAAAAATTTTCTATACTACCGATTTCTTCTAATGCATAGCAGAGGTCGTTATATAAATTCGAATCCTCTGTAACTGGATAACTATCGGAAAAGGTTTCTCCTGTTTTTCTCCTCTCCCAACGTTCTAAGAATTCAGCTGATACGCATTGTTCATTATTTTCAATATAATTTTTATATCCTCTTATGAATTCCTGCAACATCGAACTGATTATATCTTTTCTGAGTAAAAAAAATCTAATCCTGCTTCTAAAAGCTGATTTTTTAGTTCTTTATTAAATTCGGAATATATTTCTTCAAATATACGATCGTCGTTTAGCGTATTTTTTTGATCATTATGTAGTGTTAGTAAATTAAAGAAAGTATTATCAATTTTTTCAACCTCTCTACCTTCCCTATCCTCCTTCAATTGTATCTGTACTACAAAAATTGCTCCAGCTATCCCAATAATAGCACCTAAATATCCACCCCAAAAGCCTAACCAACCGTCGTCCGACCCTTTATTAATCGTATCTATATTAATTAATATCTGAGTCAAGAGAGGGATTATTATAAAGAGTCCAAAAAAACCGCTTGATAGCCATTTCCAATTATCTTTAATATATTTTTTCATGTCAGCTCCTCATACTAATGTATTTTTTACTAAATAAACTACATAATATAATTATATCAGATGAACTCTCTCTTTTCGTATATAAGATGGAAAAGGGTATTTTAATTTGAAAATAAAATTCGTAGTCAAAACTCAAGAGTATTGACTATGCTTCCTTGCTCTAATAAAACCAGGGAATACAAAGGTGTCATAACTTATGTTCAAAAGCGAAGGCGAAAAAAGATGAAATATGGCTATGCACGTGTGAGTACCCGCCAGCAAGATTTGGAAGGACAGCTGCGTCAACTCGAGGAGGAACGCTGCGATCGAGTCTACTTCGAGAAAATTACCGGAACAAAAAGTGATCGTCCCGAGTTTCAAAAACTCCTTCAGGAAATCCAGACAGGGGATACGTTTGTTGTAACGAAGCTGGACCGCTTCGCTCGCAGCACGCAAGACGCATTGAATACGATTAAACTCCTATTCGAGAAGGGCGTTCGAATCAACGTGCTGAATTTAGGAATTATCGAAAACACGTCCACTGGAAGATTGATCTTCACGATTTTCAGCGCTTTTGCGGATTTTGAACGCGATCTGATTGTGGAGCGTACGCAAGAGGGAAAGGAATTGGCTAAACAGAAACCCGATTTCCGGGAAGGGCGACCAAAAAAATTCAATCAGCAACAAATCAATCTGGCCATGAACTTATTGAAGGATCATTATTATAAAGAGGTAGAAAAAATGACCGGAATCAGTAAAAGTACTTTGACTCGCAATAAAAGAAAAATTCAAATAAGTTCTGAGGCATAGAACCTGCATTCCCGGGAATTTATAACGAGGATTTCTTAGGAATTCAGTAATATCAAGGCTTTAAGAGATTTTTCAGCTTAATTACACCTCGTCACAATAAGTATTTATAAGCTACCATTTGATGAACGCTATCCAGTGATTTGTATGGACGAAAAACCCTATCAGTTGACTGATGAGAAACGCAATCCCATTCCGATGCAGCCACTCAAGCCCGAACGGAAAGATAGTGAATATGTTAGGAAAGGGACCTGTAAGTAAACCTCTCAGCTGTTGGTCGTGCATTAACCATAACAGATGGATTATTTTTTATATCTTTTGGATGTGAAAGAAAAATAAAAAATATGTTAATAGCACAACGTTTCAAGGTGTTTTCTGAAAAAATATGAATAATCTAAGAGCCAAGTGAAAAATAAACATTGACATTCCTTAGGATTGTCATATAATGAAAACGTAATCAATTGAATAATCCAAAATTGGGTGTTACTGAAAAGGCATAACCAGATTGGAAGAGTGTTTGTACAAAACACATCTTTCTATTTGGTTTTTTTGTTTTAAAATAGCGGAAATAAAGGAAGAGGGTGTTTATGTGAGGTTCAGAAAAGTATTAAATAATAACGCTGTTTTAGCAGTTGATAACGATGGAAAGGAATATGTGATATTCAGCCGGGGAATTGCTTTCGATTTAAAAAAAGATCAAGAGATTCCTGAAGAAAGAATAGATAGAATTTTTTTCTCTGGAGAAAAAAATTCTATTCAGGAATTACTTGAGACAATTCCACAAAATTATTTTGATCTATCTTGTGAAATAATTGAATTTATTCAAAAGAATTTACAGACCAAAATTAGCAATAGTATTTATATTACTTTAATGGATCATATCTCTTTTCTCAAAGAAAGAGCCCAGAACGGGATGTTACTTAAAAATGCTTTGAAATGGGAAATAAAAAATTTTTATCCAGAAGAATATCGAGTAAGTAAAAAAATAGTTGAATTACTCGAGGATGAATTAGAAGTAACGTTAAACGATGATGAAGTAGCTAGTATTGCATTGCATATTATCAATGCTCAAATGGGAAATTCATCTATTCAAGAAAGTATTAAGTATGTTCAATTAGTAGATGATATCATTCAGATTATTTTTTATCAAACCAATAAAGAGATTCACGAAGAAGATTTAATTTATCAAAGATTGGCAACACACGTAAAATTCTTTGTAAAAAGAATCTATCAGATGAAAGATCATAAAACTCAAGATAATCTCAATCAACCTATAAAAAATAGCTTCCCTAAAGCATATGAAATTTCAAAAAAAATAACAGAATTTGTTGAAAAGAAAGTAGACTGTAAAATCAGCGATGAAGAAATCTCGTACTTAGCGATACATATTCAAAGAGTTTTAATATATTAATATTCGTAGAGAAATAGAAGTGTTACTCTTGAAAGAGAGGCAGAATCTAACTATGAGAGACAAATTTATGTCTTTTATAGTTAGATTTTTTTTGAAAACTATATTACCAGTATTCTAAATATAATTTTAAAAGGAGAGAGAGTTATGCAAAACGAAAAAGAACTAGCAAAGGAAATAGTTGAGAAGGTTGGAGGAGCTCGAAATATAAAAACTGTTACACATTGTATTACTAGATTAAGATTTGTTCTAAAAGACAAATCCAAGATTGACGAAAATGGATTGAGAACTTTAAAAGAGGTTCTAGGGATTGTTGATCGAGGTGGTCAAATTCAAATAGTAATAGGAGGAGGGGTTGAAAGAGTATTTAATGCTGTAGAGCCTTTACTGTTAACTCAAGATAAAGAGGAAGAAAAAGCTACCGATAGTCCAGAAGATAAATCTAAAGAAAATAGTATAGTACAAGTTATTATGAGCTACGTAGCTGCAAGTATTACACCAACGATTACAGTAATTGTTGGTGCCGGATTGATTAACGCTATTTTAGCTGTTGCAGCACAATTTGGTCTAGCAAGAGATAGTGGAACGTTTGTTGTATGGAGTAGTTTTGCGCAGCTTGCATTTACTTATTTGCCAGTATGGATTGCTATATCTGCGGCGCGTTATCTGAAAACAGACAGTTATTTAGCCGCCTTTATTACAGTCTCTACGATTGTATATTTTAGTGGTCCCGAAACGCTTTCTATGTTTGGTGTTAATATCCCGGAAGTAAATTATGCAGGAGCTATTGTCCCAGTACTAATGATGGCTCCAGTATTAGCTTTCATAGATAAGTTTTTATCAAATCATTTGCATAAGAATTTAGTGTTTATGTTTAAACCTCTGCTTAGTATATTAGTAATGCTTCCGTTGCTCCTCTTTATTTTTGGCCCATTAGGAGCATTGGTTGGGACGCTTATTGTCAAGCTGTCTTTTGCATTAATGGAATTAGGTCCTATTTCGATGGCTATATTGGCTGCTCTACATCCGATTACTGTAATATTTGGTATGCATTCTCTTTTCACTCCTATACTAGTGAATGAATTAACAACACTTGGATATACTTATGTATTATCTCGGGCTCTTGCAGCTAACTTTGCAATGGCTGGAGCTGCCTTGGCAGTGGGGGTAAAGTCAAAAAAGATACCTAATAAATCTTTAGGGATTTCTACATCTGTGACTGCCTTACTAGCAGCAACTGAGCCCGCCTTATATGGAGTCCTACTTCCTTTAAAAAGGCCTTTGATTGCATCCTGTGCGGCAGCAGGTGTAACAGGATTTTTTGTTGGACTATACAAAGTTCATGCATATTCCTTAGGTTCATTTAATTTGTTTACACTGAGTTTTACACTTGGTGGAGACTCAATGAATAATTTTTATATTGCAGTCGGATGTGCTCTATTAGCATTTGTTTTAGGATTTGTTTTTACATGGCTCATGGGTTTCAAGGAAGATTAACACATTTAATAATACGAATTGGAGGTAAATTATGAAAGAGAATTTTTTATGGGGCGGAGCTAGTGCAGCAAATCAATATGAAGGTGGTTGGCAAGAAAACGGTAGAGGTATTGCAAATACTGATGTAATGACAAAAGGGACCAAAGATACTCCAAGAGGAGTTACTTATCGTTTGCCTGATGGAACGGAACATCAAACAGGAGGTATAATGATAAATGACTTACCTTTTGATGCTGAAATTAAAGTGCTTGATGGATATGATTATCCATCACATCGAGCAGTGGACTTCTACAATCATTATAAAGAAGATATCGCTTTATTTGCGGAACTTGGTTTTAAAGTATATCGTATGTCTATTTCGTGGACGCGGATTTTCCCAACAGGTCTTGAAGATGAACCAAATGAAGCGGGCTTAAAATTTTATGATGATATATTTGATGAGTTGTTAAAATATGGGATTGAGCCAATGGTAACTCTTCACCATTTTGAAGTCCCTCTAGAATTAACTAATAAATGGGGAGCTTGGGCAGATCGCAGAACAATAAAATGTTTCATGAATTATTGCGAGGTAGTTTTCAAAAGATTCGAAAAAAAAGTTAAATATTGGATAACTTTTAATGAAATAAATAATATATTTTTTGGATTTTTATCATCCGGGTTACGTTCCAGTGATATTCAAGCAACTATGCAAGCTGCTCACCACCAATTCCTAGCTAGCGCTATGGCTGTTAAATTAGGTCATGAGATTAATTCAGATTTCCAAATTGGGTGTATGTTAGCCGCTTCTCGGTGTACAGTTTACCCCCAAACATGCAAACCTATAGATGTTTACGAAGCATGGCAACAATCTAGCAGACAATATTTTTTTTCAGATGTTCAATGTCGCGGATACTACCCTAATTATCAGATTAAATACTTTGAACGTAACGGTATTAAGATAGATATGCATAAAGACGACAAAAAAATACTTGAACAAGGAACAGTTGATTTCATATCTCTTAGCTATTATCGTAGTATGATTAATTCATCAGGCGATATAGAAGAAAATAGTAAAGATCCTCTACAGTTAGGAGAGATAAATCCATATTTAGTTGCAACGGAATGGGGGATTTCTATCGATCCAATAGGATTTCGTATTACTTTAAATAACTTATATGATCGTTACCAACTACCATTGATGGTTGTTGAAAATGGTATTGGAGCTATAGATAAAGTTGAAGACGATGGGACAATACATGATGAATATCGAATTGACTTTTTTAGAAATCATATAAAAGAAATGAGAGCTGCTATTCAAATAGATGGTGTAAATGTTATGGGATATACTTCATGGGCACCAATTGATATAGTTTCAGCAGGAACCGGAGAAATGCGAAAACGGTATGGATTTATTTATGTTGATATGGATGATAACGGAAATGGTAGTTTAAAGAGAATAAAAAAAGATAGTTTTTATTGGTATCAGAAAGTGGTTGCTTCCAATGGAGAATTTTTGAAATAATCCCGACTTGGAGAATTGGATAGTTTACAAAAGAAAAACCAGCTAAAAACCGTTATATCACGGTCTTTAGCTGGTTTTTACCATTTTCAGATGATTGTTGTGTCACAAGTTACTCTCCATAAGGTCTTAGGAATTCCACCGGAACAAATGGCTGGAGCTATTTTCCAATAAAATAAAAAACTGTAAACCGAAAATAAAACATTGTGAAATCAAATTTTTTACTGATATTAATGTACGCCTGAATATGTTTTAAAATCCATAGAAAGTGTCCGTTTCTTTTAGTATATCCCCTGCAGTCCTTATTGCCTCTCTTAACTCTTCAAGCTTATCTTGCACACGCTTGATTCCTCTTCCTAGTTCAGGAGGAATTGCGCTGGTGTCCACCATCATGATTTTTCCTATCGGATAGGTATCGTCTAGTAGTTTCTTCATTTTTTGGTGTTGGATTTCAGTCAGCGCTAATTTTGACATGGTTATCTCTCCTTTAGCTTCATTCCAATTGATGTTATGGGCAATGATTCGCGAATAAGGCTTCAAATCACTCACACTTGTTCCGTATTCTTTTCCTCTAATTTGCTGAGATAACGATAAATGGTTGTACGGGAAACATTCCATCTTTCGGCAATCGTTTTAATAGGCGTTCCATTATCGATTAACGTCTTCATTAGTTCCAAGTCACTTTTACTCAACTTTTCTGGGCGTCCACCAAACCTACCTCGTGCCCGTGCAGCGGCACGTCCGGCTGCAGATCGTTCCAGAATTAGATTCCGCTCAAATTCCGCAAACGCTGCAAACAGGTGGAACATTAATTGACCGGTCGAGCTTGATTTATCCATCGTGATATTTTCTTGTAAACTGTGAAAACTAACACCTCGATTATTCAAACGATTGACGATCGTAATCAAGTCTTCCATATTTCGCCCAAGCCGATCTAATCTCCAAACAACGAGTGTATCCCCTGAACGAACAAATTCAATCGCTGTTTCTAATCCTGGGCGATTACTCTTTGCGCCACTCATGTGATCTGTAAAAACTTTCTCACAGCCAAATTTTTCCAGACTATCTTCCTGGAGATCCAAATTCTGTAATCCAGTAGAAACACGTGCGTATCCAATTTTCAAAAAATCACCTTCTTTTTTATTTCGTTGTACCATAACTTTATCCAGGGTGATTAATTGGACATAGAATTTGTAACGGGTTTATGGACACGTATTTCAGCTCTTTTAAAGAAAAACAATACCAAAAATACAGTGTCCAGAAATGAACCCATTTTCTGGACACTGCTTTTGTGCCACCCACAAAAATGTCATTTTACCCACTCAAGGAAAATGGTTTTAAACTCTATTTCTTTAAGCGCTGTTTCCAGTTATAGTATCCGATATTGACAGAAGAACGAGTACACTTGTGTTTGTGTGCAGAAGTAGGTTTGAATGAGACCACGATATATTGTTTCAGGAATGAAGGGTATAATAGTGAAATAAGCATCAAAACAGACTGGCACAAATATATGGATGGCTGACACCCTCGAAACCGGATCTTATGCAAAGAGAACTGTTTCCTGACCATCGTTTTAAAGTCCGTATCATAAATAAACAGACAACAGAGGATACCCTATGAGTGAAAAACTATTGAAGGATCTATTTTTTAAAGAATATTATTTCTCGGATTTCTTCTTTTTCAATGTAGGATACGAGAAATGCAAGAGCAAGCATCGCTTTTGCCCTTCATTGCGGGACAACTACATCGTGCACTTTGTGATTAGTGGAAAGGGCAGATATACCGTGAACGATACAACGCATCGCTTGGGTGCGGGGGATTTTTTTCTGATCCGACCGAATGAACTGGTCGAGTATGAGGCGGATGCGGAAGATCCTTGGGAATACTATTGGATAGGCTTTTCGGGCAGCAAGGTGAAGGAAATCCTGCATACGAACGGCATCGGAGTCAAAGACTATATAGGCCAAGTCGGCGCAGAAGAAGAGTTGCAGGGGAAATTCGCGCATTTCATGCAATCCGATTTCTTTGACGATTCTCAAAAACTAGTAAATCAGGCTCTTTTCTGTGACATTTTTTCGTTCTTCAAAATCCATAATGGGAATATGGAAATGGAAGTCCAAACCAGCCAAAGGACAAAATACAGTGAAGCCTTTTTATTGTATGTGGAAAATAATTATTATCGGGAGGATTTGACGATCGAAGAAATTGCGAAATCGATGTACCTGCATCCTTCCTATTTCAGCCAAGTGATCAAAGAGGAATTGGGCTTGAACGCCCTGAAATATTTGAATCTGTACCGTATGAACAAAGCCAGCCAACTGTTGAAAACAACCGAATTGTCGGTTGAGGAAATAGCGAGCGCAGTAGGATACCAGAACAGGCACTCTTTTTCACGGGCCTTCAAAAGTCGGTTCCACAGTTCTCCGACCCGGTATAAGCTCGAAAAATAAGAACTACAAAATTGTAACCTGTAACTAAAATCATGCACTTTTGTTTCAGTGAGAATAAACTATACTGGAGACATCAAATGGAAAAAGGAGCATGGATATGGTTAAAATTTGTTTTATTGGTGCGGGAAGCACAATTTTTGCAAGAAATGTTTTAGTAATTAGGCGATTCATCTCGTGACTTCAGTCATGAGATGAATCGCCGTTCGGGATTAGGGGTGCCAGAGGCACCTCAAAGCCCGAAAGTTGACTGCTTGAAATGAATGATCCCCTTGTTTTAATGCGCTGTAATCCATAGGCTATCGCTTGGAAAAGCGAACGTACTTTCGGTATAATGTGTATATGGGGAGGTGAAATCAATGTCAGTAGAAACAGTTAATCGTGGTTATGTGTACAGCGGAACACCAACATCTGATGAAGCAGAACGCTATTTCCGTCAATGTTTTGGTGCAGACAGATTGATGTATAACCTTCACGTAGCTCATTTGTATGCGTACCTTGAAAAAAATGGGCACACCATCGGTGAAAAGCTGCCTACTTTCAAAGAAATGGGGATGCCAACAGTCAAAGAGTTCAAGCAGGTTCGAGTGGACGACGATGGCAACAAGTACCTGTATGAAGTGGATGCATTCGCTTCGAACGAAGCAAAACAGCATTTCAAGAAAGCAATGAATTTATTCAATAAGGACGCGTTCAAAGGACAATTCAAGAAATCTGCACTGAAACGTCAGAAAACGCTTGGGATTGAGCCTACTTTCCGCGACCTTAAAGGGATGCCGAAATTCCATTCCCGCAAGAACAGTAAGCTGAGCTATACCACATTCAACCAAAGTGACAATATCTTCATTGATGAGAACAACGTTCTCCATCTCCCGCTTGCCCAAAAGAGTAAATTGTCAGGAGTGGCAATCAAATTGAACACGCATCGTCCCTTACCGAAGGACGGCCGTATCCAGAATATAACGATAACAATGGACTCTCAAGGAAGATTTGCGGTGACCATCAATGTTGCGTTTGAAATGGAAATCGAAAGCATTGGTATCCCTACTGCTGAATGCATTCTTGGGCTGGATTATTCACAAGCCAATTTCTTCGTAGATAGTGAAGGTAAGAAAGCCAATTACCCACACTACTATCGAGCTATGGAAGAACGTCTGGCAACAGAACAGCGCAAGCTATCCCGCATGGTCCAAGGCTCTAAACGATGGGAACGTCAGCGATTGGTGGCAGTGAAACTCCATACGAAAGTTGCGAACCAACGGAAAGACTGGCTCCACAAAAAGGCCTACACCCTCGCAAATCGTTATGACATGGTTGTAGTGGAAGATCTCGACCTTCGTGCGCTTGGACAAACCTTGAAGTTGGCGAAAAACCAACAAGATAATGGATTCGGCAACTTTCGCCTGTATCTCAAGTACAAACTTGAGCAACAAGGTAAATATTTCGTGAAAGCCCCCAAAAGCTTTGCTTCCACACAAATCTGTTCGGATTGTGGCGTCAAAAACACGGCCCTCAAGGGCGATATTTCCACTCGTGAATGGACGTGTACCAATTGCCATGAACAGCACGACAGAGACCATAACGCCGGGTTGAACCTACGCAATTATGGACTCCGTTGGATTGATGAAGTATTGTTGGCACCATCATTGGTGGTTGCTTAAACATAGAAACAGGTTCGCTTGGTGCCTGACAGTTCCTCTCGCAAGGATTAAAGGGCGTGTCAATGGATGCGTAGTCCGCTGTATACAAACCAGAGCCTCGTAAGAGGCTCACAAGCCCGTGACTTTAGTCATGGGTTGTTGACGGGACGCGATGTTGACGCCAAGTCTCCAAGACGCAGAGATCGCATTATACGATATTGATGAAAAAAGATTGAAAGAATCCGAATTGATGCTTCAGACGATCAATAAAAACTCGAACCAAAACCGCGCCAACATACAGTCTTTCAGCGACAGGAAAGAAGCTCTGAAAGGCGCGAATTTCGTCATCAATGCGATTCAAGTGGGCGGATACAAACCGAGCACGGTGATTGATTTTGAGATTCCGAAAAAATATGGCTTGCAGCAGACGATCGGGGACACTACCGGTATCGGCGGTATTTTCAGAGGATTGCGCACACTTCCCGTCATGTTTGATATCGCCAAAGACATGGAAGAGGTTTGTCCGGATGCCTGGCTATTGAACTACACCAATCCGATGGCGATTTTGACGATGGGCATGCTGAAAGCGACGAAGATCAAAACAGTCGGATTGTGCCACAGTGTCCAAGTCTGTGTGCCGGAACTGTTCGAACATCTGGGGATAAAAGATCAGTACAATCTGGATGAATTCCAATGGAAAATCGCCGGCATCAACCATATGGCGTGGCTGTTGGAAATCAACCGAAACGGCAAAGATTTCTACCCGGAAATCCGCAGTCTGGCTTCAAAAATCGCTGATCTACACAAGGATTCTGTGCGCTTTGAATTGATGAAACATTTTGGCTACTATATTACAGAATCCAGCGAGCATAACGCAGAGTACCATCCTTACTTCATCAAGAAAAATTATCCGGAATTGATAGATCAACTGCAGATCCCGATTGATGAATATTTACGCAGATGCGTTGAACAAATCGAACGCTGGGAAATTCAAAGAGACGAGATCGTCAATGACGGTTCGCTGGAACATACAAGAAGCCGCGAATATGCCTCTTATATTATGGATGCGATTACAACCGGGACGCCAGCCGTGATTGCCGGGAATGTTTTGAATAAAGGTCTGATCACCAACTTGCCGGAAAATTGTTGTGTGGAAGTTCCCTGTTTGGTGGACAAAAATGGCGTTCAACCCACCTATGTAGGTAATCTTCCTACGCAATTGGCCGCATTGGATCGAACAAACATCAATGTCCAGGAATTGACAGTTGAGGCTGCAATGACACTTGAAAAAGATAAAATCTATCAAGCGGCATTGTTGGACCCTCATGCGAGTTCAGAACTATCCATTTCAGAAATAAAAGCGATGGTCGATGAATTGATCGCTGCCCATGGCGATTATCTGCCGACTTATAAATGATAAAAAACAGGTGCGCGCGCAATCGGCTTCGTTGCACCATATGATAAATCGAACGTCTTTATATGCAAAAAACGCAGGAGCCGCCCCGAAAAATTGGGGCGGCTCCTGCGTTTTTGGGACTGGGGCGAGTTCGTCGTGCGAAAACCATGAATAACTTGCGTTTATTCATGGTTTCGGCCGGCATCCGGCCCAAAAAGATGGATAACTCGCGTTTATTCATGATTTCGGCCGGCATCCGGCCCAAAAAGATGAATAACTCAAAGTTATTCATGGTTTCAATCACCGGCTACCGCGGTGACCGCAAATGAGCTTCACTAACAGGCTTTTCACTAGCCGGTATCACGGCTGGAGAAAACCGACGAAATCGAAGGTCTTCAGATCGGGAATTCAGGGTAATAAAAAGAGTGAAATAAGCGCTCAAATTTTTGATTGTCAGGGCTGTTTGATATAATTATGAAAACGCGAATAACGCTATTGTTTTTTCAGTAAAGAACAGAAAAAATTCAGGGTTTGTTTGTCTGGTTTTAAGCGTTATTTTTTTGAAAGGTCTATATTTTTTAACAGGGAAAACGCGAAACATTTGAAAGAGGTGCACTATGGATAAAAAAAGAATTGTCATTTATTCGGTATTGTTTTTAGCGACGTTAGGCATAGCGACACAAGGGTTTACTAGCTTCGGTTTGGGGGGACTCCTTGTTCCGTTCATTTTTACTTTTGTTTACTTCACGATTATTTTTTTCATAGCAACAGCGATTAAAAATAACTCGATTGTTGATATTGGTTGGGGGATGGGTTTTGTAGTTGGCAGTTGGCTGACCTTACTTGTGACTGAAAATCCGACTGTTTTATCGTATTTTATTGTTGGATTTATTAGTGTGTGGGGTCTGAGGTTATCATTGCGATTATTAAAAAGAAATTATGGGAAACCCGAAGATTTCAGATACGCACAGTGGCGTAAAGAGTGGGGCGATAAAGTAGTCGTCATTGCCTTCTTTAGAGTATTTATGATTCAAGGCATCATTAACTTTATCGTCGGATCTGCAAGCTATGCAGTAATCAAATATAACGAATTTAGTTTTGGTTCCTCTCATCAATATTTCGTCTATGCTGCCTTGCTTGTAGCACTAGTTGGCCTATTCTTTGAAGTAGTGGGTGATGAACAATTAAGACGACACATCAGTAAAGGCACACGAACCCTACTACAAACCGGACTATGGTCTATTACACGTCATCCAAACTATCTTGGAGAGATCTTGATTTGGATCGGATTATACGCCAGTGGGATTACATTGTTCTTCACTAATTCTTTGAGCCCGTTGTATTATACCTTTTTAGTCATTTCACCGATTTTAATGAGTACTGTACTAATCAAAGTATCCACGCCATTACTAGAAAAAAATATGGAGAAATATGCTGCATGGGAAGAATATACAAAAAGAGTGCCAATGATTTTCCCATGGGCCAAAAAATAATATCCTGTAGTTTATCGCTAAAAATACTGCGATAAATAAAGATTGCGGAGCTGGGTGTGAGGAATGATTTATTTATTCCTCGCGCCCAGCTTTTTGAATTGTTCAGCAGCTGCTGCTTCCACGGCCGGAACTCCGGCCAAACACCCCTTCTCCTGAATCTGGTACCTGGTTGTCCGATTCATTGCAGTTATCGGACAAGTACGCCAGAATCGAGTGCCTGGTTGTCCGATTCTTCGGAGTTATCGGACAAGTACGCCAGAATCGAGTGCCTGGATGTCCGATTCATTGTAGTTATCGGACAAGTGCGACAGGACCGAGTGCCTGGATGTCTGATTCATTGTAGTTATCAGACAAGTGCGACAGGACCGAGTGCCTGGATGTCTGATTCATTGTAGTTATCGGACAAGTCCGCCAGAATCGGGTACCTAGTTGTCCGATTCTCCAGCGTTATCGGACAAGTCCACCAAAAACTGCCCCCAACCAGAAAAAGCTGCCTCTAAGAGACAGCTTTTTCCTTTTATTCAACATTAATAGTCACGCATACGTGACGGCGACCCCATAATGATCCGACACGCAAGCCAACTTATTCCCGTCGAACTTGACTTCGTAGGTCTCGACCGCTTGCGGGCGGTCGGAGAAAATGTAGTCGATGCGCAGCGGTACTTCGTTTCCTTCCCAGCCGGCGATTGCCGGCGGAACGGTCGCGGATCCGATACGGACAGCTGCAACGGTGTAGGCATCCTGCCAACCGGCGTGCGTAATCAGGTCGTAGCCTTCGTTGCGGGCGTCGGCCGGGTTGTTGAAGTCGCCCATCACGTAGATGGGCTTGCTGCCGCGCATTTTTTTGACAGCCGTCTCAACCGAAGCCCACTCCCGCAAAAACGGATTTTCTTCTTCGTCTTTCCACCAGGACAGATGGACGGAGGCGAAAGCGGCCGCTTCGGTTTCGACGACCAAGGCGCGGCGGGTGTGGATGCTTTCGAAATCATTGACTTCTGAAAGTTGGACCTGAGTGACTGACTGAATCGGCGCTTTGCTCAACAGGGCGACGCCTTCATCGTAGATGTCGTAGCCTACGTGGCAGGGCACCCAGGACCACTGATAAGCGAGCCCTTTTTCGGCCAACGCCTGCACGAGAAAGTACGCAAAATTGTTCTCCTTGATCGGGATCTCCTGCTGCGTCGCGTGGTAGCCTTCCGGTTCGTTGATGACCGGGGCCGAAGAGAGCTGATTCACTTCCTGCAGGGCGATTGCCTCGTAGCCGTTTTCGAGAATGTCGCTGATCAGGGGCGCATAAAAGCTTGTGTCGTCCGTATCGACCCAGCTGTAAGCATTCAACGTCAGTAGTTTCATTTGGTCCACACCTTTCTATCTTCCAAGTAAGTCTATTATATCAGATTTCAGGACATCTGCCTGAGGACCGTACACGACTTGGATGCCTTTGCCTTTGCGGATGACGCCGCGAGCGCCCAATGTGGACCATTTTTTGTCTTCCGCCACTTGCGCTTCGTCTTTGACTGTGACGCGCAGACGCGTCATGCAGGCATCGACTTCTGTGATGTTTTCTTGGCCGCCGAATGCGTTGATGATGTTCCAAACAAGTTTGTCGTTGTCGGATGCACCAGCATCGCCTTCCGGAATCGCAGCGGAAGCAGTCGTTTCTTCAGCTTCACCATCGAAGTCCGTATAGTTGCCCAAACGTCCCGGTGTTGCGAATTTGAAGCGCTTGATCATGAAATTGGCGACGAAGTACATAATGACGGCGAAAGCGATCGTCACCCAGATGTAGTTGACGACATCCAGCCACAAGCCGGCTTTCAGGGACATCGGGACGCGCGTCAGGAATTCCAGCGTACCGAAGGAGTGGACGCGCAGGCTGATGATGTCGGCCATGGCGAAAGCGACCCCTTGCAGGACTGCGTAGACACCGTAAAGCAGCGGTGCAGCGAACATGAACATGTACTCAAGCGGTTCGGTTACACCTGTCAGGAAAACAGCAATGGCTGCCGAGAAGAACATGGATTTGTATTTCGGACGTTTGTCGACATCGACGTTGCGGTACATGGCGTACGCCAAGCCCATCAGGCTGCCGGCTGCCCCGATCATTTGGCCGACTTTGAAGCGGGCCGGAGTGAATGCGTTCAGCAACTCACTGTAGGCTGTTGTATCACCAGTGTTGTTCAAATTCACCAAATCACTGGCCCAAGCCAACCAAAGCGGATCCTGGCCGAACACTTGCGAACCTGCAGCAGCACCCGTCAAGATTGTGTAGGTTCCGCCCAAAGAAGTGTAGTTCATCGGAATCGTCAGCATATGGTGCAGACCGAAAGGCAACAACAGACGCTCCAGTGTACCGTATACGAACGGCGCCAAGATCGGTGCTGTATCCGCGGAGTCGGCGATCCAAATCCCGAAATTATTGATGCCGGTCTGAACGACTGGCCAGATGATTGCCAAGATAAGGGAAATAACGACGGACCCACCGATGACGACGAAAGGCACGAAACGTTTGCCGTTGAAGAAGGACAAAGCTTCAGGCAGTTTGCGATAGTTGTAATACTTATTGAAGATAACGGCACCGACAAAACCGGCGATAATCCCGACGAATACCCCCATATTCAAAGCGGGTGCGCCCAAAACGTTAGTGAAGTAGCCGTTCACCAGGATATCCTGACCGAATAACGTCTTGGTTGTTGCGCCGTCCGTAGCCAACATATCTCCGGTTACTGCGAAAAGTTTACCGGTCGTGCGGTTGATCAGGATGAAGGCAAGCAACGCGGCGAATGCTCCTCCGGCACGCTCTTTCGCCCAAGATCCCCCGATGGCGACGGCAAACAGGATATGCAGGTTGACGATGACAGCCCAGCCCAGGTCTTCGATAACCCCAGCCGTTGTCAGCAACAATTGGACATCCCCCGAGAACATAGCGATCATCTTGCCGATACTGATCATCAAACCAGCTGCCGGCATGACCGCGATGACAACCATCAAGGCCTTACCGAATTTTTGCCAAAAATCGAACGTAAATATTTTCTTCATTTTTAAAACTCCTCTCAAAATGTTAATGCAATCGATTGCAACGTTTACGATTCGAAGTATAGACCAAATCCGGAAATTATGCAAGCGTTCTATTTTAGAATAATATGCTTTTCTAACGCATAGATGAAAGGAAAGGCGGAAAGCCTACGAAAAGTCACAGCAGAAATAATAATGCAACCTTTGCATTGACAATGCAACCGATTGCACGTAAACTATGGGGGAAGAACAAATAAGGGGGAACCAATGATGACACAACAAATTTTTGAAATCGATCCATGGAAAGTGACAACTAAACAATTAGACAAAGAAAACCGCCGCCTGCAGGAAAGTTTGACCAGCCTCGGCAATGGCTATATGGGCATGCGCGGGAACTTCGAGGAAGCCTACACGGGCGATCACCACCAAGGCACGTATCTGGCGGGCGTTTGGTATCCCGACAAAACCCGCGTGGGCTGGTGGAAAAACGGCTACCCGGACTATTTCGGCAAAGTGATCAACGCGATGAATTTCCTCTATATGCACCTCTTTGTGGACGGGGAAGAAGTCGACTTGCATAAGGATGAGCTGAAGGATTTCGAGTTGACGCTGGATATGGAAAAAGGCCGCTTGGAGCGCTTCTTTACGGTCGTGAAGAACGGCAAGGAAGTCACAGTCCATTTCACGCGCTTCCTGAGCATCGACATCAAGGAACTTTGTGCCATCAAAGTGGAAATTACAGCTTCGGAAAAGGCGGCTATCCGCATCGAAAGCGCGCTGGACGGGAATGTCCAAAACGAGGATGCCAACTATGAAGAGATGTTCTGGGAATGGATCGAGCAGACGGATGATACGCTGGTCGTAGAAACGATCCCGAACAACTTCGGCATCGAGCGTTTCACCGTGGCTGCCACGATGCACCACAAAACGGACGGTTTCGAGCCTGCCGGAAACAAGAGCAAAGAACTGTTCGTCTCGCAAGTGTTCGAAGGCGAAGCCGGAAACGGCCAAGTCCTTTCCTTGGAGAAATACGTGACGCTGACGACGAGCCGCGATCATGCGAAGGACGAGCTTTCGGCTGCGGCCGAAGCAATCTACGCCACAAAAGTCGCCGGCCAAAGTTTCGCAGCTTTGGAAGCGAAACAAGCTAATCTGTGGGCAAAACGCTGGGAACTGGCGGATGTCGAGATCGGCGGAAACGATGAAGCGCAACAAGGCATCCGTTTCAATCTGTTCCAACTGTTCTCCACCTATTATGGGGAAGATGAACGCCTGAACATCGGGCCGAAAGGCTTCACCGGCGAGAAATACGGCGGCGCTACCTACTGGGATACGGAAGCTTACGGCGTGCCGTTCTACTTGGCGGTAACCGAACCCGAAGTCACCCGCAACTTGCTGAAATACCGCCACAACCAATTACCTGGCGCTTTCCATAATGCGAAGCAACAAGGCTTGAAGGGCGCGTTGTATCCGATGGTGACCTTCACCGGAGTGGAGTGCCACAATGAATGGGAGATCACTTTCGAGGAAATCCACCGCAACGGCGCGATTCCTTACGCAATCTACAATTATACCGCCTATACGGGCGATGAAAGCTACTTGGCCGAAGAAGGGCTGGAAGTGCTCGGCGCCGTCAGCCGTTTCTGGGCGGATCGCGTGCACTTCTCGCAGAACAAGCAATGCTACATGATCCACGGCGTGACCGGACCGAACGAGTATGAAAACAACATCAACAACAACTGGTACACAAACCGTTTGGCCGTCTGGGTGCTGCGTTATACTCTGGAAAGCTTGGAAAAATATCCGGAACGCGAAAAAGCGCTGGGGATCACCGCAGACGAAAAAGCCAAATGGCAGGATATCATCGATCGCATGTACTTCCCTTATGATGAAGAGCGCGACGTTTTCGTCCAGCATGACACGTTCTTGGACAAGGATCTGAAACCGGTCAGCGCTTTGGACCCGGCTGAATTGCCGTTGAACCAAAAATGGTCATGGGATAAGATTCTGCGCTCTTGCTTCATCAAACAGGCGGATGTGCTGCAAGGCATCTACCTGTTCGGCGACCAATTCTCTATGGAAGAAAAAGAACGCAACTTCGACTTCTACGAGCCGATGACTGTGCATGAATCAAGCTTGTCGCCATGCATCCATGCCATCCTTGCTGCCGAACTGCACAAGGAAGAAAAAGCCGTGGAACTGTATCAACGCACCGCGCGCTTGGATCTGGACAATTACAACAACGACACGGAAGACGGTCTGCACATCACCTCGATGACCGGCAGCTGGTTGACGATCGCGGAAGGCTTCGCCGGCATGCGCGCCAAGGACGGATTGCGTTTTGCACCTTTCCTGCCGAAAGACTGGACGAACTACCAATTCCACATCAACTACCGCGGTCGCTTGATCCTGATCGCAGTGGACGAAGAGGCAGTCAGCCTGACCTTGGTGAAAGGCGAAGCGTTGCCTGTCCGTATCTATGATGAAGAACTGCAATTGGAAGATGAAATCAAAGTCGCACTTAAAAAGACCGTGTCCGTGTGAGCGACACTAAAGGAGAGAAAGAAATGTTGAAAGCAGTATTGTTCGATTTGGATGGCGTCATCACCGACACCGCCAAATTCCATTTTTTGGCCTGGCGCGAACTCGGCAAAGAGTTGGGGGTCACGGTCGACGAAGCCTTCAATGAAGAGCTGAAAGGCGTCAGCCGGATGGACTCGCTCGAGCGCATCCTGGCATTCGGCGGATTGGCTGACAAATATTCCTTGGCTGAAAAAGAAGCCTTGTGCACAAAGAAAAATGACCACTATCTGGAATTGATCCAGGAAATGACACCGGCCGACATCCTGCCGGGGATCCTGCCTTTATTGGAAGAACTGCGCGCAGCCGGTCTGAAGACAATCATAACTTCCGCCAGCAAGAACGCACCCGGCATTTTGGAGTTGCTGCAGGTGAAAGACTACTTCGACGGCATCGTCGATCCGGCTTCAGTTGCTGCAGGCAAACCGGCTCCAGACATCTTTTTGGCGGGAGCAGCCTTGGCTGATGCGGAACCGGCCGAATGCATCGGCGTTGAGGATGCCGCTTCCGGAGTGGAGGCCATCAAAGCCGCGAACATCACTGCGGTCGCGATCGGAGATGCAGAAGTGCTGGCGCAAGCCGACCGCGTATTGCCTGACACAAGCGCATTGTCGCTGGCCGTCCTGCGCGATACGTGGGAAAAGGCGATAGCCAATGGCTAGCTTCATCGGCAGCATCACTGTCCGCGAATGGGGCAGCATCGGAACGGAAAAAGTGTGGCGCATCGATTTGAGCCAGCCGAATGGCATGACCGTCAGCTGCATCAACTACGGCGCCCGACTGATCCGCTTGCTGGTCCCGGATCGGGAAGGCAAAAGCGAAAATGTTGTCCTCGGCCTGGCCGATGCGGAAGCCTACGGAAACGACCTGGCTTCCTACGGCGCGACCGTTGGACCGGTTGCCGGCCGAATCGCCGGAGGCAAATGGGGAACTGTGCAGCTGGAGCAGAACAACGGCGCGCACCATATCCACGGTGGCAGCCGCGGTTGGGGCCAGCAGTTCTGGGATTTCACGACCGAAGAGACGGCAGAAGCAGTGACCGTCACGTTCACTTTGGAATCGACTCCGGAAACGGTCGGCTATCCAGTTAATCTGCAGGCCAAAGTCAGCTATGTTTTGGACAACCAAGGCCGCCTGACGATCACGATGGCAGGCATAAGCGCGGAGGAAACGCTGTTCAATCCGACCAGCCATATCTATTTCAACTTGAGCGGCGACGCCAAACGGCCGGTAACCGACCACACCCTGCAGCTGGCCTGCGAGGAAGTGTTGGAGTTGGATGCCGAAAAGCTGCCGATCGGAGCAAAGCAAGCAGTGGCGGGGACGGCTTTCGATTTCCGTGAACCGACCCGAATCAGTGAAGCCATCCGCAAACGGCCAGAAGGTTTCGATGACGTTTTTCTGATGCACTCGGACGAACAACCGCAGCTGATCCTCAGCGATAAAGGCAGCGGCCGGGAAATGGAACTGTCCAGCAACCGCAGCAGCATCGTGCTTTTTTCGACGACGGACATGAACGAACCTTACCTTGTGAACGGCCGCCCTATGCGGAGCCACCTCGGTTTGGCGATCGAAGCGCAGGAAGTGCCGGACGCCATCCATCATCCCGGCTGGGACGATATTGTCCTGGCGCCAAATACTTTAGCGACAAGGGTTCAAAATTACACTTTTAAATGGTAATCTAGAGATACAAAAATGAACTCTAAGGAAAATGCCTATGACCGTTACGATAAAAGATGTCGCCAGAGAAGCGGGCGTCGCGACTTCAACTGTTTCACGCACGTTGAAGGATAGTCCGCTGATCAGCGAAAACACAAAAGTGAAAGTGCGCCAAGCGATGCATAAATTGGGTTATACGCCCAACTTCGCCGCCCAGAATCTGGCCAACAAGTCCACGCAGACGATCGGCGTGATCCTGCCGGTGGGGACGATGGGGAATCCTGCGCAGAATCCGCTCTTCCTCGAGATGATCCAGGAAATCGGCGTCGTCTGCAACGAACAGAAATACATGATCTCCCTGGCGACCGGGAAAACGATGGCGGAACTGAAGGACAGCGTGCGCCTGATGCATCAACGCAAACTGGTCGATGGCTTCATTCTATTGTATTCAGAGGCGAAGGACCCGATCCGCAAGTTTCTGCATGATGAGAAGATTCCCTACGCACTGCTGGGGAAACCGGATGTCTATGAAAACGAGACGATCTACATCGACAACGACAACCGCCTGTCCGGCAAATCGGCGGCCGACTGCCTGATCCAGCATGGGCACCAACGGATCGGCTACGTCGGGCTGACGCCTTCGCAGGTCGTCGACAAGGAGCGCTACAAAGGCTATTCCGATGCCTTGCGCGACGCCAATCTGACCGTCCATCCGGAACTGTATTTCGAAACGCCGAATGATTTCATGGCTTTTCAGGAGTTCCTCGAAGAGACCAAACCGACCGGACTTGTCGTCGGCGATGACCGCCTGGCCTTGCGGGTCCTGCAGTATCTGCAGCTGGACCAGTACAAAGTGCCGGACGACATCTCCCTGATCAGCTTCAACAATTCCGTCTTCGCGACCCTGTCCCACCCGTTCCTGACGACCATCGACATCCACGTCCAGGAACTGGCCAGACAAGCCGCAGCCCTATTGATCCGCCAACTCCACGAACCGAGCGCCTTGCTGCCGAAGATGATCGTGCCGCATGAAGTGATCGAAAGGGAGACGGTCATGCGGGTGCATGATTGAGGAAACACTATAAATAGCATGCCTCTTGCTGGGAAATTTACTCACTTCGGAGGCCGAATTCCCGGTGACAGCTTCCTCGCCGGGAATTCCGCTCATTTCGGAAGTCGAATTCCCGGTGAAAGTTTTTTCGCCGGGAATTCCGTTCATTTCGGAAGTCGGATTCCCGGTGACAGTCCCCTTGCCGGGAATTAGGCACATTCAACAACCAAATTCTCTAAAACAGCAAGCCTCCTCGCTTCCGATCGCTATCGGAAACAAGGGGGCTTGTTGTTTTTTTGTATGTCTATAATTCAGATAAGATGGTAAAATACCTGAAAATACAAATAGGGGCATAACTTATGAATGAGAAACCAGAATGGCTAAAAAAATTAAAAAATTTGCCGGAAATCAATCTTAATATGAAATTTTTCGGCGGACATCAACAGAAAGTCCCTTTCGGTTGGGTTGCTAAGCGAGAGACGCACTTCGCCTTTGAAATCATGATTATTCTTGAAGGGGTCCAGCATACTGATTTTGACAGTCGGTCTTACGATTTTGTTGAAGGGGATATCATTTTGATCCCGCCAGGCACGTCCCATGAAAACTCATGCACTTCAAAAGAAGGACTGAAGTATTTTTGTGCACATTTCGACATTGACGATCCAGAAATCCAGCAAAATTTATTGATGTATTGTCCGATTCAATTGCGCAAAGATAACATTGTGTTCATTAAAATAAAAGAAATTTTGGAAGCCTATGTCGGATTCTTGGAACAGGAAAAATTTTGTTTGCGAGAAAAGCTGTTAGTAGAAAGGTTATTGATCGAATTGGTAATCTGTTTGCTGGACTATACCACCTACGAACAACAAAAAATGGAAGCTTCCGATAATTCCTCTTTGGTTTTGGCAAAGGCAATCGCTGATACGATTCAAAAGAATTTCCGGACGTTCACGGAATACCCACTGGAAGAAAATCGTTCGCTACTGTCCATGAACGCAGTCTCTGAAGCGATGGGCATCAGTGAAAGTTCCATGTTGAAGATTTTTAAGAAGGTCTTCTCCGTCAGTCCGAAACATTATTTGGATCAATTGCGCTACAATGAGGCGAAATTTCTGTTGCATCAACCCACGCTTTCCATTAGTGAAATTGCTGAAATCATCGGCTACCAGAATCTCTCCCATTTTTCCAGGCAATTTAAAAAATGGAGTAATCTGTCACCAAAAGAGTACCGCGAATTGAATAAAGAGAGGGCTTGAACGGCCTAATCAACTCTGAAAATCAGCCAGCAAATTTTGCGGCTGATTTTTTTGTACGAAAAATGGTAAAAATCATACGTTTTTTGATATATTACTGGCGTTTCATTTCTTTTATTATGAATTCAGGAAAAGTAAACGATTCCATTTTGGGCATAAGGTATTTTCGATTCATCAGCTGAGCAAACCGATTATTGAAAACGGAATCACAAAAAGGAAAGAAAGGTGGTAGCTTATAACAGAAAAGGAATACCGCCGCCCGGCACCGACGCATTTATAAAATCAGGAAAATGTATCCGGATACAAACGCTATTCATTAGGCACCACATGACAATCGAAACAGAGAGGAAGAAGCAAAATGACCACCATTCAAAATCCGATTATTCCGGGGATGGCCCCCGACCCATCAATTATTCGCGTGGAGGACACTTATTATATAGCAACCTCCACCTTTCACTGGAATCCAGCTATTCAAATTTTTCAATCCAAAGATTTAGCCAACTGGGAATTAATTGACTACGCGTTGAAAAATGGCGAAGTAAATCTTAGAGGAACCAACACGCCCGCCGGCATCTGGGCACCGCATTTATCCTACGACCCAGCCACAAAAAAATACTGGTTAGCTTATTCCCATATGGTCAATATGGCTGGACGTGAATTTAATTCTGATTCTTATGCAATTTGGGCAGATGATATTAAAGGACCTTGGTCAGAACCAATCTTTTTAACAGCCATCGGATTTGATCCAGCGATTTTTCATGATGAAAATGGCAAACATTATTTGGCTATTTTGGAATGGGAAACCCGGCAAGGTTATCAAGCACCTGGACATATCGTAATCGCTGAAGTTGATTTGGAAAATGGCGGAATTACCGGTGAATGGCATCGCATCAACCATGGTTTTACAACGCGTGGTTGTGCTGAAGCACCACAAATTTATAAACGGAACGACTATTACTACTTGCTGATTGCAGCCGGCGGGACAGGCTATGGTCATGGCGTAGAGATTGGCCGGTCGAAAAATGTTTTGGGGCCTTACGAACCACATCCGTCTGGCGAACCGATTGTTACCTCCTCTCCTAGACATTTGTTTTCACTAGGTGATCCTGACGCAGGTCATTTTGAAATGTATAATCCCAATTCCGTTATGCAAAAAGCAGGTCATGGCTCCTTAGTTGAGACAACTACCGGTGAATGGTACATGCCCCATTTGATGTCTCGTCCGTTGGAAGGAACTTTACTGAATCCATTAGGACGAGAAACCTCCATTCAAAAAATGCATTGGACCGAAGACGGATGGTTGGAAATGGCGGATGGGTCAAACTTAGCGAAGATGACGGTTGAAGGAATAGATGGCTTATCCATTGATGGAACCAACACGCACGAAATAAAAGACGAGTTTGTCTCAGCTTACAGTCTTCACTTTATGACTCCTTATCGCAATCAAGAGCAAAAATGGGTGAATACAACCGAGCGACCTGGTTATTTACGTATTCATGGCGAAAATTCTTTCTTCTCCCAAATTAATCCGGCCATTATGGCAACTCGGGCGACTTCGTTTGGTTATGAAGTTCAAACCAAAGTGGCTTTTCAGCCGGATCATTATTCAGAAACGGCAGGCGTGGGTCTGTACTATGATTCGAATAATTGGTTGTATCTGCACTTAACTTATTCAGAAGAACAAGAAGCGACGATACTGACCGTTTTGCAAGCAAAACGAGGCGAGCGCATCGAGTACAGCAATCACCGTTTCATAGTGAAGGAAGAAGCACTTGAACTAAAAATCAGATACAAACACGGTACCGCCGATTTAATGTACCGACAAGATGAAGAGTGGGAGCTGTTTGTTGAAGGGATTGATGTTTCTTATCTATCCGATGAAGGTGTAAATGGCGAACCGGGAGAAATTGGCGGATTTACAGCATTGTTCAACTTCATTGGTTCTGTCGATGCCCATCAACGGGATTCGTATGCCGATTTTGATTACTACTACGTCACAAATATTTAGATTTTGAGAGGGGATAAAAAAATGAGTAAAACAGTTTCTTTAAAACGTTTAGTTCCGGGGTTAATTATTGGACCCGCTTCCTGGTTAGGACCGTATATCGCAGCAGTTAGTTTGTTTTTACCAACATTGATTCAATATATTGATGAGGAAAATAAAATTCAGTTAGTGGCTTTGTTTTCAATTTGCGCCATGGTGGTAGCGGCAATTTCCAACATGGTGGCCGGTTATTTATCCGATCGTACCCGCTCGCGCTTTGGTAAACGAACACCATGGTTAGTAGGTGGTGCCGCTGCTTTCATGTTATCCATGATCCTTGCTTCAATGGCTAACAATATTCCATTTCTGTTAGCTAGTTGGATGCTGGGGCAAGTGGCACTAAACTTCATTGTTGCTCCAATGGTTGCTTGGTTGGAACTTGCTCCAGAGAATGGCAAGGCAACAGCTTCAAGTGCTTACGGCGGATTAGGCATGGCATTAGGGAATAACGGATTTACTATTATTGCGGCAATGTTTTTAGGGCAAGTTCGTCTAGGCTTCATTATTTTTGGGATCCTGACGTTTGTAGGCACACTGATTGCTGCAATAATTGTCCATGAGCCTTCCAATTTAGATGAAAAAATAGTGGTGGCTGAGAAGAAAGAAAAGACGTCGTTGAAAGAAGCGATGGCAATTTTTCCTAGTTGGTCAGTTGGTCGGGATTATTATTTGGCTTTGATCGGCAAATTGTTCCAAGGGGTAGGGAATTTCACTGTTACAGGTTATCTGCTGTTCATCATGACGGACTTCTTAGGTAAGGGGACTGCTGACACGCAACACGCTATTCAGTTGATCAACACCATCATGTTGCTGTTTGGGCTTGCGATGGGATTCATCGCGGGACCATTGGCAGATAAGTATAAAGTGTTGAAATTCCCAGTAGGTTTGTCCACCATTTCTTTAGGAATCGGTGCATTAAGTATGTTTTTCCTGCAAAATGATGTTGGAATACTTATCTACGGTTTTACCGCAGGGTTAGGTATGGGTATTTGGAATTCACTGGATAATTTGTTGAATCTGGAAGTGATTCCAGACAAAAATCGGGTAGCCTTTTTCTTAGGCGTCTACAATTTAGGGAATACATTGACGCAAGCGATTGCTCCTGTTCTTGCAGCTTTTGTGATTTCTCAATTCAGCTTTTCTGCTATTTTTATCGTTTCTTTCGTTTTTTCTATGATTGGCGGCTTATCTATACTGTCCATCAAATCTGTTGCAAGATAGTTTAAACGCAGCAAAATTACAAAAGAAGACCAGCAAATCAAGCGATCTGACTGATGGGGGAAAACCGCACATTCCGGCGGCCACCTGAAAGTTTTCTCGTCGGGAAATCGGTTCATTTCGGAAGCCTAATTCCCGGTGAGGTGGCGACCTTCGCCGGGAAATTCGCACATTCAACAGCCAAATTCCGTAAACCAACAAGCCCTTCGTTTCCGATATCCGATTGGAAGCGAGGGGCTTGTTTGTCTGTCTGGTGTATTGCGGTTTTCGGTAATTTATTCATCAGTTTTTTGTCGTAATCCGTTTCATGCTACTCAAATACGGAAAATTTCTTTAGATGAAACCACCTTTTGACGCAAGTCCATCCCCTTGCAGAAGCAGTCTATAAATGGGAATGCTTGCCTCGATAATATTACTTTTGTCAATTTACATACGTGACAAAAGTGTATAGAATGTTAGGCAAGAGAGGGATGATAGGGTGCCTAAAGTAAACAAAATGATGGTCATGATAGTCTCTGTTTGTGTCATCGCGGTTTCAGCAATCTATTACAATTATAAATTCGTCAGGTACGACAGCGACAAGATCATTTTTGGTGCTACCTACATGACGATGAACAACAGTTTTTACAAGGCGATAATGGATGAAATAGAAAAACAAATCAATGACCGCGGGGATATATTGTATACGCGTGACCCGGCTTTGGATGTCGATAAACAGAACGAACAAATCAATGATTTGATGGAGCTCGGAATCGATGTCTTGATAATCAACCCCGTTGACTATTCTAAAGTGAACGATTCATTGAAAAAAGCCAAGGAAAAAGGCATCAAGATAATCGTTATTGATGCGCAGTTGGATGATGATACGATTGCCGATGCCACGGTTTTATCCAATAATTATGACGCGGGCGTGCAGTGTGCCAAGGATATGATGCGTAATCTGGCTTCCGCAAAGATTGTTCTGTTGCAGCATAGTGCGGCTTTATCGTCGGTTGACCGGATCGACGGTTTTCTGGATACGATCAAAAATAATGACAATTACACCGTTGTTGCAAATGAAGAGTGCTTGGGTCAAACGGAAGTGGCGATGCCCGTCATGATGGAAATAATCGACAGAAAAATCGATTTCGATGTTGTGATGGCTCTGAATGACCCGAGTGCATTGGGCGCTTTAGCGGCAATCAAAGATAAACAGATCAACCATAAAGTGCTGGTTTACGGTGTGGATGGTTCGCCGGACATGAAAAAACTGTTGATTGATAGCGATGAAGTTCAAGGGACTGCCTCACAATCGCCTATTACGATGGGAGCGAAGGCTATCGAAGCAGCCTATCAGATTGTGGATGATGAAGAATACGAAAAGTCGATTGTCGTGCCGGTTGCCTTGATCACCAAGGACAACAGCAGCGAATTTGATGTTTTGGGGTGGCAATGATGCTGCATTTAAGAACCAAACACATCGCTTATATCCATAAGGCACTGTTGCTGTTAGTGGTTGTTGCATTTGTCGACGTTCTGGTCGGATTCTTCAACCAGGCTTGACTTACTAGTATTGCTGGCTTCGAGTTCGTTGTGATATTCCCCACCAAATCGGATTTGGCGGGGAATATCTGAGCATACATTCAAACTCCCGTCTAAAATCAAAGGGTGCATCAAAACCGGAATGGTATTTTCCTGTTTTGATGCACCCTATTTGTTTTTGCAGCCAAATTAAGATCGAGCTGTCGACAGGTTGCGACGCAAAGGGCTCCAAAAACCCGAAATAGTGGCGCCGGGAACTACGTTCAATTCGAAAGCCGAATTCCCAGTTTGGACATTCTCAGTAATAGATAATTATTCAAGGGTTGTTATTAGAATTAATATGCAACATAGAAACTTATGCTAGACTGTGAATAAAAGACAGCAAAATTGGTTGAGGTGAGGAAAATGAAATCAGAACAGTTTCATTTAAATGAAGTTGAGAGAAAGAACAAAGAAATTTATTTGTCTGATAAAAATAAGGAATTGTACACCGCTCCTATGAGCTACGAAGAATATTATCGCTTAGTATCAAGCAACACAAAAATAGAAGATTTACGGGCCTTTTATCGAGATACAACTAAGAATGGTACAGGGTTAACAATTGCGCCCAATAAAATATACGCTCAGACGAATATTTTTTTATCACTTCATGGAAGATACTCTTATCCAATTCTTCACAATCATGATTTTGTTGAATTGATTTATGTTTTAAATGGATCTTGTACAAATTTTATTAATGGAAAAGCAATCGTAATGAATAAAGGGGATTTTTGTTTTATGGCACCCTCTACAGTTCATGCAATGTTAGCCGTAAATGATAATGATGTAATCTTTAATGTATTGTTACATGAGCAAAGCTTTAGTCAGTACTTTTCTCATATTTTAACTCGCAGAGATAGGATTGGTGATTTTTTTAAAAATATTTCTGTAGCGAATAATGCAACACCGTATTTATTATTTAAAACAAATGGCAACGAAAAAATTATGAATCGTATGGTGCAATCATTTCATGAATTTACAAATAAAAATTTATTTTTTGAGGACTTGATTGGAGCCTATGTGAACGAAATTTTTATTGAACTAAGTCGCTGTTTCAATCCTGAAACCGTTATCAATAATTCTGAAACAAATGCAGCGGCATTTTTTCATCCAATCTTGAACTTTATTAAGGTGAATTATAATAGTGTTACTTTGAAAGAACTATCTGATATATTTTCATATAGTGAAGCGTACTTAAGCAAATTGATAAAGAAGAATACGGGCCAAAATTTCAAGCAAATTGTTGAAATAGCTCGTTTAGATGAAGCTAAGTATTTAATGCAACATACAGATTATACGTTAACAGAAATCAGTCAGAAAGTCGGTTATTTTGATTCTAGCCATATGAATAAAAATTTTGTTAAACTAGTTGGTCTGCCACCGAACAAATGGTTAAAACAACATAAGCCCGAAATATAAACAAAACAGCACTCCATTTGGTGCGCATCCTAAATAGCCGGATACTATGCATTTTTTGCGAGTATCCGGCTATTTTCTTGTTGCTACATGTTGCTTGGATATTTTTCGACCATGCATAAATTGCTCTAGTTTTGCTGAAAGGAAAATATACATTTAGTCTCCCCATAGCAAATTTTTACTGACTTTATATGGTTTTTTTACAATTTTTATTGAGCCAGACAATTTACTATATATATAAATGAAGCGCATACAAAAAGGGTGTTTTTGTATGGACTGAGTGCGGTGATTTAGAAGCCCGCAACAAACTAGAAATTAAAGGAGATTTATGATGACAAAATTATATGATTTAAAAGTTGTTTCTGGCATTGATGTACATTTTTCTTGGAAATTAGTAGGTGAATTTGATCAAGTATCCTATCAAATTGAGGTTAATGATTCTCAAAATAATTTACTTTGGGATAGTGAGAAGGTTATTTCAGAAGAGCGACATAATATCTTGGCACCCGGGTTTCCATCTGAAAAAAGATTATTTTGGAATCTTACGATTGAACTGAGTGATGGGAGCTTACTAACAGCCAAAGGACCTGAATTTTTTTCCCAAATTAGTGATTGGCAAGCGCAATGGATTGAACCAGAACGTATAAGAAAACCATTAATTGATAAGAAGAAAGCTTGGGAAGTGAAAAAATTTGAAAAAGATCCGATTGAAAGACTAGATGCACCGATTTATTTCAGAAAAGAATTTGAACTTAAGCAGTTGCCTATGGAAGCATTAATTTATATGAGTGCACGTGGCATTTATGAAGTTTGGATTAACAGTCATAAGGTTTCGTCCCTGTTTGCTCCAGGTTACACTTCTTATCAAAAACACATTGACTATCAAGTATCTTCAGTCGCGAACTATTTGAATGTAGGAAAAAATGTAATCGGTTTAGTTTTAGCAGATGGATGGTATACTGGGAAAATTGAATATATAGGAGTAGGGCAACAATATGGAACGGAGAATTCAATTATTTCTGAATTGAAATTGAACTATTCCGATGGTTCCAAAAGCAGTATTTTTACCGATGACTCTTTTAAGTGGACAGATCAAGGCCCTCAGAAATATGCTGATTTATATGTAGGTGAATATTATAAGCAGGCAGATGAATTGCAAAAATGGCTAGAACCAGGATTTGATGATTCTCGTTGGGAAAAACCTGTAATAAAGAAATATGGTTATTCAGAATTAACATTGCAAACAATTCCAGAAATTATTGAAAGTAGAACGATTCGACCAACCATTATACGGACCCCAAAAGGTGAGTTAGTTTTGGATGCTGGAGAAGTGATTGTCGGTTATACATCGTTTAATAATATTTTATTGGCAAAAAATAATATTGTTTCGCTTGAACATAGTGAAACTTTAGATGAAAATGGGAATTTCCTTCAAAACATTCTAGGCCAAAATAAAGAGCAAAAAGATTATTATGAGAGCGGACAAGACGGTGCACACTCGTGGAAAGCAAGTTTAACTTTTCATGGATTTAGGTATGTGAAAATTGAAGGTACGATGGATTGTGATCCAGAACATTATTTGATTCATGTCATCGTCACACCAATGAAGCGTACAGGATTTTTCCGAACCTCTGATGAGCGACTGAATAAATTGCAAGAAAATATTGTTCGTTCTCAAGAAGGAAATATGATTAGCATTCCCACAGATTGTCCGCAACGTGAACGAACTGGGTGGACTGGAGACATGCAAGTTTATGCTCCAACTGCCTGTTATGAAATGGATGTTGAACAATTTTTACGGCATTGGCTAGAAGATATGAAGATTGAGCAGCATGAAGACGGACAAATTCCTCAAGTTATTCCTTGTCCGCCATCGCATGACTATATGAAACCAGATGGCGAAGATGCAGTAAATACTGCCGGCTGGTCTGATGCAGCAATTATTGTGCCTTGGCGTTTGTATGAATTCTATGGTGACATCAAAATTTTAGAGGACTGCTATGATATGATGTTTCGTTACATAAAATCTGTTGAGAATAGATTGGGCCTTCTACCAGAAAACTATAATGAAATGAGTCCAGAACAACAAGCCTACCAAAAATATTTATGGAATACCGATTTTCAATTTGGTGATTGGTTAATGCCAAGTGTGGGTCAAGAGAGTGCCAGCATTACTGGGAATGAAGTAGCAACATTAATGGTGGTGATGAGTACTGACTTAATGAGCAAAATTTGTGGAGTAATAGGAAAATTAGAAGAGCAAAACTACTATCGAGAATTAAATCAAAATGTGAAAGCTGCCTACGTTCAAGAATACATGAATTCAGATGGGACAATGACCAGTGATTATCAAGGAGTATATATTTTAGCTTTAGCCACAGAAACTATTCCCGAAAATTTGAAGAAAAATAGCATTGCCCGTTTGAAAGAACTGATTGCTAAAAATGGTGATTGTTTGGATACCGGTTTCCTTTCAGTTCCGTATCTTTTACCCGTTTTACAAGAATTGGGTGAACTTGAACTAGCTCATCGACTTTTATTCCAAGACAAGTGTCCTTCTTGGCTCTATGAAATAAAGATGGGAGCTACAACAATATGGGAAGTTTGGGACGCCTATTCGGAAAAAGGTGTACCCAAGGCCGATTCGATGAATCACTTTGCTTTCGGATGTGTTGGTGAGTATCTGTTTAGAACGATTTTGGGAATTGATCAAAGAGGGGTTGGGTTTAAAAATGTCGTTATTAAGCCTGACTTTACTTCAGGATTACGATATGCCGATGGTCAATTTGACTCAATTTGGGGACCGATTAAAGTGGGTTGGGAAATTGTAGCTGATGAAGTTACTTTGTCTGTGGAATTGCCGCCTAATGTCAGTGCGGATATTGTTATTAATGATCAAGTTTTTGAAAATATCACCCATAATTTTAATCACGTGAGTAGTTCTCAAACAAAGGAGCTAGAAATTGC
Organism: Trichococcus patagoniensis; assembly: GCF_003051085.1. GTDB lineage: Bacteria > Bacillota > Bacilli > Lactobacillales > Aerococcaceae > Trichococcus > Trichococcus patagoniensis. The sequence goes on along the minus strand of NZ_QAOM01000004.1, from coordinate 89,569 downwards.
CAATAAGTAATCAATAAGTTATAAAAAAGATAGAAGACATTGGTATTTTCCGATTTTTTGGAGAAGCTCAATGTCTTTCTATGTTTCTGGCATATAAAGTTCAGCACGTAGACCAATTTACCGGACGATAGGCAAACGAGCGAGAGGCATGAGCAACTCTCGATAGCTAATTTTTGATTGATTCAAGTCAGGGTTTTAAAAGTCTGGAAGCTTAATCGTATATCACAGCTAGCCCTTGTTCACGTAACTTTTGCAGCGAGGTAAGCATATGATTTATTTGTTCGTCGGAATGTCTTTCCCATGAGGCTAATTCAGCGACTATTTTCAAAGGTGATTTGGAGCGATAGGAACGTGTCGGATTGCCTGGGAATTTTTTGTCGGTTAAGTTCGGATCGTTTTCGAAATCACCCAGTGGCTCCACGATGTAAATCCGCTCTTTTGCTTGGGAGCTTGCTAATTCAGCACCCCATTTAGCAGCTTCCAAAGTTGCGGTAAAATAGATGTAGTTGGATTTCTTGTCTTGATAATTTGATGACTGTTGCGGTTCCAACAGATCCCCGATTTTTAGTTCCGTTTTGGTGCCATGAAAGAATGGGCCTTTATCTAAGACAATTTTTTTAGCATCCATGCTGCTCCACCTCTAGTATTTTTGATTTGTATGTAACAGTATAGTGCAGGAACTGGAGAAAGACTAGTTTAGTGTATCGGTGTAGTCATGAGTACGCTGATAACCGTTTTGAAGGGGAAAATAGATTGTCCGGAAAACAGCATGTTATAAGGAAGCGCTGTTATGTTAATAGCTCTGTAACCGTACTATAAGTAAGCTGAATTTTGGGAATTTTGGTTCGTGAGTAGTATGATGAAGTTATTAATTAATATTATTATGAGGAGTGGTGGGATGACAGCGTATGAATTACCAAAAGTGTGGCAGTGGGAAGAAGAAAATTCAAAAAAAGGTGGCAATCGTCCAACAGCTGGGAGTCGATTCGAACAAAAATTACCAGTCGGAGATGCTCCGTTCCAACTCTATTCACTAGGAACACCGAATGGCATTAAAGTCACGATCATGTTCGAAGAGCTAAAAGAATTGGGTGTAGATGGCGCAGAGTATGACTTGTACACTATTAATATTGGAGTAGGCGACCAATTTGGTTCGGATTTCGTTGAGATCAATCCTAACTCTAAAATTCCAGCCCTGGTTGACCAAAGTCAAAGTCCTCGTTTGGAAATTTTTGAATCAGGTTCCATTCTTCTTTATTTAGCGGAGAAATTTAATCAACTGATTCCGACAGATATTCACGGTCGGACAGAAACGCTTAATTGGTTATTCTGGCAAATGGGAGCAGGGCCTTATGTTGGTGGAGGATTTGGCCACTTTTTTGCTTATGCTCCAGAGCCTATGAAATATCCAATTGACCGCTTCGCGATGGAAACGAAACGTCAATTAGATTTACTCGATAAAACTTTAGCCCAACGACCTTATATAGCTGGAGATGCCTATACCATAGCAGATATTGCCATCTGGTCTTGGTACGGTCGTTTGGCTTTAGGAAAATTGTATGAAGGATCATATGAATTTTTGAATCTGGATGAATACCCGCATCTCTTAGAATGGTCTCATCGCATTGCAGAACGACCAGGTGTTCAAAAAGGTCTGGCAGCGGAGTATCAACCGCTGGAGAAGTAGTTCAAGAAAAAAAGCATTGCGTTTTCTCCTTAAGTAGAACTAAACCCTCATTTAGAAATAGTGCGGAGAACCGATCAAGATGTTGGGTAGGAAAGAGCGGTGCCTTATTACGGACTATTCCGCCGGATGATTTATCGGATGACAAGTTTCTCTTTGATCATTAATTTCGTTGTAACAGCTGACCGACTACTTCAGAGCTGCCTGGCATTAGCATAATTAGCGAAACGACAATAAACAAAACTCCGATAACGAGTGACATACTTACAATTTTAACTGAACGTGAAACATCTTTATTTCTCAGTCCTACCACAAGAAGAGCGATGCCTATAAAGAGCATCAGAAAATACCAAAAACCCATGCGATCTCCTACTTCCTTTTATTATTTATTGAGATAAGTATACCTTTTCATTTCGTATGAATTCTTATATTTATTGTTATATATATATTAAGATTTAAATATCGCTATTCGTTATATTGTGAGTTATCGACAAGGTAAATCACGAAAGAAAATAAAGGAGTCAATGCAGGAAGGCAGAGATATTTTTTTGGAGGTTCCAAAAAAATATTACCAGCCTAGGCATTGACTCCTTTATATTTTTTAAAGCAGTTCTATAAGAGAGCGCAAGCTATTGCTTGATTCCGTCCACGATTTGGCGCAGCCCTTCATGGATCGGCGTTGCCGGGCGGCCGAGCAGTTTTTCGAAGTCATTACTCTCAACATCCAGCGAGCCTACGCGGATGCTTTTTTGGATTTCGACAAGAATCGGGACCACGAAATCCGGCACACCGGCGTCCGCCATGATTTCGGCATAGGCAGCGTCATCAACCTGCTGCACCTGTACCTCTTTTCCAAGCACATCGCCAAGCGCCGCAGCCAGTTCTTCCTGAGTCAAGGGCTTACCTGACAGTTCGTAAATGGTATTTTCATGTCCTTCGCCGGAAAGGACAGCCGCCGCTGCTTCCGCATAATCCTGTTGCAGTGCCCAGCCAACCTTGCCGTCCGCTGCCGATGTCAGCCATGGAGCGCCTGCCAGGACACCTTGAATGCCTGAAATTTCATTCTCCAAGTACCAGTTGTTGCGCAGGAATGAGTAAGGAATCTCGGTTTTCACGATAGCTGCTTCGGTAGCCTGGTGCGTCGGGGCGAATAAATTTTTGCTTTCCTGTGCACTCGCCAAACTGGTGTACGCGATGAAGGAAACCCCGGCGCGTTCGGCCGCAGCCACCGCATTGGCGTGCTGGCGGATTCTGGTTTCGTTGTCCCCGTCCGCAGAAATAAGCAACAAACGATCTATACCTGCAAAAGCGGCATCCAATGTTTCCGGCTGGTCAAAATCCCCCTGGCGAACGTCCACTCCTCGAGCGCGTAATTCTTCCGCTTTCTCTGGGTTGCGGACACTGACTGCCAGTTGATTTGCCGGTACAGTCTTCAATAGAATCTCCATAACTTTGGTGCCGAATTTCCCGGTCGCTCCGGTTACTAATAATTTCATTTTGCATCGCTCCTATTTCTGTTTACTTTTCTTTTGTAACCTAATAATATAGCGGTAGGTGTTTTTTTGAAAGTAGGCACTTTTAAATGACCTAGTCACAAAAATAGGACCATTGCGAAAGAGAGGCGTTTATCATGGCAAGAAGTTGGTTCGGGGACCTCCCTGAGGAACAAATAGAGGCGACGGTCTGTCCCGTCACACAAACGCAAGACATCATTGCAGGCAAATGGAAAATCATCATTTTGTGGAATCTGAGCACACAGACAAGAAGATTCAACGAACTCCAGCGGTTGCTGCCGAATATTTCAAAAGGAATATTGACCAGACAGTTGAGGGAATTGGAAGAAGATAACATGGTTCACCGGGAAGTCTACAAAGAAGTCCCGCCTAAAGTCGAATACTCGCTGACGCCGTTGGGGCAAAGCTTCATCCCGATCCTCCAGAGCATGGGCGAGTGGAGCAAAAAGAATTTGGGTGCGAAATAGGCTGACGAAGACGGATGAGGATGGTGCCGGGTAGCCGTAGGAGCTCGGTTTGAAATGGTCGTCAGCTCCGGTTAAGCTCCGCTCCCCGGAGGACAGCGGTAACTTTCGGCCGGACCTCCGACGAAAGTAGCCTTATCGGAGGACGATAACGAAATGTTGGGTGAACTCCGGCGAAGCCTGCGTTCACCGGAGGAGAGCCTGTTAGCAAAGTATAGAACATGAGTGGAAATTCAGTACTTAGTCCGATGCCTCCCAGCCTCTCAAGCGTTATAATGTAAGGGAAAGAGAGGTTGGGGATCATGAATTTTCTAATGAATCTGATTTGGTTTGTTTTGGGCGGTTTCATCAGTTTTGCTTCCTGGGTCGTGATAGGCGTTCTGTGGTGCTTGACCATTGTCGGGATTCCGGTCGGCATGCAATGCTTCAAGTTCGCGGTGATGGCGGCGGTGCCGTTCGGAAGGGAAATCCGCATCAGCGAGAGCGGCACGTCCTTTGTGATCAATGTCATCTGGATGCTGTTGGGCGGCGTGGCATTGGCGGCTGAGGAAGTCATCCTGGGCATCATTTTCTGCCTGACGATTGTGGGCATTCCGTTCGGTATGCAGCACTTCAAGCATGCCAAGTTGGCTCTGTTCCCGTTCGGGGCGGAGATCTACAAGATTGGCTAACATCTGAGAATAGAAATTAGAGGATGTATTTTTGTAAATATATTTATCGCGCTGTGGGGGGGAGTGATTGGCGAAGGTGAGTTTGGGGTTTCGGACTTGCTGTAGGCGAATCACTCCCCGTTTTTTGTTATGGGAATGAGATGCAGAGAAATCTTGGCCTGTAAAGTTTTTTTCGGTAATTCTCGGCAATAACAACCATCCGCCTTGCAAATGATTACGCAATCATTTGCAAGGTGGATGGGAAGATTCTGGCGATTCTAGATGAATGAACGAATAGATGTAAAATAATTGACCATCCATGTTATCCGTTGACAACTCCTTTTTTCTTGCGTAAGCTTTGAACTAAATTCAAGCAATTACAATTGCGGCAGAAATGCAGACGAAAGGGATGGGGATATGAAAGCGGTACTATTTGATTTGGATGGTGTGATCACGGATACAGCGAAATTTCATTTTTTGGCGTGGCGTGATTTGGGAGCGGAGCTGGGCATTGAAGTGGATGAGGCTTTCAACGAGGAACTGAAGGGTGTAAGCCGCATTGATTCACTGGAGCGCATATTGGCGCAAGGCGGGGTTGCGGATAAATATTCCTCAGCCGAAAAAGATGAATTGTGCGTCAAAAAGAATGCGGATTACTTGGAATTGATCAAGGAAATGACGCCGGCCGATATCTTGCCGGGCATCATTCCGCTGTTGGAAGAGCTGAAATCCGCTGGCATCAAAATGATCGTGACTTCCGCAAGCAAGAACGCTCCGGGCATCCTTGATCTGCTGCAGGTGCGGGCGTATTTTGACGGCATCGTCGATCCGGCGACTGTCGCAGCCGGCAAACCGGCGCCGGATATCTTTCTGGCGGGCGCACAGTTGGCGGGCGTCGCTCCGGCTGACTGCGTCGGGGTTGAAGATGCGGCTTCTGGCGTTGAAGCCATCAAAGCGGCCGGCATTGTGGCGGTCGCGGTAGGCGATGAACAAGTTTTGGCATTGGCCGACCGCGTACTGCCGAGCACAGCCGACCTGTCGCTAGCTGTATTGCGGGAAACGTGGGAAAACCGCAAAAAATAACGGATAGAAGTGGACTTGCCGGCTGGCAAGTCTATTTTTATTGTCCTTCTTTCGTTTCGGATTTGTTGGGGAGGCCTGTTCTCCGGTGAAGCAAGCATTCGCCGGAGAACAGGCCTCCGAGCATTCGATGAACTCCGGTGAGCGGGTCCTCATCGGAGTTGAGCGTCCGAACGCTTCCGCTCCTCCGGCGAGGCAGCCCTTCACCGGAGGAGCGGCACATTCCAACCCAATCCCAACCCCGCGGCCCCCGCGCACATTGCGCGCAGTCCATACACCCGCGGATACCTTAAAAAATGTCGGATATAAACTATCAAATGGCATGGAATCCGTTCCGGAACACGGTTAAACTGTATAGTGAGAGTGGGCATACCTGCAAATGAAAGCGTATACCAGAGAGGGTGGATGAAATGATAGAGCAAAAATTTAATGACAAGTGGAAATTCTGGGAGAACAAGGACTCCTTTGCATTGGTATGGAATGTGCCGGAAACAGCCAAGGAAATCACGGTACCGCATGATGCGATGTTCGAAAATAAACCGCACGCAGAGAGCCTGAACGGCGGCAACACCGGCTATTATGACGGGGCATTCTATAATTATGTGAAGACGCTCCACGCCCCGGCTGATTACAAAGAAAAAACGGTTTTTCTGAAATTCGAAGGCGTGTATATGAACGCCATGGTCTACGTAAACGGCGAGCTGGCAGGCAAGAATATGTTCGGCTACTCGACTTTCTATGTGCCGCTTAATGCTTTTCTGCGCTACGGCGAAGAGAATGAAATCCGTGTCCAAGTCCGCAACGGCGCGATGACGAACAGCCGCTGGTATTCGGGCGGGGGGATCTACCGCGATGTCTACCTGCTGGTTTCGGATGTGACGCATCTGGTGCCGGAAGGGATCCAGATCAAAACGGCGGAAGCCGATGAAAGTTTGGCGGTGCTGGACATTGCGACAGAAGTGAAGACAAGGCAGTATGCACCGTGTCATTTGGTGTTGGAAAACGTGATCCGTGATGTGGAAGGGAACGAAGTCGCGAAAGAACGCTCGCCTTTTGTGTTGTTCGAACAAGAAGAACGGATCATCAAACAGCGTGTGACCGTGGAAAACCCGGATCGCTGGTCGGATGAAAATCCAAGCCTGTACACCTGCGAAAGCAAGCTGTACGCCGATGGGGAATTGCTGGACGAAGCAGAGACGACTTTCGGCATCCGGACGTTGCAGGTGGATGCGAAGCGCGGCTTGCGCGTGAACGGTGAAACGGTGAAACTTCGCGGAGCCTGCATCCATCACGACAGCGGCCTGTTGGGTGCCGCCACTTACGAGGACGCCCAATTCCGCCAAGTCAAACTGCTGAAGGAAGCCGGCTTCAACGCGATCCGGATGTCCCATCACCCGATGGCGCCTGCGATGTTGCGCGCTTGCGACCGCTTGGGCATGTACGTGATGGACGAAACGTTCGATATGTGGAACCGCATGAAATCCGATTATGATTATGGCCTCTATTTCCAAGAATGGTGGGAAAAAGATGTGACAGCGATGGTCCGCAAGGATTATAACCATCCGGCGGTCATCCTTTATTCAGTCGGAAATGAGATTCCCGAAATCGGTCTGCCTCACGGAGCGAAAGTCTGCCATGATCTTTGCGCCAAAATCAAATCGTTGGACGACACCCGCTTCACTTTGGCAGGCATCAACGGCGTTTTTGCGGCCGGAGACAAGGTCGGTCAGATTGTCGGCGATGTCGTTTCGGATCTGCAGGAGAAAGGCGAGATCGAAGGCAATGTCAACGACTTCATGACGCTGATGGATGGTCACTTGGACGATATCGTCGTGCATCCGGCCATCTCGGAACGACTGGAAACGGCTTGCAGCCCGTTGGATATCGCGGGTTACAACTATATGACGGCCCGCTATGAGGGAGACAGCGTGACTTACCCGAACCGTGTCATGGTCGGCAGCGAAACGTATCCGCCTGAAATCGCCCGCAACTGGGATTTGATTGAAAAACTGCCGCAAGTGATCGGTGACTTCACTTGGACCGGCTGGGATTACTTGGGAGAAGCGGGCATCGGTGTGCCGGCCTATCAATGGGGCGAAGGCGGTTTTGGTGCCAGATTCCCTAACCAATTGGCTTATGTGGGAGATATCGACCTAACCGGTATCCGTCGCCCGGCTTCCTACTTGCGCGAAATCGTCTTTGGTTTGCGGGAAAATCCGTACATCACGGTCCAAAATCCGCACAGATACGGCCAGCATTTGATGAAAACGCCTTGGATCATGAGCGATAATCTGTCGAGCTGGACGTGGCAGGGGTGTGAAGGCAAGCCGGTGATCGTCGAAGTGTATGCGCCTGGGACGGAAGCCGAATTGTTCCGCAACGGCGAATCGCTTGGCAAACAAGCTTCCGGCAAAGCGGCAGGCTACCGCGTGCTTTTCGAAACGACCTATGAGCCGGGAGCCCTGACGGCCGTAGCTTACGAAAATGGGCAAGAAATCAGCCGCTTTGAGTTGGCGACTGCCGGAGCAGACCGGAGCTTCGTCTTCGGATCGGAGGAAATCATGGACGAGCTCATTTATGTTCCCGTCACTTATTGTGATGCGGCCGGAACGGTTGCGACCGATGCCGATCAAACCATCAAATTGGCCGTTTCCGGCGGGGCAACTGTCATCGGTTTCGGCAGCGGGAATCCTCAACCGGAAACCACTCTCGAAAACGATGAGACGCAAACGTTCAATGGCCAAGCGATGATCGTCCTCAAGAAAAATACCAAAGCGGAAAATGTCGTCTTGACCCTGACGGCAGCGAACGGAGACGTGGAATCACTGGAACTGTTCCTGTATGAGTCGGAATCAGATCAGCTGGCATCTCCCGTCGCAGAAGGAGCAATGGTATGATCCGGAATCCTATTTTGCCGGGCTTTTATCCGGACCCATCGATTTGCCGGGTTGGGGATGATTTTTATCTCGTGACTTCCAGTTTCAGTTATTTTCCGGGCGTTCCCATGTTCCACAGCAAAGATTTGGAGCAATGGGAACAGATCGGCCACGTGCTGGATCGTCCAGAGCAATTGCCGCTGACGCATGAAATGATTTCGGCAGGCATCTTTGCCCCGACAATCCGTCACCACAACGACACGTTTTATATGATCACGACAAACATGAGCATGGGCGTCGTCAACTTTATCGTAACGGCCACAAACCCGGCCGGTCCCTGGTCGGATATGCAGATCATCGAAGGCGCGGACGGCATCGACCCTTCGCTTTTCTGGGACGAAGACGGGAAATGCTATTACACAGGGACTACCCGCTTCGATGACGAATCCGGATCCAGACAAGGCATCTGGTGTTCCGAAATCGATCTGGCCACGTTCGAGTTAATTGGCGAGCGCCACATCATCGGGACTGGGGCGCAAGTGAACGCGGAAGCGCCGGAAGGACCGCATTTGTATAAGAAAGACGGCTATTACTATCTGCTGATTGCGGAAGGCGGAACGGAACACTTCCACGCCGTAACGATCAGCCGCAGCAAGTCGATTTTTGGGGAATATGAGAATTACCAAGGCAACCCGATCCTGACCCATCGCCACCTCGGGAAAGGCTTTCCGATCTGGAATGTCGGCCATGGTGATTTGGTCGAATTGGCGAACGGCAATTGGTACATGGTTTGCCTCGGTTCACGCTTGGCTGAGGGTCGGCACAAGATGTTGGGCCGCGAAACCTTCCTCGTGCCGGTCGTGTGGGAGGACGGCTGGCCGGTCGTCAGCAAAGGCACAGGCAAAGTGGAGTGGACGTATCCCTCGCCCGGCTTGCCGGATTGGCAACCGACTGTGCGTACCGTCAATGATTTCAAGGATCCGCTTGTTGAAAATTTCGATAAGGAACTGGGATTTGCGTGGAACTTTTTGGGCACCCCGCATGAAACCTTCGCCAAGGTAGAGGCTGGTCAATTGCGCCTGAAATTATTGCAGAACACGATGGTCCCTTGGGAATTCGATAACACGGACGGAAGTGTCTTCAGCCGCATCGCGAAGATCGGCAAAACAAAAGAAAACATCAGCTTCGCAGGCAGGCGCCAGCAGCACTTGGATTTTCAGGCGACAGTCACTGTTCATTTTTCTCCCGAAGAAAACGAGACGGCGGGAATCGTCGTGCTGCAGAATGACGCCAATCAGCTGCGGTTGGAAATCGCTAAAAATCAGGAGGGGGTGCCTGTCGTGCGCTGCCTGCGGGTAGTATCGCACTATGATCAAGCGGGCATCCAGCACTTCAGCGAAGCGGTAGTAGGCGAAATCGCTGCTGCGCCGCAACAAACCGATTATGTGCTGCAAGTGCAAGGGAACGGCTCACGTTACAGCTTCTATGCGGGGCCATCCATTGAGGAGTTGGCTTCGGTTGCGGATCAAGTGGATGGATCCTTCATGGGTTCGGAAACCGCGGGCGGCTTTGTCGGTGCCTATATCGGGCTATTTGCTTCCGGAAACGGGCAAACAAAAGAAAAATATGCGGATTTCGAAACCTTCATTTACGAAGGATTCGAGCAAAAAGAAGGGGAACAACAGCGATGATGGATATCCAGACGCAAAAAATCGAAGCCTTGATCGGCGAAATGACCTTGGAAGAAAAAATCGGACAGCTGCAGCAACGCGGACCGTCCTTGGTGGGCGCCTTTGAGGTCAGCTTCGAGGAACTGCTGGATATGATGTTCGACGGAAGGATCAGCCAGGAAGAATTCGGGAAACTGATGAGCACGGCTGAACAAGATTTTCATGAGGAGGAGTTGCGTGCCGGGAAAGTCGGCTCCTACAATGGCGTCGGCGATGCCCGGACCGCGAACCGGCTCCAGAAAATCGCCGTCGATGAAACCAGATTGGGGATTCCGTTGCTGTTCGGCTACGATGTGATCCATGGTTTCCGGACGGTGACGCCCATCCCTTTGGCTGAAAGCTGTGCCTGGGATCCGGAGCTATGGCAGAGAACGGCCAGAATGTCAGCGGAAGAAGCGACGGCAGCGGGCATTCACATGACGTTCGCCCCGATGGTGGATGTCGCAAAAGATGCCCGATGGGGCCGCGTCAGCGAAGGGGCCGGAGAGGATACCTTATTGAACGGCGACTATGGCGCAGCCAAAGTGCAGGGTTTTCAAGGCGAGAATCTGGCGAAAGCTGATGCGATGGTAGCCTGCCTGAAGCACTTTGCGGCTTATGGAGCCGGTGAAGCGGGCAAGGATTACAATCGGGTGGACATGTCGCTGCAACGGTTGTGGGAAGAGTATCTGCCGGCTTACAAAGCCTGCATCGATGCCGGGGCACGGGCAGTCATGCCCGCTTTCAATGATCTGAATGGCGTGCCGTGCACGGTGAACGAATGGCTGTTGAGGGATGTTCTGAGGGATGAATGGGGATTCGAGGGCATCACCGTAAGTGATGCGAATGCCATTGCGGAATGCGTCAACCACGGCGTCGCAGCGGATCGGCAAGCGGCGGCCAAAGAAGCGCTGCAGGCAGGGATCGATATGGATATGACTTCGAATGTCTACGCCGAGAATCTTGCCGGATTGATTCAGTCCGGAGAAATTGCAGAAGATTTACTGGACCAAGCTGTTTATCGCATCCTGAAGCTTAAAGCTGAACTGGGATTGTTTGAAAATCCTTACCGGACCGATGAAGAAAAAGAAAAGCATACCTTAGTGAGGCCGGAATACCGGGCGCTTGCCCGCGAAGCGGCGACCAAATCGATGGTATTGTTGAAAAATGAAGCCGTCCTGCCGCTGAACTCGCAGCAAAAGATTGCCATATTCGGCGAGCTTGCAAATGATTCCGGCCAGATGACCGGCGCTTGGGCAATCGGGGCGCGGGGAGAAGACTGCGTCAGCCTGGTTCAAGCCTTGGATGCGCAGGGGATCGACTACGCGTATCATCCCGGTATAGTGGACGGGATTTTGGCAATAGCTGAGATCAACCAGTTGGCGGAAACGGCAGATGTGGTGATTGTGGCTATCGGCGAGCAAAAAGAAGAGAGCGGGGAAGCCGCTAGCAAAGCGGATATCTCTTTGCCGGCCATCCAATTGGAGCTCGCGGAAACGTTGCTTCGGACAGGAAAACCCGTGGTTGTAGTCCTCTTCAACGGCAGGCCGCTGGCTATCCCGACGATTGCGGAGCAGGTCCCCGCTATTCTGGAGGCTTGGCATCCAGGGATAGAGGCCGGCAACGCAATTTTGGATATCCTGTATGGCGTGGTGAATCCGAGCGCAAAACTGACCACAACCTTCCCGCACGCAACGGGACAATGCCCGTTGTATTATGATCACATTGCCACCGGCCGTCCGGGAGGGAAGTCCAAATTCACTTCAAAATATTTGGACACGCCGCTTGAACCCCTGTATCCGTTCGGTTATGGCTTGAGTTATACAACCTTTACCTACAGCGGCCTGCAAGTTGAAACTGCAGAGGATGCGGTCCGATTATCTGTGACCGTAAAAAACAGCGGAAATCGTGAAGGCGAAGAGATCGTCCAATGCTATGTGCAGGATAAAGTGGCGAAAAGGGCGCGGCCAGTCAAACAGCTGAAGGCCTATCAGAAGGTCTTGCTTCAGCCGGGGGAATCGATTACGATGGAATTTGCAGTGCTGTTCGAAAAATTGGGCTACTACAACCAGAAAATGGATTATAATTTGGAGGCTGGCGAATTCACGTTTTTTGTGGGCGGGAATTCCAGGGATACCCTTTCGGAAACAATCGATCTTTCATTTGGTTAATCGGAAAAGGCGCGCTGAAGAAACGTCGGTTGCGCCTTTTATTTATTTTCACATAAAAAAATTCTGCGGGTAAAAAGTTTTTAAAACAACAAAGTAAACCCTTACGGAAATAAAAATAGAAATATTAAAAAATGTCGGATTATCAGTAAATAATAACATGGCTGTTTGGAAAGCGGTTTACTATAATAACAGTATCAAGCTTGATAGAAAAAAGGAGTGATATGTTATGGCAGAAAAGACAGAAGCAACAGTGTTCGTGGAGAAGGCAACAAATCCGCCAAAAGAAAAAATCAGTAACCTATTCGCCTGGTCGCATGCTACGTCAGTAAGTGGAACCGCTATGTTGATAGCAGCTATTATCGGAAGTTATTTCGCAGTATATATGACGGACACAATGATGATCCCAGCAGCCGCAGCATCCATGATCATGTTTGTTGCGACTTTATGGGACGCAATCAATGACCCGATGATGGGCGTGCTTGCCGACCGGACGAAATCAAAATGGGGACGTTATCGCCCGTATTTCATCTTTGCGCCAATCCTATTGACCATTTTCGGGACATTGATTTGGTTGAATCCCGACTTCTCGACAAACGGTAAAATCATGTATGTGCTGGTGACCTACATCGGCTACGGCATGACCGTAACAATGTACACGATGCCACAAATGGCAATCCTGCCTGCGCACGTGAAAACAGATGAACAGCGTAACCGAGTCATCATGATGGGAGCAGGAGCGACAGCGGTCATGTTCACAGTCGGCGCATCATTCACCCCGCAAATGAAAGCGTTCTTCGAAGGGGCGTTCGGCGTATCGAACGGCTATATTCCGTTGATGATCGTGCTGGGATTGATTTCCTGCATCTCGTTCTGGAGTTTGTTTGCAACAGCGAAAGAAAAATATATCGCTCCTGTAAGTGATACGCCGCTCACACAAGATTTGAAAAAAATATTGCGTCATAAAGAATTGTCGCCATTCGTTATCGTTTGGATCATGGCTTCGATGGGATACGGCTTGATGTTTGCGAGTTCGGTATTCTATGTTATGTATTTCTTGGGCCGTCCGGATTTGATCTCCATCTACATGTTGGTCGTTTCCATGGGTGCCTTGGTTTCGATGGTTGTCTTGATGCCGATTTGCATGCGCATCTTTAAAACAGCTCAGAGAACATTGATTGTCACGCAAATTGCGGCGATCATCTGCTATGTGACGCTTTTCTTCGTCGGCAACAAGAGCATGACGCTACTTTATGTCATTACTTTCATCGCTACATCCGTGGCATCCATGTCAAATGCACTGGTCAACGTATTGGTGAACGATGCCATTGATTATGTCCAATTCAAAGACGGCATCACAGCAAACGGCGTTATTTCATCCATCAAAGGATTTGCGCAAAAATGCGGAAATACCGTTACAAACTCAGGTATTCTGGCTGTGCTCGCTTGGGCAGGCTACAGAGCCGGTGAAATCGGCAATCAACCTGAGAGCACGATGTTTGCCATCAACTTCCTGCGTTTCGGCGCGCCAGCCTTGATCAGTGGCATCCTGTTGATCGCCTTGAAGTTCAATCCGGTTGAAAAACACCGCGCAGATATTCTGGAAATGAAAGAGCTGATCCGCGATCACAGCGAAGACAATCATGAAGCGTGATGAACGGTAATTTTTAAGCAAAAAAAGGGTGCTGTCTCCAAAAAGGGGCAGCACCTATCTTGGTTTATTGTGGCCGCGTGTGCGGCCGATAGCGTTCGAATGCTTTTGGGTGCCTTCGAGGGCGTCAGCTCCGGTGAAGGGGTGGTCCATCGGAGTTACCGAACTGAGCAGGGCTGCCATCTCCGATGGAGCCCGGCTCATCGGAGATGAGCAGTATGATCGGCACCTGAACTCCGGGGAACACGTGCTTCACCGGAGTTCAGGCCCCCGCCTCACTCCGCCCCAAAAATCCACGCAAAAAACGGACCGCCTCGAAGCGAGGCGGTCCCATTTTTACACTGTTCAAATGAACGGGTTAAAGGATTCTTCGTTGTTATGATGCTGTTTGCGGTACTGTACCGGGGAGACCTGATAGGTTGTGCGGAATACGCGCGAAAAATGATCCGTCGATTTGTAGCCGACCTGCGCCGCGATTTCGCTGATCTTCAGGTTGGAGTTTTCCAGATATTCGATGGCATGCGCCAAACGCAGCCGCCGGACCAGGTCGGTAAAATTGTAGCCGGTATTTTCCCGGATCATGGTCGAAAGGTAGGGCTCGCTGTAATGGAATTCCTCAGCCAAACTGGACAAGGAAAGCTCTTGGTAATGGTGCTGGATGTACTGCAGGATGACGGAAAAATCCGTGCCGATGTGATAGTTATGGAATTGCATGCTCTCGCTGTAATTGCGCAGCAAGTTGGAGAACATCAAGTTGATCCAATTGATGCAACTGCTGTTGCTGTAGCTGTCATAGCGGTGGCATTCGACCATGGCGTTGCGGATAAAGGCTTTTAACTCATCATTCTGCGCGGTTGTGAACAACAGGAAATTGGGACTCGTATCATCCTGGAGGATCTTGCGGAAAAAGTAGGAGAGCAGGTCCTTGCCCGACAACAATGAAAAGAAGATCGTGTCGAAGGAGCTTTTCCGGAGCATGATCGTATACACAATGGAGTGATCCTCAATCAGGATATCGTGGCTGGAAGAAGGTGCGATGATGCACAGTTCGCCTTCCTGCAGGGTGGATGTCTCGTCCTCAAAAGTGAACTGGCAGGTGCCGCGCACGACGTAATTGATTTCAAAAAAGTTATGCGTATGCGGATTCGGCCGGGTAAATTTGGGATGGCGGATGATGAAGACATCGCGCTTGGGAGGAATGATATCCGCTTCGACGACCGAGGACGAGGAAGGGATCTGCGGCGTCAGGGAGAGGACAAAGGAATCGATGATATCCTCAAATTCATCGTCCGACATGTTCTCGAAAAAGCCGGTGACCTGCGGCATTTCCAGCGTTTCCTGCAGCAAGCCTTTGCGGTAAAGATAGTCCGTCATTTCGACAAATTGCATGCGTTTGCCGTATTGGCGGTAGAAATTTGTCATTTGTTTTTGGAATTCACCGTACGTGATATAGTAGGGCATTATTTTTGTTCCTCCCCATCAGAGCTGGATTAGCGGTTGTTGGAAAAGTATAGCAGACAACATTTTTTAATACAAGAAAGCAGAGGAGCAGTCAGATATGAAAATAACCATAAAGATAAATGGATTGACGGAACCGAAAGGGTATCAGTTCGAGCCGCTGCTGGTGAGCTGGATTGTCACCGATGCAATCGGGAAAAGTCAAAAGAAAACCGAAGTGACGGTTGCGAAGGATGCGGATTTTGAAGAAGTGGTTTGGGTAAAAGCAGGAGCGCTTGTTGCGACTGGGACGAAAGTCGATCTGGATTTGCGGCCGCGCACGCAGTACTTTGTGAAAATCACGGTGGAGGATGAAATCGGCAACCTTGGCGAAGGCATCACGCACTTCGAAACCGGAAAGATGGACGAAGCCTGGGAAGCACAATGGATCGGCACACCTGCTGGTTATCCCTACCATCCGATCCTGTCCACGGACTTCGCTGCGGAAAAACCCGTCAAAAAGGCGATGCTGTACATGTCCGGGGTCGGGCTCTACGAAACCTATCTGAACGGCGAAAAGGTGACCGATGAGGTGTTGACGCCGTTCCTGAATGATTACCGCAGCCTGATCCAAGCCCAGACCTATGATGTGACGGGCCTTGTGCAGGAAACGAACGACTTTGAGATTCTCTTGGGGAACGGCTGGTACAAAGGCCGTTATGGGCTGGAAAGCCAAACGGATTATTTCGGCGACCAATTCGCGGCCATCGCGGAACTGCATCTGATGTTCGAAGACGGCAGCACGCAAGTCGTCAAAACGGATGAAGAGTGGCAGTACCGAGCCAGCAACATTCTGGCCAGCGGCATCTATGACGGCGAAACAATCGATGAGCTGCATTGGAACGCTAAAGCGAATCCGTTGCAGCCGGTCGTGGAAGTGGCTATCGACCAGTCGAAATTGCAGGACCGCATCAGCCCGCCTTTGCTCATCCAGGAAGAGGTTGAAGTCGCACAGATCCTGACGAGTCCGGCAGGCGAAACGATTTTGGATATGGGCCAGAACTTTGCCGGCTGGTTAAGCTTTGAAGCTGATTTTCCGGCGGGAACGAAGATCCATCTCGAATTCGGCGAAATCCTGCAGAACGGGAACTTCTATAATGAAAACTACGGAACCGCTACGGATGGCTTCACCTTCGTATCCGATGGCCGGAAAAAGATGGTCATGCCGCACTTCACCTATTTCGGCTTCCGCTATGTGCGCGTGAGCGGCTGGGTCGGTGAGATCAAGTCCGAGCTGTTCAAGGGGCTGGCGATCTATTCCGATCTTCAGCAGACCGGCTTCATCGAAACCGGCCATGAAAAACTCAATCGTCTGTATCAAAACACCTTATGGAGCCAGAAATCGAATTTCCTGGATATGCCGACGGACTGTCCGCAACGGGCCGAGCGCTTGGGCTGGACCGGGGATGCGCAAGTCTACGCCCCGACGGCTTCCTACCATATGGACACGCGGGCTTTCTACCGTAAATTCTTGATTGATATGCGCCAGGAACAACTGAAGATGGACGGCAGCATCCCGAACTACATGCCTTCGATGGGTTCGAACGGCGGAGCGGCCATCTGGGGGGATGCCGCAACGATCATCCCGATGACGCTTGTCCAGATGTACGGCGAATCCGAGGAACTGGCTTTGCATTATCCCTTAATGAAAGATTGGGTGGAGTGGAACATCCGTCAAGTGACCCAGCACAAGGGCGCCGCTGCGGGGCTGGTGGACTTCGGCTTCCAATTCGGCGATTGGCTGGGTTTGGATGGCGCAACGCCGAGTTCATTCAAAGGCGGCACCGATGATGCCTATATTGCGACGGTTTATTATTGCCATAGTCTGGAGCTGTTGGCTGAGGCTGCCGAACTGCTGGGCAAAGAAGCGGATGCACGCAAGTATCGAGAGCTGGCCGATCAAGTCCGCGCCGTCATTCTGCATGAATATTTCACGCCGGCTGGCAGGCTGTCCGTCGATACCCAAGCCGCCTATATCGTGGCTTTGAAATTCGGCATCTATCGCGATAAAGCGATGCTCCTGCAGCAGTTCAACAGCCGTCTGAAAAAAGATCTCTACCAGATCAAGTGCGGGTTTGCCGGAGCGCCGTTGCTGTGCCAAGTGCTCGCCGAAAATGGGCTGGTGGAGTTGGCCTACGAATTCCTGCTGACGGAAGATTATCCGGGCTGGCTGTACGCGGTCAATCAAGGCGCAACGACGATCTGGGAGCGTTGGAACAGCGTACTCGCGGACGGCAGCATGAATCCGGCCGGCATGAACTCGCTGAACCATTACAGCTACGGATCGGTCATGGAATTCGTTTACCAGTCCGTTGTCGGCATCAGTCCTGCTGGCTATGGTTTCTCCAAAGTGCGGCTGGCGCCTGAACTGCATGCGCAGCTGAAGTTCGTGAAAGGCCGCTACGAGTCTACGGCCGGAACGTATGTGAGCGAATGGGAAATTTTGGAGGACGGCCAAGTCCATTGCCACTTCGAAGTGCCGTTCGATGGCACGGCGACAATCGTATTGCCTAACAGCAACGAGGAGGAAAAAGTCGTCGGCGCCGGCGTCTACGATTATACGTATTGGCCGACGCGCGATTTCCGATACCTTTACGACGAACATACGCGCATGAGCAAAGTGATGCGGGATGATGAAGCATTTGCGGCAGTACGTGAAGCGGCGCCCCGAATCGGTGAGTTTCTGGACCGTGCCGACAAGGCGCAGCAAAATATGACGCTGAAGGAATTGAGCGGGCTGTTCTATACCGGCATCAGCGCCGAGATGGCGGAAGCTGCTTTGGAAAAGCTGAAAGCATTCAAGGCGTAAGACAGAGCATTGGCAAAACTGAAGCGCGTTGCGTGAACACCTTAAAAAATGTCGTAAACAGGAAAAGAACGACCCCGTTGCGCGCGGTCCATTGCGTCGGGAACTGCTGTATAATTAGCGTTAAGAAGGAATAATAATAAAGGTGTGATGAGATGGTACGTCTAACAGAAAAGCCGTTTTTTTTATCGGATGAACAGGTTTCTTGGGTAGGAAATACACTAAGTGAGATGACAATGGAAGAAAAAATCGGGCAAATTTTCTGCCCGATTGCGGGGAATCCAGAAGATCACGCGTTGACGGACTTTGTGCAGAAATATCAGCCGGGCGGGATGATGTTCCGCCCGATGCCGGCGCAAGCGATCCGGCAGGCTCACGGGGTTCTGCAAAAGGAAAGCAAGATCCCTTTGTTGCTGGCTGCGAATCTCGAAGCCGGCGGAAACGGCATCTGCTCGGACGGAACCTATTATGGCCGGCCGATGGGTGTTGCGGCGACAGCCGACAATCAGGAAGCCTACCGGTTGGGTTACGTTTCCGGACGTGAAGCGAACGCTGTCGGCTGCAACTGGGCGTTTTCTCCGATCGTGGATATCGATATGAACTTCAAAAATCCGATCACCAACGTCAGGACGTTCGGCTCGGATGTCCAGCAAGTGATCGACTTTTCGCTGCAGCAGATGAAAGGCCTGCACGAGAACGGCATCGCCACGGCAGTCAAGCATTTTCCGGGGGACGGCGTGGACGAGCGCGACCAGCATCTGGTGAGCACCGTGAACAGCCTGTCCGTCCCGGAATGGGATGAAAGTTACGGAAAAGTGTACCGCGCCATGATCGACGAAGGTGCGTTATCGGTCATGATCGGGCATATCCTGCAGCCAGCCTACAGCAAAGAACTCAATCCCTCTTTGGAGGACAAAGACATTCTGCCTGCTTCATTGTCATCAGAACTGGTGAATGGCCTGCTGCGTGAGCGCCTAGGCTTCAACGGCGTAGCGGTGACGGATGCGACTCCGATGATCGGCTACAATGCCGCGATGTCGCGCAAAAAAGCGATCCCGACGACGATCAACGCCGGCTGCGACATGATTCTGTTCAACAAAAACATCGACGAAGACTATCAAGCGATGCGCGATGCGGTCAGCTGCGGCGACGTCTCCATGGAACGGTTGGACGAAGCGGTCACCCGTATTCTGGCGATGAAAGCCAGCATGGGTTTGGTGGCGAAACAGCAGTCGGGCAGCCTGATCCCTGATCCGGCAGCATTGGCTACGGTGGGCTGTGTGGAACATCTGGAACTGGCAAGGAAGAGTGCGGAAAAAGCGATCACTTTAGTGAAGGATACGCAGAATCTGTTGCCGATTTCGCCCAAGAAAACACCGCGCGTGCGCGTCTATATGTTGGAAGATCGCTTGAGCGGCGGCTTCAAGGACGGCGGAGCTTCGGATGGGGCCTTCATCGAGAAACTGAGTGCAGCCGGCTTCGCGGTCGAAACATTCAATTACGGCCAACTGGACTTCCACGAGATTTTTGAGGGAGGCGTGGATGACCTGAAGGCGAAAGTCGATCTGGTCATCTATGTCGCGAATTATGATACCGCAAGCAACCAGACAACGCGACGGATCGATTGGGTCCGCATGATGGCTGCTGACGCCCCGTGGTTTGTCCAGGACGTCCCGACTCTCTTCGTATCCTTGGCCAATCCGTATCATCTGTTCGATGCGCCGATGGTCAAGACTTACATCAATGGCTATTCCGCGAACGATACCGTCAGCGAAGTGCTGGTGGAAAAATTGATCGGCAAGTCCGCGTTTCAAGGCAAGAGCCCGGTTGATCCGTTCTGCGGGGTATGGGGAACGAACTTATAAGGAGTGTAGAGAATGATTGTTGAATCAATAAAATTATATCCGGAACGCGATGATGTCACGCTGACGACGTATGTTTTGCAGGATTCGCCGGAATTGTTGAATGGCGTTGCCCGCCCGGCTGTGCTGATCTGCCCTGGCGGGGCCTATCTTTCCTGTTCCGACCGTGAAGCTGAGCCGGTTGCGATGAAGTTTGCGGCGATGGGTTATCATGCTTTTGTCTTGCGTTATTCGGTTTATCTGGAAAAGGACGAAGCTTTCGAATCGATTTTTGGAGGCGTCGAAAGACGAGAACATACGGTCTTTCCGGCTGCGATCCGCGATATCGGCAAAGCCATGCTGACCATCCATCAACACAGCGAAGAGTGGCTGGTTGATACCGATCGGATTGCCTTGTGCGGCTTTTCGGCAGGCGCGCACAATGTCGCGACGTACTCCGTCTATTGGGACAAACCGATCCTGACCGAGCATTATCAGGTGTCGGAAGAAAAACTGCGTCCGGCTGCCACCATTCTGGGCTATACGTTGAGCGACTATTTATTCATGAAAGAAACAGAAAAAGACGAAATGGCAACAATATTATTGGATGCCTCTTCTGTGGCGTTGATAGGCGAAGCGTCCCCCAATGATGCGAAATTGATCGAAGTGAGCCCGGCGTTATTGGTGACAGACAAAACGCCACCGATGTTCCTGTGGGCCACCGCATCTGATGCGCTTGTCCCGGTTGGGCATACATTGCGGATGGGAATGGCCTTGTCCGAGCACAAAATCCCTTTCGAAATGCACATCTTTGAAGACGGCCCGCATGGATTGAGCCTCGCCACACAAGCAACAGCTAACGCTAAAAACTTAGTAGATCAGAATGCAGCCAAGTGGATAGACTTGGTGGAAGCGTGGCTATTGAAACGCTTCAGTTTTGAGCTGCAGGACGAAATCAGATGGGGTTAGTGAGTGATACGGAGCCGCGTAAGCGAACCTCAGCTCCGGTGAGGCTCCCGCTTGCCGGAGTTTGCCGGTAACTTTCGGTCTGTACTCCGACGAGGCCGCTCTCATCGGAGAACGCAGTTAAAATGTTGGGCGAACTCCGACGAAACCTCCGTTCACCGGAGGAGGGCAGTGTCCCTCCGAAAATCAACAAAACAGAGATAAAAAAAGAAGGAACTTTCTCATAAGTTAGAGAAAATCCCTTCTTTTTGTTGTATTTGGACATTTAATCGGCCATCCTAGAACCCATGCCGTTCGACTTCCAACAGCACAAAAGTCTTCTCCGCCATGTCGTATTCGTATTTGAAGACGCAACAGTTCGTGATGCCGTCCTTGATGATTTCGTGGGGATCCTGCCAGGCGCGCAGGAAGTGGATGCAGGCGCCGGCGTGTGAAACGGCGAGGACAGTCTGGTGATCGTCCTGCTCCATGATATCGGTGCAGGTCCGCACCATCCGCTCTTTTACCGCATCGCCGGATTCGCCGCCGTACTGCACGAAAAAGGTGCTTTTGTCTTTGGGATTGAGGTCCTCGCTCTCGCCTTCGAAGGTGCCGAAATGCATTTCCTTCAGGCCTTTCAGGCGTTGGTAGGGCATCAGTTCGTTCGTCACGATTTCCAGCGTATCGCACGCGCGCTCGGCGGTGGAGCTGTAGGCGTGATCGAGGTCGATATCGTCGAAATAGGCGCTGGCGATTTGCGCTTGCTGGATGCCCAGCTCCGTCAAAGGCGAGTCGCAGGCACCCTGGATTTTTCTGCGGACGTTGAAAAGGGTCTGGCCGTGGCGCATCAAGTATAATGTTTTTTTCATATGAGGACCTCCTGGTATGTGAAACGTATGCATATTGATTATACTACTTGCTTCAGGGGTAACGTCAATAAGGATCCGTTACGGGCTGGTCGGAGGAGCACAAAGGCTTTTGAGGGCGCAGCTCCGATGAAGGATCCGCTCATCGGAGAACGCCGGCAATAATCGTACTTAACTCCGGTGAAGCCGTGCTCACAGGAGCACAAAGACAGAATGTTGACCGAACTCCGGCGAAGCCTCCGTTCGCCGGAGAAGAACAGTACAGATCAAAAAATCACCCGCAAAGGTCTTTGCGGGTGATTTTTGTTAAACGGCTAGTTCTTCGTTTCATCCGGAGGACAATCGTTTTTTTCCTCAAGGCTTTCTTCTTCATTTTGATCGGGCATCATCGCCCCTAAAGGAAAGGTCGGCAAGATTTCTTCCGAGCCTTTCAGGCGGTATTTCAGCGCGCCGGACGGGCAAGTATGGATGACGCGCGCCACTTCTTCGGGCGAATCCGCATCAGCCAAGATCCAAGGTTTTCGTTTCGTATCGAAGATTGCGTGATTCCCCCGCACGCAGTTGCCGGAGTAGGTGCAGACGCTTAAGTTAAAGTAAACATCAACCTTTTCCCCTGTGTATTTTCGATAGCCATGCGCTAACAGTTCAGACTCATTCATAATAATGGCTCCCCTTCCGGACCGCTTTTTTGAAAGCGGGTTCATTTGCGTCTATTATATCATTCTGATCTTGGAATCAGTACAGGAAAGGTAGCCATATATGGCGATAAGTAGTAGACTGGGGTTGGAGAGCAGGGAACTTTTCGATATCCCTGTGTGGCATGAAAAACAAAAAGATTGAGGTGAGTACAAATGGACGCAGATAGTAGTCAGGGTATAGCAGACAAACCACCTAGGCGCGGTTTTAGCCTGATTGCTTCCGTGCGGAGCCATTTATCAGGTCTGTTTGTATCCTCAGCCCAATCGCAGATTATATAAACCGGGAACTTGTCGTCTTGAATCCGTCTGTTATGCCTTCAAAAAGCTGAATCAATTTGGAGGTGTAGACATGGAATTGAATGAAATGTTGTTAAACGCAGTAGCAAACCAGAATATTACGGAATTGAAAGAGCTTGTCGGCGATCACTATCCTGTAGATGTCGCAACGGCTTTGTTTGAATTTGAAGATGAAGAGTTGGCCGCTTTGCTCAACTTGTTGGAAGCGAAAGAAATCGCCGCCATCATCGAGGAAGCGGAAGAGGAGCTCCAGCAAGGGATGATTGGCTTGTTGGACTCGAAGAAGATCGTAAGATTCTTTGCCTATATGTCGCCCGATGATATTACCGATATCCTGGGAACAATCGGTGTCGGACAACGCAAAGAAATCTTGGGCATGATGAAAAAAAGCGACTCAAATGAGATCCAGATGCTGTTGGGTTATGGACCGGACACGGCTGGGGGGATCATGACCACCAAATACATCGCCCTGAAAAACGAACTCAGCATGAAGGATGTGCTGCAGGAAATCCGGCGCATCGGCCCTAAAACAGAAATCATCGAGACGATTTTCGTTGTCGATAGGGCGAACGAATTGATCGGATCGGCGGATTTACGGGATATTTTGGCATCCGCCGAAGAGGTCAAGTTGGAGGAAATCATGAATGACAATGTCCTCTCGGTCCGGCCGGAAACCGACCAGGAGGAAGTTTCCCTTATCGTTTCCAAATATGACTTAAAAGTTATTCCGGTTGTGAATCGCAAGAACGCAATCCTCGGCATCATCACAATCGATGACATCATCGATGTCATCGTCGAAGAGCAAACCGAGGACTTGCTGATGCTGTCAGGGGTAAGCAAAGATGAAAAGGTCGGCAACAAAATCAGCACCTCCGTCGGCAGAAGGCTGCCTTGGCTGGTCATCAACCTGATGACTGCCTTCCTGGCTTCCTTTACGGTCGGGATGTTCGAAGACGTCATCATCCAAGTGGTTGCGCTCGCAGCAGCGATGCCGATTGTCACCGGGATGGGCGGGAATGCCGGATCCCAGACATTATCCGTGGTCATACGGAGCATCGCTTTGGGGGAAGTGGACATAAAGAACGACTGGAGATATGTATTCAACGAAGTCGGTTTGGGGCTGATCAATGGATCGGTTACCGGATTGATCACCGGCCTCATTCTTTACTTGAGATACGACAACTTCTTTTTGGGCCTCATCATTTTCATAGCCATGATCGGAAATCTCATCATCGCGGGTTTCTTCGGATTTTTAATTCCCTTGGCACTGAAAAAATGGGATCTGGATCCGGCGATTTCTTCATCCATTTTCCTGACAACGGCGACGGATGTCTTCGGCTTCTTCCTATTTTTGAGCTTGGCAAAAATGTTCTTGCCGTATTTGTTGTGATAGGGACTTATTTCGATATTTATAAAAGTTCCGAAAGAGAAGGTATCTTTATCATTTTCCGCTCCTCCAAAGTTCTAAGGAAAGAAACTTTCCGATTGATTCCTCGGGCGGAGCATAGTCGTCGGCAAGGCCTCCTGAGGGCAAGTGTTGTATAATGTAAACAAATCAGTTTTCTGGGGAGTTTCCTTTTGGATTCCCGGCAAAATAGCATGATTGCGGTTGTCGATTTACTTTTCAAGGAGGTATGGCCATGTTTGATGGGAAACGGAGGATGGGAATCCTTTTTGCAGCACTTATTTTGGCGTCTGTTGCGTCTGGCTGCGCGAACGGACCAAGTAGGGATCCCTCAGCCAAAGAGTTGGCATCAACCAAATATGATCCCCACGCTTTGGATGTATTCCATGTGGCCCTTGCACCCGGTGCGGATGAATCGGAGCGGACGTTCAGTTGGCATACCCGGGATACGAACAAAAAGGGTTTGGTGGAGCTGAGCCGTTTGGATGAAGAGGGGAATGTCCTGTCGAGCGAGACGTTCGAGGCGACAGTTGAAGACATTTTGCGCGGCCGTTCAAGACATAAAGCGACTGTCTCCGGACTGGAGGAGAACCAGCTTTATTCCTATCGATTCGGGGACGGCCTCAGTGCTTGGTCGGAGTCCTACACGTTCCGGACACAGGCGGAGGGGGAGTTCAACATCCTGTTCTTCGGCGATCCGCAGATTGGAGCGGGCGATGGAGTATGGAGCGATGCGGACGGCTGGAACAGGACCGTGACAGCCGCGACGGAAATGTTTCCCGATACGGCCTTCCTTGTTTCATCAGGTGATCAGGTGAACAGAGCTAATGAGTTGAGCCAATATGATGGCTGGTTCTTCCCGGAGGAGCTGACCGCCTATCCCGTCATGACCATTGCCGGAATACATGATGAATCCCCGTTTACGGATTATTTCAATGCTCCGAACGAAACTGGCTTGGGAGAGGATTCCGAAGGCAGCGATTTTTATTTCACTTACGGGAACACCTTGTTCATAGCGCTGAATTCCCAAAGCAGCGACATCGCTGAGCACAAGGAAGCGATGGAGTTGGCGATTGCGGAAAACCCGGATGCGACCCACCGAATCGTATTCCTGCACAAGTCGCTCTACAGCAGTGCGAGCCACGCGCTTGATGAAGATGTCCTCGCCTTGCGCGTCGGCTTGGTACCGGTCTTCGATGAACTGGATATCGATGCGGTACTGATGGGGCACGATCATGTCTATGTGCGGACCTACCAGATGAAAGGCGATGAAGTGATCGGGGAAATTGCCTACAACGAGGAGGGGGCGGCCGTCGATCCGGACGGCACCGTCTACCTGACCGGCAATTCGGCATCCGGTTCCAAATATTATGATATGCAGGACGCCTCGGTTTACGAGCGCTATGCCGCTGTCGCGCTGCAATTGGAGGAGCCCACCTACATGAACATTAAGGTGACCGACGATTCCATCACCTTCACGACCTACAAAACCTCCGATCTCTCGGTCGTGGATGCGTATCGAATTGTGAAGACGGATTTGGGGGACTGAAAGGGAAAATAATAGAATGACTTTTCGTTGCCCTAAGGTGATTTTTCCTTGGTGGGAACGATTTTTTTGCGCCAAAATGAATCCATTTTTTGCTGAAAGATGGTATAGTGTCAGTGCATGCATCATCGAATCAGAGCTGAACCAGAAAAGAGGGAATAAATGGTGAACCTAAGCCAAAGCCAAAATCTTACCCAAACGCAAACCCAAAAGCAAGCGCTTTCTCAAACGATGCTACAAGGCATCCATATACTTCAGTTGGGCAACCTTGAGCTGCACGATTATCTGAATCAGAAAGTTTTGGATAACCCGTTTTTGCAGATGAAAGTCAGGGAGTCGAGAGTTTCCCGAAGCGGCGGCCAAGCCAATGATTTGAGTTGGATTCCCGACCGGAAACAATCGCTTTATGAATACGTCACGGAGCAGGTTATGTTGGCCTACCGGGATACCTATCTCCGCACCTTGATCTTGTGGTGGATCAACCAGTTGAACGATAAGGGCTATGTCATCAAAAGCATCGAGGAAGCGGTTGCCGAAACGAAGGCGGACAGCATTCAATTGGTGGATGCGTTGACGCTGCTGCAGCAACTGGATCCTCCGGGCATCGGTGCGCGCAACCTGCAGGAATGCCTGATGCTGCAGACGGAACGCAGAGAGGATGCGCCCGATATCGCCTATATCGTGTTGGAAGAATCATTCGACGATCTGATCAACCGAAAATGGGCCGCCATTTCCAAAAGGTACGCTGTGCCATTGGAAAATGTCCAAAAAGTTTTTGATTTTCTCCAGCATCTGACGCCCTCTCCGGGAATGGCCTTCCAGACTGACGAGCAACTCGCAGTCAGACCGGATATAGTGGTCACCGTCAAAGATTCGCAGTTGGTGATCAAAGAAGCCCGATACGGCGTGCCGATCCTTTCCTTCAACAAAGAGTATGCAGCGGAACTGGAACAAATGAAGGACAAGGAAGTTGCAAAGTACGTCCGGGACAAAAAGAAAGAATACGAGTCGCTGCAGGAAAGCTTGTCGCTCCGCAGCGAAACGATCCTGCGGGTCAGCACGGCGGTCGTGCACAGGCAAGCGGCGTTCTTCTTTGATGAAGCCCATCCGCTCCTTCCGCTGCAATTGAAGGACATCGCCGAGGAACTGGGTCTCCATGAATCCACCATCAGCCGGGCGATCAACGACACTTACATCCAAACCGACTCGGGCCTCTATGGACTCAAGCACTTTTTCTCGCGCAAGGCCAAAACGGAAAATGACGATGCGCTCTCCACAACCTCGGTCCAAAAGCGGATCCAAAAACTGATCGAGGAAGAGGACAAGCGCAAACCACTGTCCGATCAAAAACTGGTCGAGCTGTTGAATGGCGAACAGATTGACATCTCCAGACGGACGGTGGCGAAGTACAGAACGGAACTCAACATCCCATCCACTTCCAAAAGGAAAAGATTCGACTGATCCGAAAGCCTCAAAAAGGAGCATTACGATAAAGAAAACCGCATCAGAATGGTGTTCCATACCCATTCTGATGCGGTTTTCTTATTTTTTTTCCAACTTCGAACGATGGAGGCGACTTTATCTGGAGCCTCCGCTCTGATTGGGAGTGTGAGGATGTTCACACTTATTTTGTAAGTGAGTATATCAGTCACGCGCTTTATTTTTGTTATCATAAGGGGAAAGCGCTGGCGATTCAGCCGTTTGCGTAGGCTTCCAGCTTGGAAAGATCGAGTATGCGGATTTTTTTGATTCCAAAGCAATGATTTTTTCGTCCTGCAAATCCTTGAATGTCTTTGAAACGGATTCTCGGGTCGCGCCGATGATGGTGTTGACGTGCAACATCGCGGACGGCATCGGCTGGGGATTTATCCTGTACACGTTCATCAAAGTGTTCTCCGGTGATCGGCAAGCTGTTCCGAAAATGATGTACGGTTTGACCGGCATCTTTGTGCTGTATTTTGTGCTGAAATTCATTTAAAGCAACGTTCTTTCGAACCCAGTAATAGGGAGCTTAATCTTTTAAGTATCAACAATTCCTGAATGCTAAAATAATCAAAAAGCAAAAAGCTTGTCTCTTTTGGAGATGGGCTTTTTGCCTTTTTAGCGATATATAGGATTGCGGGATTTTTTATCAAGAGATTCGGTCTCCGCATGGAGGCAGCGCCCCTTATTTTTTCGGAAAAGAAAATATTTTGAATTAATGCTTGCAAGCGGTTTCGAAGCGTGTTATATTATTTGTGTAATCGGTTACACATTTACAACTGATGGAGGTGAAGGAGAATGGTGACTATCAAGGAAGTTGCAGAATTGGCGGGAGTATCCGTCGCAACCGTTTCAAGGTTCATGAACAACAGCGGATATGTGGGAAAGGCTTCGCGCGAGAAGGTCGAAAGAGCAATCAAGCTATTGGATTTTTCGCCGAATGAAGTGGCGCGGTCCCTCTACCAAAAAAAATCCAAGCTGATTGGCTTGCTGCTGCCGGATATCGCAAACCCATTCTTCCCGTTGGTTGCTAAAGGTGTGGAAGATAAAATCAACGAGAGTGGCTACAGCCTCATCCTTGGGAATGTGCAAGGGGATGTCGAAAAGGAAAAAGAGTACCTGAAGATCTTTGCGCAGAATAATGTGGCGGGCGTCTTATCCGCTGTCCATGGGAGCACAAAGGAATTCCACGGCATGCCATTTGTTCTATTGGACCGTGTCAACGAAGATATCGAATTTGCTGTTTACACCGATAATTTCCACGGGGGAGAATTGGCAGCGCAAGCCGTCAGCGACCGGCAAGCGAAGCATGTCGTCATTATGGTCGGACCGAAAGATGTGCCAAGCTCGCATGAGCGTCTGGCTGGGAATCTGAAGGTGCTGAATGAAAGGAATATTCCTTATCAGCTGTATCAAACCGATACGTTCCAATTCGATTCCGCTGAAAAGACCGCACAGCATTTTTTGGATCAATTTCCCCACGCAGACAGTGTGATCGCGTCCAATGACGTGTATGCATTGGCAGTCATGAAGGAAACGGTGAAAAGAGGGATCCGCATCCCGGAGGAATTGCAGATCATTGGCTACGACGACATGCCATTTGCAGCTTTGGCATTTCCCGGACTGTCGACGATAGCCCAACCGGCTTATGAGATAGGCTATCAAGCCGCGGATCTTCTTTGCAGACATATCGAAAACAAAATTATTCTGAAAAAAAGGATACAACTGCCTGTAACGCTAATAATAAGAGAATCATTGAGGGAGAAGATGGAAAATGAGTAATATTATGGTATTAGGAAGTATTTCAACTGATTTTGTCGTCACAGCCGACAGACGCCCTGAAACCGGAGAGACCATTACAGGAAAGGACTTCAGGACCACTTTCGGCGGGAAAGGCGCTAACCAAGCAGTTGCCAGTGCGCGCTTGGGCGGCCGCGTTTCGATGGTAGGGACTGTAGGCGAGGATCTGTTCGGTACGGAACTGATTGAGAACTTGAGAATAAATGGAATTGATACAAGCAATGTGGAACGGGTTACACATTTGCCGTCAGGTTCAGCGCACATCACGATTGTTGATGGTGATAACGCCATCATTTATATACCGGGTGCGAATAATGCATTCGATAGCGCGAGGTTACAACATCTGGAAACAGAACTGGAAAAAGTCGAGTTGATGGTCATCCAGAATGAGGTGCCGCAAGAGATTGTCGAAGCCGTTATCGGACTGTGTTTTGAGAAAGGCGTAAAAGTGCTGTATAATCCTGCACCCGCAAGAACAATGGATGAAGCCTTGCTGGAGAAGGTTACGTTTATGACACCGAATGAGAGCGAATACAAAATCATGTTCCCTGAATTATCCCTTTCGGAAGGAATCAAAAAATACCCAGGGAAACTGATTGTGACACTTGGATCCAAAGGCGTTTGTTACCATGATGGAGCAGTTGAACGGAATGTTCCGGCGTATGTTGTCGGACCAGTGGACACTACCGGAGCGGGGGACACGTTCAATGGGGCATTTGCGGTAGGGATCGCATCAGGATTGGATATCGAAGCCAGCCTGCAACTCGGAAATCTGGCAGCGGCATTATCCGTACAAAAATTTGGAGCGCAAGGCGGCATGCCGACACTAGCGGAATTAAAGGAGAATGAACATTATGAAAAAACATGGAATCTTGAATAGTGATATCGCAAAAGTTTTGGCGGATTTGGGGCATACGGATAAAGTTGTGATCGGTGACGCAGGCCTTCCGATACCGGAAGGCGTCAAAAAGATCGATTTATCCCTACGTTTACAGGAACCCGCATTTCAGACCATTCTGGAGTTATTGATGGAAGAGATGGAAGTGGAAAAAGTATTTTTGGCTGAGGAAATCAAGGAACAGAATCCAGACCAATTCGAGCGGACGATGGAGCGGATGGCAGGCGTGGATGTCGCTTTTGTCACTCATGAGACTTTTAAGGAAATGACGGGCGATGCGAAGGCGATTATCCGGACAGGGGAAGCGACCCCTTATTCCAATATCATACTGCAATCAGGAGTCCTATTTTAGGAGGGAAAGAAATGGAAGTTGTGATGAACGGAATCACGAAAAGCTTTGGCACCAACTACGTGTTGAGGGGTGTTGACTTCACGATCAAAGCCGGAGAAGTCCATGCCTTGATGGGGGAAAACGGAGCCGGCAAATCGACGCTGATGAATATCTTGACCGGACTTCATAAGCCGGATGCAGGCGAAATCTTGATTGATGGCAACCAAAAGCAATTTGATAGCCCGAAGGAAGCAGAGAAATTCGGATTGAGCTTTATTCATCAAGAAATGAACACCTGGCCTGAAATGACGGTGGTCGAAAATTTATTTCTGGGAAATGAAATAAAAAATGCGATCGGATGGCTTGATAACAACAAAATGAGAGCGCTTGCCGATGAAACGTTCCGTGAGCTGGGGGTAACCTTGGATCTGGATGAAGAAGTGAAGAATTTGTCGGTAGGGCAGCAACAGATGATCGAAATTGCGAAATCTTTGCTTTCCGATGGTGAAGTGATCATCATGGATGAACCTACAGCAGCCTTGACGGAAAGGGAAATTGAAGTATTGTTCCGGATTATCCAGAACCTGAAGGAAAAAAATGTGGCCATCATCTATATTTCCCACAGAATGGAAGAAATCTTCAAAATCAGCGACCGCATTACGGTCATGCGTGACGGTGTATCCGTCGATACGAAGCGGACAGCGGACACTACCAACGATGAAGTGGTGCGTAAAATGGTCGGTAGGGACCTCGCGGATTACTATCCGGCGAAGACCTCCACAATCGGAGCTGTCGTTTTCGAAGCAAAGCAACTTTCATCCGAACGGAAATTTCAGGATGTATCCTTCCAAGTCAAAGCAGGAGAAATTGTTGGTTTTTCGGGGCTCATGGGAGCAGGTCGGACTGAAATTATGCGGAGCATCTTTGGGATTGATCCGCTTGACGGGGGTGAAATTTTTCTTGAAGACAAGAAAATCACCATTTCCGATCCGAATGATGCCATTCGGCAGGGCATCGGCTTCTTGACGGAGAATCGGAAAGAAGAAGGTTTGATTCTTGACTATTCCATCAGTGAAAATATCAGTCTTCCTTCAATAGACGGTTTCCGCAAGAATGGACTTATCGACACGCAAGCTGAGAAGGATTTTGTTGAGTTGTTGATGGAACGCTTGCAAGTCAAAGCCGAAGGGTGCGAGGATATTGTTTCAGGATTATCCGGAGGGAACCAGCAGAAAGTCGTTTTGGCCAAATGGATCGGCATTGGCTCCAAAGTCCTGATTTTGGACGAACCGACGCGCGGTGTGGATGTAGGTGCCAAACGTGAAATCTATCAATTGATGAACGAACTGGCGGACAGAGGCGTTGCCATCATTATGGTTTCAAGTGATTTGCCTGAGGTGCTGGGTGTCAGTGATCGCATTGTAGTTGTTCATGAAGGCAAAATATCCGGTGAGCTGCAGCGTGGAGAGGCGACAGAAGAGAAAATCATGAAATTAGCAACGGGGGTAATGTAAATGAATCTAGGAATACAAGCCTTAAAAAGTAACAAAGAAAAAGGCCCAGCAACAAAAAAACTGAATAAATTGGGCCCTCTGCTCGCATTAGTTGTCTTGATCATATTTGTCACAATCATGAACCCGAACTTTTTGGCTCCTGCCAATCTCCTGAACCTTTTGAGACAAGTTTCCACAAATGCACTTATCGCTTTCGGTATGACCTTCGTCATCATTACGGGCGGGATTGACCTTTCTGTAGGTTCGACGCTTGCCCTCAGCAGCGCCTTGATGGCGGGCATGATCGCTTCCGGTCTGAACCCTGTCATTGCGATGGGAATCGGTTTGTTGCTTGGCGCATTTTTGGGAGCCTGCAATGGTGTAATGATCACAAAAGGGAAAATGGCACCCTTCATCGCGACGCTGGCAACGATGACAATCTATCGCGGACTTACTTTAGTGTACACGGATGGTAATCCGATCACCGGTATCGGAGACAGCTTCATCTTCAAATATATGGGCCGAGGTTACCTTTTCGGCATTCCTTTCCCGGTGGTTGTGATGCTGCTCTTCTTCGGAGTGCTGTATGTGCTTCTGCATAAAATGACTTTCGGCAGAAAGACTTTTGCGCTTGGTGGGAATGAGAAGGCTGCTTTCATTGCCGGCATCAAGAGCGACCGCATCAAAATCGCCATCTATTCCATTTCCGGACTGATGGCTGCAGTCGCTGGTATCATCATCACTTCACGATTGAACTCTGCTCAACCGACTGCCGGTAATGCCTACGAAATGGACGCAATCGCATCCGTTGTTCTTGGCGGCACGAGTCTATCCGGAGGACGCGGAAGATTAGTTGGGACATTGATCGGGGCACTGATCATCGGAACGCTGAACAATGGTTTGAACCTGCTGGGTGTATCGAGTTTCTATCAGCAAGTCGTTAAAGGTGTTGTCATCATCATCGCTGTTTTATTGGATCGTAAGAACAAAAAATAGGAGGAATAAAAAATGAAAAAACTATTGGGATTGACTGCTGCTTCGATGTTATTATTGGCTGGATGCGGGGGCGCTACATTGGAAGGCGACAACGCGGAAAGTGTTGCTGTCGAGGAGAAGGAAGCTTCTGAATTGGTCGTGGGTGCCTCTATTTCAACTTTGAATAATCCGTTCTTTGTTTCACTGGAAGCCGGCATCACAGGATTAGCGGAAGAAAATGGCACGAAAATCATCACTGTCGATGCCCAGGATGATACGGCAAAACAGACGAATGATGTGGATGACCTTATCCAACAGGGAGTCGATGTGTTACTGATCAATCCGGTCGATTCGGCGGCGATTGCTCCAGCTGTGGAGGCTGCAAACAGCGCAGGTATCCCTGTCATCACAATCGATCGTTCCAGCGATGGCGGAGAAGTGGTTACCTTGGTTGCATCAGATAATGCAGCCGGAGGAGAGTTGGCTGCGGAATACATTATCGAATTATCCGGAGAAGGAGCCAACACAGTCCAATTGGAAGGCGTTCCCGGCGCTTCTGCAACCCGTGAAAGAGGGGAAGGCTTCACGAAGATAGCTGAAGAATCGTTGAATCTGTTGGACAGCCAGACAGCCAATTTTGACCGCGCTGAAGGGTTGACGGTTATGGAAAACATGCTGCAAGCACATGCGGATATCCAAGCCGTATTTGCTCAAAATGATGAAATGGCATTGGGTGCAATCGAAGCAATCGAAGCTGCCGGTTTGACCGGGAAAATCCAAGTGGTCGGATTTGACGGAACGGAAGATGGCATGAATGCTGTTGAAGAAGGAAAAATGAGTGCAACAGTCGCGCAGCAACCTGAAGAAATGGGTAAACTGGCTTTACAGGCTGCCTATGATTTCTTTGCCGGTAAGGAAGTAGATAAGTACATTCCTTCTCCGCTTGAGTTGGTCAAAAAATAAGCAACTGAAAAATTGAGTAGCTTGCTGCTGCTCGAGGAGATGGATAACTGGCCGTTATCCATCTTTTTTGTCCGGCGCCGCGATTCGAATATGAATACAAAAAAACCGATTCTTGTGACGCAAACAGCGTGAGAATCGGTTTTTTTGATACTGAAAATCGCAAAGCTTCAGATGATCGGAACAGTTGCCGGATTGTATCAATATTTTTCCTTTTCAACAGAAAATCACTTGTAAATCTGCCGCTATAATGGTACATTCTCATTATAATCTAATCTTTAGATGAAAGAAGGTAGCTTCATGAACTATGTATTTATCTCCCCCCATTTTCCCAGTAATTTCAAGAATTTCGCGGTCGGTCTGAACCGTGCGGGCGTGAATGTTTTCGGTATCGCCAGCGAGCCCTATGAGTTGCTGGATGCTGACTTGCGCGGGAGCCTGACTGAGTATTACCGCGTCAATGACATGGAAAATTATGACGAAATGCTGCGCGCTGTGGCCTATTTGACTTACAAGCACGGCAAAATGGACCGGATCGAATCACACAACGAATACTGGTTGGCACAGGATGCGCGTCTGCGCACTGATTTCAACGTCTTCGGCTTCAAAAATGAGGACATGGCCTTCGCTAAATTGAAGTCCGCCATGAAAGAAAAATTCAGCGATGTCGGAATCCGCGTAGCGCGCGGGCGTGTCATCGGCGATTATCATGACGCCCTCGGATTGTGCCACGAATACGGCTTTCCGGTCTGCATCAAGCCGGACTCCGGCGTCGGTGCGGCGGATACGCACAAAATCCGTTCCGAAGAGGAGCTCGGGCACTTCTTCCATGTGAAGAATCCTTACGAGTCCTACATTCTGGAGGAATTCATCGACGGAAAGATCGTCACTTACGATGGTCTGACCGATGCCGCGGGGAATATCCTTTTTGATGCCACGCTGGTTTACGAAAAAGCCGTGCTGGAAATTGTGGAAAAGAATGCGGATATGTTCTACTATGTGGACCGCAATATGCCGGATGATCTGCGCGAAATCGGCACCAAGCTCGTGCAGGCTTTCAATGTCCGCGAGCGTTTCTTCCACTTTGAGTTTTTCCGTCTGCCTGACGGTAGCCTCGTTGCCCTGGAAGCCAACCTGCGTCCGCCTGGCGGGCATACGATGGATATGTGGAACTGGGCAAATGACGTCGATCTCTATGCAGCTTACGGAAATCTGGTTGCGACCGGCCATTTCACAGCGCAGATGAACACGCCTTATTATTGCTGTTATGTCAGCCGGAAGGGCGTCCATCCTTACCGCTTCACGCATGAAGAAGTGATGGCCCGTTACGGCGGCAATGTTGTCCTGTTTGAAGAGATGCCCGGAATTTTTGCGGCCATCATGGGCGATTTCGGCTATGTCATCCGTGCGGCAGAATATCAAGAATTGATGGAAATCATCCAGATGATTTCCGTAACCGAATAGACTGGGGGAAAAGAGATGCACGTAGAATATTCATCACAATGGAGCGGCCACCTGAACCGCGAAATGCGTTTCAACCGCTATGGACATGCCGGGAAACCGATCATCGTCTTCCCTTCATCCGGCGGCAGCCATAACGAATACGCAGACTTCGGCATGATCGAAGCCTGCCAGTGGTTCATCGACCAAGGCTTGGTACAGTTTTATACGCCAGACAGCGTGGACAACGAATCCTGGCTCTGTGAGTGGAAAAGCCCGTACGACCGCGCCAACATGCACGAGCGCTATGACCGCTACATCGTGGACGAACTGGTGCCGCACATCAAGTATCAGACGGGGTATCAAGGATCGATGATTGCGACCGGCTGCAGCATGGGCGGTTATCACAGCCTGAATTTTTACCTGCGCCATC
The DNA here is from genome assembly GCF_003051085.1 of Trichococcus patagoniensis. GTDB lineage: Bacteria > Bacillota > Bacilli > Lactobacillales > Aerococcaceae > Trichococcus > Trichococcus patagoniensis. The sequence goes on along the minus strand of NZ_QAOM01000004.1, from coordinate 54,060 downwards.
CGGATGTGTTCGACAGCGTCATCGCGCTGAGCGGTCTCTATGATGTCCGTTATTTCTTCGGCGATTATCATGACCGCAACGCCTACGAAAATTCGCCGATCGACTATCTGTGGAATCTCAACGACGGCTGGTTCCTGGACAAATACCGTTCCGGCAACATCATCGTCGCGACCGGCCAAGGCAACTGGGAAGAAGTCAGCATCCGCGATACGCAAAAAATCGAAGAAGCGCTACACTTCAAGAACATCCCCGCCTGGATCGATTTCTGGGGCGAGAATGTCCACCACGACTGGGAATGGTGGCGCGTCCAGATGCCATATTTCCTGGGCAAGTTGAATGAGCAAGGGAAACTGAATTGATGATGATACCGTCCTTCCGGCATTTTGCCGGAGGGCTTTTTTGGTGCGTGATGATGGATGCGGGGGCCGGATTTTTTTGCGTGTGAAGATGGATAAATGGCCGTTATCCATCTTTTTCGCCTCCGGACCGCCAGAAAAGATGAATACATGGCTTTTATCCATGTTTCTATCCGTACATAGCTAAGCTGAGCAACCCTATGTGCTTCCGTACGACGTATGTCGCAGGGGGCCTTCCTGCGACAGCATCTATACAGTAATGAAAATCACCCGATTTCTGGTGCAGTAGCTTCAAAATTGATTATAATAATACTATTATTCTGGGTTGTCCAGTATTAATAGACAAACACTGGTGGTTGCACCGCGCTTTGAAGCGGATATTTTCCTTGATGGGACGGCATTTCCAGGATTCGGCCCAGTCGATTTTCAATTTCAGGAAAACGGTTGGGCCGAGATAAGCTTCAAATGAAAAGGGTTGCAAGTTATACTAAGTTTCGTAAGGAGGGTGTACATGTACGACAATCGATTAATGATTCTCCTAGGCATTGGCAGCGCAGTAGCCGAAACATTGGCTGAATTGAAGCCGACTTTGCAATATCGCGTCGGCGTCCGCGAAGCTTTCGGTCAAGTGGGCAAGGCGGATTACTTAAAGGAACAATACGGTTTGACAGTGGAAACCATCGTCGCACAGGCCAAAAATTTGGTTGATCAAAAAGCCAAGGTCGGCGTGAACGTTTAACATCTGAAAAGGAACGGAAAACAGGGGAAGATCCTGGTTTCCGTTCCTTTTTTTGTTGAAGTATTTAATTTATACCTTGAAAGAACTAAACCAAAATCGCTTTTTCTAGTGGAGACCCGTTCTTATGAGAGCCTTCCATTTTGTATTCGCCTGAAAATTTAGAAACTTTATCCATATTTGTAATGACTACTATGATGGATGAATCTTTCTTTTCATTCGCAAGAATTTGTAGATCCATGTGAGCAATTTTTGTTTGTGGTGTAACAGATTCTCCTTTTTTAACGAATACATCAAATCCCTTCCCATTTAAACTTACTGTATCGATACCCATGTGAATCAATATTTCTAAGCCGTTATCAGTAGTAATACCAATGGCATGTTTCGTAGGAAATACTGTATTGATAGTTCCACTAACTGGTGCATAGATATCTCCGGAATTTGATTTCATAGCATAGCCATCTCCAACTAGCTTACTGGAAAATACATCATCTGATACATCTTCTAATGGAACATAGACACCGTCAGTTACTGATAGTAATTCTACTTCATTAGCTAGCGAGGTACTTGATTGATTGGGTACCGTCAAATAAACAATGATGAAGGAAAGTACTAAAGCAATCCCAATGCCTAAAACTGCAAAGATGAAGTATTCTCCGATGTAGGCTGGCAAACTAAAAATACTTGAGAGAATATATCCGTAAATTCGAACTCCAAAGAAACTAATGAAAGCAGAAGCAACTGAACTTCCGATAGAAGCAGCAATAAATGCTTTTTTGTATTTTGTTAAAACCCCAAATAATGCAGGTTCCGTAATCCCAAGTAAGCCAGAGACAGCAGCGGAGACAATAATTGATTTTTCTTCTTTTGTTTTTACTTTGGTATACATTGCTGCAGTTGCGCCTGTGATGGCCATATTTGCCATCAACATCATAGGCATCAACATGTCATACCCTTGGGTTGCAAAATTTTGTAAGGCGATTGGTGTCATCGCATGATGTAGTCCAGTTAGGATGGCAATTGGACGAATTACTCCGACCACTACACCCGCTAGTACTGGCGATATGGTAAATAACCAGCTTACTCCATCGGCCAATAGATTTCCTAAATGAATACCGATCGGGCCAATGACTACTAAAGTGACTATACCGGAAAGAAATAAAGAAATTGTAGGTGTAAAAACTGTCCTTAATACTTCAGGTAAATGTTTGTCAACCCATCGATAAATGTAGCTAAGCGCTAATACCGCAAAAATTATCGGGATTACGGTTCCGGCATAGTTGAAAACAGGTACTGGTAAAATTCCAAACAATAAGAATTGTGAAATTTCTCCTGCTACAACTGCTTCTGTCATTGTTGGAAATTGTAAGGTAGCTGCAATAGCAATTGCCAAATACTGGTTTGTTTTAAATATTTTTGCAGCGGATGCAGCAACAAAGAAAGGCATAAAAGTAAAAACACCACTTGCTAACATATTGATTACTTGATAAGTCGGAGTGGTGTTAGAGATCACATTTGATGCAACCAGACCGGCTATTAGACCCTTGATCATTCCAGCGCCTGCGATAGCTGGTACGATAGGTCCGAAAACTCCTGACACAGTATCCATAAATACTGACACTAAACCTTTATTCTTAACTTCTTGTTTAAGCTCATTACTAGCAAGGTCAAGGCCTAATTGCTTTGATAGTGGTGCGTAGTAATCTTCGACATTTGTGCCAATAACAATCTGTAATTGATCACTCTGATATTTCGTACCTATAACTTCCGGAATATTATTGAGATTATCGTAGTTAACCTTTTGAATGTCTTTAAGGTTAAACCGTAACCGGGTCATACAATGCCAAGCATTGTTTACGTTCTCTATGCCGCCAATATTGTCAATAATCTGCTTTGCAACATCTTCATGTTTCATCATACTCATCCTTCACTCGTTTATTTTTGCGTAGCTATGTGTCCGCTTGCAAGATGAATCATAGCATAATATCTACGATTGTAAAACCAGTCCTAATTACATGCAAATGACAAAAAAACGTTGATGTATAAGTGTTGTTTCGTCCGGTAGTCTGAAATTGGACTGGTTCTTTCCTCTATAAGCATTGTTTTTTATTCCAAATTGACAGCGTATATACGGACATGATTCAATAGCAACGTAAGGGACACTAATTTAAGGGATGATGATAAATGATGCCAACCATAATTACAGATATAAAGAGTTTTGCAATAAAGCCAGATAGACATAATCTAGTTATCGTTAAAATTGAAACAAATAAAGGCATTTCCGGTTTAGGGTGCGCAACGTTCCAATTTAGGCCATTAGCGGTGAAATGTGTAATTGATGAATATCTAAAACCACTTTTGATTGGTCGAGATGCCAACCACATTGAAGATTTATGGCAGATGATGACAGTAAATTCATATTGGAGAAATGGTCCTATTACTAATAACGCTATATCAGGTATCGATATGGCTTTATGGGATATCAAGTCAAAATTAGCTGGTATGCCGCTGTATCAGTTGTTGGGTGGGAGAGCACGGACAGCTATTCCTGCTTATACTCATGCAGTAGCTAAGGATTTAGATACTCTCTATGATGAGATTGATAAGTTTTTAGAGGAAGGATACAAATATATTCGTTGTCAACTAGGATTTTATGGAGGCAATGCTGAAACTGTAGCAACACCTGAGAATCCATTAGAAGGATCTTATTTCGATCAAAATGAATATATGGATACCACTTTGGAAATGTTTGAAGCAGTTCAAAACAAATACGGTAATTCATTTCAAATGTTGCATGATGTCCACGAAAGGCTTTCCCCGAATCAAGCAGTTCAATTTGCCAAAAAATCAGAAAAATATAATTTATATTTTCTGGAAGATATTCTTCCCCCAAACCAAAATGAATGGCTGGATCAAGTACGCAATCAAACTTCTACACCAATCGCTACAGGGGAATTGTTCAACAATCCAATGGAATGGAAAGAATTGATTATCAAGCGTCGGTTAGATTATATGAGAGCCCATGTCTCCCAAATCGGCGGTATAACTCCTGCGCTGAAGCTCGCTCATTTTTGTGATGCGTTTGGTGTTCGAGTGGCTTGGCATACACCATCAGATATCTCACCAGTCGGATTAGCAGTAAACACTCATTTAAATATCCATTTGCATAATGCTGCAATTCAAGAGAATATTGACATCCCACAAAATACAAAAAGAATATTCAAAAATATTCCTGAACCCGAGAAAGGTTTTTTCTATCCAATTGAACGTCCTGGAATTGGAATAGATTTCATAGAAGAGATGGCTGAAGAATTCCCTATCGAATACCGCCCGCATGAGTGGACTCAAAGTCGGGTACCTGACGGGACGCTAGTAACACCGTAGGCAAAGCCAATTAGGCTAACTTTGCCTAGATTTATGTGTGTCTTTGTCAAAAGGGGTGATATAGGTACAAGTGTAATCTATTGCTGTAAGTTCGCTATATTCGTACACTCGCCCATCATCCAACAGACACCGATTTGTAATTTTCATGGCGGGTGTTCCCTTTTTGCACAAGAGTAGTTCTGCCTGAGTTTTGGTTACAGCAGTTGGACTATAACTAGTAATATAGTGAGAAATATTATAACCAAGACTTTGAACATACTCTTGGATGGAATGTTCAATATGAACTTGATTCAGATTTGAAAACAGCGAAACGGGCATTTTTGAAACTTCAATTTGTTCAATTTTATAATCAACAACACGTACACGCTGAAATGTCCAAATTTCTTCGGAATTTCCCAACTGAAAGATTTGCTCTTCTTCAGGAGTAGATTTTTCTTTAGTAATGGAAATCATTTTTGAAGAAATCCTTTCATAAGGAGTTCTAGTCAAGGAGTTGAAAATTAACGGATTATTTTGTAAGTTCTCATAAACATACATGCCCGAGCCTTGCACAACTTTTATTATGCCTATTTCATTCAAATTTTTAATGGCTTCTTGGATAGTGTAACGGGAGACATGATAGGCTTCTGCCAACGCCCGTTGATCAGGTAATTTTCCATTCGGAAATTGTTTCTGATAGATTTTACTTAATAAATCTTGGATAATAAATTCTTTTTTTTTCACGTTACAAATCCTTTCCTGATAAAACCGGTGATTTACTTGTTCTAAGTATATTTTCTATTCCTGAATTGTCAACTTCGATAGTTTTCGCAACACAACCTGCATTCTCAGGAAAGTCGCCGGTATTGAAGGAATTAGTGCAAGTTTTTGAATTGTAAAAGAAAAATAGAAAGTGGGAAACAAATGAAACGCGTATCTATTTTGAATCGTTTGGAAAAAACGGGGGTCGTGGCAGTCGTCCGCGGCGCCACAAAAGAAGAGGCTCTGAAGGCCAGCCACGCGATCGTCGCGGGAGGGCTGAAGGGCATCGAACTGACATTCACGGTCCCGAACGCGGATGAAGTGATCCGCGAGCTGGCGACAGTCTACAAGGATCAGCCAGAAGTCGTGGTCGGAGCAGGGACGGTATTGGACGCCATCACCGCACGTCTGGCGATACTGGCCGGTGCCGAGTTCATCGTCAGCCCGAATTTCGACAAGGAGACGGCTGAAATCTGCAATCTTTACCAGATTCCGTATCTGCCGGGCTGCATGACGATCACGGAAATGAAAGAAGCGCTGAAGAGCGGCGCGGATATCATCAAACTGTTCCCGGGCAATGCCTACGGTCCGAGTATCATTTCCGCCTTCAAAGCGCCGATGCCGCACCTGAACCTGATGCCTACAGGAGGCGTCAGCCTTGCGAACATGCAAGAATGGTTCGATGCCGGCGTCATCGCGGTTGGCGTCGGCGGCAACCTACTGGCACCCGCTGCGACCGGTGATTTCGCTAAGGTGACCGAAGTGGCAAGGCAGTACGCGGATAAGTTTGCGGAGATCAAAGGTCTCCTTGAACTCGAGAAGACGGATTAACGGTATTTATCCATGGTTTTCGACCGGGAGCGGCTCGAAAAGATGAATACTTTTCCGGTATTCATCTTTTTCGCCTCCGGATCACCAGAAAAGATGAATACATGGCTTTTATCCATGTTTTGTCCATACGCATGCATAAACGACCAAACCCGATCAATCCACTGTTCGCTTCTGCCTGTCAATCCTGTTCGGAAACGTGTGCTTTTCAGGCCGTGGCTGCGATGGTAGACTTTGTTTATCAAAGAAAGCCATACAGAAAAAAGCAAAGAAGAGGAAAGTACTTGCGGGATTGTCCTTCAGAGAGCTCTTGGTCGGTGGAAAAGAGCGGACGGCAGCACAGGAAAAATGGCCTCGGAGTTGATGCGTTGACAGGGATCTTCCTGCAGGCGCATCCGGACGCCCCCGTTAGACAGGCAACGGTATCGAGCGCAGCAAAAGGCTCCGTACCGGTTGAGGCGGCAAGCGCAAGCTTTCCGCGAAAAAAGGTGGTAACGCGATCTGACAGTCGTCCTTTCTGGAATCAATCCAGGGAAGGCGGCTTTTTATTTTACACTTGGCTAGCTTCAGTTCTAAGCGAACCCGCTCAGCTTTTCTTACATTCGAGGAGGAAAATATATGACAGACAACAACAGAAAACAATTGATTTTTGACACTTTCGACAACAAGGAAACGGAGCGTGTGCCGGTCGGCTTTTGGTTTCACTTTGTTTTCGACGATGCTCAATTCCGTGGTTTGGAGGACAGATCGGTTTTGGATAGAGTGATGGATGGGCACAAGGAATTCTACGACGCCTTCAACCCTGATTTCGTGAAGATCATGAGCGACGGCTTTTTCGGACATCCGAGTCTATTGGAGAAAAAAATCGAGCAGGCGGATGACCTCTACAACGTCAAGGCTGTGGGACCGGATCATCCGTGGATCACGGAGCAGGTCAAGACCGTGAAACGGATCAAAGAATCCTTCAACGGCGAAGTCGCTACTTTCTACAACATCTTTTCGCCAGCGAACTATATCCGGATCGCGTTCGAGGCGTGGGACAAGGAACCGGAAAAATTCCCCCGTTTCTTTGAAGAGGCGCCGGAAGCACTCGCTTATGCTGCGAATGAAATCGCCAAGGATATCGCCTTGCTGAGCCGGAAAGTGATCGAAGAAGCGGGTGCGGACGGCATCTACCTGAGCGTGCAGAATGTCCAAAGCAGCGCGGCCACGAAAGAAGCTTATCAATCCTATATTGCGCCGAGCGAATTGGATGTGTTGGCGGCGGCGAATGCGGCCAGCGACTACAACATCCTACATATCTGCGGCTACCAACATTATCAGAACGATCTGTCGTTCTATCAGGATTACGAAGCGAAAGCCTACAATTGGGCGGTCCACACGGAAAAAGTCAGTCTGAAGGAAGGCAAGGAATTCTTCGGAAATAAAGCGGTGATCGGCGGCTTCGACAACAACTCGGGTACGTTGCTGGACTCGGGAGACAAGGCGGATATCGCCCAATTCACGGCCGACATCATCCAAACGACAGGCGATACGGGGGTCATCATCGGAGCCGACTGCACCGTCGATCCGGCAATCGAACTGGATCGGTTGGAATTGGTAAGGCAAACAGCTGCAGGCATTTCCGGCAAAAACAGAAGACAAACGACGTCGCTGCACAATTGAAGCGAACCCGACACGGCGACGGCGGTGTTCGCCAAAGCCGGTCAATCCTGATAGCAAATCGGTATTATTTTTAAAACAATCACCATGTTAGAATCAAGCACATAACTCAAACAGCGACCTCCAGAGATATGGAGGGCAAAGAAAGGAGGGGGTCCTATGGTCGGGATCGTCATCATCGGTTGCGGGGATGTTTCGAAACAGAGGCACGCCCCTCTAAGCCACAAAAACGAAAAAGTCGATCTGATCGGATTCTATAACCGTACGATTGCCAAATCGGAATCGTTCCAAAAGAAGTACGGCGGAAAAGTCTATCGGACACTTGAGGAAATCTGGGAAGACGGAACGGTTGATGCCGTCATCGTCGCTACGAACGAACAATCGCACAGCCCCATCACCGTCGCCGCGCTAGAAGCAGGTAAGCATGTGCTGTGTGAAAAGCCGATGGCGGATTCGGTGGCCGAGGCAGAACGAATGCAGCAGGCAGCCGAAAAAAGCGGCAAAAAACTGATGATCATCCATAATCAACGGTTGTATCCCGCACATCAGCTGCTGAAAAAATTGCTGAGGGAGGGGACACTCGGAAAGGTCCATGCTTACCGGACGACATTGGCCAACCCAGGTCAGGAAAATGACGGTTGGGGTACGGCATTCCCTGATTTCTACGACCGCATCGGACATACGAACGGGGCTTTGGCGCAAGTGGGCATCCACCGCATCGATTTGCTGAACTACTTGTTCAGTGAAGATCCCGTCACCGCAGTGCTGGCTCAGACTGCGACGCAAAGCAAGCAGTTGGAGGACGGACGCCCGGTTCCTTATGAAGATTATGCGGTACTGCAACTCCAGCATCGCTCGGGCATCCAGGGAACACTGCTGACCCACTGGTTCGATTACTCGAACGATCGGCAGACCGTCATCTACGGCGAAAATGCCACAGCCGCAACGTATGCGGATGGGCATCCGGTGGCACTCTACCGGAAGAACGGGGAAAAGACTTACTTGGATGATCCATCGCAGGACGGCTTATATACAGAGCCATTGACACCGATCGTCGACAAGTTTGTCGAAAGCATCGAACAGGATACAGTTCCCTTCGTCACAGCAGAACAGGGGATAACCGCATTGCGCATTCTTGCCGCCGCTTACCGATCGCAAGCAACGCAGACATGGACACCAATCGAACAGGAGGACGCACAATATGACAGAAACATTTAATGGAAGAAAAAGAATAGAAGCAGCCATCGCTAAGCAACCATTGGACAGACCGGCCATCTCCGGTTGGCGCCATATGCCGTTGGTTGATCGGGACGTCGAAGCGTTTGCCGCAGCGACGATCGCCTTCACGGACGAGAACGATTGGGATCTGATCAAGCTGATGTCGCAAGGGCAATTCTTTGCGGAAGCTTACGGAACGCCGATCACCTTTTCGACGGATGCGAAGGAATGGGCAGGCAAAATCCTGGATTATCCGATCCGGACCGCAGCTGACCTGACACGTTTGCAGCCGCTGCAGGCGGACAATCCGGTGATCCGTCGCGAAGCCGCTTTTGCCAAGAAGATCGTGGAACACTACAACGGCGAAAAAGTTGTCGTCGGCACCGTGTTCTCGCCGTTGTCTTGGTTGAAGCAGTTTGCGCCCGGGAATGATTCGATTGCGCACATCGTCGACGGACCGGAAGAAAGCCCAATCGCAGCTTTTCTGGAGCATCACCGCGAAGAACTGAAGGCAGCGCTCGATGTGCTGCATGCATCAAATAAAGTGTTCGTGGATGAATTGATCGCTGCGGGCGTGGACGGTTTTTTCATCGCCGAGCAATACAGCCAGCGCGGCGACATATCTGAAGCCGATTATGCAGCTTTCGCCAAACCTTACACGGATGACCTTTTGGCTTACATCAACGACCGCACTTGGTTCAACATCCTGCATGCACATGGGCATGTCGATCTGGCTGTGGAACGTTTTATCGATTACGATGTCCAGGCAATAAACTGGGAAGACGGCAGCGATCACGCGGAGGATCCGACCCGATTGAGTTTCCGCAAGCTGCGTGCATTGACGGATAAGTTATTGGTCGGCGGTATTTCACCGAAAACCGATCTGACGTTCTCGGAGCATGCGCAGGAAGTCGAGGACTTATTGGTCGATCGTTTGGCGGATGTCCTCGCCGAAACCGGCGATACGGGAATCGTATTTGCGCCGGGATGCGCGATTTCATTGGAAGCTAACCCGGATTTTTATAAACGCATCCATGCGGCTGCCCAAAAAGTGCAGGCGACAATCATAAAAACAGTGAACCATTAAACGAATCGGAAACATACAGGAGGAGTACATTATATGAAAAGAAAAAGATTATTCACAACGGTTGGTTTATTGGGGATTACATTGTTGGCTGCTTGCGGGCAGACAGGTGCGGAAACGACAAGCGAGGCAACGAGCGATGCAGCGGCAGAAAAGACGGAAGTGACCACCGTAACGGTAGCGCACACGCAAAGTTCGGCGCCGATGAATTATGTGGATGAAAAGGGCGAGTCGACCGGCTATGAAGTCAGCGTATTGAAAGCCATCGACGAGTTGTTGCCGCAGTATGAATTCGAGTACGTTCCGACTTCCGATGAGGATCTGCTGATCGGGATCGAATCCGGCAAGTACGATGTCGGAACGAAAGGCGCTTGGTACACAGAAGAACGCGCCCAGAAGTTTATATTCCCTGAAAATTACATCGGAGCAAGCAGTATCGGAGTGCTGATCCGTTCGGAAGATGCGGCTGAAATAACCGATTTGGAATCATTTGCGGCAGCCGGCAAGAGCCTAGTTCCAATATCGCCGAACAATGCGCAATATAACGTGATTCAAGCTTTCAACGCGGAGCATCCGGACACACCGATCGAACTGACTGCGGCAGATGTATTCGAAATTGCGGATGCCTATACATGGTTGTTGGAAGGCCGCTATGACGGCTACTTCGCTGTCAAGACCGCTTATGAGGTGAATGTGTTGGCGGAAGGCGCGCCGTACAGCCAATACAAGGATGACTTCTCCTACTTCGTCTACGAAGCGTTGCCGACATGGCCGTTGTTCAACAAAGAACAGCAAGAACTGGCCGACGCATATGATGAAGCCTTCCTGCAATTGGAAGCGGACGGCACAATCGATGATTTGATGATCGAGTTCCTTGGCGAAAATACATTCCAATACGTGAAAGAATAACAATAAGAGTGCCGACGGGGATGGTGTGCCGGGGAAAGCATCAGACTTAGAAGCGGATCCGGCATCAGACCCGGCAAATTCCCGAATAGGAGTGGCGCATCCGAGAAATTGGTCTCGACTCAAGACGATATTCCCGAATGCTAGCTAAACATTCGAGGAATCGACCACGATCACAAGCAAATTTCCCGAATACCAGACAGATATCCGGGAAATCGGGTCCCCCGGCGTTGCCGGAGAGCAGAACGGGACAGACTGACAGACAAAGGGAGGGAGCCTAAAAATGAATCGTCCATTCGACATCACTTATATTTGGAAGGCTGTGCCGGACATTTTATCCGGCCTTGGCGTTACGCTGCAATTTTTGATCGGAACGATCGTGATCGGAGGGATCTTGGGATTCTTGGCTACCTGGGCAAGGCTCAGCGGTCCGAAATGGTTGCGGGCAATCGTCCATAGCTATATCTGGATCATCCGCTGCACGCCTTCGATCGTCATGATGTTCTTGGTCTTTTACGGCTTGCCGGAGATGCTGTTGGGCGTTTTCGACATCAACATCAACAGCTGGAACCGCCTCTACTTTGTCATCATCGCTCTGTCTCTGCTGTTTTCGGCGCCTTGCTCGGAAATCATGCGTTCGGCTTACTTGGCAGTCGCTAAAGTGCAACGCGAGGCCGCCCTCAGCATCGGACTGACCGAAGTACAAGCATTCAGAAGGATCGTTTTGCCCCAAGCACTCGTGAGTGCGTTGCCGAATCTCGGCAATTCGTTCATCCTGCTGATGAAGGAGGGGGCTTTGGCCTATACGATCGGCATCGTCGACATCATGGGCAAAGGCCAGCTGATCATCGCGCGGAATTTCGGCGGTTATTCGATCGAGACCTACATCGCGCTGGCGGGCATCTATTGGCTGTTGACGTTGGCGATCGAGAAGGCGTTCAAGTTGGCGGAAGACAAATTATCGGCAGGAAAACAACCGTTGCGCGCGGCATAAGAGAAAGGAGCAAGACGCATGACCATTGATTTAGCCTATGTGCAGGAAATTTTGATCCTTGTGTTGAAGGGCATCCCGACAACGCTGCGCTTGGCCTTTATCCCCTTGCTCATCGCGCTGCCGTTCGCTTTCCTGATTGCGGTGGCGAGACAGCAGAACATCAAGGTGCTGGCCCGGGTTTCCCAAATTTACGTGTCCTTCATCAGAGGGACGCCCTTGATCGTCCAGATTCTGGTGATGTACAGCCTCTTACCGAGTCTGCTGAATGTTCTCGTGAAAAGCTGGGGGCTCGATTACGACATCTTCGGCATCAATCCGATCTATTACGCCTACATCGTCTTTACTTTGAATACGATCGCGATCCTGTCGGAAGTTTTCCGCTCGGCCCTTGAAACAGTCGACAAACGCCAGCTTGAGGCGGCCCTTTCGATCGGTCTGCTGCCGGTCCAGGCCTACAGTCGCATCGTGATTCCGCAAGCATTGGTGGCGGCAACGCCGAACTTGTGCAACAGCACCGTCAATCTGCTGAAATCGACCTCGCTGGCCTTCCTGATGTCGGTCCAGGATATCACGGCCATCGCCAAGACGGAAGCGGCATTCGGCTACAATTATCTTGAGTCCTATCTTGTGATTTTCATTGTGTACATCGTCCTCTGCTCACTCGTTCAGGTATTCTTCCAACTGCTGGAGCAACGCCTGTCCGTCTACAAGCGGGGACGTAAAATTACGGCAAAATCAGAAAACGATAAGCAACCGGAGTATTTTGAAGATGCAAGAAAGGAGCGATATCATGCTGGAATTGAAGAATATTCATAAGAAATTCGGTGAATTGGAAGTTCTGAAAGGAGTGGATATCGCAGTCGAAAAAGGCGACATTGTCGTAATCCTGGGCCCGAGCGGATCGGGAAAGACGACTTTGTTGCGCTGCATCAACTTTTTGGAGCGCGCCGATGAAGGCTCGCTGCATTTCGACGAGATCCAGACCGATTTTACGAAAGCGAGCAAGAAGGACATCAACGCGGTTCGGAAAAAATCGGCCTTCGTTTTCCAAAATTATGGTCTGTTCGACAATAAGACGGTGTTGGACAATGTCACCGAAGGCTTGATCATCGGACGCAAAGTTCCGAAAAAGGAAGCCATCGAAACCGCCATCCGTGCATTGGAAAAGGTCGGCTTGAGCGACCGTTTAGCCTATTACCCTTCGCAATTGTCGGGTGGCCAGCAGCAACGTGTCGGCATCGCCCGCGCGCTGGCGGTGAATCCGGACGTCATCCTGTTCGATGAACCGACATCGGCATTGGATCCGGAACTGGTCGGCGAAGTGCTGCAGGTTATCCGCAAACTGGCCGAGGAAGGCACCACCATGGTCGTCGTCACGCATGAGATGACCTTCGCCAAAGAGGTGGCCAACCGGGTCATCTTCATGGATCAAGGCGTGATTGTGGAAGAGGGCACCCCGGAAGATATTTTCGGCAATCCAAAAGAAGCCCGCACCAGAGGGTTCCTGCAGCGGATCCTGGCCCGGGCGTAAGCTCGGGAAAATCCCCCTGCATCGCTCATCCCGCCGTTCACAACGGGGGACGGGCTTTTTTTGCTTTGCGGGATATATCGGTTCTGCCTATCACAGCTGTTCGGAAATCGGGATTATCCCTAAGCCAGACTGAATGGTAAGCTACTTGTACATACATATCAAAGAAATGAATTCCAATATAGGAATAAAAAGTTTGAAAATCGTCAGGAGGAACAGTATGTTAAAAGAGAAATGGGTCATTACATCAGCGCTAGCGATCAGTTTGGTGTTGACGGGCTGTTCAACAGGGGATGCCGCTAATACAGAAAGCAGCGAAGGAGCGGCTGCTTCATCCACTACCACCGCCGCGGAGCAAGTCATCACGGTCACGAACACCGGAGATTTGGCTTCCTTGGACAACGCAGTCTCCGCGGACAACGCCAGCTTGGTGGTGCTTGAGAACGCAAATGAAGGTCTTTACCGCGTCGGCGACGATGGTGCGTTTGAATTGGGTATCGCCGCCGAGGAGCCTGTCGTCAGCGAGGACGGACTGGAATATACTTTCAAGATAAGAGAAGATGCGAATTGGTCGAACGGTGATCCGGTGACCGCGGAAGATTTCGTCTATACCTATCAAAAAATCGTGGATCCGGCGACGGCTTCTCCGAACGTCAATAAACTGTATCCCTTGAAGAATGCCGAAGCGATCAACAGTGGGGAATTGGACAAGGCGGAACTGGGTGTCGAAGCAATCGACGAGAAGACCGTGAAGTTCACTTTGGGTAACCCGACCGCTTATTTCAAGGATCTGTTGGGGACGTCTTCCTACTTGCCGCAGAACCACCAAGTGGCGAGCGAATTGGGCAGCGCCTACGGAACGAACAGTGAAAATGCCGTCTACAACGGACCTTTCATCGTGGAGGGCTGGGAAGGCACGGACCTGAACTGGACGATGGTTCCGAATGAAGCTTATTGGGACGCGGAAAACGTCCAATTGGATCAGATCAATTGGGAAGTCAGCAAGGAAATCGCCACGAACATCAATCTGTTCGAATCCGGATCAGTCCAGTTGACGCAGATCAGCAATCCTTATATCGAAGAGTACAAAGGGTCCGAAGCTTTGGTGACGGAGCCGAAAGCTTTGTCCGGCTATGTCTGGTTCAACCAAGGCCGCACAAGCACAGCCAACGTCCATTTGCGGAAAGCTTTGTCTTATTCTTTCGACAAGGAAGCCTATGTGAACACCGTTTTGAATGACGGTTCCGTACCATCGAACGGTTTTGTGCCTTCCAATTACGCCTTCAATCCGGAAACGGAAGATGATTTCCGCGACGAAAGCGGTGATTTGGCCGTCTACGATCTGGAAACAGCGCAGGCCGAGTGGGAAACCGCGAAGGAGGAGCTCGGAATCGAAACGCTGTCGATCGAATTGCTGACTTCCGATACCGAAACATCCAAGACAACTGCCGAATTCCTGCAATCGCAATGGCAAAAGAATTTGCCCGGTTTGACGATCACGATCCGCAATGTGCCGCTGAAGAGCCGGATGGAGTCAACCACGAACGGGGATTATGACATCGCCTATGGAACATACACGCCTAGCTATGCCGATCCGATCGCCTTTTTGGAGATGTATGAATCCACAAGCGGCCTGAACAGTTCCCGCTTCGCGGATGAAGGTTACGATGCGTTGCTGGATGACACCAGAAGCACGTATGCCAATGATCCGGAAAACCGTTGGGAAGCGTTGTTGGCGGCCGAAGAGACGTTAATCGCCGAGAACGCCGTGAACGCGCCGATCTACCAAGGCGCCAATGCCAACCTGATCGATCCGTCCTTGAAGGATGTGCAGATCCAACCGGTTGGATCTGCGATGTACTTCCGCACAGCTTACGTGGAAGAATAAACCGATAAGATACCGAGAACAAGCATGAAAATAAATATCCGCTTAACGGTCTCCTGTCAGGGGTGTCCGTTAGTCGGATATTTCCTTTTATAAAGATGAGAGAAAGGCGGATGAGGAATATGTACGAAAATTTATTGGAAAGATTCATCGCATACGCAAAGGTCGACACGCGGTCGGACGACAGCAGCTACACGGTGCCGTCGACGCATAACCAAGTGACATTCGCCTTGGAATTGGCGAAAGAACTGATTGCAATCGGCCTGGAAGAGGTAGAATATAACGAGATGAACGGCTTTCTGACGGCAACCTTGCCGAGTAACATCGAAGAGCCTGTGCCGGTCATCGGCTTCATCGCGCATTTGGATACGGCCGATTTCAACGCGGTCAACATCCGTCCTCAAGTCCATCCTGCTTATGATGGCGGTGATATCGTCCTGAACGAGACTGAACAGATTGTCCTCTCGCCGAAGGAATTCCCGCGCTTAAGCAACTATATTGGGGAAACGGTCATCACGACCGATGGAACGACCTTGCTGGGGGCAGATGACAAGGCCGGCATTGCTGCTATCGTGACAGCCTGCGAGCAGTTTCTTGCGCATCCGGAACGGAAACACGGGAAGATCCGTCTCGCTTTCGGGCCCGACGAGGAACTGGGGGCGCGCGGAGCGAAATTGTTCGATGTGGATCATTTCGCGGCCGACTTCGCCTACACGATCGACGGCGGACCAATCGGAAATCTGACTTACGACAATTTCAATGCAGCCCAGGCGGAACTCACCATCCGCGGCACGAGCGTTCATCCTGGTTCCGCCAAGGATACGATGGTCAACGCTTTGTTGGTTGCCAGTCAATTTGCAACGGATTTGCCTCAAAAGGAAACACCTGAGCACACCAGCGGCTATGAAGGCTACTACTTCCTGACTTGCCAGAGCGGCAACGTCGACGAAGTCAAGCAGACCTATTATATCCGCGACCATGACCGGGAAAACTTCGCAGCCCGCAAGCGGTTCTTCTCCGACCAGGTGGAAGCCTTCAATGCCCGGTTTGCCGAGCCGCGGATCGCGCTGACGCTTTTCGACCAGTACTACAATATGCGCGATATCATTGAGCAGCATCCGGTCGTCGTCGATCTGGCGGTCCAGGCTTATGAATCCTGCGGCATCATACCGGTCTTCAAACCGATGCGCGGCGGAACGGACGGCTGCATCATCTCGCACAAAGGTCTGCCGACCCCGAACCTGTTCTCCGGCACCGAAAACGGCCACGGGAAATACGAATTCGTCACATTGGAGACGATGGCGAAATCCATCGATGTCATCATGGCGATTGTCGAACAGAACGCTGCGCTTAGTGGAACTGCTGAGGCTTCCGGGAATACCGGTAATGTTGCGGTTACCGAATCCAGCAGGGGAATTCGCTAACTGTAAACGGATTTGATACCAAAAAAACGGATTCCGCTCAGGAATCCGTTTTTTTAATATATAGCCTAGGTTACCGGATACTTTCCGGCCATAGCTTTTTTCTACCTCAAACAGTCTTTATGGAATTGCAGATGCTCTTCAATAAATGATGCGATCGTAAAGTAACTGTGATCGTAGCCGTCCAATTTTTCGTAGGTCACTTTCTTGCCATCAGCGGCTTGCAGGAAGGCTTCTTCGTTCAGCTGGACTTCGTAAAAAGCATCGGCTTTTCCCTGCGAGATATGGATGGGCGGGACAACAGCAGTTTTCGCGATCAAGTTCGTCGCATCCCAATCCGCCCAAGCTTTTTTATCCGGACCCAAGTAGGCAGTGAAAGCTTTTTGCCCCCAAGGAACGTTCGTCGGGTTCAGGATTGGGGCGAAAGCGGAAATGGAGCGGTAGCGTTCCGGATTCCTCAAGCCGATGACCAAGGCGCCGTGTCCGCCCATCGAATGCCCCATGATGCTTTCTGATCCCGAAAAATTCGGGATCAGACTGTAGACAAGTTGAGGCAGTTCTGTAGTCAGGTAATCATACATCCGATAATTTTTTGCCCACGGTTCCTGGGTCGCATTCAGATAGAAACCGGCGCCTTGACCGAGATCCCAGTTTCCGTCATCTGCCACATCCGTTCCGCGCGGGGAAGTATCCGGCATGACAATGGCCAGTTGGTGCTGGCTCGCATATTTTTGGAAGGCGCCTTTTTGGCTGAAGTTGTCGTCAGTGCATGTCAATCCGGAAAGCCACCAGATCAAAGGTATCGACTTGTTGTCCGTTTGTTTCGGCAAGAACAGGCTGAAAACCATATCGCAATCCAGCGTTTCAGAATAGTGCCGGTATTTTCTTTGTTCTCCCTCGAATACTTTATGCGTTTCGATCAACTGCGCTGTCATCGTTCTATTCTCCATAGGTCAAGATTGTGCGGATCGATTCGCCTTTGTGCAACAGGTCGAAGGCTTCGTTGATGTCGGTGAAATTCAGATGATGGGTGATGAAGCTGTCCAGATCGATTTCACCGTTCATGAAATCGTCCACCATTCCCGGCAATTCCGTGCGGCCTTTGACACCGCCGAACGCGGATCCTCTCCAAACGCGTCCAGTCACCAATTGGAACGGGCGTGTGTGGATTTCTTTGCCGGCACCGGCGACACCGATGATGATGCTTTCGCCCCAGCCTTTGTGGCAAGCTTCCAAAGCGGCTTTCATGACTTCAACGTTGCCGATGCATTCAAAACTGTAATCCACGCCGCCGTTTGTCATTTCGATCAACACTTCCTGGATCGGACGCTCATGTTCGCTTGGATTGACGAAATCAGTGGCACCCATTTTTTTGGCCAGTTCCCATTTGTCGGGATTCATATCGATAGCGATGATGCGTTTGGCTTTGGCTTTTTTCAAGCCTTGGATCACGGCCAAACCGATTGCACCCAGCCCGAATACTGCAGTCACTGCGCCTTCTTCAACTTTGGCCGTGTTTTCTACAGCGCCAAGGCCGGTCGTCACCCCGCAGCCGAACAAAGCGACTTTATCCAGCGGCGCTTTCTTATCGATTTTGACCAAGTTGATTTCGTTGACGACCGTGTACTCGCTGAAAGTGCTTGTCCCCATATAGTGATAGATTGGTTCGCCGTTGTAGGAGAAACGGGTCGTTCCATCCGGCATCAAGCCTTTACCCTGGGTTTCGCGTACGGCTGAACACAGATTGGTCTTTCCGGACAGACAGAATTCGCATTCCCCACATTCGGGCGTGTAAAGAGGAATGACATGGTCCCCTGGCTTGACTGAAGTGACTTCATCACCTACGGAAACGACCACACCGGCACCTTCATGGCCAAGGACGGCAGGGAATACGCCTTCCGGATCTTCGCCCGACAAAGTGAAGGCATCCGTATGACAGACGGAAGTGTAAAGTATTTTCACCAATACTTCTTTGGATTTCGGCTCGGCCACATCTATCTCCACGATCTCCAACGGTTTGCCTGGTCCAAAAGCGACAGCTGCTCTACTTTTCATAATTATATTTCCTTCTTTCTTGAAAATGGTATTTCTTTCTATTTCAGAATACTATATAATGACGGATGTGTTAATACTGACATAATTGTCACTATGGATAATTTTATGAAAAGAGGCTATCCGATGATCCAATACCAAGAGAAAGAATTTTACAATACAAAAGATTTAGCCTTATCTGTTGTGGGTGGGAGATGGAAAATTGCGATCATCTGGTCCTTGCTGCACAACGGCACGCTGCGGCTGAGCGAGTTCAACAAAATCCTCCCTGACATCAACCAACGGATGCTGATCCGGCAGTTGCGGGAGTTGGAGCGCGACCTGATCATTGCCAGGACGGTCTATCCCGTGGTTCCGCCAAAAGTAGAGTACCATCTGACTGACATCGGCAAAGAATTGGCGCCGGTTGTCGAATCAATCTGCGACTGGGGAGATCAATATCTGAAAGTCATAACGGCAAAATAGGCTCTGATTGAATCATTAGCCGGATGATTATAAGGCTGCAAGAATCCTGAAAACCCGCCAAACCCGTTTTGGCGGGTTTTTAGTGTCGAAAGGTGAGTGGGATACCCCGCCAAAAACCAGTTGGCCGCTTATCTCAGCGAATATAACGCAAAATAAACGGCCAAATGACCGTTGGCGGATTATTTCAGCCAAATCAAAAGAAAAGTACCCCGACACACTCCTAAAATAAAAAGTAACCTTCAACCGACATAATAGTTGTACGAACAAATAAACTATGTTATCTTGATTTGTAAGTACAACTATTTGTGTGGAAACGAATAAAAGCGGTTACAAACATAAAGGAGGCGTTTCTTATCATTACCAGATCAAGAATATCCAAATTGTTGCTTTGCGGGTTGGCCATCAGCATGGCTGCTGCGGTCCAGCCCCAGTCACAGGTGCACGCATCGGAAACGGACGAAGCCCTGACTTTCTCGAATGCATCGGTCCATGATCCGTCCATTATCCAAGATCAGAAATCCGGGATGTACTATGTGTTCGGTTCACATATCGCGGCGGCAAAATCGACTGATCTGATCAATTGGCAGAATTTCACCAACGGCTATGCTAGTGTGGACAACACGATTTATGGGGACCTGAGCGAAAACCTTTCTGAATCTTTCGCTTGGGCAGGGGAAGACGATGCCGACAGCACGGGTGGCTACGCAGTATGGGCACCGGATGTCATCTGGAACAAGCAATACAGAAACACAGACGGCAGCAAAGGCGCCTACATGTTGTACTACAGTGTTTCCTCTACCTATATCCGTTCGGCGATCGGTCTCGCTGTGTCCAAGAATATCGAAGGACCGTACGCGTATGTCGATACGATCATCTATTCCGGATTCCAGGAAGAAGAGGCGTATGATGCGAACAGTGACGTCAATAAGCAATGGGAGAGCACGAATATCGACGAACTGATCGAAGAGGGTGTGCTGGAAGAGCCCAATCCAGAGTGGTTCACGGAAAACGGTGCCTACAATAATGCAGAATACACGAACGCCATTGATGCGAATATCCTTTATGATAAGCAAGGGAAACTGTGGATGACATACGGTTCGTGGTCAGGTGGGACGTTCATTCTTGAGCTGGATAAAAAAACGGGCATTCCGCTTTATCCGGGCCAAGACGGAGTGACTAAGGACGGCAGGATGATCGATCGGTATTTTGGAACCAAAATCGCTGCCGGGTATGGGCGTTCGTCGGAAGGGACTTATGCCGTCTACGACAAAGAAGCAGGCTATTATTATCTTTACTTGACGTACGGCGGACTAGCGTCGGATGGCGGTTACCAAATGCGCCAGTTCCGCTCGAAGTCGATCACGGGACCTTATGTGGATGCGGCCGGCAATGAAGCTGTTTATCCGGAGTCCTTCGACAAAGGCGTAGGCAATTTCCCTGGGGTCAACGATCACGATGCGATCGGCAACAAGCTGATCGGGAACTTCCTGTTTAGCCGGGAATTGGGTGAGGACGGAACCGGCGACGGTGTCGGTTATCTGTCGGCGGGGCACAACTCCTATTACATCGATGCAAAAGCCGATAAGGAATTTCTCGTGTTCCATACTCGTTTCCCGAACAAAGGCGAGACGCATGAAGTGCGTGTCCATCAAACGTTCAAGAACAGCAACGCTTGGCCGGTTCCGACGCCTTACCGCTATGTAGGCGAAACGATAACGGGAGTGACGCAAGCGGAAGTCGCCGGTACGTATAAGTTCATCAACCACGGCCATGAGATCACAGGCCAATTGACGGAATCCACATTTGTGCAGTTGCAGGATAACGGCACGGTTGCGGGTGCGCAGGAAGGGACTTGGCGGCTTTATGATGGCTATCGGGCCGAGCTGAAACTAGCAGACGGCACCTATGACGGGGTGTTCATCAGCCAATGGGATCCGACGACAGAAGCGTGGGTCATGACCTTCAGCGGCATGTCCGAGAATGGACAGGTCATTTGGGGAAGCCAAACGAGCACGGCAACGGACTCGGAACAGATGGAGAAAATCAAAGCGGAGCTTACGGAGTCCATGCCCGATTCCGTCATGAAGGACATCGTATTACCGACAACAGCTGCGGGCGGCAGCACCATCCAATGGACTTCCTCCGATCCTGCGGTCATTTCGGAAACAGGCATCGTCACTCGTCCTGAAGCCGGTCAACCGGCAGCGCTCGTGACGTTGACCGCACTCATCCAAAATGAGCTGCAATCGGAGCAGCTCAGCTTCGCGATCCAAGTCGAACCGAAGGAAGCCGGCAAACTTTCAGCTTATTATTCCTTCGATGGGACCTACACAAATGCGGCAGGGGATCAGACCGAGGCGCAAGTTACCGGAGACCGAATCAACAATACGGGTGGGGCTGTATCGTTCGTGGAGGGTGTCAAAGGGCAGGCCGCTTCGTTCGACGGCAAATCCGGACTGTCGCTTGGAAAAGGGTTGATCACCCAGAATGCCTATACGGTGGCTTTTTGGATCAAACCAACCGAACTGAAACAGTTCACGACCGCCTTCTTCGGTGCGGCAACGGAGCAAAGCTGGATCAGCTTGACACCTGTTGGACCGGCAAATCAGACGATGCTCTGGTCCGGACAGCAATGGTATGACGCGCCAATCGGTTCCACCATTACTGCGGGTGCGTGGACCCATCTGGCCTTTACGGTAGATGCCGGCCAAATCTCCGTCTATGTCAACGGCGAGGAAAAGTTTACAGGAGAGGCATTCCCGAACATCTTTGAAGGCTCGGCAGCAGCGTTCAGTCTGGGCGTCAACTACTGGGATCAACCGTTCAAAGGGCTGATCGATGAACTGTATATCCAAGACGGCATCGTCCTACCGGCGGATGAAATCAAAGCACTGTACGAGGAAGCACCTGCAGCAATCCCGGTTGCGCCTCTTGCCGAAGAATCCATCAGTCAATCGACCTTATTGTATGGAGCGCTTGTTTTCGGAGCAGTGGCAGTCGCAAGGGTACCGTTGCAACACCTCAAAAAATCGGAAGAATAGTCTACAGCAAGAAACCAGCGCCTGGCTCGAGATGAGTGAGTCGCTGGTTTTTGATGCATTTGTGGTCGTCATCCACCCGCCGTTCAGCCTCCCGAAAAGGGTTCTGGCTTTACTTCAGGATGCGTTTGTTCGATAATGAACATGTATGCGGCTCATTTTTCTTACAAAAAATTGATTGAAAGGAGGATGATGAAATATGCTTACACTTTTTCAAACGATTGAGCCGTTGGAATTGCTGTTCATCATTGGTGTGGCCGGCACTGTCCTGACATTCCCGATCAACGATATTTTGTCCGTGGGATTCTACGACATCACTGACTTTTTCCTGGGTATTTTGACAACGAGCCTGCTCGTCAATGCGCTGCAAAAGCCGGATGAAGACCTGGTCGGAGTGTTTGTGGGCATTTTTCTGGCTGTTTCCGCACTCATCATCGCCTTCAAAATTTTCTTTGTACTTCCCTTATTGAAACGCGCGGAAAACAGCACCATCACGAGTTCAAAAGATTTGGAAGGCAAGGAAGCAACGGTGACGGTTCCGATCGGACGGACCGCGATCGGGGAAATCATCGTATCGACCGGATTCGGTAAAATGAACCGAATGGCGCGCATCTACGCCAATCCGGACACGGAAAATCTGCTGAACATCGCCAGCGGGGAAACGGTGTTGATCATTGAAATCCGGGATAATATCGCATATGTTATCCCATACGAAAATGCAATACAGACTCTGAAGGATGAACGCAGCACTTGGAATCAAAAAAAATATAAAGGTGGGAAATAAATGACGAATTTTTTGGATCAGTTTATGGGTATTGGTATTTTAGTGGTTTTACTGGTGGTTGCTTTGATTATTTTCATCGGGCGATACAAGACGGCTTCGCCGGATAAAGCGCTGATCGTCAGCGGGAGTTTTCTTGGCAGCAAAAATACGCATATCGACAAAGCAACAGGCAACACGATGAAAGTTGTCCGCGGCGGCGGTACGTTCGTCATCCCGGTATTTCAGACGGCCAAGGAATTATCGCTCTTGTCCAGCAAGCTCGAAGTCAGTACGCCGGCGGTCTATACGGAGGAAGGTGTCCCTGTTTCTGCGGATGGGACGGTCATCATTAAGGTCGGTTCCACAGTGGAAGAAATCGCCACAGCGGCCGAACAATACTTAAGCAAGCCTACAGAGGATCTGGAGAACGAAGCCCGGGAGGTTTTGGAAGGCCATCTGCGTTCCATTCTGGGTTCCATGACTGTCGAAGAAATCTATAAGAACCGTGACAAGTTTTCACAAGAAGTGCAAGCGGTCGCCAGTGTGGATTTGGCCAAGATGGGCTTGATCATCGTTTCTTTCACTGTGAAGGAAGTTACAGACGAAAATGGCTATCTGGACGCTCTTGGACAACCGCGGATCGCCCAAGTCAAACGGGATGCGCATATCGCTCAAGCAGAAGCCGATAAGGAAACGCGCATCAAGCGTGCCCAAGCGGAACAAGAATCGCAACAAGCCGAAATTTTGAGAGAGACCCAAATCGCGGAATCGAATAAACAAAAAGAATTGAAGCTGGCAGCATTCCGCCAAGAACAGGACGTAGCCAAAGCGAAAGCGGATAACGCCTATGCTTTGGAAAAAGCGCAGCTGGATATTTTGTTGAAAGAAAAAGAAATGAACGTTGAAATCACGGAACGTGTGAAACAAATCGAACTGGAAGAGAAAGAAATCGTCCGGAGAGAAAAACAATATGATGCAGAAGTGCGTAAGAAAGCCGATGCAGAGCGCTATGCCATCGAAACAAAAGCGGCTGCCGACAAACAGAAATCAATCTGGGAATCCGAAGCGCGAGCCAAGGAGAAAGAGCTGAACGGTTTGGCGGAATCCGCCAGTATCCTTGCGATCGGGGAAGCTGAAGCGAAAGCGAAGGAAGCTTTGGCCAACGCGTTGAAACAATACGGAGAAGCAGCCATCTTGACGCTGTTGATCGAGAAATACCCGGAAATCGTGCGTGCTGCGGCTGAGCCGATTTCCAATATCGATAAAATTACGGTAATCGACGGCGGCAACGGCAGCCAAGGCGCTGCCAAAGTAGCCAACTATGCCAGCCAAGTCCTGACGGCTACCCAGGAAGGGCTCAAAGAAACAACCGGGATGGATGTGACGGCATTGATCGAATCTTTCATCGGAAACAGAAATATCGGCAGTAAATTGGGCGCCATCCAAGAAACATTGGCGGCAGAAATTACTGAAGAAAAAACTAGTCCATCGAGAGCAGGCAACGAAGCAGAACCGGAAAAAGCCTTCTCTTAAAATCAGAATCCTTCGGAAGCATAAGAGCTCCGGAGGATTTTTTGTTGGAGCAGGAAAATAGAAGAAGTGCTGTGGTAAAATATAGGTATGATAAATAAATCACAAATGGAAAAGGGGCACACATATGGCTTATCAGGTTTTTCGATCGCCCAGCCGGTATATTCAAGGCGTAGGCGCTATAGACGTATTAGGGAAGGAAGCGGCTGTCTACGGGAAGAAGGCGTTCCTGCTCACGGACGATTTTGTTTGGGGCTTGCTCCATGAAAAGGTGGAACGGGCTCTGGAGGGTTTTCCCTACCATTATGAGGCCTTCACTGGCGAAGCCTCGTTGGAGGAAATGGTCCGTTTGGCTGACGATGTAGCCGATGCAACGGCGGACGTCATCATCGGGCTTGGCGGCGGCAAAATCATCGATGTTGCGAAAGGTATTGCAGCGGCTTGCGAATTGCCGGTTGTGATTGTGCCGACTACTGTATCCACGGATGCCCCGACCAGCGCCATCTCTGTGCTCTATAAGCAGGACGGGCTGTTCGACCATTATCGTTTCTATGCGAAGAACCCCGATCTGGTGCTTGTTGATACGCAGATCGTCGTCCAAGCGCCGATCCGATTCTTCGCAAGCGGGATGGCGGATGCATTGGCGACCTGTGCCGAAGCGTTGGCGACGAAAGCCTCCGGTGAATTGGCGTTGGCCGGCGGTTTGCCGACGATCGCCGGCACCGCGATTGCGAAGGCCTGCGAAGAAACTTTGTTCAGGGATGGCCTCAGCGCGTTCGCTGACGTCCAAAAAGGATTGGTGACGCCGGCTGTCGAGGCGGTCGTGGAGGCGAATACGCTGCTTTCGGGACTGGGATTCGAAAACGGCGGTTTGGCGGCCGCACATGCCATCCATAATGGCTTCACGGCCATCAAAGGCGAAATCCATCGCTTGACGCACGGGGAAATAGTCGGCTTTTGCCTATTGGTCCAACTCGTGCTGGAAGAGCGCCCGCACGAAGAATTTCTGAAATACAGCCGCTTCCTTGAAGCAATCGGCATGCCGACGACATTGGAACAGGTGCATCTGACCGGAGCCACACGGGAGGAGCTGCTTGAAGTCGGAAAACTTGCGGTGGCGCAGAGCAACACCATGAAAAATCTAAGCAAAAACATAACGGCTGAGCAAGTCGCCGATGCCATTTTGGCGGTGGACGGGCTCGTCGGAAAGGAATGATCGGGATGATCATCGGAGTGCCGAAGGAAATCAAAAACAACGAAAATCGGGTAGGTGTGCTGCCTGCAGGTGTGCAGTTGCTGGTCCAGAACGGCCATCAAGTCCTTGTCCAAAGCGGGTGCGGCATCGGCTCGGGATTCGAGGACGGACAGTACGCAAAAGCAGGGGCGGCAGTGTTGGAAGACGCAGTCCAAGTCTGGGCCGCCGAAATGGTCATCAAGGTGAAAGAGCCTTTGGAATCGGAATACAAATACTTCCGTGAGGACCTGATTCTGTTCACCTACCTGCATTTGGCGGCCGCGCCGCAGTTGACGAGGGTTATGCTGCAAGCGGGCATGACCGCGATCGGCTACGAAACGATGGTCGGCAAAAAAGGCGACTTGCCGCTGCTGACTCCGATGAGCGTCATTGCGGGGCGTCTGTCCGTCCAGATTGGTGCGCAATTCCTGGAGAAACCGTACGGCGGAAAAGGCGTTCTCTTGAGCGGTGTTCCGGGTGTGGCGAACGGCAAAGTCGTCATCATCGGCGGCGGTGTCGCCGGCCGTAACGCCTTGCAGATCGCTTTGGGGCTCGGCGCCCATTGCACGATCCTGGATGTCCGACCGGAAATCTTGACGGAAATCGAGAATTTGTACGGGAACGCAGTCATCACGCTGCTTTCGAACGAGTGGAACATTGCCCATGCCGTCAAGGATGCCGACGTCGTCATCGGCGCGGTCCTGATCCCTGGCCGGAAAGCGCCGACGTTGGTGAGCGAAGAGATGGTCAAAAGCATGCAGCCCGGTTCCGTGATCGTCGACATCGCAGTGGATCAGGGCGGCATCTTTGAAACCGAAGACCGCACGACCACACATGATGATCCGGTCTATGAACGGCATGGCGTACTTCATTATGCGGTTCCGAACATGCCGGGAGCCGTTCCGCGCACGGCGACAATCGCTTTGACCAATGTCACGCTGCCTTACGCATTGGAAATCGCGAACCAAGGCGCGCGGCAAGCAGCGGCCACCAACCCGACCATCATGACGGGATTCAACGTGCACAGAGGAAAGTTGACGAACAAAGATGTCGCCGAATCGATCGGGGAAAGCTACACGGCTATCGAAACTATGTTGTGAAAGAGATGGACTGCCTCGTAGCGGGCAGTCCATCTCTTTTGTTGTAGAACGCAGTCCGCGCTGCGGTTGTCGGATACTTGGGGTTTATCCGACAAATTCTGAAGACGCCGCGTAGTGGTTGTCGGATACTTTGGGGTTATCCGACAAATTCCGAAGCCGCCACGCGTTGGTTGTCGGATACTTTGGGTTTATCCGACAAGTTCCGAAGCCACCGCGTTGCGGTTGTCGGATACTTCGGAGTTATCCGACAAATTCCGAAGCCGCCACGCGTTGGTTGTCGGATACTTTGGGGTTATCCGACAAATTCCGAAGCCACCGCGCGTTGGTTGTCGGATACTTTGGGGTTATCCGACAAATTCCGAAGCCGCCACGCGCTGGTTGTCGGATACTTTGGGTTTATCCGACAAATTCCGAAGCCACCGCGCGCTGGTTGTCGGATACTTGGGGTTTATCCGACAAATTCCGAAGCCACGCTGCGGTTGTCGGATACTTCGGGGTTATCCGACAAATTCCGAAGCCACCGCCCGCTGGTTGTCGGATACTTGGGGTTTATCCGACAAATTCCGAAGCCGCCACGCGTTGGTTGTCGGATACTTGGGGTTTATCCGACAAGTTCCGAAGCCACCGCGTTGCGGTTGTCGGATACTTTGGGTTTATCCGACAAATTCCGAAGCCACCGCGCGCTGGTTGTCGGATACTTGGGGTTTATCCGACAAATTCCGAAGCCGCCACGCGTTGGTTGTCGGATACTTTGGGGTTATCCGACAAATTCCGAAGCCGCCACGCGTTGGTTGTCGGATACTTTGGGGTTATCCGACAAATTCCGAAAATAACGCACTTGTATTTTCCTGCACAGTTTACTATACTATTTGTACGGACATATACAGAGGAGCGCAACTAATGAAAACAAAATACCAGGTGATTGCCGATGAAATACGCTCAAAAATACTTTCGAACGAATTTGTGGTAGGCAAAGTCATTCCGCCCGAACTGCAACTGCAGAAGGACTATGGGGTCAGCCGCCATACCGTGCGGGAAGCGATCGCCTTGCTTGTGAACGAAGGCTTTCTGCGCAAGGAGAAAGGTTCCGGGACCTACGTCGACGACAGTTACCAACGGCGGGGTGACGGGGTGTCATCCAGCAAAACAATCGGCGTCATCACGACCTATCTGTCGGACTATATTTTCCCGTCGATCATCCGCGGCATCGAGCAGAAGTTACGGGAGAATGGCTACTCGCTATTGTTGGCCAGCACGAACAACGACGTCGATCAGGAGCGGGAGTGTCTGGAACAGATGCTCAGCCAAAATGTTTCGGGCCTGATTGTTGAACCGACAAAAAGCAATCAATACAATCCGAATTTGGCTTATTATTTATCTTTCAAGGAACGTGGCATCCCGGTCGTC
This sequence comes from Trichococcus patagoniensis, assembly GCF_003051085.1. Taxonomy (GTDB): domain Bacteria; phylum Bacillota; class Bacilli; order Lactobacillales; family Aerococcaceae; genus Trichococcus; species Trichococcus patagoniensis. The sequence goes on along the minus strand of NZ_QAOM01000004.1, from coordinate 25,728 downwards.
ATGATCAATGCCTATTACGAAGAACTGTCGGTCCCTTTCATCTGCGTCAATGACACGAAAGCGGGCTATCTTGCCACGAAACATCTATTCGAGCAGGGCCATCAGCATTTGGCGCTGATCACGAAGATCGATGACCTGCAAGGGAAATACCGGATGAAAGGCTTCATCAAAGCCCACGAAGAGATGCGGACAAATTTCGATCCGAAAAATGTTTACACGTACACTACGGAAACGAAAGCGCAAGTGTTCGAAACGATTCGGGAGAAGTTGGCGAGCAATCAGGAAGTCACCGGTATCGTCTGCTATAACGATGAAGTGGCGCAGGGTTTGATCCAAGCTATAGCGGCCATGGGAAAACGGGTCCCGGAAGATTATTCTGTGATCGGCAACGATGACTCATTCTTGAGCACAGCGGGGAGCGTCAAGCTGACGACCCTTTCCCATCCTAAAGAGGAATTGGGCGAGGCCGCTGCCGAATGGATCATGATGGCCGTCCAACAAGAAATGACAGGAAACAAAATATTCGAGCCGGAACTGATTATCCGCGACTCGGTCAAACGAATCTGACAACAGAAGAAAGAGGCTGTCCCAGAGCTGGGGTGGCTTCTTTTTGTGTTCGGACAAATTTTGCGATTATCTCTTTACATGTACGGACATATGGCATATAATAAATCCAAGAAGAACGGACAGCATCCTCAAAAGGGTGCACCGCAAAAAGGAGGAAACGTTTTGACTGAGAAGTTACAAGCGATAGTCACTGATATCGAATCGCGGCAGACAAGCATCGGAATCGAATTTGGATCTACCCGCATCAAGGCGGTGCTGATCGATTCCCGCTTCGCTCCGGTCGCATCCGGGAGCTATGAATGGGAGAACCAATTAGTGGATGGCATCTGGACATATTCAGTGGAGCAAATTTGGGAGGGCCTTCAAACAAGCTACGCAGAACTGACACGCGAGGTCAAAGAAAAATACGGCGTAACCTTGACTGCAGTCGGATCGATCGGATTCAGCGCGATGATGCACGGCTACATGGCATTCAATCAGGAAAATGAGTTGTTGGTGCCGTTCCGGACTTGGCGCAACGCCACTACAGCTGATGCCGAAAAGGAATTGACCGCACTGTTCAACTACAATATCCCGCAACGCTGGAGCATCGCTCACTTGTATCAAGCGGTTTTGAATAAAGAGGAACACACAAATGAAGTCGCTTTCTTTACGACTTTGGCAGGCTACATCCATTGGCAACTGACAGGCAAGAAAGTTTTGGGGATCGGCGACGCATCCGGGATGTTCCCAATCGACGTCGAGAAGAAAAATTATGACGAACGCATGCTTAATCAGTTTGACGCAGTTGCCGCAGCAAAAGGTATGACTTGGAAATTGGCCGATCTGCTGCCGGAAGTATTGTTGGCAGGGGACGCGGCCGGTAATCTGACGGAAGCGGGAGCCAAACTTCTCGATCCGACAGGCACACTCGAAGCGGGAATCCCGTTGTGTGCACCGGAAGGGGACGCCGGAACCGGGATGGTCGCCACCAACAGCGTAGCGGAGCGCACCGGGAATGTATCCGCCGGCACATCGGCATTTGCGATGATCGTTTTGGAAAAGGACTTGAACGAAGTGCATCCGGAAATCGATCTTGTGACGACACCGGCAGGCAGCCTGGTCGCGATGGTCCACACCAATAACTGCTCATCCGACATCAACGCCTGGGTCAAGCTATTCCGTGAATTCAGCGAAGCAGCCGGTTTCACAATTGATACGGATAAATTATTCGCCACACTGTTCAACAAAGCGCTTGAAGGGGATGCCGATTGCGGCGGATTGCTCTCCTACGGTTACTACTCCGGCGAAAACATCACCCATCTGGCGGAAGGCCGACCGTTATTTGTCCGCACACCGGAAAGCAACTTCAACTTGGCCAACTTCATGCGCGTGCATCTCTTCACCGCTTTCGGCGCCATGAAGATCGGCATGAACATCCTCAAGCAGGAAAACGTCGCGATCGACAAAATTGTCGGCCATGGCGGCATCTTCAAAACGCCTGAGGTCGGCCAGAAAGTGTTGGCTGCCGTCATGGACGCACCGGTCACCGTCATGGAGACAGCTGGAGAAGGCGGCGCATGGGGCATCGCGTTGTTGGCTGCTTTCATGGATCGCAAAGAAACGACAGAGAGTTTGGATGCATTCTTGGACAAAAAAGTATTCGGTGCCGATGAAGGCGTCACGATCGCTCCTGATGCGCGCGACGTTGCAGGTTTCGGCACATTCATCGATCGTTACCAAAAAGGACTGGCGATCGAGCAAGCTGCAGTCGAGCATTTGAGTTTGAGATAGAAGGGAAGGAAACATCTTGCTGGAACTATTAAAAGAAGAAGTTTTTCAAGCCAATCTGGAATTGCCGGATCGGGGCTTGATCAAATATACGTGGGGAAACGTCAGTGCGGTCGACCGCGAAAAAGGCTTGTTCGTCATCAAGCCCAGCGGTGTCGGCTATGACGACATGAAGGCGAGCGATATGGTTGTCTGCGATTTTGACGGCAACGTTATCGAAGGGGAATTGAACCCGTCATCCGACATGCCGACGCATGCGGTATTGTACAAGGCATTCCCGGAAATCGGCGGCATTGTGCACACGCATTCGACTTGGGCTACAATCTGGGCGCAAGCCGGTTTGGACGTGCCGGCCATGGGTACGACCCACGCCGATACTTTCTATGGCACGGTTCCATGCGCCCGTTTCTTGACGCAGGAAGAAATCGATCGTGGTTACGAGGAAGAAACCGGAAATGCCATTGTGGAGACATTCCGCGAGCGCGGCATCAAACCGATGGAAGTTCCCGGCGTACTGCTGCACGGGCACGGTCCCTTCACTTGGGGCAAGGATGCGAAAGGGGCAGTCATGAACGCGGTCGTATTGGATGAGGTCTGCAAAACCAATCTCTTTGCCCGCCAACTGAACAACTTTGCGGAAGAACTGCCGCAGCGCATCCTGGACAAACATTATTTGCGCAAACACGGAGAGAACGCCTATTACGGGCAGAAAAAATAGAAAATCAGAAAAAACAGAGGAGCTGGGAATATGTTAGAAGTAGGGAAAAAAGAATTTTGGTTCGTAGTAGGATCACAACACTTATACGGCGAGGAAGCTTTGCAAACAGTAAAAAATAATGCGGCGGTCATCGTGGAAAGCCTGAACAACAGCGGCAAGTTGCCTTATCCGCTTGTGCTGCAGGAATTAGCGGTAACACCCGATACGATCACGAAAATCATGAAAGAAGTCAATTACCGCGATGAAGTTGCGGGGGTCATCACTTGGATGCATACCTTCTCGCCGGCCAAAATGTGGATCCGCGGTACGAAATTATTGCAAAAACCGTTATTGCATCTGGCAACCCAATTCAATGAAAGCATTCCATGGGCAACGATCGATATGGATTTCATGAACTTGAACCAAGCAGCACATGGCGACCGCGAGTACGGCTTCATCAATGCGCGCCTGAAAAAGAACAACAAAGTCGTCGTCGGCTATTGGGAACGCGAAAACGTCCAAACCCAGATCGCGGAATGGATGGACGTTGCGGTAGCCTACAATGAAAGCTTCTCCATCAAAGTGGCGCGTTTCGGCGACAACATGCGTAACGTTGCCGTGACGGAAGGCGACAAAGTGGAAGCGCAGATCCAATTCGGCTGGACAGTCGATTACTACGGTATCCGTGATCTAGTGGACTATGTCGATGCGGTCGAAGATGCAGAAGTCGATGCTTTGTTCAATGAATACAAAGATTTGTATGATTTCGACTACGGCGATTATGAGCAAGGCAAGTGGGAAGCGCATGTCAAAGTGCAGGCACGTCAGGAAATCGGCATCCGTCGTTTCTTGGAAGCGGGCGGCTACACTGCCTTTACTTCAAACTTCGAAGATCTGCATGGCTTGCAACAACTGCCTGGGCTTGCAGTACAGCGCTTGATGGCAGAAGGCTACGGATTCGCGGGCGAAGGCGACTGGAAAACGGCAGCAATCGACCGTTTGATGAAGATCATGTCCCACAACATCGATACCGGCTTCATGGAAGACTACACGTATGAAATGGCTGAAGGCAGAGAAGCAATCCTGCAATCGCATATGTTGGAAGTCGATCCAGGACTGGCAGTCAACAAACCGAAAATTTTGATTGCACCATTATCAATGGGGAATCGTGAAGAGCCTGCCCGTCTTGTCTTCGATGGTAAAGCAGGAGACGGCGTTGTCGTTTCGATGGCTGACTTCGGAACGCACTACAAATTGTTGGTGAATGAAGTTGTTGCTTTTGAACCGACTGAGGCAGCTCCGAACCTTCCAGTCGCACGCGTCCTATGGGAAGTGAAACCTAATTTCCACGACGGCATCCGCGCTTGGATCGAAGCTGGCGGCGGACATCATACGGTCGTTTCCTTGAGTTTGAGCACAGATCAGATCCTGGCTTGGGCAAAACTGGTCGGGTTGGAAGTAGCTTTGATCAAATAGATTTTTTCGGTCGGTTTGACAGAAAATCGTCAAACCGATTTTTTGGAGGATATTTGTGAAAGTTCTAGCAAATGTTTTCAGGGATTAAAAAATATAAAATAAAAAGGAGCAAGAAAATGACTGCATTTGATTCAAAAGAGTATCTGGACAAGGTGGATGCCTTCTGGCGCGCCGCTAATTTCATCTCCGTGGGACAACTGTACCTGAAGGATAACCCATTGCTGCAACGCCCGATTGAGGAAACTGATGTGAAGCTTCATCCAATCGGCCACTGGGGAACGATCTCCGGACAGAATTTCATCTATGCCCACTTGAACCGCGTCATCAACAAATATGACCTGAACATGTTCTACGTCGAAGGGCCGGGACATGGCGGCCAAGTCATGGTTTCGAACTCCTATCTGGACGGCTCCTACACGGAAATCTATCCGGAGATCACCGAAGATCTGGAAGGGTTGACGAAACTCTACAAACAATTCTCCTTCCCGGGCGGGGTCGCTTCCCATGCGGCACCGGAAACACCAGGGTCGATCCATGAAGGCGGCGAATTGGGATATTCCCTTTCCCATGCAACAGGGGCCATCTTCGACAATCCGGAAGTGATCGCAGCGACCGTAGTTGGTGACGGGGAAGCGGAAACTGGTCCATTGGCGGCTGGTTGGTTCTCAAATGTGTTCATTAATCCGGTTACCGATGGTGCGGTTTTGCCGATCCTGTACCTGAACGGCGGCAAGATCTCCAACCCGACAATCCTTGACCGCAAATCGAACGAAGAGCTGACTCAGTACTTTGGTGGCATGGGCTGGGAGCCGTTGTTCGTGGAAGGGACGGAACCGGAAGCGGTCCATCCGATCATGGCACAAGTGATGGATACGGCTGTCGAAAAAATCAAAGCAATCCAAACAGAAGCCCGCAAAGGCTCCGCTGCCGAAGCGAAGATGCCGGCTTGGCCGGTCATCATTTTCCGCACACCAAAAGGCTGGACGGGTCCGAAAACGTGGGACGGGGAACCGATCGAAGGCGGCTTCCGTGCCCACCAAGTGCCGATTCCGGTGGATGCACACCACATGGAACACATCGATGCGCTAGTGGATTGGATGCAGTCCTACCGTCCCGAAGAGCTGTTCACGGCTGACGGCCAATTAGTGGCGGAATTGAAAGAAATGGCACCAAAGGGCGACCGACGGATGGCTATGAATCCGATCACGAACGGCGGGATCGATCCGAAACCGTTGAACATCCCGGATTGGAAGCAGTATGCCGTCGATACGACCGTTCCAGGCGCAGTCATTGCCCAGGATATGATCGAATTCGGCAACTTTGCCCGCGACCTGATCGTCGAAAATCCGGATAATTTCCGTATTTTCGGACCGGATGAAACCAAATCGAACCGCCTGAATAAAGTCTTCGAAGTGACGAACCGCGTCTGGATGGAAGCGATCGATCCTGCTTATGACGAGTGGCTTTCTCCATCCGGCCGCGTCATCGATTCGCAGTTGTCCGAACACCAAGCGGAAGGCTTCCTGGAAGGCTATGTCCTGACTGGGCGTCATGGTTTCTTCGCCAGTTATGAGGCCTTCCTGCGCGTCGTCGATTCCATGATCACCCAACATTTCAAATGGTTGCGCAAAGCCAAAGAACAAACATGGCGCAAACACTATCCATCCTTGAACCTGATCGCAACATCGACTGTTTTCCAACAGGACCATAATGGCTACACCCACCAAGATCCGGGTCTGTTGACGCACTTGGCTGAGAAGAAACCGGAATTCATCCGGGAATACTTGCCGGCGGATGCGAACTCTCTGATGGCCGTGATGGCGGAAACGATGGCTTCCGAGGAACAGATCAATCTGATCGTGTCTTCGAAACACCCGCGTCCGCAATTCTACTCGGCTGAAGAAGCGGAAGTATTGGTGAAGGATGGCTTGAAAGTCATCGACTGGGCTTCGACTTGCGGAGACGAAGAACCGGATGTCGTGATTGCAGCTGCGGGGACGGAACCGAACTTGGAGGCACTTGCGGCTGTGACGATCCTGCACAAACAGTTCCCGGAATTGAAGATCCGTTTCATCAACATCGTGGATCTGTTGAAACTGCGCCATCCGGACGTGGATCCGCGCGGCTTGAGCGACGAAGCCTTCGACGCCTACTTTACGGCGGACAAACCAATCGTCTTTGCCTTCCATGGTTTTGAAGGCTTGATCCGTGACATCTTCTTCGATCGCCACAACCACAACCTGCACATCCACGGCTACCGTGAAAACGGGGACATCACGACACCGTTCGACATGCGTGTCTTGTCGGAGATGGACCGTTTCCACTTGGCGCAGGATGCAGCCAACGCCGTCTACGGTGAAGCAGCGGCAGCCTTCTCGCAACGGATGACGGATACGGTGGACTTCCACCACAACTTCATCCGCGAGAACGGCGATGACATCCCGGAAGTGATGGAATGGAAATGGGAAGCTTTGGAAGGTGCGGCAGCAGCCAAAGAGCTGATCGCAAGCAAAGCGGACTGACTTAAGAAAGACTGTTAAAAAAATCAAAAAGATGCGTTTCCAGCCTTGGAGCAGTTTAGTTGCTCTGAGGGATGGGAACGCATCTTTTTCGGGTATTTATCGATAGCGATAAACAAAATGCTGCTCGCTGGTTGTCCGATACATTGGCGTTATCGGACAACGGGAATCAAGTTTGTGTGCTGGTTGTCCGATACTTCTGCGTTATCGGACAACGGGAATCGAGTTTGTATGCTGGTTGTCCGATACATTGTAGTTATCGGACAACGGGAATCGAGTTTGTATGCCGGCTGTCCGATACATTGGCGTTATCGGACAACGAGAAGCGAGTTTGTGTGCCGGCTGTCCGATACATTGTAGTTATCGGACAATGAGAAGCGAGTTTGTGTGCCGGTTGTCCGATACATTGGCGTTATCGGACAACGAGAAGCGAGTTTGTGTGCCGGCTGTCCGATACATTGTAGTTATCGGACAACTACGACGGATAATTAAGTCCGTTAGCCCGAAAATCATCAGCCCGCCTGCAGTAGGTCGTATTGCGATTGGTAGAGATGGTGATACAAGCCTTTTTGATCCATCAGTTCTTCATGGGTGCCTGCTTCGGCGATGTTGCCGCCAGCCACGTAGAAAATCCGGGAGCTGTTTTTGATCGTTGACAGTCTGTGGGCGATGATGAAGGAAGTCCGATTTTTCAGGAGTTTCTGGAGGCCTTCCTGCAGCAGTTCCTCTGTCCGGGTGTCGATGCTGGCGGTCGCTTCATCCAGGATCAGGATCTTCGGATCGGCAAGCAAGGCCCGCGCAAAGGAAAGTAGTTGGCGTTGGCCGGCCGAAAGGGTGCTGCCGCGCTCCTCCACGACAGTATGATAGCCGTCCTTCAGGTGTTGGATGAAGTCGTGGGCGCGCACAACCTTCGCCGCCGCGATCACTTCCTCTTCGGTAGCGTCCAGCTTCCCGTAGCGGATGTTCTCCAGGATCGTGCCGGAAAAAATGAAAGTATCCTGCAGCATCACGCCCATCTGGCTGCGCAAGGAATGCAGTGTGACCTCGCGGACGTCGTGGCCATCAATTTTGACGCTGCCTTCGTTGATGTCGTAAAAACGGGTCAACAAGTTGATGATGGTAGTCTTGCCCGCTCCAGTCGGCCCGACCAAAGCGATACTTTGGCCAGGTTCGATATGGAAGTTGACCTTGTGCAGAATATCTTTGCCGTCTTCATAGCGGAAGGTGACGTCCTCGAAGTCCACTGCTCCGGAGACCGATGGCAATTCGTAGGCAGTCGGCGCATCCTGGATGGAAGGCACCTCGTCCAATGTTTCGAAAATGCGTTCCAGATAGGCTGTCGCTGTGATCAAGGAATTATAGAAATTGCCGATGTTGATGACGGGATTCCAGAAATTATTGATGTAGCCGATGAAGGCGATCAATGTTCCGGTGGACACGGATACGCCGATTTGGCGGATGCCCACAAAATAGATCAGGCAGGTCGTCAGGACGGAAATATTCAGCACACCGGGCCACATCAGAAATTGGATTTTGACGGCTTTCATCCAAGATGCACGGTATTCCTCGCTGACTTCATTGAAGATGTCATAATTGACCTGTTCCCGGGCAAACGATTGGGTGATTTTTATGCCCGAAATGCTTTCGTGAATATAGGCGTTGAGATTGGATTGTTTGTTGCTTAATATCTGAAAGGCTATCCGCTGGCGCTTCTTGATGAAAAGGACCAAGCCGAACAGCACAGGCAAGAGGGCCATACTGTACAAAGTCAAACGGACATCGATTAGTAACATGAAGCCCAGTGTGATCAAGACATTAAAAAGATCCGATATCAGATTGATAAGGCCGTTGCTCAGCAGGTCGCTCAGCGTATTGATGTAATTGACTACGCGGATCAGGATCTTGCCGTGGGGCCGGTTATCAAAGTATGCGAACGGCAAGCGTTGCAGATGCGCAAAAATATCGTAGCGCATGTCCTTGAGAATATCCTGGCCGACTTCGGTGATGGCGTAGATCCGATAGCGCATGCACCAACCGATAAGGACGAGCGAAAGCAGGAAAATTCCGCCGAGTCCCAGCAGCTGCGGGATGTTTCCTGCGGGTATCAGGTCATCGATCGCTATTTTTGTGAAATAGGGGCCCGCCATGCCGGCGATGTTCGCCAGGATGATCACAGCCAGTATCTTCGAAATAGATTTTTTGTAGGGGCGGATATAGCCGGCCAAGCGCCGGTAGTGCCCCCAATTGAATTCTTGCTCTAAGCTTTCATCGACATCATAGGTGTTGCGTGCCATTGTTTTCGCCTCCAGTCAATCCGAGTTGTTTGCAGTAAACGTCATAGTATTTGCCGCGCTTGGCCAAAAGTTCCGCATGGGTTCCTTGTTCGACGACTTGGCCTTTTTCCATCATCAGGATCAGATCCGCATCGCGAACCGAAGAAATCCGATGGGCAATGATGAAGGTGGTCTTGGATTCCGTCAAACCGAACAGTTCCTGTTGGATTTTCGATTCGGTTTCCATGTCGACCGCGGAAGTGGTGTCATCCAGAATCAGGATGGCCGGATCCTTCGCCAACGCCCGTGCCAAAGAAATGCGTTGCTTCTGCCCACCGGAAAGGCCGACGCCCCGTTCGCCGACGACAGTGGCATATCCTTGCGGCATGCTGGTGATAAAGCCATCCGCATCGGCGATCCGGGCCATCTGCTGGATGTAGGAGCGGTCCACCTGCGGATTTCCGAAAGCGATGTTGTCTTCGATTGTGTCGGAAAACAGGAAGACGTCCTGCATGACCATGGCGATGTTCGCCCGCAACTGGCGGACCGGATAGTCCTTGGCATTTTTGCCGTCGATCAGGACGGTTCCCGAAGTCGGATCGTAGAATCTGCCGACCAGATTGACTAGCGTCGTCTTGCCGGAGCCGGTTTCGCCCAAAATACCCAACGTCTGTCCGGGTGCAATCGTAAAGGAAACGTGCGACAGGATATCCGTTTCGGGGTCGTCGGAGAAGGCGAAGGAAACTTCATCGAAGGTGACGGTCCCTTTGATCCGAAGGTGTTCCTCGGCAGCCGTAACCGGGATTTGTGCTTGTGTATCAAGCATGTCGCGGATTTTGACGCAGGCCGCGGAGAAGCGCTGCACATCATTGATGAGCCAGCCGCTCATGCGCATCGGCATATTCAGCATCCACAGGAAACCGTTGAACGCGACCAGATCCCCCATGGACATCTCTCCGCGGATGACATACAGGCCGCCGAGCACCAAGGCGATCGCGTTCAGTGTCCCGGCGAAACCATCAAGCCAAGGCAGATAGGTACGGGATACGATCGCTGAATCCATATTGCGGCGTTTGAAGTCTTCGTTGTGCTTCGTGAACTTTTCGATTTCATGCTCTTCCCTTGCGAAAGCTTTGACGATGCGGTTGCCCCCGATGTTTTCTTCCACCATCGAATTCAGCCGCGAGAAACTTTCCCTGATCTGGAAAAACAAAGGGAAGGCTTTTCCGGACATCTTTTGCGTCAGGATGAAGATGACCGGCGTGACCGCCACCAACGCCAGCATCAGCGGAAAGTGGATCGTGCCCATGACTGCGACGGCCATCACGAACCAGAGGATGCTTTCAAGTATATTGTAGGTGACCCAGGAGACAAAATGGCGGATCGCGTCGGTATCCCCGGTCATCCGGGCCATGATGTCCCCGACCCGGGTATGGTTGAAGAAGTCGAAATCCAGCTCCTGCAGTTTCCGGTACATGTCCTGGCGCAGCACGAAGAGGGAATTTTGGCCGATTCGCTCGAACAGCATCTGGTAGCTGTAGCGGATGCTCGTCCGGAAGAGCGTAATGCCGATCATGATCGCCAAAATCGGCACCAACAAGTCATCCTGACCGCCATCGATGACTTTGTCGACCAATTCGCCCGCCAGAAGCGGATTGACGATGATCAGGAGGGCATTCAGGAAAATAAACAATAAAGCCAGTAAGCCTTTGGATTTGTATGCCCGTGCATAGCGCCAAATCCATTGATAATGATTCATAGGATAGTCCTCCTCAAAAAAAGTGTATGTTAACAGGTTACTGTTTTTTAGAGGAATGAGAATGGCTTTTCTTCTTCAGATTCCTGTACAATATAAGGGTATTCAACAGAAAGGACTTTTGCTATGGCTTATACACACGTACAAACATTCAATCCCGAAATTCTTTATGCATTCGACCCATTTAATGAGTCCGGAAATTATTCGAAAACGCACAGCCACAACTTCCTGGAGATCAGCATTCTTCTCGAAGGGGAAGCTGATTATTTGGTGGACGGAACGCGGCAGGATTTGGGGGAAGGCACTGTCATGCTCTTCAACCCGGGCGTCAAACATGCGGAAAGCCAAAAAGAGGGCACGTTTTCGCATCAATTGCATATCGGCTTGACGAACCTTTCGCTGAACGGGCTTCCCCGCAATCATTTTCCGAATAAGCGCGCGTTGCTGGACTTGGGCTGTTATACGGAGGCCTTCATGGAGAAGGCCTGGCGGGTGACGAAGGAGTTCAACGAGCAGCGGAGCGAATACCAGCTGATGGGGAAAGGGCTGATATTGGAAATGTTGGGGTTGTTGCTCCGCAGTCTGGAGGACGGATCCGATAACACGCTTCCCCCGGCGCTTTCCCAAACGGCCGTGCGCCAACAGCATCTGGTGAACCATGCCGTCTATTACCTGGAAAACCATCATTCTGAAGAAATCACGCTAGAACAATTGGCGCAGCAACTCTTCGTCAGTCCGGCCCATCTTTCGAAAATCTTCAAGGAAGCGACCGGCTTGAGTCCGATCCATTACCTGATCCACGTGCGCCTGAAGCATGCGAAGGAACTGCTGAAGAAGGAAGACTGGACCATCAAAGAAGTCGCCCAAGCGGTCGGCTATCAGGATGCGTACCACTTCAGCAAACTGTTCAAGAAATACTACGGCACCGCGCCTTCGCAAATCGCCAAGGAACAGCGGACGGTTTAGGGAATATTGTTACAAAGAAAGGGCTATATCAGAACCAGAACAGAATTTTCTGGTTTTGATACAGCCTCTTTATATGGAAATTTAATTTGTGCTCAGAGATACCCCACCAAAACCTATTTGGCGGGGCAAAATGTCCAAGGGCGACAAGAGATACACCTCCAAAGCCAATTTGGCGGGGAATTCCGCCTAAGTTGCTATTACGTCACGGCCAAAAAGCGGCCGTTCTCGTAATAGCCTCTTAGTGCTCATCCCCTCCCGCGATTCATCACGCTCTAGACGCGTTCGAAAAGTCAGCTCCCACTAACGTTTCACACCCCGCGAAGTGAACAAAAGAGGTTCACTTCGTGGGGTGTTCCAACGCACGGGGAGCTAATCGACTTTTCTCACGCTCTTGTATGATTTCTTCGATATTCTTTCGGTGTCTGGCCTTCTCTCTTTTTGAAGAGGTAGCTGAAATAATTGGGATCGTTGTAGCCGATATCCATCGCGATGGCAGACAGCTTGTCATCCGTCCCGGCCAATAATTCTTTGGCATGCTGCAGGCGGCATTCGGTCAGAAAATCGATGAAGGTCTGCCCCAAAGATTGCGAGAAGATGGTGCTGAAGTGCGACGGACTTAGGTTTACGGTATCGGCCACGACATTCAATGAGATGTCGGGATCGGTAAAATTCTCCTTGATGAATCCCAAAGCTTTTTGGATGACGCTCTGATATTTTACCATGGAAGGGTGGATGTGGGCCGCCATCAGGAAAGCCAACAATTTTTCGATGACTTGGGTATATTCCGCCGCATCAGCCGCCACCGCCGCCAATTGATCCAAGTCGTTCATTTTTTCCAGCAAAGGTTGCTCTGAACCGGGCTTCTTTTTCTGGACAAGGTTGCCCAGCTCGGTCAGCACGAAAAACCGGAAGAGGCGGTTGCGTTCCTCGGTATCCCCGGGCGTTCCTTGAAGCTCCAGCACCAGTTCCTCCAGTTCGTCCGCCTCGGTCTGGGCAATTTTCTGGGCCAAATCGAGTTTGAAAGGATTCGTCGGGGAAACTTCACCGTCCTTGATGTCATCCTCGTAGCTTATGATCCGCTCCGTCCGCAGCACGCCATAGGTCTGGAGCATATTCTGCGTGTAACGGTAAGCTTGCGGGATTTCGCTGAGCCGTTCGACGATTGGTCCAATCGAAACAATCAGGTCATCCGCTTCTTCATCCTTCAGTTCATGGACAAGCGTCTGAGCCAGTTGGTAACTTTTTTCCAACAGCCTGTCCGTGTCACTGTCCATCAGTAAAAACTTGATGAAGCGGGATGAGATGCTGGAGAAAATGATGCTTTCATCCGCTCCGAAGAGAAAATTCAGATAATTGCTGAAGCGGAAATAATCATCGAAGTTTTTGTCGTAATGATTGGTAGCCAACACGACACAGGTCTTTTTCCCGACCACCGAGCGCTTCAAGACGGCGGATTCCTGCAGCACTTCCGGAACCGACAGATCGCCGCGGAAGATGCCGTTCAGAAAATGATTTTTTTTCAGCTCGAAGACGAAATTATCCGCATGGGAATCCCGATCCATGACGGGTTCTTTCTGTTTGTCCAACACCGCGATGACGGCTTCGAGCGTTTGGGTCAGTTCGGTATCTCTGATCGGCTTCAAAAGATAGGCATCCGCCTGCACTTGGATGGCGGTGCGCGCGTATTCGAAATCATCGAAGCCGCTGATGAAGATGATGCGGATCCAAGGGAAGATCTTCCGAACTTCCTTGGCCAGACTGAGACCGTCCATGAAGGGCATCCGGATATCGGTCAGCAGGATGTCGGGTTTGACGTCCATGATCGAAGCCAAGGCCATTTCTCCGTCTGAGGCTTCCCCGGAAAAGATCAGCGGGTGTGTTTCGGCAAGGGACAGCAGTTGGTTCCGCAGGCTGTCGCGGATCAGGTGTTCATCCTCGACAATAAAGACTTTATACATGCTTGTTCGCTCCTTTTAGGTGATCTTCGGTACCGTCACTGTGACGGTCGTGCCTTTTCTGTAGGTGCTGTCGATATCAAGGGAAGCAACATTGCCGTAATACAACAACAAACGCTTCCTGACGTTGTAGAGGCCATACCCGCCTTCTCCGGTTTCATCAACGGTAGCTTGGGCAAGCCGTTTCCGGATTTCGAGGAGCCGTTCCTCCTGCATGCCGATGCCGTTGTCGGTCACGAAGAATTGGATCGTGTCATCGTCGTCGGTCGCTGCGACGGTCACATTTCCGGCCCGGCGGACATGCTTGGTTCCGTGGTAGACCGCATTTTCCACCAACGGTTGCAGGATCATCTTCAGAACTTCCGTCTGGAGGATTTCCTCCGGGATGTCGATGGCGAACGTCAGCATGGCGCCGTAGCGGATCTGCAGGATCGTCAGATAATCTTCGACGTGGCGGATTTCTTTCTCGACCGTGATCCAATCCTGGCCTTTGCTTAAGGAGATGCGCAGGAAATCGGAAAGGGCGTAGGTCATTGTCTTCACCTGTTCGCTGTTGCCTTGTTCGGCCAAAGACAGGATGGCATCCAAGGTGTTGTAGATGAAGTGGGGCGTAATCTGCGCCTGCAGGACGCGCAGTTCGCTCTGGGCCAGATCGAATTGCTTCACGGCGTTTTCTTCAATGAGGACACGCAAATTCTGCGCCATGTCATTCATGCTCTCCGTGACGACGCGCAACTCAGCGACTTCCGGCTCTTTTGCTTGGTAATCCAGATGCCCTTGCGAGAGTTCTTCGGAAAGCACAATCAGATCATTCAAAGGTTCCTGGATCAGTTTCGTCAGGAAACGGTCGTTCTTGCGGGCGTAATAAACGATCGTGAGCACGATAACGAGCTCGAACAGGATCAGGTAATAGAGCGATACAAGCATATCATCGCTGGTTTTTCCCGCTATTTCGATCTCGACGCGCACAAAGTCCTGCAGGATAGCATAAAGCAGGACCGTGACGGCATCGACTTGGACCATGATGGCTTCATTTTCATCGAATGGCCGTTCGTTGGCGATATTGCTTTCCATTTCGGAAATGTATTTGTCCAGCGTGTCCAAAGTCCGCAAAGCGACATCCAGTGTGGCGGATTCCTTTGCGGTAGTGGTATTGGCCTGGATCTCTTCGATGGCCTGGCGCACCTTTTCCAGCTCGTTGCCGGACTCGTAAGCGGGGACATCGATGAGTCCGAAGACCAGATCCCACAATTCCTCCAACACATTTTCCTGGACGATGGTCGAAACCGCATTCGCCTCTTCGACGTTCGCCAGTGCGCTGCGGTAAATCAGGATATTGCGCGTGTAAAAAATACTGATGACCAGTAAGGGAATCAGGGTGATGCTGAAGAGCAGCCGATTGGTCTGCTGGAAAATCTCTTTGATGCTGGCTATTTTTTCCATCATGTTGCCTCCCTAATAGTCCCTTGGCGGAATGCTGTCGAGGTTCCCCTTATCAGAGAAGACAGTTTCGGGCATATAAATTTCATCAGGGATAGTATTGCCGTTCAAATAACGCTTGATGGTGTTGCGGACATACCAACCGGCGTTCGGATTGCATTCGACGACTGAATTAACCTTGCCGGCGCGTAGGTTTTCGATCATTTCCGCTTGCCCGTCGATGGTGACAATGATGATGTCCTGGCCGGGGACGATGCCGTTTTCTTCCATTATCTCCAGTATACCCAGCGTCATCTCATCGTTATGGCTGTAAAGGACATCGATGTCTTCCCAGCCGTTCTCCTTGATGTAATTCCGGAAGACATCCTTCGCCTTGGAACGGATAAAGTCCCCTTCTAAAGAGGCGGTGATGGAGATCCGCGAATCGCGGCTTATCACTTCCATGAACCCTTCACTGCGGAAATTGGTAGGCGAAGTATTCGCAAGCCCTTTCATTTCCAAGATGTTCACGGTGGACTGTGAGCTATTTTGGAAATGATTGGTGATGTAAAGGCCAGCTCGATTTCCTTCAGCCTTGAAGCTGGAACCGATGTGCGTCAAATAAAGATCCTCTTCCTTTGTACGGATATGCCGATCGACAATTATGACGGGTATGCCCGCATCTTTTGCTTCCAACAGAACAGCATCCCAACCATTTTCCACAATCGGTGTGAAGACGATAAAATCCACTTTATAGGCGATAAAGGTGCGCATATCCTGGATTTGGCGGTCTTGATTCATGAAGCCATTCCGGTACAGCACCTCGTAGCCTTCCTTGCCTAATTCATCCAGGATCGATTCGGTGTGGCGTTTGCGCCAATTGCTCTCCGTCCCGGATTGCGAGAAGCCAACGACAATGTTCGCCGCATCTTCTTCTGTATTCGGAGCATTTGTACAGCCAGCCATCAGGAAGAGGAACAAGAGCAACCGTAATAAATATTTCATGACTGGAAAACTCCTTCCTATATTATGCAGTAAATAAAACGCTGCCATTCGAATAGTTTAGCACAGTTTATCGGACGTTCGAAAAAAATCAAAGAAAATCGGAAAAAATCCCTATGGAAACGGATACAAGTCAGGAAAAATATCAAGAAACGGAATAAGATATTGAATGTAAGCGGTATCGGTTAAGGGTACAATACGTATATCAAATAAAACAGCAGTGGAGGAATTCGGGATGAAATTCAATTGGAAAAAAAGTTTGCTTACAGCAACAACGTTACTATCCGCAGTCGTGCTAGGTGCCTGCGGAAGTGGTGACGCAGCTACAGGGGACGCCGGTTATGTCGGGATCGCGATGCCGACGAAGTCAGCCGAGAGATGGATTGCAGATGGCAACAACATGGTTACTGAATTGGAGAAATTGGGCTATAAAACGGACCTGCAATACGGTGAAGACAAAGTGGAAAACCAAGTGGCGCAGATCGAAAACATGATCACTAAAGGCGTGGATATCTTGGTCATCGCTTCCATCGACGGATCGGCTTTGACGGATGTGCTTGGAAAAGCAGCAGACGAAGGCATCGAAGTCATCGCCTACGACCGCCTGTTGATGAATTCCGAACACGTCGACTATTATGCAACTTTCGATAATTTCGGAGTCGGAGTGCTGCAAGCTTCCTACATCGAAGATGCCTTGAATTTGAGCGAAGGTGAAGGCCCATACAATATTGAATTGTTCGGCGGATCTCCAGACGACAACAACGCCTTGATCAATTACAACGGTGTGATGTCCGTGTTCCAACAATACATCGAAAGCGGCCAATTGGTCATCCCTTCCGAACAAACGAAGTTCAACCAGATCGCAACCTTGCGTTGGGACGGATCGACTGCACAAGCGCGGATGGATAACCTGTTAAGCGCGAATTACACGGATAAAACTTTGGATGCTGTCTTGTCTCCTTATGATCCGATCAGCTTGGGGATCATTTCTTCCCTTAAAGGTGTTGGCTACGGTTCAGCTGAAAAACCATTGCCGGTCATCACAGGTCAGGATGGAACGCAAGCAGGCGTGAAATCGATCATTGCCGGCGAACAGACACAAACCATCTTCAAAGATACGCGTATCTTGGCTCAAAACACAATCGAAATGATCGAAGCGATCTTCAACGAGGAAGAGGTTCCTGTAAACGATACAGAAACGTATGATAACGGCGTGAAAATCGTACCGACTTATCTGGCTAATCCGATCTCAGTCGATAAAGAAAATTATCAGGCTGAGTTGATCGATACAGACTACTATTCTGAAAAAGATTTAGGCTTATAAAAATGTGAATAATGGAGACTTCCTTCGCGATGCTGAGGAGGTCTCTTCCATAGAGGAGAGGTATTATGGCGGATTATATATTGGAGATGCGGAATATCGTCAAAGAATTTTCTGGTATCCGGGCGTTGAATGATGTGAATCTAAAAATCGAGCGTGGCGAAATTCATGCGCTCTGTGGTGAAAATGGTGCGGGTAAATCCACGCTGATGAACGTGCTGAGCGGCTTGTATCCGTACGGCAGCTATGAGGGGGATATCGTCTATAACGGCGAGCCCTGCAAATTTAAGAATCTGAAGGACAGCGAAAATGAAGGCATCGTCATCATCCACCAGGAGTTGGCGCTCAGCCCCTATCTGTCCGTAAGTGAAAATATTTTCCTGGGCAACGAACAGGCAAGGCACGGCATCATCGATTGGGATCTGACGGAGAAGAAGACGGCCAATCTGCTGAAGACAGTCGGGTTGAGAGTAAATCCGAATACGCTCGTTTCCCAGATTGGGGTCGGGCAGCAGCAATTGGTCGAAATCGCGAAAGCTTTCTCGAAATCGGTACGCCTGTTGATTTTGGATGAACCGACAGCCGCACTGAATGAGGAAGAGAGTGCCAATCTGTTGGAGTTGATCAAGGAATTCAGAAGGCAAGGGATCACGTCCATCATCATTTCCCATAAGTTGAATGAAATCGTCAATGTGGCTGACCGCATCACCATTCTGCGCGACGGCAAAACGATCGAAACGCTGGAAAAAGAGGCCATCAACGAGGAACGCATCATCCGCGGCATGGTCGGAAGGGACTTAACGAACCGTTATCCTGAACGCCATCCGAATCTCGGCGACGTCTACTTTGAAGTGAAGGATTGGACGGTCCATCATCCGATTGATGCGCACCGCGTGATGAACGACAAGATCAACTTCAATATCCGCAAAGGCGAAATCGTCGGGATTGCGGGATTGATGGGGGCAGGCCGAACCGAATTTGCGATGAGTGTCTTCGGACGCTCCTACGGCAGCAACATTTCCGGTAAAGTCTTTAAAGAAGGACAGGAGATATCGGTCAAGGATGTGCCGGCAGCCATCGAAAACGGGCTTGCCTATGTATCCGAGGACCGCAAGGCATTGGGGTTGAACTTGCTGATGGATATCCGCGAGAACACAACCCTCGCCAGTTTGGGGAAAATCAGCAAGCAGGGTGTTTTGGACAAAGAAAAAGAAGTCCAGATAGCCGAGGAATACCGCAAAAAAATGCGGACAAAGACGAGCTCGATTTACCAAAAGGTCAGCAGTCTAAGCGGTGGGAACCAACAAAAGGTGGTTCTGGCCAAATGGCTGATGACGGAACCGGATGTGCTGTTCCTGGACGAACCGACTCGCGGAATCGACGTCGGCGCCAAATATGAAATCTACACAATCATCGAGGAGATGGCTGCTGCAGGCAAATGCGTCTGCATCATCTCATCCGAGTTGCCTGAGATATTGGGTATGTGCGATCGCATCTACACGATGAATGACGGCAAATTCACGGGTGAGGTTTTACGGAAAGACGCAAACCAAGAATCGCTGATGAATCTAATGACTAGGGAAGAAGAAGGTGTATTATAGATGGAAACAACGAATGGCGTAAAAAAAGAAAAGCAAACACTTAATCTGAAAGCAAAAGCGCTGGATATTTTCAGCAAATACAGTATGGTCATCATTTTGGTCGGCCTATTGATTGCCTTTCAACTGATGACGGACGGCATCTTCTGGCGACCGCTGAACATCACGAATATCGTATTGCAAAACAGCCACATCTTGGTGCTGGCCGCTGGTATGTTATTGGTAGTTTTATTGGGACATGTCGATCTGTCTGTGGGTTCCGTGATGGCTTTCGTGGGTGCAATCTCCGGAATCTTGATGGTGAACTGGAACGTCAGCCCTTGGTTGGCGGTGCCGATCTGTATCGCGATCGGAGCAATCATCGGCGCTTGGCAAGGATACTGGGTAGCCTACTTCGGTATCCCGGCCTTCATCGTAACTTTGGCGGGATTGTTGATGTTCCGAGGGTTGACGCAAGTCGTTCTTGGCGGGCAATCCTTGGCGCCTTTCCCGGCAATATTCCAAAAGATTTCCACAGGCTATTTGCCTGATTTGACGGACGGCAGTATCCATCTGTTGACGATGATCCTGGGCGTCCTCATTGCCGCAGCGCTCGTTTTCGGCCAATGGCGCACACGCGAAAAACGCAAAAATAATCTGTTCGAAGTGGAATCGATGAACGCTTTCACGCTGAAAGCAGTCATGACAGCAGTGGTAATGATCGGTGTGACTTATATCTTCGCTTCTTACCAAGGCTATCCTGTCATTTTGGTCATCTTGGGAGTCATCGTAGCAGCCTATGCGTTCTTGACGAACAAAACCGTTGCGGGACGCCAAATCTACGCAACCGGCGGAAATCGTAAAGCGGCAGAATTGTCCGGTATCAAAACGAAAAAAATCACTTTCTGGGTGTTCGTAAACATGGGTGCGATGGCTGCATTGGCCGGCTTGATCTTGGCGGCGCGTCTGAATGCGGCCACACCGCAAGCGGGTACTTCCATGGAATTGGATGCGATGGCAGCCGTATACTTCGGCGGAGCTTCCACTTCAGGCGGGATCGGTACCATCGTGGGAACGATCGTCGGCGGTTTGGTTATGGGTGTCTTGAATAACGGGATGTCCATTCTCGGTGTCGGTGTCGACTGGCAGCAAGCGATTAAAGGTTTGATTTTGTTGCTGGCCGTCGTTCTGGATATCTACAACAAGAAAAAGAAAGCAGCATAAGGGGTTGAAGCAGATGACCGAACAAAAGACAGCCTTATTGATTTGTACGGCAGGCATCACGACCGGCTTGCTGGTGAAGAATGTGCAGAACGCGGCGGATGAAAGGGGTCTGGACATCCATGTCTACTCCGCGCCGGCGATCATCGCGGAGCAGGCGATCCAAAGCCAAGCGATCGATGCGCTGATGATCGGCCCGCAATCCAAATACGAAATCGCGCGCCTGAAAGATTTCCTGACCTATAAGGCCGTACCTTACAAGCTGATCTCGAGGGAAAATTATGAGATCCTGGACGGGGAAGCTGTTCTGGAGGAGATCATTGCGTTGATCGGGAAATAATCACAAATAATAGCCAGCACCGGGAAAAATGGTGCTGGCTATTTGCATTCAGAAAAACTATTTTTCATCTTCGGTTGAACCTGTTACGTTGTTCTGAGATAGATTCCGGCGGTATTGTCCAGGGGAGCAATTCATATGTTTACGGAACACACGAGTGAAGTAGGCTTGATCATCAAATCCGAGCGACAAGGCGATCTGTTGGATGCTGCTATTCGAATGACGGACTTCCTGCAGTGAAGCCTGAATTTTTACTTTTTGGACGAATGTAGTGAAGGAGACACCTGTCTCTTGCTTGAATTGCCTAGATAGAGAAGAACGGTTTCGCTCAAAATAGATAGCCACATCCTTGAGCGAAATAGCGCTGTCCATGTGGTTATGGATATACTGGATGACATTACGGATAATCAAAGAGCAATCGCTGTACCCATATATTTTGTACAAGAGAGCATATTCTGATAGAAGCCAACCTGCCATCCCCTGAAGACGCTCTTGATTCATTTCTGCTTGGATGCGGTGTGAACCTTTGTGCCACGTTTGATGGATTGAATAGGGAGGGATAGCGGTTGAAAGTAAGACCATTCGGCATTCCGCATTCAAGTCATGCAATAAACGCTTCAAGGATTCCAACGTTAGACCTTGGGAAGCATGGAAATCGGCTACATACTGAGGCAGTACCGTGAAGGCGGTATCCAGATTACCTAGTCGCAAAGCTTGAAAGAAGGAACGGTGTGTTTCCAGAAGTACTTCATGATATTTTTGTGTAAAAGCCAATTCCGTATCGATATAATTCCTTAAAGTATCCGCATATCTCGGTCGGAAACTATGCTGGACGATATTATTGGGATTGAAAGCGGGCAGTTCTCGACTCAAAATTACTGTAAGAACGCGAAGAATCCGTTGAAGCGGGATAATGGGCAAACCTTGGTAATAGCTCACCAGCCATTTGGACTGCGACTCATTGAGTTTGGCTCGGCGAAAGAACTTTGCTAAATTTGTTTCGGAAAAATGTTCCTCCAAAAAAGGGCCTAAGTAAAGTAATTTGGTGGCATCCGGTTCCGGAAAGCGGAACAAGATCGTTGTATATTCCAATGAACTTTTTAGACAAAGTATATGGTTGGTCGGAATGTCGGCAAAAAATTGCAGCAGCTCCTCATGAGAAGGCAAATCTTTCTTCAACAGTTCATCGCGCAGACCGAAATTGATGATATCAAAGTCTGTAAAGGGATATTCCAGCACGCGTACCGGTAAGTCGAAAACTGCCTCGAAGACATTCCGGATGTATGAATCATGATTTTCCACCAAAAAACCTCCTAATAGGCAATTAAAATATGAAAAAAGCAAATATAATCCAAAACACTAGATGAAGTGTACACTAAAATGAAAGCGTAGTCAAAAAACACTTTCTTAATGGTGAATTGACCAACGCATTATTTGGAGGAGGATTTAGATGGTGGATTTGAGAAAAAAACCTTATTATCTGAGCGAGGAAGCAGTTCAGTGGGTGGAAGACACAATCAAGGGCATGACGGAGGAAGAGAAAATCGGGCAGTTGTTCATCGGTATGATCCGTGGAATGAATGAAGAGCAGATCCAGCAACAGATAGAGGATTATACGAAGATATATCACTTGGGAGGTATCCGATACATGAACATGCCTCCAGAAGCGCTCTATCAGCAGAACACTTTGCTTCAAGCAAAATCGAAACTACCTTTACTGATTGCAGCCAATGCAGAAGCTGGAGGGAACGGAGCGGTAGGGCAAGGGACTCCAGTCGCGACCGGAGCCGCGATCGCTGCCGCGGATTCAGAGAATTTGGCATATCAAGTGGGGAAGATAGGCTCAAAAGAGGCTGCAGCTATTGGATGCAACTGGAATTTTTCACCGATTGTAGATTTGACGACCAACTGGCGGAACACTGTGGTACAAACACGGGCGTACAATGATAATCCGGATGATGTGATTCGTTATTCACGAGCTTATCTCAAAGGAACCGAAGAAGAAAATTTGATCACTTGCATCAAGCATTTTCCAGGTGACGGAACTGAGGAGAATGACCAACATTTAATGATGGGGGTTAACGATCTCGAAAAAGACGAATGGATGCGTACATTCGGAAAAGTCTTCCAAACACTTATCGATGATGGTGTTATGACGGTTATGGCAGGACATATCGCATTGCCTTCTTGGCAAAGAGCATTGTCTGTGGAACCTTTGGCGGATAAGGATATTAAGCCGGCTACTTTGAGTAATGAACTGATTACAGGTTTGCTGAAAGAGAAAATGGGGTTCAATGGATTGGTAGTGACAGATGCGTCACACATGGTCGGTTTGACCAGCTCAGCGACGCGCGGTGAATTAGTGCCAGGAACCATTGCAGCAGGTTGCGACATGTTCTTGTTCATGGACAATCCGGCCGAAGATTTCGGTTATATGTTGGAAGGATACCGAAATGGAATAATCACTGAAGAACGGCTCGAGGATGCACTGATGCGTATCCTAGGACTGAAAGCAAAGAAAAATCTTCACAAAAAGCAAGCAGAAGGAACTTTGATGCCTCCGAAAGAAGGGTTATCCGTAATCAGCTCTACAGAACATAAAGAGATTGCGCGCCAAGCGGCGGATGCCTATATTACGTTGGTGAAGGATTCACAAAGCATGCTACCGTTGACCATCCAAAAACATCGCCGCATTCAACTTATTTTCATTGAAGGGGATGGAATGGTTGTGGCCGGAAAAGCCATGGGAACAGATTCCAGCAAAACTAAAAAAACATTGATCGAAGGCTTGCAGAAAAAAGGATTTGAAGTTGAGGAGCTTGTGGCTACAGACATCCTGACTGCGCAGAAGTTAAGTGCAGGCCAAATGCGGGAGCAGTATGATGCTGTTCTGGTTGTTCTGGATGTGGTGAGTTTCGTTATGGTCAATTCCGTCCGCATCAAATGGCCGACACCTGTGCAACAGCCATGGTATGTGAAAGAAGTTCCGACCGCCTTTATCAGTCTGAATTTGACTAATCATCTGATCGATTTGACGATGAGCCGTACGTATATAAATGCACATATGGACCATGATAGCGCAGTCGAAATGCTGATTGAAAAGTTGGTCGGCAATAGTGCGTTCAAGGGACGTTCGAATGAAAATGTTTGGTGTGGACGCTGGGATACGAAACTTTAGGGGGAAAAAGAATGGATCAAACAGAATTGGATGTTGTTTCATTGGAGCAGGATGTACGCCCATTCGGTATGAAAGACAAAATCGGCTACATGCTTGGGAATATAGGGAATGACTTCACCTTCCAACTCGCTTCAACTTATTTAATGATTTTCTTGACGAATGTATACGGTATCAGTCCAGCATTTGTAGGAACTTTGTTTTTGGGCGCGCGCTTGTTGGATGCTTTTACGGATATCGGGATGGGAGTCATTGTCGATCAAAGTCAACCGACCAAAGATGGGCGCTTCCTTCCTTGGGTAAAAAGGATGGCATTGCCGGTGTCACTGGCGAGCCTGATGATGTACAACATTTTCATTACGGATTGGTCGATGGGTGCAAAAATGACTTATGCCGCAATAACGTATGTTATCTGGGGAAGCATAACTTATACCGGCATAAATATTCCCTATGGCTCTATGGCTGCTGTTATTTCTTCTAAAGCAGCCGATCGAGCGGCTTTATCTACTTTCCGTACATTAGGTTCTCTGCTTGCGGGTTTATTGGTGGGAGTGTTGGTTCCGATTGTGATTTATACTAAGGATGTATCCGGTAATCGAGTCGTAAATGGGAACAATTTCTTCATAGCTGCTGTTGCTTTCAGTATCATTGCTTTTATCTGTTATATGTTATTCGCCAAATTAAGTGTTGAGCGGGTATCTTTGCCCGTGCAGGAAAAACAAAAATTGAATCTGAAGGATGATCTAAAGGATTTAATCAAAGACCGTGCTTTTATTGCGGTGATTTTGAATGCATTGTTGATTTTGGTTGCCCAGTTATCTGCAGGAACACTCAATCAATATCTGTTCCTCGTTTATTTCAAGAATACAGCGCTCTTGCCGCTTATTAACCTGATCAGTCTGGTGGGCATGGCGGCTATGGTTCCATTCGTAGGCAAAATCACGAAGCGCTTTGGTAAAAAAGAGGGTGGGTATAGAGGTCTGTACATTGCTTCAGCAATCTATTTCGGCCTATTCCTTATTCGCCCTTCAAATCCCTGGATATTCGCCATCGGAGTGCTTTTTGCAGGAATCGCCGTGAGTTATTATGTCATGGTATCCTATGCCTATATCACCGATGTCAGCGATAATTTTCAGATTCATACCGGAAAGAGAAAAGATGGGACAATTTATTCCGTATACTCTTTTGTGCGTAAATTAGGCCAAGCTTTGGCAGGCGGGATTGGAGGTTGGGCGCTGGCTTTCATCGGATATAATCAAACTGCGCTCCTCCAGACTGCTAGCGTAGAATCTAATATTTTCTTGATTTCTGTTGGTATACCTGCAGTTTGTTACCTGTTGGGTGCCATCGTTCTGAATTTCTTATTCCCATTGAATAAGAAAAAAATAGAAGAAAATGAACGCATTATCCAGAATATGGAACATTGAAGGGAAATTCCCAAATAAATTAAGCTAGGTTTGAGCGCATTCTCTTCGAATGACTTTCAAACCTAGCTTTTTTGATTTGCCCTGCTTGAAGGGGTTATGATGGAATCAGCTATAATTCAGTAGTTTCCCTAACGGCGTAGAAGTTTCCGTCCCTGTCTGGAAAGTTGAAGGTCCGGGCGCCGCCCATTTCGATGATTTCGCCGACCGTCTCGTTGTTTTCCTTGAAGCGCGCGTACAGCCCATCAAAATTCGCGATGTCGAACAATAAGG
>NZ_QAOM01000003.1 GCF_003051085.1 Trichococcus patagoniensis | reverse complement strand
TAGGCTGTTTGCAGGAGTGAATTCCACTCCCATCTTTGCAGAAGTTAATTCCGTATTTTGAATCGGTCAACTGGAATTTAGTTTTTCAAATAACACACAAGGAATAGTATCAATGTATAAATGTAAGCGTTTTACCTCAACGGCTTTTTGTTATACAATCAAGGTACAGATAAGGTGAGTTTGCACCAGGCGCAATCAGAAAGCTGTTGGAAAAGACAAATTTCAACGTTTGGGTTGGCAGGAAAGGGGGCAGGCAATCATGGATGAAATGAATAAAGGCTACATAAAAGCTATCCGCGGCAGTGTCATCGAAGCGGTGTTCAAACAGAAGTTGCCGTCTATAAACAATATGCTGATTGCCGGTGATAGAGGAGAAATGATCTTCGAGGTAAGTTCCTACATCGATCAGCAGACTGTCAGAGCCGTAGCCCTTACATTCACTGCCGGAATAGCCAGAAAGGCTGTCATCACGGATACCGGTTTACCTATACAAGTCCCTGTAGGGAAAGAAACATTAGGAAAGATGTTTGATGTGTTCGGTAATCAGCTGGATGAAAGTGCCCCGTTAAAAAACATTGTCCGGAGATCGATACACCAAAGGCCGCTTCCATTTTCCCGCAGAAGCTCCAGCGATGAGCTCTTTCTGACCGGCATCAAAGCGATAGATGTGATGATTCCGCTTGGCAAAGGAGAAAAAGCCGGACTTTTCGGTGGCGCTGGAGTAGGGAAGTCAGTGCTCATAACCGAGCTGATCAACAATACGGCAAGCAACGCTGGGGGGTACAGCATCTTCTGCGGGATCGGGGAACGTTCAAGGGAAGCTGAAGAGTTGTACCGCGAAATAAAGGATGCGGGAGTATTGGCAAAAACCGTATTGATTTTCGCACAGATGAACGAACCTCCGGGAGCGCGGTTCCGAGTGGGGCACGCGGCTCTTACGATGGCTGAATATTTAAGGGACACCGAAAAGACGGATATTCTGTTGTTGATCGACAATATTTTTCGGTTCATCCAGGCAGGCTCCGAAGTTTCTGGATTGATCGGGAAAATGCCTTCTCGGGTCGGCTATCAACCTACTTTGGCAAGCGAGCTCTCGGAACTTGAGGAGCGGATATCGAATACGACCGCAGGATCCATCACTTCTGTCCAGGCTGTATATGTCCCCGCAGATGATTTTACGGATCCATCGGCAACGCACACGTTCTCCCACCTCTCGGCTTCGGTAGTGTTGTCGAGGAAGAAGGCGAGTGAAGGCTTTTTTCCGGCCATCGATCCCCTGAACTCTTCGTCCAAGTTGTTGAATAAGAGCATAGTAGGTGAAAGGCATTATCGAATCGCTAAAGAAATCAGAAGGAATCTTTCTGTTTACGAAGAGCTGAAGGACATCATTGCCATGCTTGGCATCGAAGAACTTTCCAAAAACGATCGCGAGACTGTATACAGGGCCAGGCGACTGGAACGCTTTTTGACACAACCATTCTTTACGACCGAACATTTCACGGGGATGGAAGGCAAATTTGTGGCGCTTGAGGATGCCTTGGACGGATTCGAACGCATATTGAATGACGAGTACACAAACCATAAAGAGGGAAATTTGTACATGATCGGCAACATCAGCGAAGCGGACGAAAGAAAGAGGGAGGATGAGAAATGAGGATCAGGATCATACTCCCCAGCAAGACAGTGTTGGACCAAGAGGTGGATAAGATAACGGCTCCGGGTACGGAAGGGTCATTTCAATTGTTGCCCAAGCATATCGATTTTGTTTCCAGTCTGAGTCCGGGAATCCTGAGCGTCTTTTTTGAAGGAGAGGTCGTTTATTATGCGATCAATCAAGGGATTTTGGTCAAACAGGGAGATGTCGTATCCGTAGCTTGCCTGCAGGCTATCAGGGGAACGACGTTGGAGACGTTGGGGGATACAGTCGATGCCAGTTTCAGGTCACAGGATGAGAATGAGAAGCGAATGAACGAAGTGCTCACCAAACTGGAAGTGGATACGTTAAGGTTGTTTATGGAACTGGACTGAGGAGGAATCCCGTCATGGCAGAGAAAGAACCATCTCCAGAAAAAGAACTGATAGACAAAGTGAAGGCGGATTCCGAGAAAAAGCTGAAAATGCAGAAAGAAGGCAAGGACATCCTTTTTGGCATAGGTACCTTCGGTGTGGTGGGATGGTCGATCGCGGTCCCTGTATTGATGGGCATTGCGTTGGGAATCTATTTGGATGATACCTACGAGCCGGAATTTTCCTGGACACTGACCCTTTTGTTTGCCGGAGTGATCATCGGCTGCATAAATGCCTGGTTATGGATCAAGAAGAAAAGTATGGGGGAATAGGAGGTACAGCTATGGCAATCGCTTTATTTGGAGGGGTTTTTCTCGGAGTGCTCTTCTTTGGCGGCCTGTTACTGACCGTGAGGTTGCTCGTCAGAGTGAGATACCCCACCGTGTTGATGTTGGGAAGCTTGTTGCTGAGACTGGGTATATTATTGGGAGGATTGTACTTGCTGAAAGACGGGAGCTACCTTAACTTGCCGTTGGCTCTGTTGGGTATCCTGATCGGAAGGTTTCTTATCGTGTCGAAAGTGAAGCAACAGCAAGGGCCTGATGAAATGAGGCAAGAGGGGTGAGGGAATGTCAATCGATCCAAGTGACATCATTTATTTTGAATGGCATTTCGTGAGGATCACAGCGACGTTGGTATACACTTGGATAACATTAGCGGTTCTGATCATAATTACGCTCTTTGTCAGAATGGGCATACAAAAGAATGGGAAACTGTCCAAAATTCAAAATGTTTCAGAAGCTCTGCTGAGTGTGATTGATAAACAGATAAAGGAAATCAGCCAACAAGATTCCAGCCGGTATCTTCCTTTTGTCGGAACCTTGTTCATCTTTATTTTCGCCGCCAATATTCTGTCGATCATACCAGGATTCATTTCGCCGACCGGTTCTTTGAACACAACCATTGCCCTGGCATTGTGCGTTTTTTTTGCCATTCCCGGCTATGGGATAGCCAGTCGAGGAGTGAAAGAGTATTTGAAGGAATACACAAAACCGTCCGTGCTGATGCTTCCGTTCAACATAATCGGGGAATTTTCCCGCGTCATTTCATTGGCTGTCCGCCTGTACGGAAATGTGATGAGTTCGAGCATCATCGTCGCAATTTTATTGGGAGTCATCCCGTTGTTTTTCCCAGCGGTCATCCAAATGTTGGGATTGCTCACCGGCACCATCCAAGCCTACATTTTTTCCATTTTGGCCATTGTTTATATCGCTGCTGCGACAAAAGGGAAATAGTTTTTGGACGACAACATCTCAATAGGAGGTTAAAATATGGACTCCATTACAATCATTGGCGCCGTTTCGATCATCATGTCGGGATTCACTATAGCAATCGGCTCCATCGCTCCGGCAATCGGTGAAGGAAACGCCGTAGTTCAAGCCTTAAAATCGATAGCACAGCAACCGGATGAGTACAACAGCATTTCAAGGACACTTTTTGTAGGGCTGGCCATGATCGAATCCACTGCCATCTACTGCTTTGTCCTATCGATGATTTTATTGTACGCGAATCCTTTTTGGAACGCATTGGTAGGGTGATATCATGAACATCAACTGGTTTGAAGTCTTTGCTCAGATGGTCAATTTCGTCATACTGTTGTTCGTTCTCCAAAAGTTATTTTATAAACCGCTCATCCAAGCAATGGATGAACGACAAAAAGTGATAGCCAAAATTCAGGAGGAAACTGCACAGAAAATGATGGAGGCGGACGCAACCATCACGGTCTATCATGAAAAGCTGGCCGCAATCGAAGAAACGGCACAACAGACATTGGAGAATGCAAAAAAAGAAGCGGAGAGCGCAAAAAACGCCTTACTGAAAACCTATCGGATACAGGCTGATGAAAAACGACAAACGTATCTGAATGAACTGGAGGATGAGAAAACGCGCATCTCTGTGGAAATGAGGGGAGTTTTGGGAAAGAGTGCGGTGAAGATAGCTGCGCATATCTTGCATATGACGGTCGATCAAAGCAGTGAGGAAAAGATGTTCGATACTTTTATCGGCAAAATCCGTGCGTTGAAATCCGATTCTCCCGAGCTTATGCACCTGCCCCATCAGGCAAAGGTCAGTCTGGTGAGCGCGGCCGAAATGCCGATGGAAAAACGGCAAATTTTTGAAGAAGTGCTGGAAGAAAAAATGGGAGCCGGTCTGGTCATTACCTATTTGACCGATAAGGAGTTGGTGGCCGGTCATGAGCTGAAGTTCGAGACGTTCACACTGCATCATAATGTCAGGAAATATGTGGAGGAATCAGAGAAAAAAATCATGCAGACGATGGAAAAGAACTCTCAATGAAAGAGGGTGCGTGCACTGATGTTGGAAAATCTTTTGATTCAATTTGAAAAATTGTTGGAGGAAGCACTGGAATGCCCTTTGGGGAATGAGGACATCGAAGAGAGCGGCGTGGTCGTATCACTGGACCGAGGCATCGCAATCGTAAACGGTCTGAGCGGAGTGAAGAACCAGGAACTGGTCCGTTTTCCGGGCGATGTGATGGGGATGGTCTACAATCTCGATCCGGATGATATCGGGGTCATCCTGTTGGGAGGATACGAGCATATAAAGGCTGGAGATGCGGTTACAAGGACCGACCGGGTAGTAGCCATCCCGGTATCGGAAGACTTCCTTGGGAGAGTCATCAATCCGTTGGGAGAAATTCTGGATGGAAGAGGAGCGGTGCTAGCGAACAGTTGGTTCCCAATCGAAAGAGAAGCTCCTCCGATCATGCATCGGGCACCCATCACTGAGCCGTTGCAGACAGGCATCAAAGTAGTCGATGCGGCTGTGCCGATCGGAAAGGGCCAAAGGGAGTTGATACTTGGAGATCGACAGACCGGGAAAACGGCTATCGCAATCGACGCGATCATCAACCAAAAGGGAAAGGAAGTCATCTGCATCTACTGCTCCATCGGCCAACAAATTTCTTCGGTCACGAAAGTGATGAATGTACTGAAAAATAATGATGCATTAAGCCATACGATCCTGATGGTCGCAGGGTCGGAAGATCCTCCCGGGCTCGCGTATATCGCCCCTTATGCAGCCACCAGCCTTGGGGAATATTTTATGGGCAAAGGCAAGGATGTGCTGATTGTCTATGATGACCTCACCAAGCATGCCCGCTCCTATCGGGAACTGTCCTTGTTGTTGGAGCGCCCTCCAGGAAGGGAAGCTTACCCGGGGGACATTTTCTATATCCATTCCAGACTTTTGGAGAGGGCCACTCATCTCAAAAAAGAGTATGGCGGAGGCAGCATCACAGCCCTTCCGATCATTGAAACCCAGGCAGAAAATTTAGCTGCCTATATACCTACAAACCTTATTTCCATAACTGATGGGCAGATTTACGTTTCGCCCAAAATTTTCCAGATGGGAAATCTGCCGGCCGTGAATATCGGCGCATCGGTATCGCGGGTGGGAGGGAAAACACAGCTGCCGGCCTACCGGCAAGTGACAAGTGCATTAAAATTGACCTATTCCCAATTTGAGGAACTCGAAATTTTTGCCAGTTTCAGCGCCAGACTGGATGATGCTACAAAACTGATATTGGAAAGAGGGTATCGGATCAGAAAAATATTGAACCAACCCCAGTATTCCCCGATGGACGTCATGGAGCAAATCGGCGTTTTCCTGGCTGTAGTCAATGGTGCACTGGATTTTTTACCGCTGGAAAAGATGGAGGAAGCTGAAGAAATTATCCGAATGCTGGTGAAGGAAGACGAAGGTTTCCGCAAAAGCATCGAAAAAGGTGAAAAAATTGAAGGAGAAAAGAGAGAAGAGTTTCTGAAAAGGGTGGTCGAAAAAATCAGGAAGGAGATGGTGATAGAAGGATGACCAATCTGAAATCATTAAAGAAAAGCATAGCTTCCACTGAGAGCCTGCAGTCGATCGTAACGACCATGAAGGCCCATGCTTCCACTCAAATACACCAGTTTGAGCGCGCAGCACAAGCATCCGTAAGTTACCGGCGCGTTTTGGATACGGCACTAGCGGTGCTTTTATCCGATGAAGAAAGGAAGACTGCAAATGCAACAAACGGTGACCGGACAATCCATATCATCTTCGGTTCTGATCATGGACTGACCGGCAATTTCAATGAAAGGATGAGTTTCTTCGCTGAACAGCATATACCCAACGACGCACACCACGACATTCTCGTTGTAGGACAGCAAGTGTATGATCGATTAGTGACGGAGTATGCAATAAAGGACAACTTTTCAGTTCCGCAAACGGAGGATGGGATTGTTCCGATAGTCCAAAGACTCCTGTTCAAGATAGGTCAACTGAGGGATGAGGCTCCTGTGGGGAAAATTTTATTGTATTACTGCAAACCTTTGGAGAACGCGGTGCTTCAAGAAGAAATTGAATTGCTCTTTCCATTGGATCTGGAAGAATTAGCCAAAGAACACGAACACGGGGAAACAAATAGGATATCCATCTATCTGATGGATAAAGAGACACTCCTCTCGAATCTGTTGCAGCAATATTTTTTCCTGACGCTCTACCGGGCCTTCTGTTACTCGCTCGTATCCGAAAATACAAGCCGGATCAATTCCATGAATTCGGCGGAAAAGAACATCGATGAACGCCTGGATGAGTTCAATTTCATGTATCGCATGAAACGGCAAAGCAGCATCACAGAAGAAATCAACGATCTGCTATCCGGTTTCCAGGCCTTGAAAAAATCAAAAAAGAATCTGCCTGAAGAATGAATGGTACCGACTCCGCACAAGAGTAGGCACCGTTCATTTTTTTTCTGAAAAAATTGGTATGATCGGAGCATCAGTCGTATAATGAGTCATACAAGAAATATGTCCACGAAAGGTAAAAATAATGATGACTAAAAAAAAGATATTGATGATCGGAACGGGTGGGACAATCGCCTCCAAAATAACGCCGAACGGGCTCGATCCCCAGCTGACATCCGAAGAGATATTGGCCTTTATCCCTGGTATCTCGGAAATATGTGAGGTCGATACGCTGCAGATCTGCAATATCGACAGCACCAACATCGCGCCGGATATATGGGTGTTGATGACGGACACCATCCGGGAAAAGTATGAACAATATGACGGGTTTGTCGTCACCCACGGAACCGACACGATGGCGTATACGGCTGCCGCGCTGTCCTATATGATCCAGGACTCGCCCAAACCGATCATCATTACCGGTGCCCAAAAACCGATCAATGTGGAAATCACCGATTCGAAGACAAACCTCTTCGACAGTTTCCTTTATGCAGCGTCCGATTCCGCCAGTGGTGTCCAGATCGTCTTCAATGGTAAGGTCATCCTCGGAACACGGGCAAGGAAGACGCATTCAAAAAGTTTTCAGGCTTTTTCCAGCATCAACTACCCTTATTTGGCGATCATCCAGGACGGACGCGTGATCTCCTACATCACAAAAGAAAAAGCGCAAGCACCGCGATTCTATGACAGTCTGGATGCGAAGGTCGCGTTGTTCAAGCTGACGCCGGGAGTGGATTCGGAGATCCTCTCTTACATGCTTGAGCGGAATGATGCAGTCATCATCGAAAGCTACGGAGTGGGTGGCATCCCTTCAGCGCCGGAATACCGATATTTTGAGGTCATCAACTACTGGATCGGAAAAGGCAAGACTGTGGTCATGACGACGCAGGTCCCGAATGAGGGCAGCGACATGGAAATCTACAAAGTTGGCCACGAACTGAAATCGCGGGTCAATATTTTGGAAGCCTACGACATGATCACCGAAGCAGTCGTATGCAAACTGATGTGGATCCTGGGCCAAACCCAAGATCCGGCCCGTATCAAGGAACTGTTCTATACGACGATCAGCAACGATATCCTCTATTAAAAGAGCGTAAAAGCCATCGCAGAGAATGGCTTTTACGCTCTTTTCTATTTTTGGGAGTTCGTTTTTGTTGTCGGTAGGACTGCAGCCCATCATTAACCGGCTTCCTCGCTAAACAATCTAAAACCCATAGCTTCCGGTCGGCGTATCCAGAAAGAGTGGCAGGGCGGGGGGATGGTAACTGAACAGCACAAGCGCAAGCGTGAAAAGAAGCCATAATACGGCTGCCATTCCAAGCCAAATGCGCCGAGGCTCGCCATAGCGATAGGTGCGTAAAGCCAGCAGTTGGCCGCTGATGATGCCGATAAAGAACAGCATCCCGTCAGTGAAAAGTGATTCGATGTTGAAAGCGCCTTTGAGCGTGTAGAATCCGGTGACGATGAGTAGCGGACAGAACAGCATGGACACGATCCCCGCCAGCAACCAGCGGGGTGGCGAAAGACGGTATTTTTTTCCGGAAAAGAGGAAGATGAAGAAAAACCACAGCAAGGTGGACCAGTAACTCATTTTCAGATGTTCCCAGACACTCTCGTTCACGGGGACGAAAGGCGCTGCCCAGCTGGCTTTCTCGAACCATGCGAATGCGAAGTGGGAGAGGCCGCCCAACATCAGAACGAACGGGATGCCGGCAACAAAGGAACGGACAACGAATGGTTCAGATAGGAAAGTTCTCTTTTCGGTCATCGCAGGTACCTCTTTCTTTTGGGCCGGCAATCGGCAGAAGCTTGGCGGATGAAGCATCCTTCGTGATCATTTTACCACGCACTGCTGATTTCTTTGTAAAAATCGACTGCATGCCAAAACACCCCGCAGAAAATGAGCGCTCCAATCGGAACTGCCATTTTCTGCGGGGTGTTTCGATTTGATTCTAAAAGATTTATTCGAGCTCGAATGCTCCGGTATAAAGCTGATAATATTTTCCTTGTTCGCCGATCAATTTCTCATGATCGCCGCGTTCGATGATCTGCCCTTGCTCCATTAGCATGATCACATCCGCATTTTGGATAGTGGATAAGCGGTGGGCTATGACGAAAACGGTCCGTCCTTGCATCAACGCATCCATGCCGCGCTGCACGATCGATTCTGTCCGCGTGTCGATGCTGGAAGTTGCTTCATCCAGTATCATGACGGGAGGATCGGCAACAGCCGCACGGGCAATTGAAAGCAATTGCTTCTGGCCTTGGGAAAGGCCTTCGCCGTCGCCGGAAATGACCGTCTGGTAGCCTTGCGGCAGACGGGAGATGAAGTCATCGGCATTCGCCAAGCGCGCTGCCGCATAGATTTCTTCATCGGATGCGTGCAGATTGCCGTAACGGATATTTTCCAGAATCGTTCCGGTAAAGAGGTTGGTGTCCTGCAATACGATCCCTAAGGAACGGCGCAGGTCATTTTTCTTGATGTCTGCGATGTCGATGCCATCATAAACGATTTTTCCGTCCTGGATATCATAGAAACGATTGATCAGGTTAGTGATGGTCGTTTTGCCGGCACCCGTCGATCCAACGAAAGCGACTTTCTCGCCGGGATGGGCATAAAGACTGATGTCATGCAGAATCTGCTTGTCGGGATTGTAGGAGAAGTCGACGTCGAAGAATCGGACATCCCCGGTCAGTTCCGTATAGCGGACCGACCCATCGGCTTGCGGCACTTTCCATGCCCAAAGGCCGGTATGCTTTTCGGCTTCCTTTAGCTCATCACCGGTCTTGGTTGCATTCACCAAGGTTACGGTGCCTTCATCCAACTCAGGCTGTTCATCCATCAGTTCGAAGATCCGCTCCGCACCGGCCAAAGCCATCACGATCGATGAAACCTGTTGGGAAATCTGGTTGACCGGCATCGTGAAGGAACGGCTCAACTGCAGGAAGGAAGCGATGGCCCCCAAGGTCAGACCGCCGAAGCCTGAGACAGCCATGGCCCCTCCGAACATAGCGATCAGAGCGTATTGCAGGAATCCTAGATTTCCTAGGATCGGCATCAGGATATTCGCATAGATGTTTGCGTTCGTTGCGCTCTCGCGCAACTCGTCGTTGAGTTTGTCGAAACGTTCCTTGGATTCTGTTTCGCGTCCGAAAACTTTCACTTCTTTTTGCCCGTGCATCATTTCCTCGATGTAGCCGTTCACTTTGCCGAGTGTCTGCTGCTGCTTCACGAAGTTGACGGAACTCTTGCCGCCGATCGTCTTCGTGACGGTGATCGACAGGGCTACCATCAGAGCGACAATAAGCGTCAATGGCAGGCTGACGGCGAGCATCGCGGCAAATACGCTGACGATCGTGACTAGGGAAGAAAAGGCCATCGGGATACTTTGCGACAGCATCTGGCGCAAAGTATCGATATCATTGGTATAGCGGCTCATGACATCCCCATGCGCATGCGTATCGAAATATTTGATCGGCAATGACTGCATATGTGCGAACAGCTCATCACGGATTTTTTTCTGGATTCCCTGCGATATGGTGACCATCAGGATGTTGTAGACATAGGTCGCCACGACACCGACCAGGTAAATGCCGGCCATCATCGCGAGCGCACGGTACATGCTGGTGAAGACAGGATTGGTTACGCCCAATAAAGGCGTGATATACTCGTCGATCAGCGTCTTCAGGAAAAGCGAGCCTGCAACATTGGCAAGAGCGCTGACGAGAATACAGATCAATACAAGGCTAAAAGTGAATTTATGACCTTTGGAAATATAGGACAGGAGGCGTTTTGTCGTTTTGCCGGCATCTTTGGCTCCGCGCCGTTTTGGTTGATTAGGCTTCATCAGCAATTTTTCCCCCTTTCGTTTGTGAATAGTACACTTCTTGGTAAATGGTGTTTGTTGCCAACAATTCGTCGTGCGTTCCGATGCCATTGACGCTGCCGCTCTCCATCACGATGATCTTGTCGGCATCCTGAACGGAAGAGACGCGCTGGGCGATGATGAATTTGGTTGTGTTCGGGATTTCTTCCTTGAAAGCGGTCCGGATCAAGGAATCCGTCCGGGTATCCACGGCGCTGGTCGAGTCATCGAGAATCAGGATTTTTGGTTGTTTCACCAAAGCGCGCGCGATGCAGAGCCGTTGTCTTTGCCCACCGGAAACGTTTGTGCCGCCTTCTTCAATATAGGTGTCGTAGCCATCAGGAAGGCGCTGGATGAATTCATCGGCCTGGGCCTGTCGCGCCGCACGCATCAGCTCTTCATCGGTAGCGGCAGGATTGCCCCAGCGCAGATTGTCTTTGATCGTTCCCGAGAACAGGATATTTTTTTGGAGCACCATAGCGACTTCGCTCCGCAATGTTTGCATATCATAATCGCGAACATCGATGCCGCCGACTTTCACCGTACCACCGGTTGCATCATAGAGACGCGGAATAAGGTGGACCAATGATGTTTTGGCACTGCCGGTACCGCCGATGATGCCGACAGTTTCCCCTGATTTGACGGAAAAACTGACATTTTTCAAGGCGAGCTTCTTCGGATCATTGGTGTAACTGAAGTCCACCTGCTCGAAAGAGACCGATCCACCAGGGATGACTGTGATCGGATTGCTGTTGTTCTTCAGGTCGCTGTCCTCATTCAGTACTTCCACAATCCGCTCCGCTGAAGCGCGGGAGATGGTGACCATGACGAAGACCATCGAAATCATCATCAAGCTCATCAGAATTTGGGAAGCGTACGTGATCAGACTCATCAGTTGGCCTGTCGTCATCGAACCGGAGACAATCATGCGGGCGCCCAATAGAGACAACGTCAGAATGCTTGCGTACATCGTGAACTGCATCAAAGGGCTGTTGAAAGCCAAGATTTTTTCGGCTTTCGTGAAATCAGTGTAGATTTTCTTGGAGACGGATTTGAATTTCTCGGTTTCATGCTCTTCACGCACAAAGGACTTGACGACACGGATGCCATAGAGATTTTCCTGCACGACACGGTTCAGCTTGTCATAGGTGCGGAACACCCTTTGGAAAATCGGAAAGGCTTGTGACATGATCAGATAGAGACCGAAGCCGAGGAAGGGAATCGCTCCAAGGAAGACCATCCCGAGTTCACTGTTGATGCTCAAAGCCATCAGCAATGAGAACACGAGCATAAGCGGCGCCCGAACCATGATCCGGATGATCATCTGGTAAGAGTTTTGGACATTCGTGATGTCAGTCGTCAGACGGGTAATCAGACTGGATGTCGAAAACTGATCGATATTCGAAAATGAAAAATTCTGGATATTATAGTACATGTCCTTGCGGATATTCTTTGCGAATCCGGCTGAAGCTTTGGCCGAATGCAAACCCGACAGAACTCCGAAACTTAACGAGAAGAGGGTGGAGACGATCAAAATCAGCCCGATGCGGATGATGAACGGCATATCTCCTTCACCGATTCCTCTATCAATGATCATAGACATCAGATAAGGGATGAGTACTTCAAGAACGACTTCCAAAGTGACATATATAGGGGCAAGGATCGAGTCCTTTTTATACTCGCGTATGCTGCCCAAGAGTTTTTTTATCATAGCGTTAATCCTTTCCGTAAATAATGATTGGGTGACTTTTGAAGCGATTGGAGGCAATCAGCTTTCAGCATTTTTCGAAATTTTTTCGAGAATGTTCAAAAAAGTAGTGATTTCTTCTTCAGTTAAACCTTTGGACAATTGGGCCTCCACGGTATCAATCACCTGTTCCGTATTTGTAATTGCATGTAAAGCCTTGTTCGTCAGCATCATTTTCCGAAGTCTGGCGTCGTAAGGGACGGTTTCCCGCCGCAGAAAGCCATCCCTTTCCATCGTATTCAGGATACCCGTGACGGTCGATTTGCGGATGTCGAACTTCTGCTCGAGATTTTTCTGAAAGACATCCCGCTCTGCGGATTCTTTGGCGATGTAGGAAACGATTGCGAATTGCATGCCGGTCAAGCCATAACCATCATTTTCGGTTAAGTGCCTGTTCATAAGACGCTTGATTTGTTGCCAAACCGACCTGATCCGGAATCCCAGCAGTTCTGTGTTGCTCAATATTTTTCACCACCCATATAGTTCGTGCCCTAACTATATTATGCCCATTCATCGGGATTGTCAATCATCTTGCTTGCTTTCGATTCTTTTTTATTTACTAATAATACCGGGCGGGGTATAATGGTTTTTGTCGATAAGAAATTTTATGAAAAAATATACTGTAAGAGGAAGGATAGATAAAGAATGAGCATACAAGTAACAGATACAACCTGGCAGATTGAAGTACAGGAAGGCTTGACGTTGATGGATTTTTGGGCGCCTTGGTGCGGCCCTTGCCGCATGTTGGGACCCGTTTTGGAAGAAATAGAAGTAGAAATGGACAGCAAAGTGAAAATCGTCAAATTGAACATCGATGAGAACCAAATGACGGCTTCACAATTCGGCATCATGAGCATTCCGACAATGGTGTTGTTCAAAGACGGACAGCCTGTGGAGAAACTGACCGGCTACCACCCGAAAGATGTTTTGGTCGATTATCTGGAAACCAAATTAGCGTAATATAATAGGCAAGAGGGGACTACCTCATTTTCGAGGCGGTCCTTTTTTTTGCTCTTATCTATCAAGTTGAACGCCAGATTTTTGGCGATGCAACGGACTGCCAGCCGCCTGCTGTGATATAATGGACTATCATGATCAGACAGAAAAATAAATGATGACGCTAGGCATAGAAGGAGCGGAAGCAGATGGGCGAAAGTACATTGTATCAGCATCAGACACTTGGGGATCTGATGGCCGGAGTATTCGACGGGACCCTTACATTTGAAGAACTATTAAAGCATGGAGACATCGGAATCGGGACTTTCCATGATTTTGAAGGGGAGCTTATCCTGTTGGACGGTATTGCCTATCAAGCGAAGGAGGACGGCTCGATTTCAAGTGTCGATCCATCGCAGACGACGCCGCATGCCGCGGTGACATTCTTTCGGCCGGACCGCGAGTACAACATAGACCATCCGATAACACTGAGAAAAGTACGTTCGGATATCGTCAAGCGTGTGCGTAGCCGCAATGTGTTCTCAGTAGTCAAAATCACTGGGCATTTCGAGTACATGCATACACGAGCGGTGCCGAAGCAGCAGAAGCCCTATCCGCGTCTGATTGAAGCGACAAGGATACAGCCGGAGTTCGAGGCCTACGATATGCAGGGAACAGCAATCGGCATCTATACGCCGGAATTGTTTGACGGAGTAGCCAAAGGTGGGTTCCATTGCCATTTCATCAGTGATGACCGTAAATTCGGAGGGCACATCCTCGATTACATCGTTGACGAAGCAAAATGCGAGATCCAAACCATCGAAAGCATCACGCAACACTTCGCCGTCCAGTCCGATGATTTCATGGACAAAGAAATCGGCTACCATAACCTGGCGGAAGAAATGGCTGAAGCAGAAGGCTAACTAGAAAAGAATATAAAAAGCATTGGACAGCTCCGGTATCTGGAGGCTATCCAATGCTTTTTACTTTTGTATTTTATTCGATTTTTTCCAGAACGACCCGGCCCAACTGGACTTCAATCTCATCGGCGGTGGCGATATCCGGGGAGAAGGCGGTGGCAGTGCCGCAAGCGACCGCTACACGGAAAGCTTCCAACGTGTCGCCAGTCCGGATAAACGTCCCAACGAATCCGGCCACCATGGAGTCCCCGGAGCCGACCGGATTGGCGACTTCACCGGATAAGGGCGGCGCATAGATGACTTCATTCTGTGTGAAGAGCAGTGCGCCATCTCCGCCCAAGGAAACAATGGCATGCTGCGCGCCCAATTCAACCAACTGCTTACCGTAAGGGATAACCTCCTGCCAAGTCTCGAAAACCCGGCCGAAAAATTCGCCGACTTCCTTCTGGTTGGGTTTTATGATCAAGGGATGGTACTGCAGACTGTTCCGTAATTCATCCTTCGTGATATCGCAAGCAAAAGGCACAGCCTTCTCGTGGAGCGAGCG
Source organism: Trichococcus patagoniensis (assembly GCF_003051085.1). Taxonomy (GTDB): domain Bacteria; phylum Bacillota; class Bacilli; order Lactobacillales; family Aerococcaceae; genus Trichococcus; species Trichococcus patagoniensis. Next base: position 188,322 of record NZ_QAOM01000003.1, on the reverse strand, counting down.
GATAAGCTGTTCATAAAAATCTTTCGGCATGGAAGGGAGTTTGCTGCCCGACATCACTACAAAATCCTGCGTTGAGATATCCTCGAAACATTTCAGAAAAATAGCTACTTCCTCTTCGGTCGCAGCAGGGCCGTAATCGCTGATTTCCGTATCCTGCTCCGATTTCAATATCAAGTTGATGCGTGTACGCTCTTTTATCACTGTGAACTGATTGATTATCTGCAATTCTTCCAAGTAGTCGCGGACAAAGTCACCTGTGAAGCCGCCGCGGAAGCCCAATGCAATCGAGGGCATTCCGAGCGCCTTCAAGACGCGCGAAACCATGATGCCTTTCCCGCCCGGTGTGATGAGCTCATCCTGCATGTGATGGGAATGGCCCAAAGTCAAATGAGGGACATTGACGATATAATCGATGGTCGGATTCAACGTAATCGTATAAATCATTGCACTTCCTCCTGACTGAAATTCGAAAAGAGATTCTATCTATACTTTCTATTTTAAGTATAGCGTTGTTTCCAGTCAAATTCAAAGATAAGCCATGGATCAGAAGGGAACGATCATTTTTCCGGTGACGAAGGATTCAAGGCAACCCCTGCATGGGCTTGTTCTGTTTTGCGGATCAAGCGACGGCTCAATTTCTGATAAGGGTAGCGTGTTCCCAACGTGTGTTTTGCGATTTTCACGGCATGGTCGCTGATGCGCTCCAAATTGGATACGATATCGATGAACAGGATGCCTTCGGACGGCAGCCCGAATCCGTTGTTCAATCGCTGGATATAGTTCTCACGGATCGCCTGTTCATGTTCATTTACCTCTTCTTCACGCTGGATCACTTGCTCTGCCAGCAAATGATCGTCTTGGATATAGGAATCGATTGCTTCTTGGATATTCTGCTCAACCATGGCAAACAGTTTCACGAGATCCTCATCCATCAGAATCGACTTGACATCATGCAGTTCTTTATTTGCGCGGATGTCCCTTTTGGCGGCTTTGGTGGCATCTTCGATATTCTTTACGATATTTTCACAATGGTCACCGATGCGTTCCAAGTATTTCGTGATATCGATCATGATGGCATGATCATTCGAAGCATGAAACGGCAACTCTTCGCGCGAGATGAAGGTAAGATATTCCGTCAGTTTGTAGTCGATGGTATCGACGATCTCTTCAAGTTGGAGCGTATCCTGTTTGTTCAGTTCATTGTGATCGAGGTAATACTTATAGGCGGCATGGAATTCGTCAGTCACAAATGATCCCATCTGTTCTACTTCAAGCTTGGCTTGGTTCAATGCGACGGACGGACTGGTTTGGATGATCGTATAGTCGAGATGGGTAGCATCATACTTCACGATCCGCTCCTCCCCGGGAACGATTTTTGTTACAAGGACTGCAAGTTGACGGATAAACCACATCTGGATCAATACGTTCAATACATTGAACATTCCGTGTGCGAAGGCAAGCTGCATGGCCGGATTGAGATTCAATGTTGCCGAAAGGTTTGTCAGCACGACAGTGAAGGGTGCCAAAATAAGCATGATAAAGAGCGTTCCTGTCAGATTGAAAACGACATGGGAAGCAGCCGCACGTTTGGCGGGCAAGCTGGCTCCGATAGCGGCGAGAACTGCCGTGATGGTCGTGCCGATATTATTACCGAACAGAATAGGCAAAGCTGCCTGCAGAGAGATGCTGTTTTGGGAATAAAGTTCCTGCAGGATACCGACTGTGGCACTGGAACTTTGGATCACTAAAGTCAGCCCAGTTCCGGTAAGTACGCCGTAAAAAGGGTGATCGGACAAATTCGTCATCAGCGATCTGAATTGCGAAAGTTGTTCCAATGGTTCCATTCCCGTGCCCATCAAGTCAAGTCCGTAGAAAAGGGAGCCGAAGCCAAATATGATTTGGCCGATGCTGTTCAAAAAAGAATTCCTTGTGAAGAAGAGCAGGATTGCGCCGATCGCCATGATCGGAAGAGCGTACGCCCCCACATGGAAACCGATGATGAAGGCAGTGATGGTCGTTCCGATGTTGGCCCCCATGATGATCCCGATGGCTTGTTCCAGATTCATGAACCCCGCACTGACCAACCCTACGGCCAGAACGGTCGTCCCGGAACTGCTCTGGATCAATACGGTCACCAGAATCCCCGCTAACACAGCCCGGAAAGGCGTGGAAGTGAATTTGTTCAAAATAGTGCGCAAATTATCGCCTGCGCTTCGTTGCAGACCGTCACCCATGTATTTCAAACCGAATAAAAAAATACCTAAACCGCCGAAAAATTGGAATAACATCCCTTGCCAATCCATATAGTTCCTCCTCATGTTAATTGTTTCACGAATAGTGCGTCCACTGGAAATCCTCTTTTGCTAAAAGAAGGCGTTTCCCGTCATAATTAAGCATAGAAGAAATGGATTGCGTTGTAAAGTTTTTTTAAATAAATTGATGCTTGCAACAACAATTCCATGGGATAAGCCGATGAGCAAATTCAAGAGGAAAAAAGGAAGGATATGTTAGAATAAATGAGATTATCGACGCAAATTAAAATGTCTTATATAGTGTGAATACAAAAAGGAAGGGGGGTGTTTCGGATGACAGACGAACACCTAAGTGAAAATATCGACGAGAGGCTGAAAGGGATCGAGAACAACATCAGGAAAAACATGTCCTTGAGCAGCGTCCCGGTCTTGATGGAAGCCATCCGGACGCATCCGGATCATCCGCATGTGAATTATTTGCTGGGGTTGAGCCATTACAAAAATCGCAACCTGGAGAAAGCAATGCACTACGCACTGCGGGCCGTGGAGCTGGATGAGACCGGCGACGCTTATTTGACGTTGCTGGCGAAGCTGTATGCGGAAGACGGCAAGGACAAAGAAGCCGAAAGCCATGCGCAAGCAGCTTTCGCGCAAAATCCCGCCAACTGGGAAGCCGCCCTCGTGCTGGCGAAGATGGCCTTCGAAAAGAACGACCTCTCAAGGGCGCTGGAGCTTGTCGATCAGGTAGTGAAGCATAGTCCGAAATCCTTCGCGGCTTTGCGCTTGAAGTCGAAGATCTATCTGCAGCAGGAAGAGGAGCTCGATACGATTTTGGCTTCCATAGAAGAGTCCGAAAAATACGGCTATGATGACGCCATCGAATACGACCGCGTCTATGCCTACTACATCCACGGCCGTTTTGACGAATGCCGCCGCATCCACAAGGAATTGGAACGAACCCGTCCGCTTTCGCACAGCACCGAAAAGGTCGGCAAGCTGATCGCGACGATGCGCTCGGGGAGCCGATTGGCAAAAAGAGGTGCGGAAACGGATTACTTCCATATAGATGCCGCCCATTCCAACCGGAAAATCAAAGTCTCTTTGGAAGAGTCGTTGGCGGAGCTGAACAGCCTGACCGGGCTGACGGAAGTGAAGGAGACCATCAACCGGATCGTCAAGCTTGTCGAATACGACAAGAAGCGGGCCTACATGCTTTCTATCGAAAAGAACGAGCAGCCTTCCTATCACTTCGCATTTTCCGGCAATCCGGGCACAGGGAAAACAACAGTCGCCAGGATTTTGGGGGACATTTTCTATTCCTTGGGCATCCTCGAGTCGGGCCAACTGGTGGAAGTGGACCGCTCGGATCTCGTCGGCGGCTACGTCGGCCAGACCGCCCAGAAGACAAAGGCCGTCATCGAGTCGGCCATGGGTGGCGTGCTGTTCATCGATGAAGCCTATTCCTTGGCGTCTTCGGATAGCGATTCGCTCGATTACGGTTCCGAAGCCATTGATACTTTGATCAAGTCGATGGAGGATCACCGCAACGACTTCATCGTGATCCTCGCAGGCTATGACACAGGCATGAAGCAACTGTTGAAGTCGAATCCGGGCCTGTCGAGCCGGATCAACATGCAGATCGACTTCGCGGATTTTTCCGATCTGGAACTGTTGGAAATCGCCAAGGCGCAAGCCAAAGAAAATCATTACACGCTGACCGAGGAAGCCGAACAGGCCTTCATGGTCCGGATCAACCAGGAAAAAGTGGTCCCGCAGTTCGCCAATGCCCGTGCCGTCAGGAACATCATGGAAGAAGCCATGCGCGAACGGGCCTTCCGTCTGAGCGAAAAGTCCGTGACAAAGGATGATCTGGTCATCCTCGAGCCACTCGATTTCGGCATCGATCCGAACCAACTGTTCGGGGATAACATCGAAGACCTGATGGCGCAGCTGCGCAATCTGGTCGGGTTGAAGGATGTCAAAAAACAAGTCGCCTCCATCATGAATTACGTGCGCGCCGAAAAGCGCCGCGAAAAGATGGGGCATCCGTTGAACGATCTGTCCTTGCACATGGTCTTCACCGGGAACCCCGGCACAGGCAAGACCACGATTGCGCGGCTGATCAGCCAGATCCTGAAATCCATCGGCGTTCTGAAGCGCGGACACATGATCGAGGTCACAAGAGAAGAGCTGGTCGGGCAATACGTCGGCCAGACCGGCCCGAAGACGCTGGAGAAAATCAAGGAAGCATATGGGGGCGTGTTGTTCATCGATGAAGCCTATTCCCTTTATTCCGCCTCCGAAAACGACTTCGGTTATGAAGCCATCAGCACGCTGATCAAGGAGATGGAAGACAACCGCGACAAACTTGTCGTCATCATGGCCGGCTATCCGAGCGAGATGGAGCAGATGCTCAGCATGAACTCCGGCATCCGCAGCCGGATCGCCTACACGGTTGATTTCCCGGATTACGACAGCGAAGAACTGACGGAGATCTTCCACATGGCCGCCACCCAGCAAGGTTTTGTGCTGACCGAGGAAGCCCAGGCGAAAGTGAAGAACTTGTTCGTGCAGTCCTATACGACGCGCGATAGTCATTTCGGCAATGCCCGCACGGCCCGGAGTCTGTTCGAGAAGGCGAAGTTGCACCAAAGCAACCGTCTGGCCGAAGATGAGGAGGCCGATCTGTTCACGATCCTGCCGGAGGATATCGAAGGAAATTAGTAGTCAAAATAAAAAAACTTCTGCATCGGGAAAATTCCGTATGCAGAAGTTTTTTCTATTATTCGGCGTTTACTGTTTTTCGATCCCGGCAATGCCGAAAGCGCCGGGGCCGCCATGGGAAGTGATGACGCAGCCGGTCTCGACCCAAGTGACATCCGGGAATCCTTTTTCCTTCGCGTAGTTCTCCATTTGGGTCATGATTGCTTTGTCCAAGCCCAATGAAAGGATCAGGTACAGCTTTTTGTTGTCTATATCATAAGCCTTCAGGTAGTCATCAAAAAAATCGACAACGACGCGGCTCATCTTGCCGCGGTATTTTTTGGTCGAAACCAATTTGCCGTCGATCAATTCGATCGTTGGTTTGATCTTCAGGAGCGATGCCCCCAGATAGGCGGCATTGGAGACGCGGCCGCCTGCCCGCAGGAACTCGAGACCGGATGGCATGAACGAGAAGTGCGTGCGCGGCACCACTGCTTCGACGGCGGCAACCAGTTTTTCCACTGCGATGTCCGGCTCCTTTTCAAGCAAATCGGCTGCGTAAAGCACGATCGCGGCCAAGCCGCCGGATACGTTCAGGGCATCGATGAGGTGGATATTTTCGAAATCCTCAGCTGCCAGAACGGCACTCTGGAAGGAGGAAGAGGCCTTCGATGTGTAGCCGATATGCACGATGCTGCAGTCGGGATACTTGGAGCGGATATTTTCGAAAAAGGCGGTGTATTCGTTCGGATTGGTTGCGGTCGTGGAAGGCGTCTTTTTGGTGCGGTCGTAATAATCAACCAGATCCGACACCGGAAAAGAGCCGTCGAGATGATCAATATCGTCCATGATGACATGCATCGGGACAACCTGGATATTGTGTTGCTCTGCCAAATCAGCGGGGACATCCGCACCGCTTTCAGTCGTCAAAATCACTCTGCTCATGTTCTTCCTCCGTCTCCAAAGGGCAAATTTATTATTGCCGATGGACTTAATTTGTTGGTTCCAATATACCACACTTTTAGTGACCAACCAAAAAGTGCTATGATGGGGCCAAATTCTCGAATGCACTTCCAACATTCGAGAATTTCGCTCTTTACGGGGACGATTTTGCCGAATGTCAGCATATATTCGGCAAAATCGTCTTGCAATAGAATGGAATCCCCGAATAGGCCTACCTGCATTCGGGAATTTCAGTCCGCCACCCGACCACAAACCAATCAAAGGTCTACTACAGCACCAATAAAATCAGAACCAAACAAAAAACAGAGGCCATCTCAAAAAAAAATGAGACGGCTCCTGCCAAGGTTAACTATTTAGCTGTTTTTTCCAGATGCTTGCTGCGCAGTTGGCCGCAGGCGGCATCGATATCGGTGCCGTGTTCCTTGCGGATGACGCAGTTGATGTTGTTCTTTTTGAGGATATCATAGAACGCCAAAATATCCTTTTTGGTGCTGCGCTCGTATTTGATGTGCTCGGCAACCGGATTGTAAGGAATCAGATTCACGTAGGAAAGGTGACGCTTGTCCTTCAACAGGGCGACCAATTCATGCGCCTGCTCGGGTCGGTCGTTCACGCCGGAAATCATGATGTATTCGAAAGTGATGCGGCGGTTTGTCTTTTCCAGATACTCATCGATGGCGGACATGACTTCCTTCAGCGGGTGTTTGCGGTTGATGCGCATCATCCGGCTGCGGATTTCATCATTCGGTGCGTGCAGGGACAAAGCCAAGTTGACTTGCAGCCCGTTTTCCGCGAACTCCCGGATCTTAGGAGCCAAGCCGCTGGTGGAAACGGTGATGTGGCGCGCGCCGATTGCCAAGCCTTTCGCATGGTTGACGATGTTCAGGAAGGCGATGACATTGTCGTAGTTGTCGAACGGTTCGCCGATGCCCATCACAACGATGTGGCTGACGCGTTCACCATTGCCTTTTTCATCCAAGTAGTGCTGGATCTGCATGATCTGTGCAACGATTTCGCCTGCCGTCAGATCGCGCTGTTTGCGTTTCAGGCCGCTTGCGCAGAACGTGCAGCCGATGTCACAGCCGACTTGGGTCGTGACGCAGACGGACAACCCGTATTCCTGACGCATCAGGACGGTTTCGATCATCAGTTTGTCTTCCAGTTGGAAGAGATATTTAGTGGTGCCGTCCGCTGATTCTTGGACGACTACTTGGTTCAGGGGCTGCAGCAGGAAATTGTCGGAGAGAAGGGCAACCAATTCTTTTGACAGGTTCGTCATTTCCGAAAAGTCCAGTACGCGTTTGATATATAGCCAGTCCCAGATCTGTTGGGCGCGGAATTTTTTCTGACCTTGTTCCAACAACCAAGCTTCCAGCTGATCCAAAGTCAATCCATAAATAGAAGGTGTGTTCATTATTCGTTCCTTTCTTGACCGTTCAAATTTTCAATCCATATCATAACATATTTTTTTGAAAAGGGAATGACTTCCGTAAAAGAAGTGAAAAGGTGCAAAAACGGCAGCCTGTTCGCTCTGGCATATGCGCCAAAAAGTGGCCCCGGATAACATGTATCCGAGGCCTATACTTTGTATAAAATTTTTCGTTAAAAGCAGTCTGCTAGAGGCCAAAGAAATCCTTCATGAACAGCAAGCCGATGCCGAACATCACCAACGTCGCAATGCCGCCGACTACATTTCCCAAACGTCGATTCGTATGGCTTCCCATCACTTTTTTATTGTTTCCAATGAAGAGGATCAGAAGCATCAGGGGCGGTGCTATCAAGCCATTGATGGCTGCGGAATAGTATAAAGCCCTCATCGGATCAATCCCGATGAAATTGATCGTCAGTCCGACAAGCGTGGCGATGGTGATGACTCCGTAGAAACCATGCGCCTCCTTCAGTTTCTTCCCCAGGCCAGTCTCCCAACCGAAAAATTCAGAAATGGCGTAGGACGAGGCGCCGGCCAAAACAGGCACTCCAAGCAGTCCCGTTCCTATGATGCCCAAAGCGAACAACCAATAGGCGAAGTCTCCCACCAATGGCCGAAGCGCTTGAGCGGCCTCCGCCGCGGAATTGATAGTGGTGATGCCGCTGAGGTGAAGGGTCCCGGCTGTCGTCAGCACAATCATGAAAGCAGTGACGGTTGTAAAAAACATCCCGACAATCGTATCAATTTTCATATCCCTGATATCCTTGACAAAGATGCGCGGTTTCCCGATGCCGATCCCTTTGATTTTATGCTCGATGATCTCTTTTTCCACTTCTTCATCCGCTTGCCAGAAAAACAGGTAAGGGGAAATCGTTGTCCCTAAAAAGGCCACCACATTGAGCGTAAATTCCCTGGAAGGGTAAAAGGTTGGGATAAGGGTGTGCTGAAGGACAGCACCCCAATCTTGACGGACCGTAAATGCAGTGAAAAAATAAGCGAACAGGGAAAGCGTCAGCAACATCAGAAATCTCGAATAATGCTTATAGTCCATAAAAATTTCCAGGACCAAGGTTAGGGCCGTCATGATTAGGATCCAAAAAATGAACGGCAAACCGAGCACCATCTGAGCCACCGCGGCCATCGCGCCCAAATCGGCACCGATATTGATCGTATTGGCGATGAACAGTAGGGAGATTGCCGGATAGCTTACCCACTTAGGGTAGGATTCTTTCATGATCCCGGTAAGCCCTTTTCCTGATACCAACCCGATCCGTCCGCACATTTCCTGGATGGCAATCGCAAAGATGCACGAAATCGGAGAAAGCCACAACAGATGAAGGCCGAACATGGCTCCGGTCTGCGAGTAGGTGACGATTCCGGATGGATCATCATCGGAGGCTCCAGTGATGACGCCAGGTCCAAATTTTTTGAGGAATTTTTTGGTCTTTTTGAGAATTTTGCGCATCTTTCTCACTCCCTTATTTGGTTGTGCATCGGCATTGGGATATGGGAGCGGACTTGTCAGTTATTTTCTCTTCTTATCATCATCATACCTACTATCCGTTAAGCTTGCAAGCACGTGCATCATCCTGTGATATACTATTGACAGGAATACAAACAACGAAAAATCCAGACTACTGAGGTGGACTAAAATGGAAGAATCAGCTACAAAAATCGAAACGATCGACGACTACATCAGCCGCTATGATGAGGATATCCAGGCGATCCTGCAGGAATTACGCCGGCTGATAAGGGAAGAGGCACCCGATGCGACAGAGAAAATCAGCTATCAGATGCCGACCTTCTATCTGAACGGAAACCTTGTGCATTTTGCTGTGCAGAAAAATCATATCGGTTTCTATCCGGCACCAAGCGGCGTTGAGGCTTTCAAGGAAGAATTGGAGGATTACAAGACTTCAAAAGGCGCCATCCAATTCCCGTTGACGAAACTGATCCCTTATGAACTTGTGCGCCGGATTGTCCGCTTCCGGGTCGAAGAAGCAAAGCAAAAAAAGCAACAGAACAAAAAATGAACCATCTTTGTAGACGAGTTGAATTAAACTAAAGGAGGAATAGCATGGATTTTCATGTCGTCTTGACCAAAGTCATCCCGACGCTTGCGAGTCTGATCGAAGGCATCGGCGTCCTCATCATCCTTTATGGATGCATCAAGTCATTGTATCTGTTCATTACGGACAATTTGAATCTGAACAACAACCAACCGAAACTCGAATTGGCCAAAGCGTTGGCGTTCAGTTTGGAATTCAAGCTGGCAGCGGAAATACTGAAGACGGTCATCATCCAGACGATCGATGAGTTCATCGTCCTTTCTGCCATCGTCATCCTGCGGGTCGTTCTGACAGTCGTCATCCATTGGGAAATCAAAAGCACCAATTCAGAAGTGGGGGAGTGACTTCTTCACTCGCCTGTCAGAGAAAATGAAAACGTTCTCTTTTTGCCCCGCTTTTGCCATCCTTTCGACATACTTCTTTCCTATACTGAACTTGTAGAAAAGAAGATCACGGAAGCATACAAAAAAGGAGCGGATCAAAATGAAAAAGTGGAGAAACGGAGTAGTGGGCGGGGCTTTGGCAGCCTTGTTGTTCAGCGGCACCGGTGTCATGGCATCCGAGGATGAAGAGTTATATGGCGCAGCAGCGGTCAGCGAAGGCGAAACGTATACAATAGAAGAGATGTTGTTGTTCGCCATTGAAGATGAATACATGGCCGAAGCGTCCTACATCGCGATCATGGATGCATACGGAACGGTCAAACCTTTCACCAGCATCTCCAAAGCGGAAGGCACGCACATCTCCTTGTTGTTGCCCCTGTTCGAAACGTATGGGTTGGAAGTGCCGGAAAATGAAGCGGTCGAGCAGGTTGCGCTGCCGACTTCATTGGCTGAGAGTTTTGAAGCCGGTGTAGAAGGCGAAATCAAGAACATCGCCATTTATGGACAATTCCTGGAAACGGAAGGCCTGCCGGATGATGTCCGAAGCGTCTTTGAAAGGTTGATGGCCGCTTCCGAAAATCATTTGGCCGCCTTCGAACGCGGTGTCGCCGGAAATCCGGATGGAGCCGGAAGAAAAAAATGAATGTGAAGCAACAAACCAAGCCCCGCGCAGGATTAACTTGCGCGGGGCTTGGTTTTGCATGCGTATTGCCTTGGCTGAGCACATCTATGCGCGTATGCGATTGTGTGATCAAGTTTGTCCGATAACAATGAAGAATCGGAAAACCGTCGATCAGGGGCGCCCGTTGTTGTCCGATAACTACGAAGAATCGGACAACCAGCAACCAGAGGCGCCCGAGCTTGTCCGATAACCAAGAAGAATCGGACAACCAGCAACCAAGCGCGTCCGAGCTTGTCCGATAACCGCAAAGAATCGGACAACCAGCAACCAAGCGCGTCCGAGTTTGTCCGATAACCGCAAAGAATCGGACAACCAGCTCATAATGGATTCGTGTTCTGATTTTCTGCGAGAACTTGCGTCAAGTATCTTTTCCGCTTAAAATGGAAGAACTGCAATAAGAACAGAAAGGAAGAGGATGGATGCGATTGGACAAACTGCTCAGCGAATGCGGCTACGGTTCGCGAGGACAAGTGAAAAAATTGATCAGAAGCAAACAGGTCAGCATCGACGGGGAAATCGTGCTGGCGGACAATCACAACGTGGACCCGCAGATCCAGGCGGTCATCGTTTCTGGGAAAACGCTGACGCACCGGACCAATGTGTACTACATGCTGCACAAACCGGCCGGCGTCGTGACGGCGGTATCCGATGAAGGTAACCGGACCGTCATCGACCTGATTGATCCATCCGATCGCCGCCCGGGCCTCTATCCCGTGGGACGGCTGGACAAGGATACGGAAGGGCTGCTGCTGATTACGGACAATGGGCAGCTAGGCTACCAATTGTTGCTGCCGCACAAAAAAGTGACGAAGCGCTACGAGGTCGTCGTGAACGAGTTTGTGACCGCCGCCGATCAGGAAGCCTTCGCTGAAGGGATCGTCTTCCACGGAGGGACGACCTGCAAGCCGGCCCATTTGACCATCCTCAGCCACGGAGACGATGAAAGCCGCGTGCTGTTGGACATCAGCGAGGGGAAATTCCACCAAGTGAAGAAGATGTTCCTCTCTGTCGGCAAGAAAGTCACCTATCTGAAACGACTGAAGATGGGACCGATCGAATTGGATGAATCGATTCCGCTGGGGAGCTATCGGCCGCTCAATGAAGCCGAAATGGAACAACTGAAGCCGTATTTCCGCTAGAAAGAAGGCAAATCAACCAAAAAGAGGAGGAGCTGATCAAAGCTCTTCCTCTTTATTATGCGCTGCCGCTTTTTTCCGCGGTTTGGTCTGTGTCAACCGGTAGCTTTCCGTGATGATCCGGTCTGCGATCGGATACAGCTCCTCGGAAATGAGCCGCAAGGTGATCCAATGGGTCTTGTTCATATGGTAGGCGGGCATGATCTCCGGGACAGCCTCGCGCAGATACTCGTTCCGTTCCGGCGTGTTCTTCACGTTCAGCCAGATTTCGCCGTTGCGCGCATAGATGTAGGCGAAGGTTTTCCGGTTGCCTTCGTGGCGCATGACGGTCCATTCGGAGTCACCGAATGGGTAATCCTCGATGACGTGGGCATGCTCCTGGCAAAGGGCGATCAGGCGGTTCCGGATAGTTTTTGCATCGTGCATCTGTATTCCTTCTTTCCTGTTCAGATTACGTTAGTTCATTATAGCGTAAATTTTTCCGAAGGGCTCTTTTCGCGTTGAATCTATTGACTTACAACCAGATAAGTGGATAATAGATAGCGTGCTATATATATTTATGCAGAGAGGAGAAAATGCTGTGGTATCACGTGACATGATGGGAGTGTACATCCCGATGCTGCATAACCAATTTAAGGAAACGATAAACCGACTAGTGGGCAAAATCGACTTGACCACTTCTCAAATGCACGTCCTGTTCTATCTGAAGAGCCGTGGGGATGAGGAAGTGATCCAAAAAGATATCGAGGAGAAGTTCAATCTTTCCAATCCGACCGTAACCGGAATCATCAAACGTTTGGAAGCGAAGGAGTTTGTCGTAAGGACAGTCAGCTCTAAGGATGCGCGTTCCAAGAGCATCCATCTGACCGAAAAAAGTATTGCGGCCTCCGAAGAAATGAAGAATGCCTTGAAGGAAGCCAACAAGAAGCTTCTGGAAGGTTTGACGGAAGAGGAATTGGACATAATGGAAGGCTGCTTCAAGAAGATGCTGCATAACTTGGATGGCGGTTGCCACCACCGACATGCGCATCACGAATAAACCAAATAATCTAGGAAAGAATAGGGATTGCAAATGAAAGTGATAATGAAATATTTAAAACCATTTGCCGGCACGATACTGATCAGCCTGCTGATTTTGTTCGGGCAGGCCATCGGTGAATTAAGTTTGCCGAATCTGATGAGTGACATCGTCAATACCGGCATCCAGAACGGAGGCGTCGAACAGGAAGCACCTGAAGCGCTGTCGACAGATGGCTTTGCGCTCATGACGCTGTTCATGGATACGGAAGACAAAGAAACGTTCCAGAAAAGCTATACCTTGATTGAAGGCGGAGCGGCTGAAGCTGAAGCGTACACGGAAGAATTTCCGGAAAGCCAGGAAACGGATCTTTATGTGTTGGATGAAACCGATCCCGACCGGTTGTCCTCGCTGGAGAGCATCTTCAGCAAGGCCAGCTACAGTTTTGTGACGTTCATGAAAGAAATGGGCGCACAGCAAGGAAATGCTGCCGCAGTCGATACCGAGAGTGGTTTTGAGAACGTCGATATGGACCAACTCTATGCGCTTCTGCCGCAATTGCAGCAGCTGCCGCAAGAAGCTTTTGCGGAGTCGAGGGACGTTGCCGATGCTGCCGAGCCAATGCTTTACAGCCAAATCGGGATCCTTTTCACGAAGCTTTTTTATGAAGAATTGGGAATGGATATGGACGCGCTACAGAACCGCTACATTATGACGAAAGGCGCGCAGATGCTCGCCATCGCCCTTGCGGTGTCCGTCGCTTCCGTAGCGGTCGCGTATTTCTCTTCGCGGATCGCAGCGAAAGTGTCCGGCAAAATGAGAAGGGATGTTTTCGCCAAGGTCGAAAGTTTTTCCAATGCCGAATTCGATAATTTCTCGACTGCTTCCCTGATCACGCGTACGACCAATGATGTGCAACAGATCCAGCAATTGATCACAATCGGAATCCGCATGCTCTGTTATGCGCCGATATTGGCCACAGGCGGTCTGATCATGGCAATCGACAAGAGCGTTTCGCTGGCATGGACAATCGTCGTCGCAGTCGTTGCCCTCGTCGGGGTCATGATGACGATCATGTCGATCGCGTTGCCGAAATTCAAAGTATTGCAAAGCTTGACTGACAAGTTGAATCTGGTCAGTCGCGAGAACCTTTCCGGCATGATGGTCATCCGTGCATTCGGTAATGAAAAATTTGAAGAAAATCGCTTCAATGATGCAAACGAAGAATACACCTACACCAATCGCTTCGTTCAGCGGCTGATGGCCTTCATGATGCCGGCGATGACAATCATCATGAACGGGGTTTCGCTTTTGATCATTTGGTTCGGCAGCAAGCAGGTTGCCGATTCCGCGATGCAAATCGGTGATATGATGGCCTACATCCAATACGTGATGCAGATCATCATGGCATTCTTGATGATTTCGATGATGTTCATCTTCCTGCCGCGCGCGTCCGTTTCGGCCGTTCGGATCGGTGAAGTGTTGGATACGGACTTAAGCATTCTGGATCCGATCGAACCGCAAAAAATCGATCAGCGGAAAGGCGTCGTCACATTCAAAAATGTCTCTTATCACTATCCGAAGGCGAGCGAAAATGTCTTGAAGGACATCTCATTCACCGCAAAACCAGGAGAAACGACGGCAATCATCGGTTCGACCGGTTCCGGGAAATCGACTATGATCAATCTGATTCCGCGCTTCTACGATGTTTCAGAAGGTGCCATCGAAATCGACGGCGTCGACATCCGGAAAATGACGCAAGCCGATCTGCGCCGCAACATCGGTTATGTTCCCCAAAAAGGCATGCTTTTCTCCGGGGATATCGCATCCAATGTTTTGTACGGCAAAGACGATGCCTCCACTGAGGACATCATGAAGGCCCTTGAAGTCGCCCAAGCGGAAGGCTTCATCTCAGCGATGGAAGATGGCATCGAAACGGCCATCGCGCAAGGCGGCGGTAATGTCAGCGGGGGCCAGAAGCAACGGTTGGCGATCGCAAGAGCATTGGTGAAAAAAGCGCCGATCTACATTTTTGATGACAGCTTCTCGGCTTTGGATTTCAAGACGGATGCGGCTTTGCGTTCGGCGCTGACGGGGTACACCGACAATGCCACGGTAGTGATCGTGGCGCAACGGATCAGCACAATCATGGATGCGGAACAGATTGTCGTCCTTGATAAAGGGAAGATAGTCGGGATAGGGACTCACGATGCGTTGATGAAGAACTGTGAGACTTATCAAGAAATTGCTAAATCTCAGCTTTCAGAGGAGGAATTAGCATGAGCGAAATGAAACAAAAAAGACCGCAAGGCGGTCCCGGCGGAGGCCACGGTCCGATGGCAGGATTGAGCGCGCCGGTCGTGAAAGCGAAGGACTTCAAAGGCGGATTCAAGAAATTGGCTGCCTATCTTTCACCTTTTAAATGGTCGATCGTGGTGGTCATGATTTTGGCTGTCGCATCCTCACTATTCGGCATCGTAGGACCGAAAATCATGGCATTGGCCATCGATAAATTGGTCGAAGGTGTCATGCTGCAGTTCACAGGCGGAACCGGAGCAATCGATTTCGACTACATCGGAAAAGTCCTGTTGGGTTTATTGGGCTTGTATCTTCTGAGTGCAGCCTTTTCTTATCTGCAGGGATTCCTGATGTCAGGTGTCTCGGCGAAAGTGTCCTACACCTTACGGAAAGACCTGATGGAAAAGATGAACAAACTGCCGCTGTCCTATTTCCACAAGAACAGCCAAGGGGATGTCCTTTCCCGGATCACGAACGATGTGGATACGCTGAATACAAGTTTGAACCAGAGTTTGACCCAAATCATCACCTCGATCACGACACTGACGGGTGTGTTCATCATGATGCTGACGATCAGTTGGTCGTTGACGCTCGTCATCCTTGGCGTATTGATCCTTTCCATGATGCTGTTGGTGCTGATCATGTCGAAATCCCAGAAGCACTTTGCCAATCAGCAGAAATATTTGGGTGCAGTCAATGGTCATGTGGAAGAGATGTACGGCGGACACGTCGTCATGAAGGCATTCAATGGTGAAGAAAAATCCATTACTGCTTTCGATAAAGAAAACGACCAGCTGATCGAAGCCGGCTTCAAAGCTGAATTTCTTTCCGGTTTGATGATGCCTTTGATGAGCCTGATCGGGAATCTTGGGTATGTCGTAGTCTGCATCATGGGTGGTGCGATGGCAGCCGGCGGAAAAATGACGATCGGGGATATCCAAGCCTTCCTGCAGTACGTACGTAATTTCACGCAGCCGTTGACGCAAGTCGCTCAAGTCGGCAGCCAGCTGCAACGGATGGTGGCATCCTCTGAACGCATATTCGAGTTTTTGGAAGAGGAAGAAGAGACGGTATCCGAAGCAAAAATCGAAATGGCGACTGCTGAGGTGAAAGGGAATGTCCGTTTCGACCATGTCAAATTCGGTTATGAACCGGATAAATTGGTCATCAAGGACTTCTCCGCGGATGTCAAAGAAGGACAAAAAGTGGCGTTGGTCGGGCCTACGGGAGCCGGCAAGACAACGATGGTTAAATTGCTGATGCGTTTCTACGATCTGACGGGCGGAGCCATCTACATCGATAATCATAAGCTCACTGATTTTACCCGCAACGATCTGCGTACGGAATTCGGGATGGTGCTTCAGGACACTTGGCTGTACAACAGCACCATCATGGAAAACATCCGCTACGGAAAACTGGATGCGACGGATGAAGAAGTCATTGCCGCCGCAAAAGCCGCGCAAGTGGATCATTTCGTCCGGACTTTGCCGGATGGCTACAATATGGTTCTGAATGAAGAGGCCAACAACGTTTCGCAAGGCGAGAAGCAATTGCTGACAATCGCACGCGCCATCCTTGCCGATCCGCAGATCATGATCCTGGATGAAGCGACAAGCTCGGTCGATACGCGTACGGAAGTACTGATCCAGAAAGCGATGGATACGCTGATGCAAGGCAGGACAAGCTTCATCATCGCGCATCGCCTGTCGACCATCAGAAATGCCGACCTGATCCTCTGCATGAACAACGGAGACATCGTCGAACAAGGAACCCACGAAGAATTGCTGGCGAAAGGCGGCTTCTACGCCGACCTCTACAACAGCCAATTCGACGAAGAAGAATAATAGCAGTAGCGAAAAAGAAAAGTACGAAGACATTGAATGACTGCCTGACAAGCAGGAAAATGATAAATTAACTGGACACTAAACATGCTAAGATCAGTAGCGCTGACCATACCTTTGGTTTGAACTACTGATCTTAGTATTTTTTTGTTTTTCGAAGGAAAAAATGCCCAGCGAAATCATGGTTCGCCGGGCACTGCTGTCAGAAGGAATGTACACTTTATCTGCTGTCGCTTTTCTCAATCTTTCAACTTCATGTTTTCGTAGTTCATGTTCGGGTTCAGCAGGCCGCGGTTGCTTTTCAGGACGAAAGAGAAGCTGCTGTCGTTGAAATCGATGATGTTGTCTTCATCCAGTTGCTGCAGGCTGTCCCGGGTGACTCTGACCGTGCCGAAGTTGGTGTCCAAAACGGTGTCGTAGTATGGGTTTTCCGTATCGTACGCTCGGATCGTGAACATGCTGCTGTCTGGTCCGCCGCAGCCGTAGATTGTGCTCATGTACAAAGAGATTTCCTCGGCCATCCCCAATTTTCCCAGTCGTTGCATGGCATTCTCAGTAAATGTCAATTTCATTTCCATCACCCCTTTTTATTAATTATAGAGCATACTCCCGCGAAACAAATCGAATATGCTCATCCCGATATATTGTTTGACAAGGTGAGAAACAGATGTTATATTTAATTAAATTTTAATAGAAGAGCGATGAAGAGAAGAGTACCTTTCGATCGTCATTCCAGAGAGCCCCGGTAGGTGAAAAGGGGTATGATGAAAAAAAGCGAAGATGGTCTCGGAGCAAAGCAATGCGGATAGTGTTGCTTCGGTTTGTGCACGATAGCGCACAAGAGTATAACAAGCGGGAGCTTGCGTACTTTTTAAGGTATGGATCGCGAGGTCCGTACGAACATGGGTGGTAACACGAAGAGCTTTCGTCCCTGTATTTCAATCAGTTGGAATATAGGGACGAGGGCTTTTTTACTTTTTGTAGCAATCAGAAAAATGAACAGAAGCAACCTCGGCTAATCGGCAATGACCCAAAGAGCAACCGCTATGCAAGAATAGATCGAAAATCAGAAGGGAAAGATGACAAATGACAGAGAAAAATTACAGTTTTGAAACGTTGCAAGTACATGCAGGCCAAGTGCCGGATCCCGTTACCGGAGCCCGTGCGGTGCCAATCTACCAAACGACCGCCTTCGTCTTCGACAGCGCGGAACAGGCTGCCGGCCGCTTCGCTTTGACGGATGCCGGAAATGTCTACACCCGTTTGACGAACCCGACAACCGCAGTTGTGGATGCCCGGGTTGCTGCGCTTGAGGGCGGCACATCCGCCGTCACGGTCGCTTCAGGTTCGGCTGCGATCACGTATGCGATCCTGAATGTGGCGAATGCAGGCGATGAAATCGTTGCGGCCAGCACACTTTACGGGGGAACCTACAATCTTTTCAGCGCGACTTTGCCTAATTTGGGCATCAAAACAACTTTCATTGATCCCGAAGATCCGGCTAACTTCGAAGCGGCCATCACGGAAAAGACGAAAGCCATCTTCATCGAATCGATCGGCAACCCGAGCACGAACCTGATCGATATCGAGAAGGTCGCTGAAATCGCGCATAGCCACGGCATCATTTTGATCGTGGACAACACTTTCGGTACGCCTTATCTGATCCGTCCATTTGAATTCGGCGCCGATGTTGTGGTCCACTCCGCCACGAAATTCCTGGGCGGACACGGCACAACAATGGGCGGCGTCGTCGTCGAATCCGGGAAATTTGATTTCGCCGCCAGCGGAAGATATCCTGGCTTCACGACGCCGGATGCGCATTACAACGGTTTGGTCTATACGGATTTGGGACCTGGTGCATTCACGACCAAAATCCGCGTGCAATTGCTGCGCGATACCGGAGCCTGCATCGGGCCGATCGATTCCTTCCTGTTGCTGCAAGGGATCGAAACTTTGTCGCTGCGCGTCGAACGCCATGTCGAGAACACCCGCAAGGTCGTCGCTTATCTGGCGAAGCATCCGAAAGTTTCCTGGGTGAATTATCCGGAACTGCCTGAAAGCAAGTACAAGCCTTTAGCCGACAAATACTTCCCTAAAGGCACCGGCTCGATCTTCACTTTCGGCATCGAGGGAGGCAAACAAGCCGGCATCGAATGGATCGACAAGTTAGAGTTATTCTCGTTGCTTGCGAACGTTGCCGATGCGAAATCCTTGGTCATCCATCCGGCCAGCACGACCCACGCGCAGCTGAGCGAAGAAGACCTTATTGCTGCCGGCGTTTCCGGGGATATGATCCGTCTTTCCATCGGGATCGAGAATGCCGATGACATCATCGCCGATTTGGATCAGGCCTTCGCACAGATCTAAAACAAATCAAAGCCAAGGTTGTCTCATTTGTAGACAGCCTTTTTTGGCTCGCATAGGAAGATGTCCGATAACTGCAAAGAATCGGACAAGCAGAGTGCAGTTGAATCTGAAGTTGTCCGATAACCGCAAAGAGTCGGACAAGCAGACCGAAGACGTATCTGAAGTTGTCCGATAACTGTTAAGAATCGGACAAGCGGAGCACAGACGTATCTGAAGATGTCCGATAACCGCAAAGAATCGGACAAGCAGACCGAAGACGTATCTGAAGTTGTCCGATAACCGTAAAGAATCGGACAAGCGGAGCACAGACGTATCTGAGGATGTCCGATAACCGTAAAGAATCGGACAAGCAGAGCGCGGTGGTAACGGAAGATGTCCGATAACTGTTAAGAATCGGACAAGCAGACCGAAGACGTATCTGAAGTTGTCCGATAACCGCAAAGAATCGGACAAGCAGCCCTAACCAGATTCTTTAAAGATACTCCTCCAACACCGACCAGGCTTCCAATTTTTCGGGTAGCGTTTTGACATGTTTCCCGCGCATGGGGCTGGTCGAAGGGAGCGGGAGGTAGACCAAGCCGGAGTCCTCATCCAGACCGAAGTGCTTTTTGTAGCTGCGGAAAGCTTTTCCGCCGTTGAAGGCGATGGCCTTGATTTCGGGATGCTCGCGCAGGAGGCTGTTCAGATCGTTTGGGTATTCCTCTTTGATGGCTGAATCGAGGCTGCCTTCGCGGTAACAGGAGTGGATGACATCCCAGAGGGCGACGTGATGCTTTTTCAGAAGCGTAAGGCGGTCCTCGTAGGTCACCGGATCATCTTCCCCGAGCAGGGAGAAAATGATTTGCCAGAAATGGTTCCTCGGGTTCCCGTAGTAGTGTTGTGCTTCCAATGATTTCACTCCGGGCATCGATCCCAGAATTAGGACCTGGGCTTGGGAATCGATTACGGGTGCCATCGAGTGGATTCTGTCAGGCTGTTTCAAATGCTGCACATCCTTTCATCGCTAATTTGTCTCCATTCTACCAAAACCGCGCCGGAGCAGGAAACATTCGAGCTTGCCAAATAATTTGAATAAAACAGTTGACGGAAGGATGGCGATGCGTTAAAATAATCCCAACATTAAGAAATCGTTAGAAAAATCATTTCCATCTAATTAAACCGATAATCAAGATAAGTACGCATCATACCTTGTTTCCAGAGAGTCGCCGCCAGTGAGAGTGCGATAGCGAAGGGGATGCCGAATGGACTTGAGAGGGTTGCCTTGAAAAGAGTAGGGGCAAACGGGGAACCTGGTCCGTTAACAGACAGGCACATATGTTGGTATGTGAACGAGTGGGCGATTCATTTCGTCAATTTGGGTGGTATCGCAGGAGAATACAAGCTCTTGTCCCTTTAAAGGGGGGACAAGGGCTTTTTTTGTACACAAAAAATGATGAGGTGAATGATATGCTTGATATAAAAAGCACGAAACAGACCGAAGAAATTCTCCCGCAAGACAGCATGAAGGTTGCTATCGATAAACTAGTGAAAAAAGAAGAACTTTCCCCGCAATTGACGAAGACCATCATGCACCAGATCATGAGCGGTCAAGCCAGCCCGGTCCAGATTGCAGCTTACCTGACCGCTATGCGAATGAAGGGCGAGACTGCCGGAGAAATCAGTGCTTCCGCTGAAGTGATGCGGGATTTTTCCAATAAGGTGCGGACCAAGACGACGGCATTGGACATCGTCGGAACCGGCGGCGATCAAGCTTTCACCTTCAACATCTCAACCGTCTCTGCCTTTGTCATCGCGGCCGCAGAGATCCCGGTGGCGAAACACGGCAACCGCAGTTCCTCAAGCAAATGCGGCAGCGCGGATGTGCTGGAAGAATTAGGTGTGAACATCGAAGCCAGCGCGCAACACAGCGAAGCGATGCTGGAAGAAATCGGGATGTGCTTCATGTACGCCCAAAAATACCATCCATCGATGAAGCATGCGGCACCCGTAAGGAAAGAAATGGGCGTCCGGACGATCTTCAACGTCCTTGGGCCATTGGCGAACCCGGCCAATGCGAATATGCAATTGCTTGGTGTGTATGATGTCGCACTGGTGGACACGATGGCTGAAGTGCTGAAACAATTGCAGATGGAACGGGCTTTGGTGTTCGGTGGAAATGACGGTCTGGATGAAATCACATTGACCACAACATCGGAGGTCGCGGAGCTTCGCGACGGCAAGGTTACCCACTTCACGTTCGATCCGAAAGACTATGGTTTCGAATACTGCACAAGCGATGATCTTGTAGGCGGAGAACCAACTGAGAATGCCACAATTGCCTTGGCTATCCTAAGTGGCGAAAAAGGACCGAAGCGCGATACCGTGCTATTGAACGCCGGCATGGCCATCTATTTGGCCAACGACGACTTGACGATCGCTGACGGCATCAAACGCGCAGCCGAATTGATCGACAGCGGAGCGGCTTTGAAAAAACTGGAGCAATTCATCAAGGCATCACAGGAGGCGACAAAATGATATTGGACGACATCATAGCAGCAACAAAGATACGGGTGGAAAAAGCCAAACAGGTCATCCCGCTGGAAGAAATGAAACAAGCCGCCTTGGCACTGCCGATCAATCAGGATTTCCCTTTTGAAAAGGCGCTGACCGGTGAAGGGATGCATTTCATCTGCGAATGCAAGAAGGCATCCCCTTCGAAAGGCGTGATCGTGGAGGATTTCCCTTACATTGAGATAGCCAAAGCCTACGAGGAAGCCGGCGCATCCGCGCTTTCGGTATTGACGGAGCCCGATTTCTTCCAAGGCGAAAATCGCTTCCTTACCGAAATAAAAAAGGCAGTATCGCTGCCGGTCATCAGAAAGGATTTCATCATAGATGCCTACCAGATCTATGAGGCGAAAGTCATCGGTGCGGATGCCGTGCTTTTGATCGCGACCATCCTGAACGAGGAGGAGTTGGATGCCTTCCAACGTTTGGCCCGCGAACTGGGGCTTTCGGCCTTGGTGGAGGCCCATACCGAAGAAGAGCTCCTTAAAGCGCTGCGGACGAATCCGAAGATCATCGGCGTCAACAACCGCGATCTGAAGACTTTCAAAGTGGATATCCAGCAATCCATCAGGCTGCGCGCACTGGTGCCGGATGACATCCTTTTCGTGGCCGAGAGCGGCATCTCGGAAAGGCAGCAAGTCATCGAATTGGAGGAGGGCCACGTCGATGCCATCCTGATCGGCGAAACGATGATGGTCTCGCCGGATAAAAAAGGCATGCTGGACCGCCTGCGGGGAATCGGCTGATGGTCAAAGTGAAGATCTGCGGCCTCAAACGCGTCGAGGATGCGGAAATGCTGAACGAGCTGCGCCCGGATTTTGCAGGATTCATTTTTGCCCCGAGCAAGCGCCAGATTTCTTTGGAGCAGGCGCTGGAAATCAGGGCAGCCTTGATTGATGCCATTCCGGCAGTAGGCGTCTTCGTAAACGAACCGATCGAAAACATCGTCGCCATCGTGGAAAGCCGAGCCATCCAGATTGTGCAGCTCCACGGCGATGAAGATAATGCCTACATCGAGGAACTGGGCAAGCGGATCACGCTTCCCATCATCAAAGCTGTCGCGGTCAAAGATGCCGCCGATGTCAAGAAGGACTACGCAGCCGATATAATTCTCTATGACACTTACCAGAGCGGTGTGGCGGGTGGAACGGGAAAGACATTCAACTGGGAATTGCTGAAAGAAGCAACGCACCCATTCTTCCTGGCGGGCGGCCTGCATGCCGGCAATCTCGAAGCAGCCATCGAACAAATACAGCCATACGCAGTGGATATCTCGAGCGGCGTCGAAACGGACGGCGTGAAGGATTTTGAAAAAATCAGAGCAGTAATGGAAATCATTAGGAGGTCAAAAAAATGACAAGTTATTTCGGTGCACACGGGGGACAGTTCATTCCCGAAACGTTGATGAACGCTTGCTTGGAACTGTCGGAAGCTTTTTTCCGATTCAAAGAGGATCCGGAATTCAAAAAAGAATTGAATGATCTGTTGGACAACTACGCAGGCAGGCCATCCCGCCTCTATTTCGCGGAAAAGATGACGAAGAACCTCGGCGGGGCGAAAGTCTACCTGAAACGCGAAGACCTGAACCACACGGGCTCGCATAAAATCAACAATGCGCTCGGCCAAGTATTGTTGGCCAAAAAGATGGGCAAGAAACGGATCATCGCGGAGACCGGCGCCGGCCAACATGGCGTGGCAACAGCCACAGCAGCTGCGCTTTTGGATATGGAGTGCGTCGTCTACATGGGCGAAGAGGACACCCAGCGTCAAGCTTTGAACGTGTTCCGGATGGAATTGTTGGGCACGAAGGTGATTCCCGTGACGAGCGGCACCGCCACACTCAAGGACGCGGTCAACGAAGCGATGAAGGATTGGGCTTCCACATTTGAAGAATCGCATTACTGCATCGGCTCTGTCATGGGTCCGCATCCATTCCCGACCATGGTCCGCGATTTCCAGAAGATCATCGGGGAAGAGACCAAAGCCCAGATGGCCCAGGCGGAAGGCAAGTTGCCGGATGTCGTGATGGCTTGCGTCGGCGGCGGTTCGAATGCGATCGGGACTTTCTATGACTTCATCGGCGACGAAAGCGTGCGGCTGATCGGCTGCGAAGCTGCCGGCAGAGGGATCCACACACAGGACACGGCTGCGACGATCGCGACCGGCACACCGGGCATTTTCCACGGCATGAAATCGTATTTTTGCCAGGACGAATACGGCCAGATCGCGCCCGTCTACTCGATTTCGGCCGGTCTGGACTATCCGGGCATCGGACCGGAGCATGCGGATCTCTATGACCGCGGCCGCGCCGAGTACGTCTCGGTGACCGATGACGAGGCTGTCGCTGCCTTTGAATACCTGGCGCGGATGGAAGGGATCATCCCGGCCATCGAAAGCTCGCATGCGATCGCGCATGCCATGGTCTTGGCGCCGACGTTGGATTCGGAAAAAATCATCGTCATCTGTTTGTCGGGCCGCGGCGATAAGGACGTCGCAGCAATCGCAAGATACAAGGGAGTGGATATCCATGAATAAAATCACAGCTGCCTTCAAGCACAAGGCATTCATACCTTTCGTGACGGCGGGGGATCCCGACCTGGAAACCACAAAGGAACTGATCAGGGCAATCGTTGCGAACGGAGCGGACATCGTCGAAATCGGCATCCCGTTCTCCGATCCGGTTGCTGAAGGTCCTGCCATCCAAAAAGCGGATGAGCGGGCTTTGGCGAACGGCATCAATACGGACGATATTTTCCGGATGGTCGCTGAGTTGCGCACCGAAATCGACACACCTTTCGTCTTCATGACCTACATCAATCCGGTGTTTGTCTATGGCATCGATAAATTCATGGCGCGCTGCAAAGAGACCGGCGTCGATGGCGTCATCATTCCGGATGTTCCGTTCGAGGAGAAGGGCTTCATCCAGGAAGCCTGCCGGGAACATGGCATCACCTACATTTCCATGGTGGCACCTTCTTCGGCGGAGCGGATTGCCATGATCGCCAAAGAAGCGGAAGGTTTCCTGTACGTCGTTTCTTCCTTGGGCGTCACCGGCGTCCGCAGCGACATCACGACCGATATCGACAGCATGCTGGCGGAAATCCGCAAAGTCAGCGATATCCCCTGCGCCATCGGCTTCGGGATTTCCAACGCCCAACAGGCCAGGGCCATGAGCGAAATCGGGGACGGTGTCATCATCGGTTCGGCAATCATCAACATCATGGAAAAATACGGGAAAGACTCGCCCAAACCGGTCGGAGCCTTCGTGGCTGAAATGGTGGGAGCCATCCGCAGCGGAAGCTGAAGTCTTTACGCGTGAACAGCACCGCCTGTAGCAGTATAATGAAAGAAAATAACAGGCGGAAAGTGGTGACGATGATGCGGAGGATTATTCTTGTGCGTCACGGTGTGAGCGAATGGAATCTGTTGAACTTGTTTACGGGCTGGACGGATGTCGATTTGAGCGAACAGGGAGTTCTGGAAGCGAAAGAAGCTGGACAAAAGCTGAAGGCAGCCGGCATTGAACTTGATATGGCCTTCACGTCGGTTTTGAAACGGGCGATCAGAACCTGTCATATCATTCTGGAGGAAACCGACCAATTATGGATACCTGAAGTCAAAAGTTGGCGCCTCAATGAACGCCATTATGGTGATCTGCAAGGCCTGAATAAACAGCAGACAGCAGAAAAATATGGGGAAGAACAGGTCCTTAAATGGCGTCGATCCTATAATACATTGCCGCCATTAATGGATCCGAATAACCCCTTGTCACCGGCAAATGACCGCCGTTATGCCAATCTCCAGAAACGGGTCATTCCGATGGGAGAGAACCTCGAGACAACCTTGGAACGTGTTATCCCATTCTGGGAAGATCAGATCGCACCGGCAATATTGGATCGGAAAACGGTATTGGTGGCGGCCCATGGAAATTCCCTGCGGGCGCTGATCAAGTACCTCGAAGAAATACCCGATGATGAAATCATGCAACTGGAAATCCCTACCGGACAACCATTAGTCTATGAGTTGAATGACGATTTGACGATCATCAGAAAATACTATCTTTAATAAGAAAGATGGGGGTGTCTCAAACGTTCATGTGGGCGAAGCCCACATGAACGTTTGAGACACCCCTTTGATTTTAAATAGTAATTGAATTGATAATCAGAAATAACCCGCCAAAACTAATTTTGCGGGGGCGGAGACCCGAGACAACCCGCATCTGTCGACTGAACGATTACCGAAAACCGCAAAACACCAGACAGATCGCAATTCTGTCGGGCGTATGCCCAGGACGGGTTCCTGAACTGTCGAGAGATCCCACAATTGTCGACTGAACGATTACCGAAAACCGCAAAACACCAGACAGATCGCACTTCTGTCGGGCGTATGCCCAGGACGGGTTCACGAACTGTCGAGAGATCCCACAATTGTCGACTGAACGATTACCGAAAACCGCAAAACACCAGACAGATTGCACTTCTGTCGGGCGTATGCCCAGGACGGGTTCCTGAACTGTCGAGAGATCCCGCATCTTTCGACTGAACGATATTCGTAGTCATTCCAACAGTCGACAACCAAATATTCATTTGCTTACAAACAAAAGAAGAAGCCATCTCAATTGAGACAGCCTCCGCATCTTTTGTTGCATCATTTTTCTTCAGCCATCAAGTGAAAGTTGAAACGGACATCACTGCTGGTCCCGTCCTGCAGGTAGGTTCTTTCCACAAAAGTTACTTGATCGGAATGGCCGATGAGGATCAGTGTTGTGGAGCGGGTGCCGTAGCGTTCGGTCTGGATGAAATTGGCGGAGACGGCGCGCAAAATCGGCAAATCCGACGGGGGCGTCCGATCCGCCATCATGCCGAAGATGGCCTCTTCATCAAGAGGGGACTGGACAGCCAGTTCGGCCATTGCTGCTTTGGTGTGGGTGACTTTCGGCCATGGCGTATCGAGCGTGGCATTGCTGACGGCGTGGTTGCCTGTTTGAAGGACGCTGTACTCGTCCAAAATGTTATTGTAATGATGGAGGCTGTAGCTTGAACCGACGATCAGGTTGAAGCCGTTGTAGTCGGTCCGTTGCTGTTTGATCTGATTCAGATAGTCCCCGGGTCCAGTAGCTCCGGTCAAGTAATCCATCACGAGGTTGCCGCGGGACAGCTTGTTATCGGATTCCTGATCGGACGTCAAATAACTATTGGTCACGGCGGCGATCCTGCCTTGTCTGGTGATGCCAAGCCAAGTGCCGTGAGCGCTCAAGTCTTTTCCGGCCAACAGATTAGGATGCTCCGGCCAGAAGTGTGCAGCCAGGGATGGCCGGTCATATTGCTCATCCCGATTGGCCACGAATATCAATTTGTAAGACGCATTTTGGTTGAGTTGCATAGATATCAGGCACATAACTATTCCCCCAGTAAGATGTTGTTCTTTTGTTAAGTATAGCATGCGCAACCTTCAAGGCTGAAATGAAGAATCCCCGTAGAGCCAAGTCCAGCTGAATGCTACTCGACCGCTTATCCAAAATTTCAAAACACGCCGGATATGAGCTATAATAAGGATGACAGAAAGCCACCGTGCCAATCGGAAATGTAGCGACAGAATCGACACTATTCGAAGGAGTTGTTTAGGATGCTAAAGGATAGAAAAAAATATTGGACAGTTTTGCTGATCAGTCTTTTTCTGGCAAGTTGCAGCCAAACGCAGGAAACGCCTGCAGAAGAGAGTTCTTCCGCAGCGACAGCACAGAGCAGTTCGGCAGCCAGTAACGCGAGCAGCGAAACGGAAGCAGCATCGGCGGAATCCGCTGAAGTCGGCGACCGTCTCGGCAAACTATCGAAAAGCTATATCGACATTATGGACAGCGGTAATTACTATATGGCTTTCCGTTCCACGACAACATTCGAAGGCGAAATGATGGAATCCGAGACGATGATGACCGTTTCTGGCGACAGGACCGCGATGCAATCAAAATCCGCAGACACCGAAACCGCAATGGTGATGATGGACGGCAATATCTATATGATCGACCATGTCAGTAAAACGGTGATCGTTATGCCCCAGACTATGACTGAGGGGGATGAGACCCTGCCGGAAATTCCGGAATCAAGTGAGCCGGTCGAAGTGGATGACATCGAATACATCGGCAGCGGCAAGGAAGATGGGCTAGTGTACGAAGAATATCGCACAACGAGCGGCACACAAATCTTCTACTATTTTGATGGTTCCGACCTGAAGAAAATCAAGACGATTGATGAATCATTTGAATCGGTCATGGAAATACTGGAATTGTCCGATAACGTGTCGGAGGATGCTTTTGAAATACCAGCGGACTATCAGCAAATCACTTACTAGACGGAATGATCAGTTCCTCGTATAAAGGAGTGGGACAATGTTACTGCTATTGGAACAGATGAACGGATATGTGCTGGTTGCAGTGCTTGTCCTCTGCATCTGGGTGCTGTCCAAGGCGACAGATATCCTGGTCGATGAAGCCGTTTCGTTGTCTTTGGAGTGGGGGATGTCCCAGCTTGTGATCGGTGCTACGATTGTTTCTTTGGGAACCTCGTTGCCGGAACTGGCGGTATCGATCTCTTCTTCCTTAAAGGGTAACGGCATTCTGGCTTTGGGAAATGTGGTTGGATCGACATTCGTGAACACCAGCTTCATTCTGGGAATCGGAGCGCTTTACGGAAGCATACCCGTCAACCGGAAGACGGCGCATAAACATACTGTCTTGTCCGGGCTTTCGCTTTTGCTGATCCTCTCCTCATTGCCGGTCTTTCATGCGGATGGCCAAGGAAAGATTCCGCAGTGGCTGGGCATAGTCTTCCTGATGCTGACTCCCGTTTATTTCTATTGGACAGTGCGGGAAGGAAAGAAGTCTGATCAAGAGGCCATCATAGAAGAAGACAAGGAAAAAGGTCTCCCGATTCTGGTCAAATTGATTAAGTTGCTCATCAGTGCAGGCTTTGTGATTGCGAGTGCCTCTGTATTGGTAAGTACGGTGGAAATCGGTGCTGCCCGGATTGGCATCCCCGATTCGGTCATCGCTTCCACAGTTGTGGCCTTCGGAACCGGATTGCCGGAAATAAGCACAACCATTGTTTCCGTAAAAAAAGGCTACGGCGCTTTGGCGATGGGGAACATCATGGGTTCCAACCTATTGAATACTTTGTTCGTTCTCGGGGTGGCATTAGGATTGACACCGGGAGGAATGGTTGTCAGCCCGGATTTCTATCAGATCCATTTTCCGGCTTTGGCTATTCTGCTGGCGGTTTTGGGGTATTTTTCCTATAACAACAAACGGGACGTCATCAGCAAAAAAGAAGGGCGTATCTTGATACTGTTCTACTTCCTGTATCTGATATGGAACTATTTTCTATAGAAAGAAGGTTCGTGATCCCCACAAGGGCCACGAACCTTCTTTTCTACTTTTCTTCTTCAGTATCGTTAACGCGCTCCGGAACATCCCGGGCAATATCTACGGTCGCGAAATCCTTTACGGGTGTGGAGCCGTTCACCAAGACAGGCTCTTCCTCGTCCAGCTCGAATGGACCGGCCACTTCGCCAAAATAACGATTGTACCGCAGCTTGAATTTTTCGAGTACATGCTCGAAGAGAATCTTCAGCATCGCGAATAGCGGCACACCTAAAATCATGCCGATAAAACCAAGCAGATTGCCCATGATCAGCAAAACGATGATGATCATCAACGGATGCATCTTCAAGTTCCGGCCTATGATGCTCGGTTCGATGATGTTGCCTTGAATGAGCTGCGCCAATGCCCAGACAACAACCATTTTCAGGAGCATGGCCGGAGAGGTGAAGGCCGCCACGAACAAAGCCGGGATGACCCCAATGGTGGCTCCGATGAAAGGAATGACCGCCGTCAAGGTAGCGATCAGGGCAAGGACGAAGGCGTAATCCAGGCCGATGATCAAATAACCGACTATCAGCAAGGCACCCAGACTCAAGGCAACGAGCAGCTGGCCTTGGACATAGGAACCTACCTGAAGCGACATCTGTCTGGATATCTTTTCGATATCATTGCGGAAAACAGGCGGGATGTTCTTCATGACAAACGGTTGAAATTTTCCTTGGTCCTTCAGCATGAAGAAAAGGATGACCGGGAAAGTGACTGCTACGACCATTACGCTGGAAATGGTGGAGAAGATGTTCATGATTTTTTCGCTCGAGTTGCCGATCCAGGCCAGAATCATCTCAGGGATACTGCCGACTGTGCTGTCCAGCCAATTTTGCGCTTGCTCATAATAGTCCTTGAAAGTACTGTTCGCGAGCAGTCTGTCGAAATAGGCATTCATCTGTTCAATGTAGGTAGGAAATTCATTGACCAGATTGGTGAGCTGGCTGGACAAAATCGGAACCAAAAGCACAACCCCATATACCAACATCAGAATGAAGAGTACAAAGATGATTGATGTCGCCATTCCCCGGTTGATTTTCCTTCTTTCAAGGAAGGTCACCATCGGATTGAATATATAATAGAAGACGATTGCTAAAATCACGGGCGCAACGATGGTCGAAAAAATGACCTGCAGCGGTTTGAAAATGAATGAAATGGTATCCAGCGTAAAGATGAGCACACCGATCAGAATCAGGGTGGACAGGATATAGATGATTGTCTTGCCGCCCAAAAAGGAGATGAGGCGCGTATCTTCGGGTATTGTTATTTTCGTTTCTTTCTTTTGCATATGCTGTCCTTTCTTATGCCGTAGTCGGATTTGGCCCGTATAGCGGCATAGCGGTTTTCTATTTTTAGTTTACCAGAGTTCCCTTTGAAAGCCATACTGCAAAGGTCGTATTTCCGGAAAATTCTGTCGTTCGATTGCTGGTTTGGGGGTGCCGGAATGAAATGTGTTAGAATGACAGAACCAGAACCAGAACCAGAACCAGCAATAGAGGAGGAAACTTATGAAATACAGCATCTATACACGCACCGGCGATAAAGGCAACACACGCATCGGAGGAGGGAAAGCACTTCCGAAAAATGCCGAAAGGATCGAAGCTTTCGGCGCGCTGGATGGTCTGAACTCATGGTTCGGGCTTGTCCGCACGAAAAATGATTGCGGAGAGGACATCCAGGAGGACATGGCGCTCATCCAACAGTTCCTGTTCGATTGTTCCTCAGATTTGTCGATCCCGAAAGGGCACCGGGAGTACAAGCTCGTGCAGGATCACATCGATTGGTTGGAGAAGAAAATCGACGGCTACAGTGAAGAGCCGGAGGAAATCCAGTACTTCATCATACCTGGAGGAACGGAACTGGCAAGTTGGTTCCACATTTTGCGGACGACGACCCGTGACGCGGAACGCCGGATCGTCACCTTCATGGAGCAAGAGCCGGACGAAGTGAATCCGTTCGTGCTGAAGTTCATCAACCGTCTTTCGGACTATCTGTTTGTCGTGGCCCGGGTCGCCAACGCCCGCAAAGGCGTTCCTGATGTCCCGTATGAGCGCAGCGAAAAAGTGTTCCGCATTTCCGGAGATAAGGAGAGTTCCGAGGGTAAATAAGCATAAGCAAGGAGTCCGGGGGTCTGTTGACGTCCGGCCTCCTTTTTGTATGGAGGAGAGCGGTGGTTCTCCTCCGGTGAAGGGCCCTTTCGCCGGAGAAGAGAACTCCACAAAAATGTCACCTCCGGTCAGCGAGGCTTCGCCGGAGTTCGGCCGCCTGAAAATACATGTTCTCCGGCCAACAGATCGCTCCTCGGAGCTGAGGAACCCGCAGGCAGATTTCCTCCGGCCACCAAACATCGGAGTCTATGCATATGCCTTATTCAACGCGCGAATGCAAAAAAACGCACAAGAATTCCGTCTGCCGGATTTCCTTGTGCGTTTCGTTTATTTTACAGTAAAGAATCAGCGCAATACCGCTGGCAAAGCCTCGATGAGATCCGAAGCCATCAAGCTGTATTCGGATTTTTCCTGGGCTGCGATATCGCCCGCCAAACCGTGGATGTAGACACCCAATTTGGCCGCTTCGGAAGGGACCAAGCCTTGAGCCAACAAGCCGGCGATGATGCCGGTCAGGGCATCGCCCGAACCGCCTGTCGCCATGCCGTTGTTGCCGGATGCGTTGATGTAATGCTCATCCTGATGGGCAACCACAGTCCGGGCATCCTTCATGACAAAGGTCAGATCCGAATCAGCCGTGCAAAACTCGGCAGTCCCCAAAAGGTCCGCTTTTATTTCCGTCAAGTCCTTATCCAAAAGACGCGCCAGTTCTTTCAAATGAGGGGTAAGGATGCTCCCCACCGGAACGGCCTGCGCCACTGCGCTGATGCGGGCACGGGAATCGTTCCCCGGCAAAGCTGCGTCGTTGAAACGATCGGAAAGGATATTCAAGGCATCCGCATCGATGATCAAAGGGAGCTGACTGTTTTCGAGAACCAAATCGACTACCATGCGAGCTGCATCGGATTTCCCGATTCCGGGTCCGACAACAATCGCATCAGCGCAGGACACTGCGGCGATGATTTTCAGGCGTTCGCTCTCCTTGTCCAACCCGTTCGGCTGGTAAGTCGTCAGGATTGCTTCAGGCAGCTGCATTTGAAGGATGGCGCGGTTCTCATCCGGTGTGATGATCTGGACCAGACCTGCGCCGGTACGGTAGGCGGCTTTTGCCGACAGGAAGGCAGCTCCGCTCATGTTTGCGGATCCGGCGATGATCACGACCCGACCGTAAGTACCTTTGTTCGAATAAGCCGCGCGTCTCGGAAGCGAAAAAAGATCGCTTTCGTCGTAAAACAGCACATTCGAAGAAATGACTTCCATGGCGCTCGGCGGGAAACCGATGTCGCTGACGATCAGTTTTCCGGTGTGCAAAGAACCTGGGTAAAGCAGCTGGCCGATTTTTTCGATCCCGAAAGTGATGGTCACATCCGCTCGGACAGCGGTCCCCAGCACTTGTCCATTGTCTGCGGAGATGCCGGATGGGATGTCGACGGCAAACACATAGCCTTGGAACGCGTTCATGAGTTGGATCGTCTCCGCGTATTTCCCTTCTGCCGGCCTGTCCAATCCGATGCCGAAAATCGCATCGACCAAGACGGTGTAGCCTTTGAAATTGATTTCGCTGACTTCATCCCAGATGACCATGTCCAAGTTTTCGATGATGTCGAGTTGTTTTTTGGACTCAGCGGATAATCTGTCGCGTTCGCCGATCAAGAATACATCCACTTGGAAGCCGTGGTTCAATAAAATGCGGGCTGCCGCCATTCCGTCGCCGCCGTTGTTGCCTGAACCGCAGATCACCAGGATGATGTCCTCTCTTGAGATGCGTTCTTCCATGGCTGCGACGACCTGATTCGCTGCATTTTCCATCAGCACCATGGCTGGGATGCCGATCTCATCGATCGTAAAGGCGTCGATTTTCTTCATCTGTTGGCTGTTGACAAGTTTTTTCATTCATTGTTCCTCCTGATGGTTGGTGGATGTCATACCATTTTCATAATTGCTATTATACCATTCTTGGCGCTGGAAAGAATACGGGGAGCCTGATGAAACTCTATACAAGGCGGAAACAAAATGATTGCCTTAACAAGCGAGAGTGGTTTTGCACAATAATTTTCTGAAAACTTAGGGAAAACAGTCATTCACTTTTTATAAGTAATGTGATAATCTTATCAAGGAACTCGAATAAGGGAGGAATGTATGATGATCGAGCTGATTGCAACAGCCGAGTCAGTAGCGCAAGCCAAGGAATTGGTGGATTGCGGTGTAGATATACTATATATAGGAGAGGATGAGTACGGACTGCGTTTGCCTTACTCCTTCACCAGAGAGGAACAGCGTGAGGTCATTGCTTATGCGCACGAGAAAGGCGCGCAGGTCAGTGCCGCGGTGAATGCGATCTTCCATAACGATCGGATCAATCAAGTGGGCGAATATCTGGCTTTCCTGCGTGAAGCGGCAGTCGACAGCATCACCTTGGGAGACCCTGGCGTAGTGCAAGTCATGCGGGAACAGGATTTATTCATCCCTTACCGTTATGATGCGCAAGTCATGGTGACCTCAAGCGGACAGATCAATTTCTGGGCGAAAAGGGGAGCGGTCGGTTCCGTGCTGGCCCGCGAAGTGCCTTTCGAGGAAATGAAGAAACTGATCCCTGATGCGTTAGTGCCGGTCGAAGTATTGGTGTACGGTGCCACTTGCATCCATCAATCGAAACGCAACCTGCTTGAAAATTATTTCAATTTCATCGAGAAAGAGGAAGCTGTGGACAAAGAACGCGGCTTGTTCATTTCGGAGCCGAAAAAAGTGGATTCCCATTATTCCATCTATCAGGACCTTAACGGGACACACATCTTCGCCAACAATGACCTTGATCTGATGCCTCATTTGGGCGAACTGACGGCTATCGGCGTCTCGCAATGGATGCTGGATGGGTTGTTTACCCCAGGTGAAAATTTTGTCGCAATCGCGAAACTGTTCGTGGCGGCACGTGAAGCCTTTGCGGAAGGAAACTGGACGGAGGAATTGGCGGAACGCTTGGATGCCGAACTGCATGCTTTGCATCCCGCTAACCGTGAGTTGGATTCCGGCTTCTATGCCAAGGATCCGAATGAAGTCGTCTGATACTTTGATACCGAAAGAAAGAGAGTGTA
The DNA here is from genome assembly GCF_003051085.1 of Trichococcus patagoniensis. Taxonomy (GTDB): domain Bacteria; phylum Bacillota; class Bacilli; order Lactobacillales; family Aerococcaceae; genus Trichococcus; species Trichococcus patagoniensis. Next base: position 154,014 of record NZ_QAOM01000003.1, on the reverse strand, counting down.
TACACACATGCGAACAATAACAAAGAAGCCCGAGGTCTTGGCCCCGGGCGGAACATTGGAAAAATTGAAGACAGCCATCCATTACGGAGCTGACGCCGTCTATATCGGCGGAGAAGCGTACGGTTTGCGCAGCCGTGCAGGCAATTTCGACTATGAGGAGATGGCGGAAGCGGTCGCTTTTGCGCATAGCCACGGTTCGAAGATCTATGTCGCCGCGAATATGGTCACCCATGAAGGCAACGAGGAAGGCGCTGGCGAATTCTTCCGCACGATCCGCGATATCGGCATCGATGCGGTCCTGATTTCGGATCCTGCGCTGATGGAAATCGCTGTGACCGATGCGCCGGGCTTGCCGATCCATTTGTCCACCCAGGCATCCGCGACCAACTACCAGACGCTGAATTTCTGGGCGAACGAAGGCCTGGAACGCGTCGTTTTGGCCCGTGAAGTATCGATGGCAGAAATCAAGGAAATGAACGAGAAGACCGATGTCGAAATCGAAGCCTTCGTCCATGGGGCGATGTGCATCTCCTACTCGGGCCGTTGTGTCCTTTCCAACCACATGTCGAACCGTGATGCCAACCGCGGAGGCTGCGCGCAGTCTTGCCGTTGGAAATATGGTCTGTTCGATATGCCGTTGTTGGGGCAACAGAATCCTGTAGGTGCCGGCGAAGAAGGCATCGAAGAAAAATTTTCCATGAGTGCCGTCGATCTTTCGATGCTGGAGCACCTGCCCGATCTGATCGAGAGCGGGGTCGACAGCCTTAAGATTGAAGGGCGCATGAAATCGATCCATTACGTGTCGACGGTAGTCAACGTCTACCGCAAAGCCGTGGATGCTTATTGCGCCGATCCCGACCATTACGAACTGAAGCAGGAATGGGTGGATGAATTATGGAAAGTCGCGCAGCGCGAATTGGCGACCGGTTTCTTCTATAAAGATCCGACCGAGGATGAACAGCTCTTCGGCCAGCGCCGCAAAATTCCGCGCTACGGCTTCATCGGCCAAGTGCTGGCATACGATCCGGAAACGCAGATGGCTACGATCCAACAACGCAACAATTTCGGTGTCGGGGACGAAATCGAATTCTACGGACCGGGTTTGCGCCACAACATACTGACTGTGGAAGCCATCTGGAACGAACACGATGAAGCGATCGACCGTGCGCCTAACGCCATGATGATCGTGAAGATGAAGGTTCCTTTCGTGATCGAGCGTTTCGATATGATCCGCAAAAAGAAATAAGAAAAGCTGAAGTCTTCAGATTTGCTTTTTTCAGGCTTGCCGTTTATAGTGATTAAGAACTGAATAGAAGTTTTTCCGTGAGGGAGTAACTAGCAGCCTGGCTGCGGCAACGCCAACAATAAGTAGATCCGAGAGGGTCTTCTGGTATTGCCTTAAATAGTGAGACTTACGCCTACCGTTTCTTGAGAGAGACGGTAGCGCGTAAGTCTCTTTTTTATTACTCAATTGCGGAGCAAAGGGGGGGGAGCGGCAAAGACTTGATGCAGTAATGAGGTTAATTGATACGATGTTGAACGATGAAAATAGATAATCCAATAGGAGGCTTACGAATGGAAAACGAGAGAATAAGCACCAAAACGATAGAAGCAACCCAGAGTGCGGGCCATCTGCACAAAAACAAACCGGAGGAAACATCCTTGGAGGCATACCAAAAGAGTCTGGAGACCATTTTTGCGGAAATAGGGAGCAGCAAGGAAGGGCTCGACATACGGACCGTCGTAACGAGACAGGCCGAGTACGGGTTCAATGAACTGGAGACGAAAGAACGGGATTCGGTGCTGAAGTTGTTTGTTGAGACTTTCAAGGATGCAATGGTCATGGTGTTGCTGGCTGTTGCCGCAATTCAGATGGTCATGGGGCATGCGGCGGAATCCTTGATCATTTTCGCTGTTCTGATGATCAATGCGATCGTCAGTGTCATCCAGACGCGGAAGGCAGAAGGCTCGCTGGATGCCTTGAAGAGCCTGTCCGCTCCGATGGCGAAGGTAAGAAGGGCTGGCGCACGACTGACCATCCCGGCAAGGGAATTGGTCGTCGGCGACATCGTCAGCCTTGACGCTGGAGATTATGTTCCTGCGGACGGACGCCTAGTTGAAGCCGGGTCTTTGAAGGTGGATGAAGGGATGCTGACCGGAGAGTCCCTCCCTGCGGACAAGGAAGTGAAGGATATCAACGGTGCCGTGCCGATAGGGGATCGCTTCAATATGGTGTACAGTGGGACGCTGACGGTATATGGCCGCGGCGAGTTCGTGGTTACGGGCATCGCCAACGACACCGAAATCGGCAAAGTGGCCAATCTATTGGAAAATGCGCTGTCCAAGCAAACGCCGCTGCAAAAGAATCTGGAGCATTTCAGCAAGAAATTGGGTGCGGGTATCTTGGTGCTTTCCGGCTTCATTTTCGGTATCCAGTTCATCCGCATGATGGGAGAAGGCACAACGGATATGGGCACAGGGATGTTGAGCGCCTTCATGTTCGCTGTAGCCGTGGCTGTAGCCGCCATCCCGGAAGCCCTGCAGTCGATTGTGACAATCGTACTTTCGATAGGGACGAAAAAGATGGCCAAGCAAAACGCAATTATCCGCAAATTACCTGCAGTAGAAACGTTAGGCTCGACCAGCATCATCGCCACCGACAAGACCGGAACCTTGACGCAGAACAAGATGACGATTGTCGACCACTATTTGGCGAACGGCCAATCAGGCACCTTCAACGATCAGCCGCGGACGTGGTCATTCGATGAACAGAGACTGATGCAGATCGCAGTATTGGCAAACGATGCCAGCATCAACACGGGAGGGCAGGAATTGGGGGATCCCACGGAAGTTGCCATGGTCGCCTTCAGCAACAAAATAAATCAGCCATTTGGCGAGTTGAGGGCAGCCTATCCCCGCGAAGCTGAACTGCCATTCGATTCGGAACGGAAGCTGATGTCAACAGTCCATACGATCGATGGCGAGCGTTTGCTTCTGACTAAGGGAGGGCCTGATGTTGTATTCGGGCGCAGCACCAAAATATTGATCGACGGTAAGGTGTTGCCGTTGACAAAGGAACTGCTGGGAAAAATAAAGGAGCAAAACGAACATTTCTCGGATCGCGCCTTGCGTGTGTTGGCTTTCGCCTACAGGCCGATGGAACGAAATGAGGCGCTCGATTTCAATGTGGAGCACGATCTGATCCTGGTAGGCCTCATGGCGATGATCGATCCGCCTCGCGAAGCGGTATACGCTGCAGTTGAGGATGCAAAGAAGGCCGGCATCAAGACCGTGATGATCACCGGCGACCACAAAACGACGGCGCGCGCAATTGCCCGCGACATCGGTATTGCGGATGCCGAGGACCTCGCTTTGACAGGGCAAGAGCTGGATAACCTGAGCGATCGGGAATTGGACGGAATCCTGGAGCGGGTATCCGTCTATGCCCGGGTATCTCCCGAGAACAAAATCCGGATCGTCCGCGCATGGCAGAAAAAAGGCCATGTCACCGCAATGACGGGCGACGGGGTGAATGATGCGCCGGCTTTAAAGCAGGCTGATATCGGCATCGCCATGGGCAGCGGAACGGATGTAGCGAAAGAGGCGGCAGCGATGGTGCTGACCGACGACAATTTTGTTTCCATCATCAGCGCGGTCGGAGTCGGCCGGAACGTCTACGACAACATCAAGAAAGCCATCGCCTATCTCTTCTCGGGGAATCTGGGGGCGATCATCGCGATCATCGCGGCGCTGCTGATGGACTGGGTGAATCCTTTCACTGCCTTGCAGCTGCTGTTCATCAACTTAGTGAATGATTCGATTCCCGCGATTGCTTTGGGGATGGAGAAGGGCGAGCCTGACGTGATGACCCGCAAACCAAGGAATCCAAACGAGGGAATCTTCTCCGGTGATACGCTTGTTTCAGTCATCTACCGCGGAGTGCTGATCGGGGCAGCCGTCATTCTTTCGCAATACATCGGACGCGGCTTCTCGGATGAGATGAGCGTGGCCATGGCGTTCTCTACATTGATCATCGCCCGCACCTTGCAGACATTCCCGGCCCGTTCGAATTCCCAGACGGCAATCGGCGCAGGCTTATTTGCCAACAAATATGTCCTCTATGCTGTAGTTTTCTGCAGCACACTGTACGCAGTGACTTTGCTGCCGGCAGTACGCGGCATCTTCTCGATACCGGCCGATTTCGGCTTGGTGCAGTTCGGTATGGCAGCAGGATTGGCCTTGGCCGCGGTCGCATTGATGGAAGCGACGAAGCTGATCATTAACCGAGTCAGAAACTGATGGATTTTCCAACAGAAAAAAAGAAAACGGCCGGGGAACTTGGATTCCCGGGCCGTTTTTGCGATTAAAGATGTCATCATGAAAACAGTCGTTCCTTCGGCTGAGCCGGTACTTTGAACAGCAAGGCGATCACCGCAGCGATGACCGTAAAGACGAAAAGGAGCAGATAAAGGTAATTCAGCCCGATTTGATCGATGATGGGGCCGGCCATCAATTGGAAGAAGATGGTGCCGATGTTCCTCGAGAGCATGGCGACAACCGCTGTTCCTGTGGCAATCAGTTTCCGGTTCAACAAGGTGGAGACCATCTTGAGGTTCAGCATAATGAAGGTGCCGGAAGCGAAAAATTTGGTCAGGACGGTCGCAATGGATAGGACCAGGAAGTCGCTCGAAAGGAAATTGATCAGATACTCCGTTCCGGACAGGAACAGAATGGCCAGAAGGAGCTGTTTGTTCGTGAAATGGTCCATGAAACGATGCGAAAAAGCCATCGCGATGACTTCCGCAAACAGAGCCACTGTCAGGGTCGTGCTGACGAGTGCGACCGGAGCGCCCGTATCGGTCAGAAGCAACGGCAGATAACTGGTGTTGACGGTGTTCGTGCCGAAAATGATGAACGCCAAAATCAGATAGGTGATGAACAGTTTATTCTGGAATATATTCTTGATCGTATTGCCTCCGGAAGCTTCATCCTTCTTTTCCGACAAATCCTTTGTAGAGTCAATCGGTTGCGCCGGTTTGGGCAACAGATACAAGAACAGGATGCTCGAAAGATAGCAAACAAGATAGAGTACGAAAATGGATTTCGGGGATACAAAATCGTAGATGATTCCTGAAATCTGTTGCCCGGCCGCGTAGCCGATAGTTCCCCAGAGGCGAATTTGGCCGAATTTGTAAGGGCTATTGGCCGCAAGCACATCGAACAGAGGCGCAAGCCCCAAAGTGATGGCGTTCGCCAAGCCATAAACGATCCCGAAAATCCAGTTGCTTGTGAAGAAAAAGAGCCCCAAGCTGACGACAGCCGAGAACAGGACATAGATGGTCACGGTCTTGCGTGTTCCCCATTTTTCATTTGAATAACCGATAAGTCCTTGAATGATGAGTGCGATTACGTTTGAAAGGATAAGGATGAAGGAAATTTCCGACCCGCTTTTTCCCAGGCCGCGCATATAGACGGTGATCAATGATGATAAAGCTGACATGGCCATAAAGTAGAAGATGAACAATATCACGTATTGCTGATACAGTCGTTCCTTAAAATACCCCATCGAAATGCATTCCTCCAATAAGTTCACTAGTATACAATATTCTAACACATGATCAGGTGTTAAGGCTGTTTCTTTCTTAAATTGAAAAGTGCTTCGCAAAACTTGCGCCAATCTTCCCGGAAATTGTAAAAAGCGTTCGAAAGGGGCCGCGCAACAGTCCTCTGTTGCGTTATAATGAAGGCAACAAACAACCGAAAGGACGGCACCTGCTGATGTACCCAGAAACCCAAAAGAAAATCGAAGAGATGCTGAAGAACGCTGTTTTTCCTGGGGTGACCTACACCTTCATCGATAAGGACAAAACGGAAACCCGTATGATCGGATCGGCGGCGATCCTGCCCGAACAGGAAGCCTTGCGGGTGGGCCTGCTCTATGATGTGGCGTCCTTGACGAAAGTGATCGTCACGACCACACTCCTGTTGCAACTCCACGAAGAAGGGAAAGTCAATTTCGAAGATCCGGTGCAGGCCTATCTGCCGGAATTCCCTTCTGATGCGGTCACGATACGGCACTTACTGACGCACACGTCCGATCTGAAAGGTTACATCAAAAATCGCGATGAGCTGCCGGCCGAGGAACTCGCCGCCGCCTTGATTTCCCTTGAGCCGGGAGAAAATCTCGGGAAAAAAGTGTGCTATACCGACACCGGCTTGATCTTGGCAGGTTTCATCATCGAGAAGCTGACAGGAAAATCGGTTGAGGATAACTTTGAGGAACGGATCAAGCAGCCGCTAGGCATGACGGAGAGCACCTACCGCCCGGCTGACCTGCTGCGATGCGTTCCGACGCAAAACCACCCGATAAGAGGTGTGATCCGCGGCGTTGTTCACGATCCCAAAGCAGTGATCCTGGGCGGACACTGTGGGAGCGCCGGATTGTTTGCGCCGATGCAGGATCTGATTCGTTTCAGTCAGATGCTGCTGCATTTCGGGGAGTGGGAAGGCCAACGGATTCTGCGGGACGACAGTGTGCGCTCCTTGCTGCAGGATTGGGGAGGCGTTCCGGGCCAGCCGCGCGCCTTGGGCTGGAACTTGTTTCAGAACGGGGAAAACTTTGTGTTATGGCATACCGGCTACACCGGCACCTTTATGATTTTGGATCCAATGCGACAAAAAGGATTTGTGCTGCTTTCGAATCGGGTCCACCTAGAGGACCGCAGACCCGAATGGATCGCGGTCCGCGATGAGCTGATTGCCATCTACTTGAAAGAAGCCCTTGAAGAAAAGGCAGAATAACGAAAAAACGCCACTTTTTGGGTGGCGTTTTTTGCTGTCCATGGATGGACGGATTTCTTCAGAAAGTGGACGGCGAAGTTGCAGCTTCACCAATCCGGTTCGGAGGTCCAAAGAAAAAGAGTAGATTCTCTCAGTACCTATAGAGTATACAGAGATACTCTGAATATAGTATGACAGCTTATTAACATTTTGAATAGTAGCAAATGAGAAAATTCACATGAAAACTGCTATTGAAAATTTCACTGACAATTGATAAGATAGTGAAAGCAAAGTCCTTTAATATGATCCAGAGAGATCATGAAGGGTAACAAATCACATACATTTGATACCTTAGGTCCTTTTGCAAATAAACGTCAAAAGGGTATTTTTTTGCCCAAAAACAAGGAGGAAAAGGTATGGCAATCAACCAAAAACCGTTATTATTGGATGTGGATGAAAAACCGGAAGTGCTGAAAGGCATTCTGTTGAGTTTTCAGCACGTCTTTGCAATGTTCGGAGCAACAATATTAGTTCCGCTTATTTTAGGGATGCCCGTCTCGGTCGCTTTGTTCGCGAGCGGAATCGGCACACTGATTTATCAGGTGGCAACACAAGCGAAAGTTCCCGTTTATCTGGGTTCTTCATTCGCCTACATCACGGCTATGGCTGTGGCAATGGAACAAATGGGCGGAGACATTAAAGCGGCGCAGACTGGTGTCATCATGGTGGGTCTTGTCTATGTCCTGATTGCTGGCCTTGTCAAAGTGCTTGGCACAAAATGGATCGACAAATTATTGCCGCCGATCGTCATCGGACCGATGATCATGGTCATCGGTTTGGGACTGGCTTCGTCTGCGGTAACTAATGCCGGATTCGTAGCTGATGGCGATATCCGTCATATCATTGTGGCAATCTCAACTTTCCTCATCACATCATTCATCAATACGAAAGGGAAAGGCTTCTTCAAAATCATTCCTTTCCTGATCGGAATCATTGGAGGATACGTCATCGCGCTTTTCATGGGTCTGGTCGATTTCCAACCTGTCCTGGATGCGAAATGGTTCGAACTGCCGGGCTTCTATCTGCCGTTCGAAACACCATGGTTCAATTCATATGATTTGTATTTCGGACCGGAAACATTAGCCATCATCCCGGTCGCGTTGGTTACGATTTCGGAGCATATCGGTGACCATACTGTACTGGGGAAAATCTGTAACCGCCAATTCCTGAAAGATCCAGGCCTTTCCCGCACACTGATGGGGGATGGGGTGGCGACTGCCGTTTCAGCATTCATCGGTGGGCCGGCGAATACAACTTACGGCGAAAACACTGGCGTAATCGGCATGACGCGTATCGCATCCGTTTCCGTCATCCGCAATGCTGCCTTCATCGCAATCGGCTTGAGTTTCTTCGGAAAATTCACGGCGCTGATTTCAACCATCCCGACATCCGTATTGGGCGGGATGTCCATCCTGTTGTATGGTGTCATCGCCAGCAACGGTCTGAAAGTGTTGATCGAAGAACAGATCGACTTCAACCATGTCCGCAACCTGATCATCGCCAGCTCGATGTTGGTCCTTGGCCTGGGCGGCGCAGTTCTGGATATCGCAGGCGTTGTTACCTTGTCGGGTACAGCCTTGAGCGCACTTGCCGGCATCACGCTGAACTTGGTTCTGCCGCATGAAGAAGTCTACAACCCAAAACATCCGACTAAGAAAAAAGAAGAACACAAACAAACACATTAATGCAGAAAAAAACGCATCGCCACTCGATTTATGAGCGGCGATGCGTTTTTTTTCGACATATAGGAATTTATAAAATTTTCCAGAGTGAAAAGTGCATCACCATAGGTGTTTCACAATTTTGCAAAATGTTTCATGCACCTAAAAAGATGTCCAGCTTCACGGGTTAGCCCTTCGGAAAGAATAAAAGGAACCCCTTGGCTCTACGAGCCAAGGATACTATTCGACTAACCTGCTGACGCAGGAAGTCTCTCAGCATATTGCGCTCTTCGATGCTCAGTTGCATGGGGACTCTTAGGGATTCATCCCTTAGAGCCCCAGTACAAGGTGACTGTAGGGAACGTTGCGGACAGATTTCCTAAATTTCTTTCAGGGCTGAACGAACCCGTTCAGCATTTCTTAGGATTTTATCAGTCGCCCCAGACTTCATCGGCAATTTGCTTGACCAAAGCCAGCTTCGCCCATTGTTGTTCTTCCGTCAGATTGTTTCCTTCTTCGGTCGAAGCGAAGCCGCATTGCGGGCTTAAGCATAATTGCTCAAAAGGTACATATTTGGTTGCTTCAGCGATGCGCGCTTTGACTTCGGCGATATCTTCCAATTCCGGTGTCTTCGATGTGATCAGACCGAGGATGATTTGGCCGTCGCCTTTGTAGTAGCGCAATGGTTCGAATCCGCCGGCACGGTCAGTATCATATTCCAGGAAGAAGCCATCAAAGCCGGTTTCGCCGAACAGCTCTTTCGCAACAGGCTCATAAGCGCCTTCCTGCGAGTAGGACGAGCGGAAGTTACCGCGGCAGATATGCGTCGTGACGACCAAATCTTCAGGCAGACCAATCTGGATGTTTTTGACGTTTTCGGTAGCTACGCGTTTCAATTCATCATAGGTCTCCTGTGAACCGAAGATTTCCAATGCATTGTCCGAACAAAGGTCGCCCCAGAACGTGTCATCGATTTGGATGTAGCGGTTCCCCAGCGAGTAGAAGTGCAGGATCGTATCGCGGTAGGCTTGCTGCAGATCGGCAGCGTACTCCTCCAAGGTAGGGTAAATTTCTTCGTTGCGGAAACCGAGGCGGATCAATTGGTTCGGGCTCGGAATCGAAACTTTTGCAACAGCTTTGTCGCCGACTGCTTCAGCCAAGAAAGCATAGTCCTCAAAAAAGGGGTGTTCCGGATTAAAGGCGATTTTGCCGATGTTGCGCACGCTGTGGGCGCTGGTCACAACATTGTGGAATTGTTTGCCCTGCGCCGCAAGGTAACCTTCAAAGCCCAACAGGTTTTCAAGAAAATCGAAATGCCAATAAGAGCGTCTGAATTCTCCATCCGTGATGCCTTTGTAGCCAAGTTCAATCTGTTTTTCGACGATGCGTGTGATCTCAACATTTTCGATTTCGCGCAGGGCTTCCTTTGTGATTGTGCCTTCAGCCAGCTCTTTGCGGGCCGTTTTGATGCTTGCAGGGCGCAAGAAGCTGCCTACGTGGTCTGCGCGGAAAGGCGCCTTCGTTCTGCTTAAAGTTGTTTGGGTTGTCATGATAGTTTCCTTCTCTCGTTTGTTTTTTTGTAAAAAAATACGTCCTTGCGCATTGTGCTGCGCAAGGACGTATGAAAGATTCATCGTGTTACCACCTTGATTCAGAAAAACCTCTCGATTTTCCCCTTAACCAGTACGCCTCAGCAAAATGCTGTTCCGGGATACTGTGATGCTGTAACGGGCATTCCCGTGGAGGGCTAAGGTTCTAAAAAGAGCGTTTGCCGTCCACTCACTCGAAGACCATTTTCCGGATAGCATCCCTGTCCTCTTCTCAACTGCCGAGGTTCTCTGTGCATTTCGTCCACCCGTACTTATCTTTTCAATGTGAATTTATTTTGAAATTTATATACATAATAACAATAGACTGAGGATGAGTCAAATATTTTTAATCTTTTTACCATTTTTGGTTGGGAGACTTGGCACGAACGGCTTTCCAAGAAGCAAATTGCATTTAATCCCGTTAAGGATTATACTTCATATAGATAGGCGTCTATGTGGACGGTCGGGAGCTAGATAGCTCTTGGAGCGCATCCAGAGACCTCGAGGAAAGGGGAAAAGTTATGGTAATCGAATACAAAACTTACGCGAAATGTCTGAAAGTGTTGTCGGACGAGACCAGATTGGAAATCATGGATTTATTGTCGGAAGGGGAAATGTGCGCCTGCGCGTTATTGGAGCAATTTTCGATCACGCAGCCGACCTTGTCGTATCACATGAAGATGATGAAGGACTGTGGCTTGGTGGACAGCAGAAAAGATGGCATTTGGGTCAAATATTCCGTTAATCATGAAAAATTGGATGAGCTGAAGGACTTTTTCCAGACAATGGCAAAGCAAAGCACTACTGCCTAAGCTAATCGAAAGCAGGTAACGAAAATGGAAATCAAAATACTGGGTCCGGGCTGCCGGAATTGCGAAAAATTGCAGGCCAATGTAACCGAAGCGCTGCAGAAAATCGGCATGGATGCAACCATCACCAAAGTGGAAAATCCGATAGAAATAGCCAAGTACGGCATCATGCAGACACCGGGGCTGGTCATCAATGATAAGGTCGTCTCTTACGGGCGGATCCTGACACCCAAACACATTGCGGAGCTTTTGCAAAAGTGACGCATAGAGAGTCGCCTTCGACTTGTCTTCAAGCTGCGAAAACCGGTGTTATCCGGAAGTATCGCAGCTTTTTTGTCGCGCCTGAGTATCTGGAAATAACACATTGACATTTATCTATACGACGGCGTATACTGACACATAGATAAACATCGATGTGTTGTGTGAAAAATAAAAACTAGAAGGTGCAGTTCATCATGGGAATATTTCAATGGTTAAATGATCAATTATTAAAAATGCAGTGGCTCAGCGATTTGGTCGGTGTGCTTGTCCGGGATGTCTTCGGATTGGATCTCGCCAGCAGGGTAGGCGCCAGCATCCATTTCTTCATCTACGACGTCATCAAAATCTTCATCCTGTTGTCGGTCTTGATTTTCTCCATTTCATATGTGCAAAGTTTCTTCCCGCCGGAGCGGACGAAGAAAATCCTGGGCCGCTTTGATGGGATCACAGCCAACATCCTGGCTGCCTTGCTGGGGACGATCACGCCGTTCTGTTCCTGTTCTTCGATTCCGCTTTTCATCGGGTTCACCGGATCAGGTTTGCCGTTGGGTGTGACGTTTTCGTTCCTGATTTCTTCGCCGTTGGTCGATCTGGCATCCATCATCCTCTTGGCCAGCATCTTCAACTGGAAAATCGCTATCGCCTATGTCGTTGTGGGCTTGATCCTTGCGGTTGTCGGCGGAACCTTCATAGGGAAAGCGCATCTGGAAGATCAGGTCGAGTCCTTTGTTTTCGGTAGTCCGTCAATTGAACTGGAGGAGGCTGATTTGACGAGGAAGGACCGTGTCGATTATGCGATCGATCAAGTGAAGGAAGTCGTCCAGAAAGTATGGATTTATGTCCTTCTTGGGGTTGGCATCGGGGCGGCCATCCACAACTGGATTCCGGAGTCCGTCATTACCGCTTTGCTGGGTCAGGATAAATGGTATTCGGTATTGGTGGCAACGTTCGTCGGCATTCCGATGTACGCGGATATTTTCGGTACGTTGCCCATTTCCGAAGCACTTGTCGCAAAAGGCGTCGGAATAGGGACTGTATTGTCCTTTATGATGGGCGTAACGGCATTGTCCTTGCCGTCGATGGTCATGCTGAAGCAGGTCATCAAGCCGAAGTTGTTGGGCCTCTTCTTTGGAATCGTGGCTGTCGGCATCATCATCATCATCGGCTATCTGTTCAATTTCCTGGGACCAATATTTATCTGAACAAATCAAAAATAATAAGCAGGAGGAAAACATCATGGAAATCAAAATTTTGGGTATAGGCTGCAAAAATTGCGTGAATTTGGCAAAGAACACGGAAGATGCTTTGAAGGAACTGGGCATGGAAGCAACCATCACAAAAGTGACAGACATGAAGGACATCGCCAAATACGGCATCATGCGCACACCGGGATTGGTCATCGACGAGAAAGTCGTCTCCTACGGTAAAGTCGCCAGTACGAAAGAAATCACAGAATTGCTGAAAAAATAATAATTCCGAAAGTGCCGGGTTGGGAAATATTCTCAGTCCGGCATTCTTTGGTTTCTGATCGAATTAAGGATTGACTATAGATCGAAGTGCATCTATATTAGAGAGGTACCAAAAAGCAAATAGGCGGATAAGCCTTCAAATAGAAACATATAAGGGGATACGGAATATGACGAACATCACTATTTTTGAACCTGAAACAAGCAGCAGTTTGTTCAGTAGTCAGGATGCCTTGCGCATCGCAGCGGTTATCGAGGCCTTGGCAGAATTGGAGAATTACGAGGCATTGCTTTTCAATTTGACGGATGATGCGGAGCAATTCGAGAGCAACAAAGTCGTCAACGAAAAAATCCAAGCCGAAGGAAACGCAATTTTGCCGATCACAGTTGTGGATGGAGAAATCGTCAAGACCGGCGCTTATCCAACCAATGACGAAATCACCGGTTACATCGGCGTCCGTTTCGTCGAATCGACGGAAGATGGTTGCGGTTGCGGCTGCGGTTGTGGCGGTTCAGCGGAAGCTGAAGAAAAAGAAGAAGAACAAGCAGAATCCGGCTGTTGCGGCGGCAAGGGCAAAGAAGGCGGTTGTGGCTGTGGTGGGCATGGACACGGTCACGGTCACCATCATCATGAAGAAAGTGCTCAAGCAAAAGGCGGTTGTGGCTGCGGCGGACATGGTCACCATCACCACTAGCATGTAGGTAGCTGCTGACAATAGCAAAAAGACTCGTGTTTCGGAATCATCCCCGGCTCGAGTTTCTTTTCAGATGATAGATAGAAAAACTTCTATATATAAGGGGCATCAGCAATCATGGATTATGAAAATTATGCAAAAGTCGCCAAGGCTCTGGCCGATCCGAAGCGCGTCAAAATTGTCGATATGCTTTCCTGCGGGGCCATGTGCGCCTGCGACATACTGGAGCACTTCGATTTTACCCAGCCTACTTTGTCCCATCACATCAATCTGTTGGTGAAGGCGGGACTGGTGACGACGGAAAAATCCGGCACGTGGCATTATTACGACCTGAACAAAGCCGCATTCGAAAAATTCAAGGCGGATACGGCGGAACTGATGTCCGATACGCCGGCTTGCATCTGCGAGCCTGTACGGTCAAAAGCTGTGTGCGAAACGGGTGAAAGAACGGATCAACTGATGCCAAACAGTGCTGTAAAGAGCATTAAGTAATAAATGGGGGTATAATAAATGAGTAGCAAAGAACAAACAAGCATGTCATTCTTCAATAAATATTTGAGTGTCTGGGTAGCCATTTGTATGATAGTGGGGGTTTTGATCGGTAAATATCTGCCGGCCCTACCTGAATTCTTCGGGAAATTTGAATATGCGAACGTCTCGATCCCGACGGCTGTATTGATTTGGGTCATGATCTATCCGATGATGATGAAAGTGGATTTCCAAAGCGTCCGGGATGTCGGAAAGAATCCGAAAGGACTTTATGTCACCTGGGCAGTGAACTGGCTGATAAAACCTTTTACCATGTATGCCATTTCCGCCTTTTTCTTCTTTGTCGTCTTCAAGAATTTCATTACGCCCGAGTTGGCGACGGAATATTTGGCCGGTGCCATTCTCTTGGGAGCTGCCCCGTGTACGGCTATGGTGTTTGTCTGGAGCCAATTGACAAAGGGCAATCCGGCCTACACTGTCGTTCAGGTTGCGACCAATGATCTGATCATCTTGGTCGCTTTCATTCCAATCGTCAAATTTCTGTTGGGCGTCAGCAATGTTACGGTACCATGGGACACCTTGATCCTGTCCGTTGTGTTGTTCGTCGTGATTCCGTTGGTCGGTGGCGTTTTGACCCGGGTCTTCGTCACAAAGAAAAAAGGGGTCGCTTATTTCGAGAAGGATTTTCTTTCGAAATTTGATGGCGCGACTACTGCGGGGCTGTTGTTGATGCTAGTCTTGCTGTTCTCTTTCCAAGGTGAGGTCATCCTGGAAAACCCGTTGCACATTTTAATGATCGCAGTACCTTTGATCCTGCAGACATTCCTGATTTTCTTCATTGCCTATTTTGCAAGCAGAGCCCTGAAGCTTCCGCACGCAATCGCGGCTCCGGCCGGGATGATCGGCGCATCGAACTTTTTTGAACTATCTGTCGCGGTCGCCATCGCGTTGTTCGGCATGGATTCTCCAGCAGCATTGGCTACGGTGGTAGGCGTCCTGACGGAAGTGCCGGTGATGCTGATTTTGGTGAAGATCGCCAATTCGACAAGACACTGGTTTCCCGGGAAAGAAACTAGTTTAGTGAACCCTGTAAAAACGGTAAAATAATCCACTTTAACTGAAAAGGAGAAATTATCATGAAAATCATCATAATCGGTTCGGTAGCAGCGGGCACTTCCGTTGCAGCCAAAGCGCGCAGAAACAATGAGGAAGCGGAAATTGTTGTCTATGACCAAGGGAAGGACATTTCCTATTCCGTCTGCGGTATCCCCTACAAAATCGGTGGGGAAGTCGATTCTATTGAACGCCTGACGCCGCGGGATGCGAAATGGTTCAAAAAGAGATATGATGTCTCCATCTTTACGGAACATAAAGTGACAAAAGTGGATCATGAAGCCAAAAAGCTTCAAGTAGAGGACTTGGTGACCGGTGAAATCAAAGAGGATTCTTATGACGTGTTGGTTTTTGCGACGGGTGCTTCTCCGATGACGCCGCCGCCGTTCGATCAGGCCGAATATGAGAATGTTTTTCATGTCCGCAACATCCAGAATCTTCGTGACATTGAAAGTTATTCGGAAGCGAACCAACCGAAAAAAGCACTGATCATCGGTGCCGGGTTCATCGGTCTGGAAATGGCTGAACAGCTTGTGCATAAAGGCTGGGATGTCACGATCGTGCAGCTGGAAAATCAAGTGATGCCGCCGATGGATGCGGATATGGCTTGCCGGGTGGAAGAAGTGCTGATGGCAAATGGGGTGCATCTGCACTTGGGTGATACGGTCAAGACCATCGAAGGGGATGGGGCCGTCAAAAAAGTGGTGACGACAAAAGGCGCCACCATCGAAACGGATATCGTCATCCTGGCTGCCGGCGTGCGTCCGAATATCCAACTGCCGAAGGAAATCGGCGTCACGATCGGAGCAACGGGTGCGGTTGCCGTCAACAGTAAAATGCAGACGAATCTTCCGGATGTTTATGCGGTCGGGGATGTGGCTGAAAGCTTCTCCGTCATCACAGGCAAGCCGATTTACCGTCCATTGGGCTCTACGGCCAACAAAATGGGGCGGATCGCCGGCGATGTGATCACAGGTGGCAATCTGGAGCATCGCGGGGTATTGGGCACCGGTATTTTCCGCGTATTCGATCTGCATGTCGGCCAGACAGGCATGACTGAAAAAGAAGCGAAGGCAGCAGGCTATTCTGTGGAAATCCTTTACAACATCAAGCCGGACCACGCGGAATACCTTGGCGGCAAGGAATTGATCATCAAGGCATTGGCGGATAAAGCGACCGGACGGGTTTTGGGCGCACAAATCTTAGGAACGCAAGGTGTGGACAAACGGATCGATGTGCTCGCCACGGCCATCACCTTCAAAGCGAAAGCGGAAGACCTCTTCCATCTGGATCTGGCCTATGCGCCGCCGTTCGCAACGACTAAAGACCCTATCCATTATACAGGTATGGCATTGGATAACGCTTTGCATGGAAATCCTTTGATGACGCCGGCCCAGTTGGTCGAAACGCAGCAAAAAGGCGAATCCATCCAGGTGATCGACACGCGTTCCGCCAAGGACTTCGAAAAAGGCCACGTCAAAGACGCGATCCACATTCCTTTAGGGGAACTGCGGACACGTGCCGGAGAACTTTCCAAGGATATTCCGACAGTGACATATTGCAACAAAGGCGTGACCGGAAACGCCGCTCAGAATGTATTGATCAATTTAGGCTTCCAGGAAGTCTACAACCTTTCCGGCGGCAACAAAAATTATCAAAGTTACCTCAAAATGCTGAAGAGAAAAGCTGAGATGTGAGTCGCTGAATGCATCGAAAAATGGAGAATCCAAAGCAATGGATTCTTCTTTTTTTGGATTAAAATCTGATTAAGGCTGGCAATTGTCAGAACGAGTGTTAGAATGAAAAGTAAGTCAAATGTTTGGGAGGATGAATGTATGAATTATGATTTTGAAACGCCCGTCAACCGGAGCAACACCGGATCCGAAAAATGGGCAGCCATGCACAGAAGCAATCCGAATGTGGGGAAGGATGTGTTTCCTTTTTCTGTCGCGGATTTGGACATAAAGACAGCACCGCAGATCGTTAAAGGACTGCAGGAATATATCGAAACAGCCGTAATGGGCTATGATTTGCCGACCGATGACTATTACCGGGCAATCATCGATTGGATGGGGAAACGCCATGCTTGGGAAATCAAGAAGGAATGGATCATCTGCACGCCGGGCATCATTGCGGCGTTCTATTCCGCTATCCGGGCTTTCACCGAGCCGGGCGATGGGGTCCTTTACATGGGACCGGTCTATTATCCGTTCATGAAGTCGATCAAGAACACGAAACGGACGCTCATCAACAATTCATTGGTCCGCAACGGCGATCGCTATGAAATCGATTTTGATGGCTTGGCCGAGAAAGCCAAAGATCCGAAGACGAAGCTGATGCTGTTCAGCAATCCGCACAATCCGGTCGGCCGCGTCTGGACCAAAGCGGAGCTGGAGAAAGTCGTCGAAATCTGCGCCGTCAATGATGTCTTGATTTTGGCGGATGAAATTCACCACGATCTGATCATGCCTGGCCATGTATTCACGCCGATGGCAGCCATATCCGAAGCGGCAGCGGACATCTGCATCACGGCGACCGCCGCCAGCAAGTCCTTCAATATCGCGGGCCTGCGCAATTCCAATGTCATCGTCTCGAATCCGGAGCTCCACTCGGCTTTCAAGCTGGATATGGAAATGACCGGCATCGGCGGAGGAACCAACGTGATCGGCTTGAAGGCGACAGAAATCGCCTATACCGCAGCCGAGGACTGGCTGGAAGAATTCAAAGCCTTGATCTGGCACAACCATGAGACGCTGAAGGATTTCTTGGCGAAGGAACTGCCGGAAGTGACCGTCTTCGATCTGGAAGGGACCTACCTGCAATGGATGGATTTCAGCGCCTTCGGTTTGACGCACAAACAATTGGAAGACATCACGGAGCAGGAAGCGCAAGTATTCCTGGATGAAGGCTATATATTCGGGGACGAGGGCCGCGGATACGAGCGGATCAGTCTGGGTGCCCCTACGAAAACGCTGATGGAAGCGATACAACGCCTGGTCACAGTCATGAAAAAATACCGGAAACAAGGATAAAAGCTTGGGCTGTCTCGTTTTCGAGGCGGCCCTTGCTTCTTTCTCCGGTGAACGGAGGCTTCGCCGGAGTTCAGCCAACATTTCGAACGTGTCCTCCGATGAGCGCGTCTTCGTCGGAGCTGAGGCTTAAAGATACCGGTGTCCTACGATGAAAGGGTCACTCCCCGGAGAAACGCGCCGCTTCCGCCGCTCTCCTCCCGCTAGCGTCTGCCCCACGTGCCCAAAACCTAAAGAATTTGATAAAATTAAACAACCGTAAGCATCCTTCATCCTTTCTTCATAATCTGATGCTATACTGTAGAGTAACAAAAAGAAAGGTTGATGAAAAATGATGTATCCATTCTTCGATAGCACCTATATATTGATCATCCTCGGTATCGTGGTTTCCATGATCGCTTCGGGATTCGTCAAGCGTACCTTCAATACCTATAACAAAGTGAAAAGCCAAAACGGTTACACCGCTACGGATGCAGCACGCTTCATCCTGGAGCAATCGGGCATCCATGATGTGCAGATCGAGCGCGTCCGCGGAGATCTGACGGACCACTATGACTCGCGCGCCAAAGTGCTGCGTCTTTCCGACACGACAGCCAACTCGACTTCGGTTGCGGCTATCGGCGTCGCTGCCCATGAGGTCGGCCACGCAATCCAGGACCAAAAAAATTACATTCCGTTGCGCTTGCGCGCCGGTTTGGTGCCGGCTGCCAATTTAGGCCAGACGCTTTCCATGCCGATGATCATGATCGGCGTCTTCGCAGGCATGAACCAGACGTTCCTCAATTTGGGGATCCTCTTCTTCTCGTTCAGCTTCCTGTTCCAAGTGGTCACACTGCCGGTCGAATTCAATGCATCCGGCCGCGCCCTGAAGATCCTGTCGAACGGTGGGATCCTGAATGCGCAAGAAGTGCCGAAAGCCCGCAAAGTTCTGGTCGCAGCGGCCATGACTTATGTCGCGGCTGCCTTCATGAGCTTTTTGCAATTGCTCCGACTGCTCTTGCTTTTCGGCGGCGGCAGCAACGACGATTAAATACGCGTAAAGGAAAGGCCGGGACAAAATCCCGGCCTTTTTCGCGCGGATTCGACTGATTTGCGGAGAAGTTCTTGCCTTGCCGGGAAGCCCTAGCTCCGATGAAGTAGGCGCTCGTCGGATGTAGGGCTTCGATTGCCGTCCAAAGACCGGCGAGCCGGGCTACATCGGAGATACGTGCTTGATTGCTTCCGCATCTCCGGCGGGCAGGCCGTTCGTCGGAGATGGCGCGTCAACCGCGCTGTGTATCTCCGGAGAACTGGAGATCGATTTCCGGATTTTTAGGCAGCGGAGGGCGGCCGTTAAACTTGTTATCTCGGGGTGGCTATACTATAATCATATTAGCATTTTGGAAGTCTATATCAGTAAAGATTCCCAAACCAGAAACTGGAAATAGGAGCTAACAATGAATCCTAATAAACAATCGCAGGACAAGCGCGTCATAGCCACAAAGAAAAACCTGTTGCATGCGTTGATCACGCTGCTGGAAGAAAAATCCATCGAAGAAGTGACGGTGAGGGAACTTACCGGACGGGCAAAAGTGAATCGGGGAACTTTTTACCTGCACTATAAAGATAAGCATGACCTGTTGGAGAAAAATATCGATGCCCTGATCCTGGAACTCCAGGATAGAGGAAAAGCCATCACGAAAACGGCTTTATCCGGTGCAACGGAAACGGAATTCAGGCAAAAGACGGTTGAGGCTTTCACGGATATCTTCAGTTACATCAAAGAGAACGAACGCTTCTTCAGTGTTCTTTTCAATGGGCGAAGCAGCTACTCCTTTCCGCTCAAATTCAATACCTATCTGAGGGGACGCTTGGAGGAACAGCTCCAGTCGAAAAAGACCGTCATCCCTTATGAACACTGGATCACTGCCGTTTCCTTCGCCTACCAAGGGATGATTTACTCCTGGGTGACGAACGGCATGAAAGACTCGCCGGAACGGATGGGCGAGTATGGCTATTATTTCATTTCCCAAAGCGTGGTGGAAATAACCAGAGGAACGTGATTGTTCCGTAAAAAAGTGTGCTTGCGGTCGAGCGACAGGAGGAAGCGTCATGGGAAGAGGAAACCTTGATTTGAATGTGGTCCAGGAGATACTGAACAAGACAAAAGAAGAAGTGGAAAACATGCATCCCGTCAATATCCTGCTGGCGGGGAAGACGGGAGTCGGGAAAAGTACGCTGATCAACAATGTCTTCCGGGAACGGATGGCTGAGACCGGCATCGGGAAACCTGTCACGAAACATCTGCGGCGGATCGCGAAGGAAGGCATGCCGATCGTGTTGTACGATACGCGCGGGCTGGAATTGGGCCATCCGATCCAAATGGAGGTAAAGAAGGAAATCATCGAGGCCATCAAGCAGAGCCAAAAGGAAGGGTCCGATAAGGCAATCCATTTGGTCTACTATTGCATCAATGCGCATTCCTCCCGCATCGAGGAATCCGAGATTGCCTTCATGGAAGAACTTTCCGGCTTGTTGCCGGTATTGGTCGTCCTGACACAAGCAATCGGTCAGCCTGCGAATGAGCTGAAGAAATACATCGAAAACCTGAACTTGCCGATAGCCGGTGTGCTGAACGTGATGGCGGAACCGTATGCCATCACGGATGAGCTGGTGCTTCCGCAGAGCGGATTGAAGGAATTGATCGAGCGGACGTTTGCGGTGCTGCCGGAGGAGACGAAAGAGGCTTTTAATAATGCCCAACAGGTGGATATCGCGCGTAAAGCGAAAGCCTCCCGAAGTTGGGCGACCAAATACATCGTGACCACATTCGGCGTCGGGTTCACACCGATCCCTTTTTCCGATGCGACTGTCCTGGTGCCGATGCAGATCGGCATGCTGGCCCACATCACTGCCATCTTCGGCATTTCAATGGATAAAGCCGCCATCACCAGTGTGATCGGCGCTGTCGGCGGAACAGGGGGAGCCACTTATCTGGGGCGGTACATCGTATCCAACTTGCTGAAGATGATCCCTGGTGCGGGAACGATCGTCGGCGGGGTCATCAGCGGCGCGACGGCTGCCGTGCTGACGACTGCATTGGCGATGAGTTACATCGAGGTGTTGACGGTCGTTGCCAAAGGGGAAAAAGACGGCAAGTATCCGGACCTCAGCAACATCGAGACGCTGATGCGCGAAAAAATGCAGGAGCGCCTGAAAATGGGGACCAAGGATCAGGACGTCAAAGAAGTGCTGGATAATCTGAAGAAGAGCAATCCATTGAAAAAGTGGCTGAGAAAATAACACACAAAAACGCCCAGTCGGCCGACTGGGCGTTTTTTCAACCTATCTGATTTTAGATGCCGGTTACGTTAAGAGACTGTTTTAACGGGCCTCTCTTCAGTGCGAAAAGGTAACAGATGCCGTAGATGATGGCCAAGCCCATCATCGCATACATGCCGATTGCATAGGAGCCGGTCACGTCATAAACGGCTCCCCATAGCGGGCCGGAGATGGACATCCCGATGGAAGGCGCCATGCCGAGAATGGACCAGATGCGCGGGTAATCCCCGATACCGAAGACTTCGCTCACGACCAACGGGGTCAATACCGCTGGTCCGCCTAGTCCGAAAGCGAGGATGAACATCACAATCGACAAGGCCAGGAAAGAGCGAGTGGTCGCAAGGAAGAACAAGGCGATCACCATGCAGACAACGACAACTGTAAGGGTGATGGTCGAATCGATTTTGTCATTGAGGGCTCCTACCGAAATGTTGGCGATGATCATGCCGGCCATGACGAGCGAGAACAATGTGCCGACCTGTCCGGATGTGAAGTTCATCCCGCTGAAGTGCGCTGGCAAATGTTGCATCATCCCGCCTCCGAAAGCGGAAAGGAAAATCCCTATGAACAGAATGTAAAACGAGTTCATCTTTTTGGCTTCTTCATAAGGGATGGACAGATCATGTATCGGTTGATTGCTTTGGGTTCGAGCGGACAGTTCATCCCCATAAGCGTTCAGGCCGATAGTACCCGGATTTTCCACCAACAAAAAGAGGGCGTTCGGTACAGTCAAGAGCGCGAAAAGTCCTGCAATCAGAAAGTAACCCATGCGCCAACCGAAATTATCCAGAAATGTCGGCATGATCATCGAAACGATGGCTCCCGCAAGTCCTCCGGAGGCATTCAACAATCCCATCATCAATCCTTTTTTGGCGGTGAACCAATTGTTGATCAATAAAATCGCCAGAAACATAGTGATTGGCATCATGAACAATCCGAGGAAGATGCCTCCCAGATAAAATTGCCATAAACGAGTTGCGAATGCCAACCAAACAAATCCAAGCGAAACCCAGAGACCTCCTCCGATCAGCAAGCGTTTTGCGCCAAATTTAGGGAGAAATTGACCAATCAGGGGAAGCACAAAGACGCCGGTCAAAGTCGACAGGCTGATGTAAAGCGAAAAGGCACTGCGAGTGAAACCTAATTCCGTGGTGATCGGCTCAACGAAGAAACCGATCGCATTCCCGGCAATATACATGGCCATGATCAAGAAGGCCGCAGATAAAAAAGATAGATAGTGGCGTAAGGTCATATAATAGTTCCTCTCTACATCATAATAGGTCAAAGATGATTCATATCAGATTTTCCGTATAACAAAAAGGCATTCCACAATATGGAATGTCGTTTTGTGAAACCGGATACATGTCTCTGTATTTAAAATTTTATATTAATAATCAACAAAAAGCAATAGACTGTCAAAAAAATCGTCACACCCCGGAGGGTGTGACGCCAGAAAGAGGCTGATTTCTTAAGAAAACCTTGCATCGGACATTCAATCATCAAGATGCAGTTCCAGTTGCGGCACTTGAAAGAATTGTTGGAGCACCAAGGCGATTCCGCCCAAAAGTGCAGCATTTTTCCCCAACGTGGACAAAGTGACCGGAACGTTTTGTGTCGACATTTCGTCCAATTCTGTTTGGATCGCATTCACGCATTCCGGCAACGCACGGAAAAGTTCTCCGTTCAGATAAATTTTTTCCGGATCAAGTAGGCTGACGAGATTGCTGATTGCGATGCTTAAGTGCTGCACAAGATGTTCCACAACACTCTTAGCTTCTTCATCACCATTTTTGTACAATGCAATCAAATCTTCCAGTTGAAGGGCGGAATCCTTTTTCAAGTCCCTTATTTCTGAAACCAAAGCAGCAGTTGAACAATACTGATTCAGACAACCTTGTTTGCCGCAATCACAGTGTTTCCCGAACGGAAAGAGGATTGTGTGCCCCAGATTACCAGCCAGACTGTTTTTGCTGCGGAACAAACGGTTCTTCAAGAGGATTCCGGAACCGATGCCCTCGCCAAGTTCGATGCTGATGATGTAGCCTGGAGACTGGGCGAATGCCGCTTCGGCAATCACCGCCAGATTGTTCTGATTTTCCAGAGAGATCGGGCAGTTGATGGTATGGCTTTCCAGATGTTTCGCAGTCAGATGCTCCAACATTTTGTTGGTTGAGGCTACTATCTCATCTTCATGCACAAAGCCGTCGATGGACACAACAATGCCAACGAAGCCAAACGGTGTCTTATTGAGGCTCTTCCTGTGGTAAAGGACCACTTCCTCGATGCTGTCGATGATATTACTTGCTTCCACTTTTCTGACCAAATCATACTGGGCGATGATCCTGCCTTGAAGATTGCAGACGAGAGAAGAAATCTTTGTTTGTGTAATGGTCAAACTCATCGCGTATCCGCCATTCGCATTCACCTTCAACAACACCGGTTTTCTCCCGCCAACGACGGAACTTTGACCTGTGCCGAGTTCGACGACAAGTTTTTCCTTGAGCAGTTTTTTGACAATTTCAGATACGGTTGCCTTATTGAGTCCGGAATCATGAGAGATGGCAGCTCTTGAAGTATTGGGATGATTGATGATTGCTGTCAAAACGATGGTCTCGTTTTGTTCCCTGATTGTGTTACGGTTGACGATCATGGTGTGTCACACCCTTTACAAATTTTTTTTGAGTTTTGGGCGTAAGAAAGGTGATGGATCTGAAAAATATACAAAGAAAGGCCATCTTGATGCACAATCGAACGTGTTCCAGAAAGTCTCTTGGAGGTGGAAATACCTTGTATAGTCGTCAGAAACTTGTTTTTGAATGCGGTTACATAGATGGCGAAGACAAAAGTGGGCTCGTTGAAGAGCGATGGGTGGGGGAAACAGGCACTGCGGGCATTCGTCTTTGGTTACATTTTAACACTTTTTGAGGGTGAATGCGAGGTTTGGATGACCGCCAAACCCAATTAACGAGTACTTTTTTTCAATTAGACAAAGTGATTAAGCGTTTTCTGGATTGTGGTCCCTGAGTCATTGTCATTTTTTGTGATAATCGGTAAAATGAAAGGAATCACGGGAGGGGGCATATATCAGAATGTTGGGTTTGAATGGAATAGAATGGGTGATGCTGATCATTGCGGCGCTCATCATCGGTTTTTCCAAAACAGGCATACAAGGCGCGACAATACCGGCCGTGGCACTCGTAGCGGTTCTGTTCGGCGGGAAGGCATCAGCCGGAATTATGCTGCCGATGCTGATGCTGGGGGACTTGATCGCGATCTTTCAGTACGGCAAACAAGGTAAATTCAGTGACGTCCTAAAATTATTGCCTGCAGCCGTAGTCGGCATCGTCGGTGGAGCCATCATGGGCAATTATCTCGATGACAAGCAGTTCAAAGCCTTATTGGGTATCGTTGTTTTGATCTGTCTGGGGCTGTTGGTTTATAGAGAGATCGCCAAAAGAGTTTTGCCGCTTCCGAAAAACCCAATCTTCCATTGGATGGTCGGGGCTGTCAGCGGATTTTCATCGATGGTCGGGAATGCCGCAGGACCCATTTTCAATGTCTATTTGCTGTCACAGGATCTCACCAAGAACAAAATGATCGGAACGACGGCTTGGTTTTTTCTGCTGATGAATATTGTAAAGTTGCCTTTCCATATCTTTATGTGGGGGACCGTCACTTGGGGAACACTGCGGTACATGTTGCTGATGATTCCTTTTATCGGATTGGGGAGTTGGATGGGCATCAGATTCGTCCGGAAGATAAACGAAGTGTGGTACAAACGCATCATCATGATTATGACCGCGATTGCGGCGATACGTTTGTTCATTTAAAAAGAGACACCTTATGAATGGACTTTAGTCCCCTCGTAAGGTATCTCTTTTTTCTGTTTTAAAAAATCTGACTGGATATTTCTGTTAATTAGTACGATCTACTTCAATTTCATCAGCCGGATCGACTCCTCCACGCAAAGCGCGTTGGTTGGCTCGGTGAAGGTGGAATGCTTCCAGGATCGGTACCAGTATCGAAGCCACAAGTCCACCCGAAAAGCCGTTGTTGTAGAGGTTTACGCCGCCATGTAGATACCCGATGTTCATGACCAACGTCAGATGCATGGCTCCGGCAATGATACCCGCTATGTTCCCGTAACGACCTGCCAGCGGCGCCAAAGTTGTTCCGAACAGTGCCGAAATCAGTACGATGGTGGACTGGTTGTCCTGATAGTTGAGTCGACCCATCAGTGTGACCCCGATCAGAATCGGCAGGACATTCTTGACGTTTTTCCCGAAGGCTCCGAAGCCTACGACTGTGAAGATTCCGCCCAAAACTGGGCCGTTTATTTCTCCACCCATCAAAAGAATGTATGTTGTAGCCAGGAATCCGAGCAAAGCCATGTTGATGAGCGTCGCACCCAAACCGCCAAGCTCCAGGTAATCAGTGGACAATTGGCCCGAATGGCGCATGATCCGCTTCAACCCCTTGAAGCTCCACCCATTGAGCTTCAAGCCAATCAGGAACATGCCACTGAACAGTGAATAGAGCATCACCGAAAAGGGACCATTGTAGCCGCTGGCAAGGATGTTCACCGTTTCGATTTCGAAGCCGAAGTTGCGCATCAAAGAGATGAAGACCGTCCCGATGATGCCGCAGGTGAAGCCGACGTTATAGAGGCTGAATCCCCTTGTGAAGGTAACGAAATGATGCGCCAGTGGGGGAATCAGGAAGCCGGAAATAAAACCGGCACCCAGCCCCAGGAACACACCATAGGGTTGACCGATGCCGAGGCTGAAGGAGAGTTCACTGACCAATGGGGCCAAGGCGGTGCCGAAAAGGGCGGCCAGCAAAGATTTATGCATCGGTACTTTTGTGACTCTTGCATAAGTGAAGGCGCCGATGCTGATCGGCATGGAATTGAATAAGTTCTTGCCGAAAAAGGCGAATCCCGCAATCGTCAAAATGCCGGCTATGACCGGGCCGTTTATCTTTGCATCCGCCATCCGGACGATCCAGATGGCCTGCAGCGTCATCAGCGAAACGTTGAACAATGCTGACCCGACGTTCGTCAAAGCCATGTAATCCGTAAATAGGTTAGCCGGAGAGGCCAGGATGGTGAGGTTGCCCTCATAAATTTCCCGCGGGCTGTTGAACAGGAATGCCACACCGCCCATCAATAAGGCAAAACCGGCCAATAAACCGTATTTTAATCGCTCGGAGAGTTCCTCTATGCCACTCATAGTAGGCTGTCTTTTCTGTATCATAAGTTTCCCCCAATCTTATAGTGTTGAAACTGGTAAATGAAAATAAAATATGAAAATTGCTGTTTGCCCGATTGGGAAGAACCCAAGCTGACAAACTCATGTAAACGTTAACTTACATTTAATTATACAGGCTCGGAGCGACCATCACAATATTTATTTTCAACTTTACTAAAACCCACTAATATTGCAACAGGAAATACACAAACGGAACAATCCGCGCTGACATTTATGGCAAAAGGAAGCACCAGATCCCAAAAAGATCGCAATAAGGATGTAAGAGCGGCCCCGTTGCGAGATCGCCCCTGATTTTTGTTATTCGCTTTGCTGGTTTCGTGGGGCTCGTCTCCTTCGGCCTTATGCCATCCCGTAAAAATTATCATCTGTAAAAGTAGAAAAATCCTTGAAATGGGTATGAACGCCCATTTCAAGGATTTTTTTGAGTTTAAATTAATTTGCGCGGACATCCTTCATCGCATCCAAAATGGCTACATCTTCCGGCGAAATGGTGAAGTCAAGCTGTGCATTTTCGATGATGCGGGCCTCGTGCGTAGACTTCGGCAAAGGCAAAGTATCCTTCTCCAGACAGTAACGGATGGACAATTGCGCCGGCGTCACGCTGTATTTTCCAGCCATCTGCTTGATTTCCGGACTATCCAGAATAGCACCTGTAGCTAAAGGTGAATACGCTTCGACAAGGATTTTGTGCGTTTTGCAGAAAGTCAGCAGGTCTTTTTGGTTGCGGCCGATGTAGTAAGGAATCTGGTTCGCCATCGGTACGATGTCGCAGTTGTCCAGGATCGCTTGCAGGTCTTTGATGGAGAAGTTCGAAACCCCGATTGCGCGGATCCGGCCTTCGTCATAGAGCTGTTCCATGGCTTTCCAAACTTGGATGTTGCCTTCAGTGCAGTCCTTGCCGATTTCGTTCCATGGCCATGGCGCATGGATGAGGTAAAGGTCCAAATAATCCAGACCGAGATTGCTCATGGTTTCTTCGAAGTGTTGCAGCGCACCGTCGAAATCCTTTATTTGCGCAGGCAACTTGCTGGTCACGAACACTTCTTCGCGGGCGATGCCGAAATCGCGGATCGCTTTTCCGACATTTTCTTCGTTATGATAGGCGTGTGCCGTATCGATGTGCGTATAGCCGTTTTTCAAAGCCATCGTTACCGCCGCATAGGCTTCTTCGTTGGGGATTTGCCACGTCCCGAAACCGATTGAGGGAATCGTCACACCGTTGTAAAAAGTGAATACGTCTTTAGCTGTCATTAAATAACCTCCTGAGTATGATAACGTTTACTATTATTCAGTTTAGAACAGTTGGTGGCAGATGTAAAAGAATACATCTCGAAAGGCCAAAAAAGCTGAGAAGAAGATGTGCGTATATAGAATAATTATTGCGACATGATCTAGTAAAATATTATCAGTATGATAAAATCATGATTAAAGAGAAAAAGCGAGGTGAAGCCATGTATTCGTTAATTACCAACAGCAAAAAAGGCACATTATTGGATGAATTGGTCCAATCTTTGGGAACGTGCCAACGCTTTTACTTGAACGTGGCCTTCATCAACTTTTCCGGACTGCAATTGTTGTTGGATCCGATCCAAAGGGCTGCTGAGAATGGCGCGTCAGGAAAAATACTGACCGGAACCTACCTGAACTTTACGGAACCCTATGCGTTGACCCGCTTAAAAGCTTTCCAGCATATCGATACCCGCATCTTTGTCGCAACCCAACAAACCGGCTTTCATCCTAAAGCCTATATTTTTGAATATACCAATTATTATAAAGTCATTGTCGGCTCTTCCAACATTACCCAAAGCGCCTTGAAGAGCAACATCGAATGGAATCTTCAAATCATCACCAAGGACGGTAATGAGGACGAGGAATTCATCTCGGAAATCATGGAAGCCTACAACCTGATTTGGGAGAGCAGTGAAATATTGGACGATGCCTTCATCGATGACTACGCAAGCTTCTTAATGGATCGCAAAAAAGACCTTGTTGTCCAAGAGTCTTATCCCATGGTTTTCCAATTTACGCGCGGACCCTCAATCAAACCAAACATGATGCAGGAATTGGCGATGGGAAAACTGATGCGGCTGCGTGAAAAGCACCAGGAGAAGGCATTAGTGGTGGCTGCCACCGGGACGGGCAAAACTTTTTTAGCCGCTTTTGATGTGAAGCAGACGAAGCCAGAGCGGCTGTTATTCTTGGTTCATCGGGAAGACATCTTGCATAGTGCGCTGTCGTCCTTCAAAAAAATAATCAATCTGAAGGATAAATCGACCGGAATTTTATCGGGGACATCGAAAGAGCATCAGTCTGATTATTTGTTTGCGACGATCCAGAGCATGAAGAATATTTATGCAGAATATGACCCGGGGCATTTCGACTATATCATCGTGGATGAAGCGCACCATGCGACCAGTCCAAGATATATGGAGGTTCTCGAGCATTTTAATCCCAAGTTTCTGCTAGGGATGACTGCGACTCCGGAGCGGACGGATGGCGGCAACATCTTTGACCTGTTCGACAACAATGTACCGGTTGAAATCCGGCTGCGCGAGGCGTTGGAATATGATTTGCTGGTTCCGTTCCATTATTTTGGCATCACCGATGAATCGGGTGTCGACTTAAAGGATTCGGAGAATCTGACGCCTGATCAAATTGCAAAGCGCCTCAGTGTTCATCGGAGAGTGGACTTCATCGTCGAGAAAATGAACTACTACGGGCATGATGGTTTGAAACGAAAAGCGTTAGGCTTCTGTATGACGATTGCGCATGCGGAGTTTATGGCGGCGGAATTCAATAAACGGGGTATCCCAAGCATCGCCTTATCTGGTGGTGATAAAGTAACAAGAAGGGAAGCCTACACGAAATTATTGGAAGCAGAAGATTCTGATCTGGAAGTGATTTTTACCGTAGACATCTTCAATGAAGGGATCGACATCCCCGGAGTCAATCTGGTCATGATGCTGCGGCCGACCCAATCTTCCATTGTTTTCACACAACAATTGGGACGTGGCTTGCGCAAAAAAGACAACAAGGAATTCCTGACGGTTTTGGATTTCATCGGCAACTACAGCAAAAGCTTCCTGATTGCGATCGCTCTGAACGGGCGCCGCTTTTACGATAAGGACAGCGTCAAAACGTCAGTGAAACGCAATTTCTCGGATTTGCCAGGAGCGACCCATATCCAGTTGGACGAAGTCAGCAAACAACAGATTCTGGAACAGCTCGAACAGGAGAAGTTTTCGAGTCTGGCCTACTTGAAAAACAGTTATCTGGAGTTCAAGAACCTGAATAGCGGGAAAATTCCTTGGTCATTACAGGACTATTTGAAAGTGGACGCTGCTCCCGATCCGGTGACTTATTTTCACAGAGCCGGAACAGTGTCTTCAAGAAATTACCTCGAGTTTATCAACAGAGTGGAAGAGAACAATGAATATGTGCAAACTTTGACTTCAGACACGCTGTTTATGAATATTCTGTCGACACTTTCCCAATGGCTGCCTTTGATCCGTCCGCATGAATGGATCATCTTGGAGCACTTGTTATCTTACGAGACCTGTACGTTGGCGGAAGCGAAAAGTGAGCTGTTGGAATACGTAGACTCAGTGGATGAGGCTACAGTATTGCATGCCTTCCGCACATTAGCCATGGAATTTTCGGATAAAGGAGAAAGAGATAAAACGAGAGCTATCGTTTCCTTGGACTCCAATCTGACGCTGCAGCGTACACCGGAGTTTGCGAAAATCCTTGACGATGAGACCTATCGTTTCTTCATCACGGATATCCTGCATTACGGACGGATGCGCTACTTGAAAGCTTTCGGCACCCTGAATTATGGAATTCCGCATCTGAAACTTTACGAGGAATATACTATGCGGGATATCGCTTTGGTATCCAACTATCAAAAGACCCATTCATCTTTTAGGGGACAAGGCGTCCTGAAAAATGATGAAATTAACCATTATTTCTTTTTTGTCGACCTCCATAAAGGCGAAGATGTGGAGGAACGGGTCAATTATAAGGACAAATTCATCAGCACCAAGCAATTCCAGTGGGAGTCGCCAAATAGCACAAAAGTCACTACGGATCGCGGGCAGGATTTCGTCAATTCCGAAAACCGCGGCGTGACGTTGCATCTGTTTGCCCGCAAATTCAAACAGATAGATAACGTCACTTCCAAATTCATCTATCTCGGTGAAATTACACCAATATCCCATCGGAACGAAAAACCGATCGAAATCCAATATAGACTGGAAAAGGAAGTGCCTTGGGAATTGTATCAAGAGTTTGAACCGGAACTATTGAAATAAAGGGGGAACATTTTATGCTTAAGAATGAACTTGATTTTATTCAAGAAAAAGTTGCAAAGTACGACGTCTCACTTACGCGTGAACAAGCATTCAATGTCTTACTTTTACAATATTACTGCTATAAAGAACCTGATC
This sequence comes from Trichococcus patagoniensis, assembly GCF_003051085.1. Lineage (GTDB taxonomy): Bacteria > Bacillota > Bacilli > Lactobacillales > Aerococcaceae > Trichococcus > Trichococcus patagoniensis. The sequence goes on along the minus strand of NZ_QAOM01000003.1, from coordinate 123,026 downwards.
TCGATAAAATATGGTATGAGTTAGAAGGACGAATTACTGATTCTGCAAATGACGGAGGTATAGATTTTGTTTATTTTGACGAAGATGAAAATAAAGTAATGGTTGGTCAAAATAAATTATCAAAAAATATTGATGTGAATGAATGTGTTGCTGAAATAAATAAATCAGCCAACACTATTCAAGACTTTTTGCAGTCGAGAACAGGATACTACAATAATAAATTGAAAAGTGTGCTTCAAAATGATTTAGATAGACTAACTGATGAGTACACTGGAAACGTCGAAATTATTTTTTCGTCCTTATCCAATTTTTCAAAGGAAAAAGTGATAGGTAAAATTGAAGATGCAATGAATAAAGTTTCTGATGTCGATATTCTTAACGAGAATGATCTAGAAAATATTGTTGATAAAATTAAATCTGATTTTGAAACAGTGGATTCCACTGAACTTATAATTGATCAACCAAAAAATATCTTAAAGTATGAAACAGATGAACTGGAAGGGATATTTGTAAACATAAGCGCTAGGTCACTAGTTAAAACATACAATAAATATAGTGAAAAAGGTTTGTTTAATTTAAATATTAGAAGATACGTTCGTAATAAGAATGTTGATGATGGCATTAAAAATACCATTGATAACGACCGTAATAATTTTTGGTTTTTAAATAATGGATTAACTATCGCATGTGAAGATTATTATTCTGATGGGAACAAAATAAAACTATACAGTTTTTCTATCGTTAACGGTGGACAGACAACAACGCTTATAAGCCAATATAAGGGAAACAACAATGATGATTTTTATATTCCGTGCAAAATACTAAAAAATAAAGAAAAACTTTCTGCTCAAAGTAGCTTAGAATTTTTCAATAAAATTGCCGAAGCTACAAATTCACAAAAACCTATTCAACCGAAAGATTTAAAAGCTAACGCACCAGAAATGAGAAATCTGCAGAATATGTTGAAAGAGCATAAAATCAGATTAGAGATTAAAAGGGGCGTTGAAGCTGAAAGTAAATATGCAATTAAAATTAGAAATGATGAACTTGCTCAAATAATTTTCTCTTTTGTAAATCAAAAACCAGGAACTGCAAGATCTAATAAAAAATCATTATTTTCAAATAATAAATATTACAATTCTATTTTCAAGAATAATTATAATAAAGATATTCATAAAAAGGAATTTTTATTAGATTTGATAGAGTTAAATGAAAGATACAATAATTTGAGTAAGAGGTTTAAAGAAAAGGGAGTAAGTCAATTCTCTGTAGATGAATCTAATATATTTAATAATGGTAAGACAGTTATTATGGGTTTGTTTGGAGTGGTTTATCGATTGATAAACGAAGATTTTTCAATTATTGAATTAAAGAATGAACCATTATTATTAGAAATAAGAGATTTTACGTATGGCTCTTTTATTTCAAATTACCATGAAGATGATATAGACAATAAATTTGAATTCTTAATACGTCTCTTTGTTGAATATTTAAATCATGGATATACTATGCAATACAATGCAAACCAAGTAACGAGTGTCAGCAATTTCTTTAAGACAGATAAAAAATATTTAGAAGATATTGTAGCCGGATTTGCTAGCTATGTAACTTCAACGTATAAGGTCAAAGAAAATCTTATGGAATTAGGACAAATCCTAAAGAGACAAATTTAACAAAATAATACCTGACGTGAGAAAGAATACACAATTGAAGGTTAAATTTATACAAAGAACTATTCGAAAAGATAATATTCAATATTCAAACTAAATAATCTTCTAACAAAAAGCAACCGTTCTTCAGTGGTAGTGCCTAGCATAAAATTTCAAATCCTTCTATATCAGATTCTTGCTGGTCCAAGCATTCATCATAGAAAATGGCTTTTTAGGCATCGGTACAAAAGTTCCTTTGATTTTTTTTACGTTCCATTTACTTACAAATTCATATTCTTGATGTAGCTATCTCCTCAAAATTGTTTATCGTATGATAATCCATACTGTTTGTGACCTAAGCATTTAATCATTTGGGAGAATTGCGGGCTCTTCGAAAGATAAGAAAAATAATTTTTGCTGACATCAACAGTCGGATTGATGCTATAAAGAAGTCAACCAGGGTGCTTCAAGTTGGTATAGGAATAACCCATGTCATGATTTGCATCAACCAATGTCAGGGTTAATTTGAGAACGCTTTAAAAAAACGGTATATTTTAGACAGGGGTGGATGCTATAATTTCGCCAAGGGGGAATGGCTATGGGCTTCGATAGGAATCAGTATTTACGTGAATTGGAGGCGATCGTCAATATCGACAGTGGCAGCAGAAACCCTGCAGGCACACGAGAAGTGGCGGCGCTTTTGGAAGAGAAATATCGGCAGCTGGGCTTTCATACCGAAATGGTTTCGGTCGGTCCGGAGGTGGGGCCGGTTCTGGTGGCGATGAATGCTCCGGACGAACCCATCGATCTGCTCTTCATCGGCCACACCGATACCGTGTTCCTGGATGGGGAAGCGAGCAGGCGGCCTTTCAGGATAGAAGGAGAGCGCCTCTATGGGCCTGGTGTCTACGATATGAAAGGCTGCAGCCTGTTGACGGCTTATTTGCTGGAAAACTTGCCCGAAGAACTGAAGGCGAACCTCAACATCTGTGTGATCCACAATCCGGATGAGGAGATCAGCTCCTTTTATTCCCGCGAAGTGATCATCGAGAAAGCGAAAACTGCCAAGTTTGCCTTCGTCATGGAACCGAGCGAGGCGGACGGGTCGATGATCAAGGAAAGAAAAGGCATCGAAAAACTGAAAATCCATTTCAAGGGACGGCCATCCCATGCCGGCGATGCTCCCCAAGACGGGCGCAGTGCCATCAACGAATTGGCTTATTGGATCGTTCGCATGAATACCCTGATTGACTACGATGCCGGTGTGTCTGTCAATGCGGGCACTATCCAAGGCGGCAGTGTGCCGAATGTCGTCCCCGAGCATGCCCAGATGGAATTGGACTACCGTTACTCAAATCCCGTGAACGTCACGGCCTTCTTTGATATGCTGGAGGAATTGCAGCGTCATGCAACCGAAATGGAGATCGGCATTGACATCGAAGTCATCGGCAAGCGGCCGCCAATGGTTGATGTGCCGGGAGCGAAAGCGTTGCGGAGCGTCTTCGAGGATGTTGGCAAGCAAATGGACACGTTCGTTTCGTTCAAGAAATCGGGAGGCGTATCCGACGCCAACTTCACTACCAGTGTCGGGGTCCCGACGGTCTGCAGCATTGGTCTTATCGGCAGCGGTTTCCATACCGAACATGAATACGTTGAGCTAGAGTCGATTCTGCAACGCTTGGATTTTTTGACCGCCGTCATAGCAGAGATGAGGCGGCGGAAGATGTTCTGCGAAAGTGCAGATCGTCTTTCCGTAACGTGAAACCCAAACGATGCAACTAGGAAAAAATATCAAACAGAACAGTAGCGTGAAGGCCATTTTCCGGTCCTCTGCGCTGCTGTTTTTTTGTACTTCTGTGACGGATTTCCGCGACTGAAATACTTGCCGAAGCACACCGGAAGAACAGCACTTTTATCGTTCCGGATGCGATAATAGGGTATAGCATTTCAGCCGTAGATACCGATTCGCGTAGCCTGCAGGCCGAGAAAATGAGTGAGTGGATGTTTCCGGGGGATTAAGCAGAAGGAGTGGTAACATGGTCAAGATTGGTGAGAAGACAGTTGTGTCCGTAACATGCCAAGATGTTATTCTGCAATTAGCTGAGCAATACTGTTCTGATGGGGAGTATCTGCATTTCGGGATGAAAGAGAATCCGAAAAAATATGTGTTGGTGACCGACGAAAAAATATATCTGATCAAATCCAAGGCAATGGCTGACGATAGACATAAAGAGGATGTGTTCAGCATCCAGTACACGCAGATGCTGAAAGAGGAATTAAGGATGAAGTTTGATGGCTGGTTTGTGGAAATGTCCACCAACTCTGCTGCAAAGCAAGAGCCTCATTTCCATGTCGTTTTGGACAAAATCCAAGGCTTGCGTCCGGATGAAAAAGAGACTTCCTTAAAGAATCCGCAACCCGTTTTGTCAGATTACCTGGAAGAGGAAATCCACTGCTTAAAAGAAATATTGGCGGAAGGCCTCATCACGCAGGAGGAATACGAGAGCGTGAAGGACAGACTGTCGGAAATCTAAACAGGCAGTCGGTTCCCCGGATTCGCGATACAGAACAGCAAAAGAAAAACATGGAGTCTACCTCGCTTTCGAGGGAGCTTCATGTTTTTCTTTTGTGGGCACGCTACTGGTGTTGTCCGATACTTACGGGTTATCCGACAACTACGGATGAAAGCGAGCGCTGCTTGTCCGATACTGACGGGTTATCCGACAACTACGGATGGAAGCGAGCGCTGCTTGTCCGATACTTGCAGGTTATCCGACAACTACGGGTGGAAGCGAGTGCCGGTTGTCCGATACTTGCAGGTTATCCGACAACTACGGGTGGAAGCGAGTGCCGCTTGTCCGATACTTACAGGTTATCCGACAACCGCTTATGGAATTAAACTTATACTGCCAGACTTGTTCTCTTGAATGTGTTGAACTGATCACGCAATAGAGCGCGCGTCAGATGGTCCTCAAAAGTCACGTTCAGATTCGGAAGCTTTGCGATATTGTAGATGTCGTTTGTATCCTCGACAAGCACCCAGTTGTTCAATACTTTCACGACGATGGAAGACAGCGGTTCTGCGTGGCTACACTTGAACAGCGTATCATCCACAAATTTTTTGAAAGGGTTGACCAGTTGCGTTTCCGGCAACATGTCCTCCGCCAAGTCCAAGGCATCATCCCGATAAATCGTGAATTCTTTCTCATAAACGGGTGGAGATTGTTTGATCAGTTCGTAATCCCGTTCCTTTATGTACGCCAAGGCATCCTGATAGCCTTTGCGGTATTCCTTAGTCGATTTGATGCCGCTATTCATGTAGGTTTTGGCTGCGATGACTTCTTCCAATGAATCTTCAGGAATCAACCAACCTTCCTTATTGCTGAATTTTACAGCATCCTTGATTTTCCCTTTGCGGATCCATCTGCGGACCATTTCTTCTGAATGGGTAATGTTTTTTTTGCTGAGTATTTTGACTGCTTCGGCTACGGTAAGCATTATTCATTCCTCCGTTATTACTTGTTTAGTTGTTTACATAGTAGCATTAAGCTTTCGGGATGTGGTGTTTCTTTTGTGTACTCCCAAATATAGTACAGTGAAAAAACACTTCCCGGATGCAATGAAGTCTCATATACCAAGCAAGTGTTTTTTTACTGTTCAAAATATCAAGCACATCATAAGTACACATCGTAATCAGCACAAATACAGAAAAGCATACTATAATGAAGGCATCAAAACTACGGAGGTCGCAAATGGCAACAATCGAAATGTACGAAAGATCGGCATTGAAAAAATCCAATCCATTGTTAACCAAATTACGCACAACAGTCGAAACTGCTTTCTATGGCAGCAACATGCATGAAGTGACGACGCTAGCAGAAGCCTATGAATTGGCTAAAGTATCGCCAGGGGTCATCGTAACCGACCTTCCCATCAAAGAGACGGCTAAATTGGGCCTGCCTGAAGATGCCAAAGTGCTGGTCGAAAACGGTGGCAAAATAGTCGGACGGACCGCTAAAGCAAGAAGGATTGTTGGCGAGGACAAAGCGGAAGACGAGCAATTGTTCGCGATAGTCCGTGAAGTCATTTACCAGAACCGTACCAAGAAATACCACCAGACAACCGGCTATGTCGGCTTGGATGAAGCGTTCATCATCAAAGCGCATATCGCATTTCCGGAAGGGAACGAAAATAATCTGTATTCTTGGTTGTTGAACTTCCAGTGGGCCAATGACACGTACAATGAATTGTACGCGCATTCAAAAAAATATGATGAAGGGGATATCTACATCTATACGGATCCTGACTGGCGCCATCCCGATTATCCGCTGGGTCTTGCCTACTTTGAACCTGATCATAACGTTGCTTGCATTTTGGGCATGCAGTACTTTGGGGAATTCAAAAAAGGCACGCTGTCATTGGCATGGGGTACCGCGCATCGCAACGGGTATGCTTCCTGCCATGGCGGCCTGAAGAAATTTGTATTGGAAGACAAGAAACGCGTCTTTGCGTTCTTCGGTCTGTCCGGTTCAGGCAAATCGACCCTGACGCATTCGAAGCACAACGGAAAATACAAAGTGAAGGTTTTGCACGACGATGCCTTCATCATCGATCTGCTTGACGGGTCCTCGATTGCGCTGGAGCCTGCCTACTTCGACAAGACGCAGGATTATCCGGCCGACCATCCTGAGCAGGAATATTTCTTGACGGCACAGAACGTCGGTGTGACGAAGGACGTGGACGGGAAACGTGTATTGGTGACGGAGGATATCCGCAACGGCAACGGCCGGACCGTCAAGTCCCGTTATGTGACACCTGATAGAGTGGACAAGTTCCATTCGGCGATCGAGGGCATTTACTGGATCATGAAAGATGACGCCTTGCCGCCGCTCGTCAAAATCGAGGATCCAATACTTGCCGCCACTTTTGGAGCCACGTTGGCGACGAAACGTTCGACTGCGGAAACCGCAAGAAAGGGCGAGGACCGGGATCGGTTGGTTATCGAACCTTATGCCAATCCATTCCGCGTCTACCCGTTGATCGAAGATTACGAAGATTTTAAAGCCCTGCTGAGCAAAGAAGCAGTGGATTGCTATATCATCAATACCGGCGCTTTCCTGAATAAGGACATCACCAAAGATATCACACTCGGCGTAATCGAAAGCATCGTCGAAGAGACCGCTGTATTCAAACCTTTCGGGGACGGGACCGGTTTGGCATACTTGGATGTGCCAGGCTATGAACCGCCGTTGGAAGACGAGAATTACAAGAAACTGGTCAAAGAACGGATGACGATGCGCACGGAGTTCCTGCAGTCGTTCAACCAAGAACATCCAGACTGTCCGCTTCCGGATGAAGCCATCCATGCATTTGACCAGATTGTCCAGTCTCTGTAATTGCCAGCAGATCGGTTAATCCCTGATCTGAAAAGAAAAAACCAACAGCATTGTCCCCGTCAATCAGGAATAATGCTGTTGGTTTTCATTTGTTGTCGTATCAACTTTTTTGGAGTGGGATATTGATGCAGACGGTCAAACCTTTTTGGGCTCTGTCCAGCCTGATCTGCCAATCATATTTATCCGCGATGGAAGATACCACAAACAATCCCAATCCGGATCCGTTGCTGCCTTTCGTGGTGAAGAACGGGTCGAACAGGTCATTGCTCTCCAATCCTTCCTTGATTCCGGGGCCATCGTCTGTGATGGACAAGACCGCGAATTCTTTGTCTTTAGTGACGATCGAGCGCTTCTGCAAATCGGCATTGCATTCGGGATCAGCTTTTTTCAGCCTGATCCTGACATTGCCGGGACGTTTGTCGATCGCCTGGAAGGCGTTTGTCAGAAGGTTATACAGGACCACCTGCAAGTCCTGCTTGTCGAAGCCTTCAACCAAGATGCCGGGAGCGATATCACTCTCTACTTTGATGCTCTTCGGCGTCAGGATCGTGATTTCGGAGATGGTGTCCTTGAGCACTTGCGTAAGATCATGCACGGTATCTTGTTGCCCCTCGCTGACCTTGGAAAAACGCAACACATTTGTGGAGAGATCCTTGCCTTTTTCCGCCGCAAGGTAGATTTCCTTCAGTTCGCTGACCAATTCTTCGTTCTCGGCATAGTCTTCCATCAACAACTGGGCATTCCCCAGGATAGGCGTCAGGAAATTGTTCATGTCGTGAACGATGGTCGTGGTCAAAAGTCCGATGGCTTCCAGTTTGCTTTCTTTCAGGATCCTTTTTTCCAGTTGATGGCGCTCATTTTCGAATTTTTGTTTTTCGATGAGGCGTTGGCTTTCTTCGTAAGCCTGGTTCTTTTTGTTGTAACCCCTGATCAAAAGGATGAAGATGAGAATTATAGCAGAAATCAGCAATAACAGGCTCAATAGGATATAATTGTTTTGAATAGGCACACGGTTATGCTCGTAAAAATCCGAGTTCAGGGAGATGACCCAGTGGGCTGCGCCGATGTCGATCCATTCGAAGGCACCCAGTTTCAGGACCTTGGTCGGATTCTCTTCACCCCACCAATAGGAATAATAGCTGAGCGTTCCTTCTTCTTGGGTGAGTTGGGCTTCCTCCAAGCGTCTCAGATCGGAAAGGTCCAAATCCGGGAACTGCTCCTGGCGGCCGGAGATGATATCAAGGCCAACTTGGCTCTCGACCGGATGGATGACGACTTCCATATCGGCGTTCTTCACCAATGGATAGCCGCTGTAGTCGCTAGTATCGCTGAATATTTCCGCCTTGAACATATTTTCAAGGTTCAACGGTGCGATAAAATAACCGTTGATTTGGCCATCGGTTGCAACGATTTGGGAATAAAGGTTGACGAACGATTGGTTTTCCAGAAAATATTCGCTGCTGTTTTGGACAAGCGAGCCGCTGCTGAGTAAAGTTTCCAGAGTCGGGTCCGCTTGCAGATAAGTTTCGGCGATATCTTCGGAGAGTTCCTGGAGGGCACCATTTTTGAACTGCCAAGCCTCCGCCAAAACACCTGAGCCGTCAAGCTGTATCAACAGATTGGTTTGATCTGCATAGGCCCCCAAATAAGCGGCGATGATCGCCTCTCTTTCGGAAGCGGCGAGTGGCGCTTCCAGGTGATTATCGGAAGTCAGCTCATGGGAGAATTGCTGAAGCGATAAGGACCGGTTTTCGATAACAAGCTTCAGGTTGTTCGTCACATAATTCAAGGTGCGCATCAGTTGTTCCTGACCGCTTTTCTTGGCGTTCTGTTCCACGGTGTAGAAGCTGCCCGCAATCGTGACCAAGGTAATCGCGATGATGATGAATAACCCTGTCATGATGATATTGATGATGCGTGTCGTCGGTTTGTTTTCCATCATAAAAGCCCTTTCTTAAAAAATGTATAGTATGTAAATAACCACTTGACAAAACGATGTTCTGCTTGCGAAACTAGAGAACATTGAGGAGGAAAAATATGAACAACCAAAAAATACTCGTCGTGGATGACGATATCGCAATCAGACGGCTTATTTGGAAGTCGCTGCAATCAACGGGCGTTCTTATTTACCAAAGTGATTCCATCGAAAAAACACTGGATATCATGACCCGTGTGACGTTTGATCTTTTTCTGTTGGATATCAGTCTGGAATATGAGAATGACGGCTATCATCTGGCGCAGCTGATCCGCGCCGACTATCCGTTAACCCCTATTATATTTATAAGCGGCAAAAAAAGCGAGACCGATATCATCAACGGTCTCGAAACAGGTGCTGATTATTATATTACGAAGCCTTTTTCGCCTAATCTTTTGCGGGCTCAAATTTTGAGTACATTGGAAAGGATGAAGACCATCCAGTCACAAAAAACAAATCCCAACAGTCGCACCATCAAAGTGGGCGATTTTACCTTCGATAAAAACCTGTATCAATTACAAAAGAGGGGGCAAGATATCGCCCTCTCCTCCAAAGAGATCCAATTGATGCTGTTTTTCCTGGAAAATCCGAATCAAGTTTTTTCGAAGGAGCAAATCTATGCGAACGTCTGGAATGATGGTGAGATCGACAACAATCTGATCATGGTCTACATCAGCTACTTGCGCAATAAAATCGAGGATGACTCGAAAAAACCGCGTTATCTGAAGACTGTCTGGGGAATCGGCTATACATTCAGCCCGGACGGCGAATAGAATCAGAACAGATTCTCCAATTTTGCAAAAAAGATACCTAATGATAAAAGATCGGCAGCTCCTCCCGGGCTCAAGTGTCTTTCTATCAAGACTAGGTCATAGCTGTACATCAACTCTTTCAGGTTGTCTTCCGTTGAAGCCTGCAGGAGTTTTTTTGCTTCCGATTTGACTGTCTGCCATGAATCGACGCCTCCACGGTGAATGATGTTGCCATCTTCGACTTGGCTCATCAACAAGAGCAGCGTCTCCAACAATAGCGTTTCAATGGGCTGGCCTTGATTTTCTCTTAAAAACGGCAAAATCAGTTCGCTCAGGGCAGGGTAGCCGGCTTCGGCTTCGCCGCGGATACCGGTAATGCCATAGCGGAGGTATAATTTTTCTCCATACGTCAAGGAGGTTTTGGCAGCGAGATCGGCAAAATCATCCGTCACCAATCCATGACTCATTTCTTGGGCATAGGAGAGCACTTTTTGCGTATCATTTTGTGTGAAAGGAGGCTGCAGACCCCGACCGATGCAAGCGCCGGTCGCCCCCAACAGAACGGCAAATGAAAAGTTGGCGCCTTTGTGGGTATTGATGTTTTTGGTGGCGGCCAACATCGCTTTTTCGGCGTGGACGCCCATTGAGCGGACTTTATGGAACAACTCTTTTGCGGTTCCTTCATGTTCGATTCCTAATTTTACATATTGGTACAGGTAAGGGCTCAGGCTGACGATGCTGTCCAAAAAAGTAAAGAAGTTCATGTCGGAGTGGGCGCCGTTGTTGTTGCGATCCACCAGACCGGGTTTTGGCGTCAATGCTACTTCATAAAGGAGAGCTTTCTCGGCTTGTCCGGCAATTTCGACGAGCAGCTCATTCATTGGTTTCAAAGTCAATTTTACGTTTCTCCATTTCTTTGACGATAAAATTCAGCGAGCGATCCAAATGTTCGTGGGTGATGAGTTGGATCTGGAGCGCATCCTGAGTCTTCATTCCGCGGTAGATCAACCAGTGTTCCGCCAAAGCAAAATCACGTCTTTCCTTCGAACTGATCGAAATGTCCCTGAAGTACATCAAGTATTCCGATAGCTTCAGAACGATGGACTTCAAGCGTTGCATCTGGCTTTTTTCGTATATGAAATCATTGAATTCAAAAAATTTCTGCTGTAATTCCTCGACTTTATCTTCCTGATTCAACACTTCGCAATATTCCAAATGCAGGCGCATCACTTTGAAATCCTCGGCTGTCATCAGCTTCATGGCTGTTGTTGTAGCGAGGGTATCCAGTGCTTTGCGGATATCGTAAATTTCGTACGCATCTTTTATGCTGATGCCTTTTACGACGACGCCGACTCCAGGGACGTGTTTCACTAAATCTTCTTCGGTCAACTTTTTCAGAGCGTAGCGGATGGGTGTGCGGCTGATGTTCATGTTTTCGGAGAATTCTTTTTCGTTGATGCGTTCTCCGGCTGGGATTTCGCCTAAAATGACGGTCTTGCGGAAAGCCTCGTATATCAGGTCTTTGAGAGGCATGTTTTGGCTAAGGTCCAAATTTTTGCTGACTGCTTTGATTATAGTGCTCATATTTTTCCCCTTCATCCTATTATTTTTTGGTTAACGGTTGGTTAGTTCTTTCTGAGAGCGATTCCTTTATACTAAAAAGCCGAGCAGAGTCGCCCGGCTTTCCATTCCTTATAAGGATTATACGTTTCTTTATTGCGGGATGTAAAGCGGCATATTGCCGAACAATACGATTGTCACTAAGAAGATAAGGAAGATTCCTAGCGCATATTTCGCAGATTCTTTCTGCCAAGCGCCCATGTCCAAACCAGTCAAACGAAGCAACAGGTAGATGAATGCTACCAATGGGCTAAGTAGGTGGAATGCTTGACCCATCAGGGAAGCCAAAGCCATCTGCATGTTCGTGAATCCGTAAGAGCGACCAGCTTCTGCCAATACAGGCAAGACACCGAAATAGAAGCCATCATTGGAGATGAAGAAAGTACCTGGTGCAGAGACAAGGGCGATGATGATTCCCCAGAAACCTGCCAATTGTTTAGGAATGATTGTTGCGAAGCTTTCTGCCAAAGCAGTAGCCATTCCGGAACCCTGGAACAAGCCCATGAATACGCCAGCTGCGAATACTAAGATAACTACTTGCACAGCGTCTCCGCCATTTGCGCCGATACGAGAAGATTGATCTTTAAGAGCAGGGTAGTTCACCATCAAAGCGATACACGTACCAACCAAGAACAACATCAATGGTGGCATTGAGATAGCTTCGATGAACGATCCAGCAACCAACCAAGCGATCAGGCCGACTGTAAGGATGGCATTGAATACGAAGTTGTTTGGGCGACGGATTTCTTGTGTTTCAGGGTCTGTAACAGTAGTCATTTCATCGATTTCTTCATCAGTCAGGACTTTAACGCCTAAACGAGCGCGTTCTTTGCGGCCCATGTGCGGTGCAACCCAGAAAATAACATATGCTAAAGCCAATACCATACCAGGAGCAAGGTAAGAAAGGATGCTTGCATCAACTTCCAGAACAGCCATTGCACGAGCAGTAGGACCGCCCCATGGAAGCAAGTTCATGATTGTGTTTTGCAGGATGATCAATACAGCCAGATTCATTACGTTCATATTCAATTTCTTATAGATAGGAAGAAATGCTGAAACGCAGATCAATGTTGTAGTGGTTCCGTCACCATTCAAGGAAACAGTCGCAGCAACGACAGCAGTTGCCATCAAGACTTTCATCGGATCGCCTTTAGCGAAGTGGATCATTTTCTTAGTGATAGGGTCGAATAGACCAGTATCCAACATGATAGAGAAGTATAGAATAGCGAACAATAACATGATACCTGTTTTAGAAGTAGTGGTTACCCCTTCCAAAACAAATTCCCCAATGTTTCCTGAGGTAACACCCGTTGCCATAGCGATAAGCGTAAAAACAAGAGGGATGATTACTAATGCGGTGAACGGTGATAATTTCTTTTTCATGATCACGTACATGAAGATTGCGATCATTCCATAAGATAAGACTGTAAGTAACATTTTTTTTCTCCTTCCGACTATAAAAAAGTTTTTTGAGAGTCCCCGACTGCTTCCATCTTTAAATAAGGTAAGTGAACAGATTCACATTTTTTCTAATTTAAAAAACCCGAAGTTGTTTGGGCTGTCTCTCTAAGAGCAATAATAGTTACTTTACAAGTTAATTGAAAGCCGTTACTTTAAAAAAACACACAAAACACACACGAATTGAAACGCTTTCTTAAATGCGGCTTAACCAAATATTAAAAAAGTCTTAAATGGCTATAAACGTTGATATGACAGTATTTGTGGTGGTTTAGCGTTTTGAGAACATAAAAAAAACAATAAAACGGGCGTATTGACCTGTTTTTAATGAGAGAAATTTCTATAATGGGATTAAATCCATAGAAAGGACGTGAGAAAATGATTTTTTTCAAAGGTTTCTTTGGGAAAAAGGACACAACAGCGCCTGAGCCAGTACCACCAGAAACTGTTTCTGCCAGTGCACCCGTAAATGACCTGATTGAAATTCCAGCTTTTATACCCACTGATCCGAATGAATATGAACTAGTCAGTGTCATCGCGACAGCAATCGCAGCAGGAGATCATCCTAAATCGCAGTTTGTGGTAAAAAATATTATGAAGCGTAATCCCGAGGCTCATCTTGTTTCGCTGATTTCCGCAAGCCTTGCGGCAGGCACCATGCCTGAAAGTAAATTTGTCGTAAAAAAAATAAGTCAGGTTAAATAATAAGGAGGAATTATAAATGTTAAGAAAATTTAAGATTGCAATCGATGGTAAGGAATACTTAGTGGAAATGGAAGAAATCGGCGGCGTGCAACAACCGGTTCACGCACCAGTTGCAGCAGCACCGGCAGCTCCAGTAGCGGCGCCAGCGGAACAAGCAGCACCGGCACCGGCTGCAGCGCCAGTTTCAGCGGCTTCAGGAGATGCAATGACATCCCCAATGCCAGGAACTATCCTAAGACTGTTAGTGAACATCGGCGATGAAGTAAAAGAAAACCAACCCTTGATGATTCTTGAAGCAATGAAAATGGAAAATGAAGTTGTCGCAAACCATGCTGGTAAAGTAGCCGGTATCCATGTGAACCAAGGTCAAGTCGTAAATGCCGGCGATGCATTAATCACCATCGCATAATTATTTTATTAGGAGGAAGTGAATAAATGGAGACATTATTAGCAGGAATTACATCCATTACGATGGGTCAAATCGTGATGATGCTTATCGGGGCTACCCTGATTTATTTAGGAATAAAGAAAGAGTACGAACCTACATTATTAGTGCCTATGGGACTGGGTACCATCTTGGTCAACTTCCCAGGTACCGGCGTTCTGACCCAAATGGTCAACGGATCTGAATCAGAGGGCGTTTTGGATGTTCTCTTCGAAGCAGGTATCAGCACAGAGCTGTTCCCGTTACTGATTTTCATCGGTATCGGTGCCATGATCGATTTCGGTCCGCTATTGCAAAACCCGTTCATGTTATTATTCGGTGCTGCCGCTCAATTCGGTATCTTCTTTACAATCGTAGTCGCTATCTTCTTCGGATTCGATATCAGAGAAGCCGCTTCAATTGGTATCATCGGTGCCGCTGATGGCCCGACAGCCATCTTCGTATCCAACCAGTTGGCGCCTAATCTACTAGGACCGATCACTGTAGCCGCTTATTCCTACATGGCGCTTGTTCCGATCATCCAACCGATCGCCATCAAAGCTGTCACTACCAAAGCAGAACGTCGCATCCGCATGACTTACAAAGCGGAAGGCGTATCCAAAATGACAAAAATTCTTTTCCCGATCATCATTACGATCGTTGCCGGTTTTATCGCACCAATTTCCCTTCCGTTGGTAGGTTTCCTGATGTTCGGTAACTTGTTGCGCGAATGTGGCGTCTTGGACAGACTTTCCTTGACTGCCCAAAACGAATTGGTAAACATCATCAGTATCCTGTTGGGTCTTACGATTTCCGTCAAAATGCAGGCTGATTTGTTCTTGAATTTCCAAACATTGATGATCATCGCTTTCGGTTTGGTTGCCTTCATCATGGACACAATCGGCGGCGTATTGTTCGCAAAACTGCTGAACTTGTTCAGAACTGAAAAAATTAATCCAATGATCGGTGGAGCCGGTATTTCCGCCTTCCCGATGTCAAGCCGTGTTATCCAAAAAATGGCTACGGATGAAGATCCTCAAAACTTTATTTTGATGTATGCTGTCGGTGCGAACGTATCCGGACAAATTGCATCGGTAATCGCTGGTGGTTTAGTACTTGCCTTCTTTAGTTAAGAAGGTTCATTGAAAGGAGAATTATTATGGTATATGATCCAGAAGCTTTAAAAATTGCATTTGAATTGATGATTTTCGGTATGGGCGGCATCTTCCTAGTCTTGTTCCTCCTGTATGTTGTATCGATTGTACTGATCAAACGTTTTCCAGCCTAAAAATAAAAAAAAGAAGGCTCACCTATGTATGAACTGAAAAGAATCTGGATAACGCGTGTTCCAGCGGACAAAAAAGCTTGGGAAGATTTATTGGTCTTAGGCGGATTGGTCCCGGACGAGCAAGTCGACTATACAGTAGGCCTCTATGACCGAAACAAATTAGTCGCTACCGGATCGACTTATCAAAATATCATCAAACTAGTCGCTGTCGATCCTGAATATCAAAGCGAAAATTTATTGACAAAAATCGTGATGGCTTTATCTTCCAAGCTTCACGATGAGGGCATTATCCACTTCTTTTTGTATACGAAACCCTGCGTGGCGATTTCCTTTGCATCTCTGGGCTTTAAAGAGATCATTCGCACAAACACGATTCTCTTTATGGAACAAGGCTCACCCGATTTTTCGGACTACATGGCCTTGCTTGAAAGCCGTAAGAGGGATGCCGATCATGCGGGGGCCATCGTAATGAATGCGAATCCGTTCACTAAAGGTCATTTGTACTTAGTTGAAACGGCTGCTGCACAAGTTGATATTCTCTATCTTTTTGTCCTGTCCGATGATCGCTCCGAATTTTCGACGGAAGAGCGATCAAAGCTTGTCAAGGCGGGCACTCAGCACCTTCCGAATGTGGTCATTCTCCCGACAAGGGATTATCAAGTGTCATCCGCTACTTTCCCATCCTACTTTCTGAAGGATCAGGCAGTAGAAAGCCTAGCCCGCGTACAGGCGACGCTGGATGCAACCTTGTTCAAGGAGAGGATCGCGCCTGCTCTCCAGATCAAAACGCGCTTTGTAGGGGAAGAACCATTGTCCCCCGTTACAGAGGTATATAACGAGAGTATGCGTGAGATTTTTTCTGATACGCTTGCCCTGACAGTCGTTCCCCGGATCGAACTGGATGGACAGGTCATCAGTGCTACACGTGTACGAAAAGCATTGAAAGAAGATGATTTTCAAACAATTAAAAAACTTGTACCAGCAACAACGTATTTGTATTTAATAGAAAATTATGGAAAAAATAATAGGGGTGAAAAAAGTGGAAATTAAAAAATATGCAGTAGCTGGAACGACTGAATCAAGTGACATCATGATCGTCGTAGAACCTAGCAATAACAATGAAGTTGCCATTACACTAGATTCAAGCGTAGAAAAACAATATGGCGATCGTATCGAGGAAGTCATCATCGCAACACTTAAAAATCTGGGCATCACAAGCGCGAAAGTATCCGCTGTTGACAAAGGTGCATTGGATTGCACGATCGAAGCGCGTACAGTAACAGCCATTCATCGTGCTGCTGAAAACGACGACTACAACTGGAAGGAGATGGACACATGGAACGTTTAAGAAGAACGATGATGTTTGTCCCGGGTGCAAATGCTGCAATGCTTAGGGATGCACCCCTGTATGGTGCTGATTCAATCATGTTTGACTTGGAGGACGCTGTTTCTCTGAAAGAAAAAGATTCAGCCCGTACCTTGGTGCATTTTGCATTGAAAACATTTGATTACAGCAAATCAGAAACAGTTGTACGTATCAATAGTTTAGACACTGTTGGAAAACTAGACATTGAAGCTGTAGTTTTGGCTGGCGTAAATGTTATCAGACTTCCAAAAACAGAAACTGCTCAAGATATCATTGATGTAGATGAAGTAATCACTGCAGTAGAAACAAAATATGGTATCGAAATCGGAACAACTAAAATGATGGCAGCCATCGAATCTGCTGAAGGTACATTGAATGCTCGTGAAATCGCAAAAGCATCTACTCGTTTAATCGGGATTGCATTAGGCGCAGAAGACTACGTAACAAACATGAAAACAAAACGTTACCCGGACGGTCAAGAATTATTCTTCGCAAGAAGCTACATTCTTCATGCTGCTCGTGCAGCTGGAATTGCAGCTATTGATACAGTTTACTCTGACGTTGACAATGTACAAGGCTTCGCTAGAGAAGTTGAACTTATTAAACAACTTGGTTTTGATGGTAAGTCTGTTATTAATCCTCGTCAAATTCCAATCGTTAACAAGATTTACGCACCAACAGAAAAAGAAATTCAAAATGCAAAAGAAGTTATCTGGGCAATCAGAGAAGCAGAAGAAAAAGGTTCTGGCGTTATCTCATTGAAGGGTAAGATGATTGATAAACCAATTGTTGAACGTGCACAACGTGTTATTGCATTGGCCAAAGCGGCTAAACTGATTAACGAGGAGGAGGTTTTATAATGGCCATCAATAAAGTTGGAAAAGATATTCCTGATGTATTTGCTCAACAATATGGTGTTTATGATGGGGAATTAGCAAACATCGCTGATTACGAAGAGTCTACTCGTAAACTTCATCCTGTAAAGCCTAACGACAAAAAGATGTTGGGTAGCATTCGTGAAGCGATTGAAAAAACAGGCCTTAAAGACGGCATGACAATTTCTTTTCACCATCATTTCCGCGAAGGTGACTTCGTAATGAACATGGTTATGGATCAAATTGCTAAAATGGGTTTCAAAAACATTTCTATCGCACCAAGCTCCATTGCAAATATTCATGAACCATTAATTGGACATATTAAATCAGGTGTTGTGACAAACATTACATCAAGCGGATTACGTGATAAAGTTGGGGCAGCTATTTCCCAAGGTATCATGGAAAACCCTGTTGTGATTCGCTCTCATGGTGGACGTGCCAGAGCAATCGTCCGTGGAGATATCCATATCGATGTTGCTTTCTTAGGCGCTCCAAGTTCTGATGAATATGGTAATGTGAATGGAACATCAGGAAAAACAACGTGCGGATCTTTAGGCTACGCTATGGTAGATGCAAAGTATGCTGATAAAGTTGTCGCTATTACTGACTCATTGATGCCTTATCCAAACACACCAATCAGTATTCCTCAAACAGATGTTGATTATGTTGTTGTCGTTGATGCAATTGGCGATCCTGAAGGAATTGCTAAAGGGGCAACACGGTTCACTAAAAACCCTAAAGAACTATTGATTGCAGAATATGCTTCTAAAGTAATAATTAATTCTCCTTATTATAAACAAGGTTTCTCTTTCCAAACAGGTACCGGTGGAGCATCTCTTGCTGTAACGCGCTTCTTGAGAGATTCTATGATTGAAGATGGTATCAAAGCTAGCTTTGCTTTAGGTGGTATTACTAACGCAATGGTAGAATTGCTTGAAGAAGGACTTGTTGGAAAAATCATCGACGTGCAAGATTTTGACCATCCATCTGCTGTTTCTTTAGGAAATAATGTTAACCATTATGAAATTGATGCAAACATGTATGCTTCTCCATTAAGCAAAGGCGCTGTCATCAATCAATTGGATACAGCTATTTTATCTGCGCTAGAAATCGATACCGACTTTAACGTGAATGTTATAACAGGTTCTGATGGTGTTATTCGTGGCGCTTCAGGCGGACACTCAGATACAAGTGCAGCATGTAAAATGAGTTTGGTTATTTCGCCACTTATTCGTGGACGTATCCCAACAATTGTTGATACAGTAAATACTGTCGTTACACCAGGTGACAGTGTAGATGTAGTTGTTACCGAAGTTGGTATTGCTATCAATCCTGAACGTAAAGATTTAATTGAACACTTCAGTAATCTTGATGTTCCTCAATTTACAATTGAACAATTAAAAGACATTGCATATTCTGTAGTAGGAGCGCCAGAACCTATTGAATACGGAAACAAAGTAGTTGCTTTAATCGAATACCGTGATGGCACGATAATCGATGTGGTAAAAAATGTCTAATTCAACCCTTTTTACTGAAGGAGAACGCGTCACTTTAGAAGAAATGTTGGCAGTGCGTGAAAAACGTGTCGCCATCCAACGGGAATTATTGAGCAGCCAGAAAGAGGACAGCCTCTTGATGGCACTCATGAATATCCCGGGTCCGATAAAAAACAATCAACAGTTGGAAGCTGTCTTTACTGAAGTTCTGGAACGCATTGAAGAAGTGTTGGGCAATGATCTGCCGCAAGCTTCCCTCTACCGGAACCTGAAGACAGGGGCGGAATACTTTTTCCTTTCGCCATTGACGCCTGCACAACTGAAGGAAAAAATGGTGATGATCGAAGAAACGCATCCTTTTGGCCGATTGTTTGACCTGGATGTTCTTTGGATGGAAGGAAATGATCTGAAGAGCATCAGCCGGACCGCGTTAGGACTGAACACGAGACGCTGTTTCATCTGCAATCGTGATGCAAAAGATTGCGGACGCAGCCGTCGCCACACCATTGAAGAAATGCAAGATGCCATTTCTAAAATAATACAAGAAGGAAGTGACCAATTACATGACTAAAGAAATCCGTTTTATGGAAACGGTCTTGCGTGATGGTCAACAAAGTTTGATTGCAACACGTATGCCACTATCAGATATGTTGCCGATCATCAAAACCATGGATGAAGCCGGCTACCACTCCATCGAAATGTGGGGAGGCGCCACTTTTGATTCTTGTATCCGTTATTTGAACGAGGATCCTTGGGAACGTCTGCGCACGATCCGTAAAGAAGTCAAAAATGCAAAATTGCAGATGCTTTTGCGTGGCCAGAACTTATTGGGATACAAACACTATTCCGATGATGTCGTCAGCGCATTTGTCGAAAAATCGATCCAAAACGGAATCGATGTTGTGCGTGTCTTCGATGCATTGAATGACTTGCGCAACCTGAAGACAGCCATCGATATCACCAAAAAAGCTGGCGGCCATTGCCAGACTGCAATCTCTTATACAACCAGCGAATTCCACACAGTCGACTATTTCGTCGGCTTGACGAAGGAAATGGCTAAAATGGGCGCAGATTCCATCTGCATCAAGGACATGGCCGGCGTTTTGACGCCAGCCGTCGCTTTTGAATTGGTAAGTAAAATCAAAGCTGCAGTTGATTTGCCTTTGGAAGTCCACACACATGCGACAAGCGGCATTGCTGAAATGACCTACCTGAAAGCTGTTGAAGCTGGTGCTGATATCATCGACACAGCCATCTCCCCGTTTGCTGGCGGCACAAGCCAACCGGCTACTGAATCCGTCGCAATCGCGTTGGAAGGTCTGGGTTACAACACGGGTCTTGATATGAACAAACTTGCAGAAATCGCCGATCATTTTGCACCGATCCGGGATCGTTTCCGCAACGAAGGCATCCTGAACCCTAAAGTGAAGGACGTCGAGCCGAAAACATTGCTGTATCAAGTGCCGGGCGGCATGCTTTCCAACTTGTTGAGCCAACTGACTGAACAAGGCCTGCAGGATAAATACGACGATGTATTGGCAGAAGTTCCGAAAGTGCGTGCGGACTTAGGCTATCCTCCATTGGTTACACCGTTATCGCAAATGGTCGGTACGCAAGCCTTGATGAACGTCATCTCAGGCGAGCGCTACAAACTTGTGCCTAACGAAATCAAGGAATATGTAAGAGGTCAATACGGCAAACCGCCTGTAGCGATTTCTGCAGAAATCACGAAAAAAATCATCGGCAACGAAGGCATCACAACTGTGAGACCTGCCGATCTGATCTTGCCGCAAATGCCTAAATTTGAAAAAGAGATCAGCCAATACGCTAAATCCACAGAAGATGTTTTGATGTACGCTTTGTTCCCGCAACAAGCAAAAGACTTCCTAGGACGCAGAGAAGACAGATTCTACGATGTTCCAGTACAAACAATCGATGTTTCCATCGACGTACAATAAGGATACAAAAGTAAAAAAGCCGAAATGCCCACGGGCATTTCGGCTTTTTTGTTAGTCATGCATCCCAAATCTGTTTTGTCGAAAGAGCTGAGAGCAGTTGGCTGTTCTGGTTGCGTTTGACCAGATTGTTGATCCTGCGCTCGTCGTAACCAGAACAGATCATCGTTTCTTCTGCTGACTCGGGTTGGATAATCGGCATCGCAAAGTCCAGATCTGAGCTGTCGGTGATGACGAAAGTCAGGAAAGCGTAGGCGCAGATTTGGCTTTCACCCGAGCGCACATCCGTGGCAGTCAGTTTGGCGAAGGCTTCCACGGAAGTGTTCCCGCAGCCGGAAACATAAGCCTCCACGTAGATGGCCTCATTTTTCCGGACGGGTTGGATGAAGGCGACCAAATCGACAGTCGCGGTGAAGGAAGGCCGCTTGACGAAGTTGAACACGGCCCTGCCGCAGGCTGAGTCGAAATGCGACATGATTTCGCCACCGAACAGGGTATCTTTATCGTTCAATTCGCTGTAGGAAACGAACGCAGTGCGCACGTTGCGCGTCTGGTTGCAGGTCAGTTCTTTTTTTGTATGGTCCATATCATCATTCCTTATTTTGGATTATTTTTTCCATTGTATCATAGCTTTCGGCCGCAATAGTGTCTTCCTGTTGCTTTTGCATTTTGCCGGTCGAGGGTTCTGGTTTGTATCCGTTTGCATAACGTTATAAAATGGACACAAGAGATGCATTTCCTGCCGAAAGGAACGCGGCTTGCATCTGTCCGCCGAAACCCGCAGAAGAAAAGAGGTCTCCGCAATGAACAGAAAACTGATGCGCATGCTGATTGTTGCCGCTTATATCCTTCTCCCTGTATTTATCGCTGCAGTCTCTCTCAGGAACAGGAGCTTCCTTTCCGCAGGCCCGCCATTTCTGGGGATTGTATCCTATACTTGGCTTTTGACGGGAGTCATCATCGCATCCCGTCCGAGGTTCATCGAACAATACTTCAGCTTGGACAAGCTGAATCGATTCCATGCCATCATGGCCGTCGTCGCCTTATCGATCGGAGTCACGCATAAATTATGGGTGACTGTTCTCTGGGGCTGGGTATACCGCTACTCGACCATCTTCGGGGACTTAGCCATCATCTTTTTTTTGACCATCGCTGTCCTTTCCGCCCTCATCATGACCAACTGGTTTGGGCGAAAAAAAATCGTCAAAACGGCCAAAACTACCCTCAAAAAATATCCCATCGCCAACTATGAGAAGATGAAAGTCATCCATAATTTCAATATACTCGCCGCCACTTTTTTGGCTATCCATGTCTTGACCATGACCGTGATCGTGCAGGGCGACTACCTTGCCGCAGGCATTTTCGGAGGCTATTTCGCTTTGGCGTTTGGCCTGTACATCAACCATAAATTCCTCAAACCCACAAGACTCAAGAAAAATCTGTACACCGTCACAGCCACAAGACCGGAAAAGGGCAATGTCCTGGAAGTCCATCTGAAGCCGGACAATGGCGAAGTATTCCCTTACCAAGCCGGGCAGTTTGTCTTTCTGCGCCTCTATGACCCACAGTATTCATCTGAAGAGCATCCTTTCTCGCTGATCAGTGCCCCACAGGATCGGGATGAAGTCGCACTGGCCATCAAGGATTCCGGGGATTACACGCACCGGTTCCAAACGCTGCAGCCGGGAGTCAAAGCGTCGCTTGAAGGCCCTCATGGCGGTATGTGGCATGTTCAAGAAGGGATGCACGATAAAACAGTGAGTATGGTCATGTTTGCGGGAGGAATCGGGATCACACCGATGCTGGGGATATTGGAAAACAGTGCGCACCTACAATTCCCGAACAGAATGGTGCTGGTCTGGAGTCTGAAAAATCAGGAGGAGTATGGGTTTACCGATAAGTTCCAATCGTTGAAGGACAGGCTCCCTGATTTCCGTTTGGTTCCTTTTTTTGCCAATGAGAGTGGCTTTCTGGATGAAGGGAAAATCGATAAGATTCTCCAGGACAATGAGATCCGATACGAGGCTGCCGAATACTTGTTGTGCGGTCCGCCGCCATTCATGAATGCGGTCGAAGCAGTTTTGCTTAAAAAAGGTGTTCCCAAAGACCGCATCCATTATGAAACATTTGGTTTATGATGAAGGAGGAAATTGCTATGAGCAGAAAAAAATTGAGCTTGATGCTACACGCAGGGATTGCCGGTCTGTTGTTGGTCGCATGCGCACCTGCCACTGTCGAAGACAGTGCATCTACGAGTTCCGAAGTCGCAACGGATAGTTCCATTACAGAGAGCTCAATCACCGAAATGCGTACCTTCACGCTTGAAGAACTCAGTCAATACAATGGCAAAAATGGCCAGCCTGCATATGTAGCCGTCGATGGGGTCGTCTACGATGTCACAAATGTGGAAGCTTGGAAAGACGGTGAACACAAACAGGGGTTGACGGCAGGCAATGAATTGACGGAAGAAATCACCAGCCAATCGCCTCACGGCAAACAAGTCCTTGAGGGGCTGCCGATCGTGGGCGAGTTTGTAGACTGATTATTACAATCGTGCAGAGAGAATGGGGCCTTCCTTGGAAGCGCTCCATTTTTCTCGATTAAACGGATAGTGTGACAAAAAAATGACAATGAGACAAGGCTGTTTTTTCTGTTCAGAAAAGCTCATTGAGGCGTTCCTGGATGCAAGGAAAGGGCTTCGTGTAGGGGGTTGTGAACAGAAACCAAGACGTTTTTCTCCAGTGTTGGTCCAATGGTTCAATTTTGAACAGAATCCGAACCTTTTGAAAATGGGGTGAAAGTGCCTTCAATTTTTCGAAAAAAATGCCTATACTTGTTCTTGTAGGAATACTAGAACTGCTAGCAATGCGTTGCAGTACCGGTCTGTACCGGAACTATTTTGAGAGGGGACATATCATGAGAGTCGATTTAAATACTAAACCTTATAACTTGGATGCCGAGGGAATCAAGTGGGTCAAAGATACGATTGCCGGCATGTCGGTTGAAGAGAAAATCGGGCAACTGTTCATCAATATGGGATCAGAGCGCACGGAGGAATATCTGACGGGCGTACTGAATAATTACCACATCGGAGGCGTCCGCTATAATCCAGGGATGGCAGAAGAAGTGTATGAGCAAAACAAAATTTTGCAGGAAAACAGCAAAATTCCTTTATTGATCGCTGCCAATACAGAAGCAGGCGGCAACGGCGCATGTAAAGACGGTACCTATGTCGGTGTTGAAGTGAAAATCGCAGCTACAAATGATACGAAGTATGCCTATGAAATGGGCCGCGTTTCCGGTGTCGAAGCTGCTGCTATCGGCTGCAACTGGAGTTTCGCTCCGATTGTGGACATCAACCGCAACTGGCGTAACCCGATCATCGCAACCCGTACATGGAGCGGCGATGTGGATAAAACGATCGCATTGTCTTTGGCATACATGAAAGGAATCCAGGAGAGCGGCATCGCACCAGCGGCAAAACACTTCCCTGGGGACGGAATCGATGAGCGCGACCAACATCTGTCATTCAGCGTAAACCCATATTCCACTGAAGAATGGGACGCTACATTCGGTAAAGTGTACGGCACCTTGTTCGATGCCGGCTTACCATCCATCATGGCAGGTCATATCTCCTTGCCTGAATACGTGAAATACTTCAATCCGGAAGCTAGCGTCCAGGAACAGATTATGCCGGCTACTTTGAACAAATACATCCTGACAGATCTGTTGCGCGATAAAATGGGCTTCAATGGTCTGGTCGTTACGGATGCCAGCCACATGGTCGCGATGACGTCTGCCATGAAACGTCAAGATATGCTGCCGACAGCTATCGCCGCAGGTTCCGACTTGTTCTTGTTCTTCAACGATCCGGACGAAGATTTCCAATGGATGTTGGATGGCTACAATAACGGCGTCATCACCGACGAGCGTTTGGAAGAAGCTTTGACGCGTATTTTGGGTACAAAAGCTGCTTTAGGACTGCATAAAAAAGCGAAAACAGAAATCTTGCCGTCCAAAGAAGAAGCGATGGCTAAAATCGGCTTGCCGGAAAACAAGGCAATCGCAGTTGAAGTTGCCGACAAAGCGATCACTTTGGTAAAAAACAACCAAAATATCTTCCCGATTTCACCGGATAAAACGAAACGTGTCCTGTTGGTCAACGTTGAAGGCCACAAAGGCGGATTCGGTGCAATGATCGGCGGCGAAGCGGTCCGTCCGGTCGATACATTGAAAGGTATCCTGGAAGCTGAAGGCTTCGAAGTCTCCATCTGGGAATCGACGGAAGAACGGATCAACAAATTGCCGGAAGAAGAAAGAGCTGCTGCCGTTGCGAACGTGTACGCTCAAAAACGTCCGATCAAAGAATTGATAGCAGCCTACGACTTGATCATCAACGTGGCTTCGGTACAACCGAATACGGATCAACGCATCCAATGGCCAGCTTCAAAAGGGACACCGGACATTCCTTTTTATGTCCATGAAATCCCTACAATCTTTGTATCTGTGCAAGCACCGAACCACTTGGCTGACGTGCCGCAAGTACAAACTTACATCAACACATACGATTCAAAAGACTTCACACTGCAAGCTCTTGTCAATAAAATGGTCGGCCGTTCCGAATTCACTGGCGTTTCTCCGGTGGATGCATTCTGCGGATTCTTGGATACGCGTTATTAATCGATAAGAAAAAACTTCACAAGTCCGCGATCCGCGAGCCTGTGGAGTTTTTTTGCGGGTTTTTCAGTGCTGTTGAGCCCTCCCGCATGCCTCAATTATCGAGAACATATTTGCAAGTACATGGTAGTGGTGATAAAATGAAAGAAATTTCATTTATCAAAAAATGAATAATAGAGCCTGAAAATGGCCCGAATGCGTACAGCCAGAGGAGGCAAAACGATGAAAAACGATTTGAAGGAAAAAATTCTGAAGATTATTGAAAAGAACAACAAACTGACTGATGAAGAAGTTGCGGTCATGTTGGGCGTTGCCACAGAAGAAGTGGCGATTGCCGTGAAAGAACTGGAAACGGACAAAATCATCTGCGGCTACCATACCTTGATCAATTGGGACAAGACCGGCGATGACGAAGTTTCTGCCATCATCGAGCTGCGCGTAAATCCGCAAAGAGGGTCCGGCTTCGACCGTATCGCGGAAAAAGTCTACCAATTCCCTGAAGTGGATACTGTTTTCCTGATGTCCGGCGGGTTTGATTTTATGGTGCAACTGAAGAAAGCTCCGATGAAAGAGATCGCACTATTTGTTGCGAAACGTCTTTCCGTCATCGACGAAGTACAATCAACCACTACTCATTTCGTATTGAAACGTTATAAAGATCACGGCACGTTGTTTGTGGATGAGGGTGGCGATAAACGGATGGTGTTGACTCCATGAGAAATCCGATAAATGCTAAGGTGCGGGAAATCAAACCTTCCGGCATCCGGAGATTTTTTGATATTGCGAATGAAATACCCGGAGTGATTTCGTTGGGGGTAGGCGAGCCCGATTTTGATACTCCTTGGATTGTGCGTGACGAAGGTATGTATACACTCCAAAAAGGGCGCACCTTCTACACTGCCAATGCCGGTTTGGCCGAGCTGCGCCAAGAAATCTGCCGATATCTGGAACGCCGCTACAATCTGCATTATTCCCCGGAAGATGAAACCGTCGTTACGGTAGGCGGAAGTGAAGCCATCGATTTGGCATTGCGTGCCATGTTGGACCCGGGTGATGAGGTCGTCTATGCGGAGCCTTGCTATGTCTCCTATCTTCCGTGTATCGTCTTGGCTGACGGGGTTCCCGTCGCCATCCCGTTACAGGAGAAGAACCAATTCCGTTTGACGAAAGAAGAACTGGAAGCGGCGATTACTCCGAAAACAAAAGTACTGATTCTTTCTTATCCCAACAATCCAACTGGTGCCGTTATGTCCAAAGAGGACTTGGAAGCGATCGCTGAAGTCATCATCGCCAACGATCTATTCGTCATCACTGATGAAATCTATAGCGAACTTTCCTATAATGGAGATCACGTCAGTATTGCCTCTTTACCGGGAATGAAGGAACGGACTGTGTACATCAATGGATTCTCGAAAGGGTTTGCGATGACCGGTTGGCGTTTGGGCTATGCAACTGCTCCACCGATCATTATGGAACAGATGATCAAAATTCATCAATTCTCCATTATGGCCGCACCGACGACAAGCCAATACGCAGGTATTGTTGCATTGAGAAGCTGCGATGATAATGTTGCCGAGATGCGTGAAAGCTACAATCAACGTCGCCGTTATTTAATGAAAATCCTTAAAGATTTGGACTTGCCATGTTTTGTACCTTACGGAGCCTTTTATATCTTCCCGAACATAACCGAATTCGGCTTGACTTCGGAAGAGTTCGCTACACGTTTGGTTCTGGAGGAAAAAGTGGCCGTTGTGCCAGGAACAGCCTTCGGAGAGAGCGGAGAGGGCTTTATACGTATTTCCTATGCCTATTCGATCGAAGAGCTGAAAGAAGCCTTCGAACACATAAAAAGCTTTATCGAACGCCTACGTGCAGAGAATAAAAGCAATCAATAAAAAGAAAGACTGCAGAGTTGCGTTCCTACGCAACTTGTGTGGTCTTTTTTTGCTCGATTGGTGAGGAAATGGCTATGTATCAGTGTTTTTGAACTTTTTTAAAATTTTTAAATAAAAAAGGTTTACAAAATATACCCTATGGGGTATTATGAATCCATAAGCGATTGATACTACTTACGAAAAAGGAGCCAAGTATGCTATTTAATTTATTCAACAGTATGCCTTCCGTATCCACTAAGGAACTGGAAGCAAAATTAACTGAAAAACCACAAATAATCGATGTCCGTGAACCGAACGAATTCATCGCAGGACATATTCCAGGCGCAAAAAATGTTCCGTTGAGAAAAGCGGAAACTTATACCCCTAAGGGTAAAGTGTATGTGATCTGCCAATCAGGCGGACGCAGCAAACGTGCAGCAACTATCTTAAAATCCAAAGGCTACGATGTAGTCAATGTCAAAGGCGGCATGTCCGCATGGTCAGGCGCGACAAGAGGAGGAAAACTATGATGAAAATTGTTATTATCGGTGGAGTGGCAGGCGGTATGTCCGCTGCAACACGTTTGAGAAGATTGAATGAAGATGCAGAAATCATCGTACTGGAAAAAGGACCTTTCGTTTCCTTTGCGAACTGTGGCTTGCCTTACTATGTTTCAGGCGATATCCAAGAACGCAGCGATCTATTGGTCCAAACGCCTGAGCAACTGCGGGCACGTTTTGACTTGGATGTCCGTCCTTTCAGTGAAGCGATTGCGATCGATTCAGATAAAAAAGAAGTCACGGTCCGTTCAAAAGAGGGCGAATACCAGTTGGCTTACGATAAAGTCATTTTATCCCCAGGAGCAAAACCATTCGTACCGCCAGCTGAAGGTCTATCCGAAGCCAAAAATATCTTCACAATGCGCAATGTGCCGGATGTGGATGCTGTCACAGGTTTCATCCTTGAGCATAAACCGAAAAAAGCAGTCGTCATCGGAGCTGGATTCATTGGTCTTGAAATGGCTGAAAGCTTAGCACACCGTGGTTTGGCTGTAACAATCGTCGAAAAAGCACCGCATGTCTTGCCTCCTTTCGATGAAGAAATGGCGGCTTACTTAGCGGATGAATTGAAAGCAAACGGCGTGACACTGTACACAGGCGTTGCGGCTACGGCTTTCCAAAACGAAGGCAAAACAATCGTCCTTGAAAACGGCGTGACACTGGATAGCGACTTGACCATCATGTCAGTCGGCGTCCAGCCTGAGAACAGCCTAGCGATCGCTGCGGGTATCGAAACAGGTATGCGCGGTGGAATTCTGGTCGATGAAAACTATGAAACAAGCAAAAAAGACATCTATGCAGTCGGTGACGCAATCATCGTGAAGCAGCAGATTACTGGTGAAGACACCATGATCGCTTTGGCTTCGCCCGCGAACCGTCAAGGACGTCAAGTAGCTGATGTCATCAGCGGCTTGAACAGAAAAAATAAAGGCAGCATCGGAACCGCAATCGTGCGTGTATTCGGTTTGGCCGGCGCTTCCACAGGTATGAACGAGCGCCAATTACAACTGTCAGGCAAAGAATTTGCAGTCGTGCATATCCAAGGAAAGAGCCATGCCGGCTACTATCCGAATGCATCAGCAATCGTCCTGAAATTGATTTTCCATCCGACAACCGGTGAAATTTATGGAGCGCAAGCTATCGGGGCGGATGGCGTAGATAAACGTATCGATATCATCGCTACAGCAATCAAAGGCAATTTGACGGTCCATGATTTGCCGGAATTGGAATTCACATACGCACCTCCGTTCGGTTCAGCCAAAGATCCAGTCAATATGGCCGGCTACGCAGCCATGAACATCATCGAAGGCGTTTCTGAATCCATCCAATGGTATGAATTGGAAAAGATGCAGGAAGCTGGCTATCAACTGTTGGACGTCCGCGGTGAGGGCGAAATCGCAAGACTAGGAGCCTTGAATGGCGCCATCAACATCCCAGTCGATGATTTGCGCGCACGTATCGGAGAATTATCGAAAGAAACACCGATCATCGTCAGCTGCCAAAGCGGCTTACGTAGCTATATAGCAGAACGTGTATTGAAACAAAATGGCTTTACAGTCAAAAATTTAGATGGTGCATTCAGCTTATATGCAACCGTCAGACCAGAAAAGGTGGTAAAATAATATGTATCAATCAATTACAATGCCGGAATTCGAACAATTATGGAAAAAAACTCCTGTCAAACTAGTGGACGTACGTGAAGCAGACGAATTTGCACATGCACACGTTGATGGTGCCATCTCTATGCCTTTGAGCGGTTTAGAAGACACTGTTGATCAATTGGATAAGGATGGAAATTACTATGTTATGTGCCTGAGCGGTGCGCGCTCAATGGCAGCTTGCCAATATCTTGCTTCAAAGGGCTACAAAGTAACGAACGTAATGGGAGGCATTTCGGCCTGGAGGGGTGAAGTTGTGTGAATCAATACAACAAAAATATAATCAACCGCATGAAGCGTGCGGAAGGACAAATGCGCGGCATCCTTGCCATGATGGAAGACGGAAAGAACTGTTCTGACGTCGTGACGCAATTGTCCGCAGTACGATCCAGCATCGACCGCGCAATGGGCATCATCGTTGCCGAAAATCTGGTTGCCTGTGTGAATGACCAGGAAAAAGACGGCATGTCCAAAGAAGAAAGTGTCCAACAAGCAATCAATTTGTTGGTTAAGAGCAGATAAAGCGAGAGAGCGTGATGATTCGCGTTTGCGTGAGAGCGAGATGAATCCCGGGTAGAAATCGAGCACTAAGAGGATATTACGAGAACGGCCGTTTTTTTGGCCGTGACGTAATATCAGCTTAGGCAGAGATTTCTGGGATTCAGAACGCGTTTACGATAGAGCGCGATGAAATATAAGAGGGGGCTGTCTCGTGATGATGAGACGGTCCTCTTTTTGCGAGGAGCGCAATGGCACAGGTCTCCGGTTGTCCGATTCAATCGGATTATCGGACAATCTCCGATGCTATCGGTCTCTAGTTGTCCGATTTTTCATGTTTATCGGACAAGCTGCGATGGCACCGGTCTCTGGTTGTCCGATTCATTCGGATTATCGGACAAGCTGCGATGGCACTGGTTTCTGGTTGTCCGATTTTTCATGTTTATCGGACAATCTCCGGCGAAGCGCCCCTGGCCGGAGATCACCGGTAATTATCAGCCGCACCTCCGACGAAGCCGCGCTCATCGGAGAACCCAAGCTCAAATGTTGGCTGAACTCCGGCGAAGCCTCCGCTCGCCGGAACAGAGCGGAGAACTGCAGTTAACCGGAGCAAAAATGTAAAATAATGAATACCGTACTTCAACACACAATTATTTTGTCCCCACAAGCCATTCTGATACACTGAACATGAAGAAGTTTTTTATATTCTGGCATAGCACAGCTTCGCTATCAGAGAGGGTGTTTCAGTTGGAGAAAATCATAGAAGTCAAAGGCTTATCAAAACGTTTCGGAGATGTGCAGGCGGTCAAGGACATCGATTTCCATGTGAATGCCGGCCAGCTTTTTGCATTTTTGGGGCCGAATGGAGCAGGCAAGTCAACGACAATCGATATCATCTGCACACTGCTGCAGGCGGACAGTGGTGAAGTCACGATAAATGGATTCACTATAGGGAAGGATGATTTTGCAATCCGCTCCAATATAGGCGTCGTCTTCCAAACAAACTTGTTGGACAAACTGCTGACCGTCAAGGAAAATCTTGAGGTAAGAGGGAGTTTTTACGGCTTATCCAAATCGGAATGGGAACCGGCATTCCTTCGAGCGACCGAGGCTGCCGGGGTAACGGGATTTTTGGACAGGCCGTACGGAAAGTTGTCTGGTGGCCAGAAGCGGCGAGCGGATATCGCGCGCGCCTTGATCAACACGCCAAAGATTCTCTTTTTGGATGAGCCGACGACCGGATTGGATCCCCAAACCCGCAAGAATGTCTGGGATACGATCCGGAAACTCCAAGCGGAACACGGAATGACGATTTTTCTGACGACGCATTACATGGAGGAGGCGGCTGGCGCAGATTATGTCGTCATCATCGATGAAGGAGAAATCATCGCGGAAGGGACCCCTGATGCGCTGCGGGAAAGATACAGCTCTGACGTATTGAAGATGCGCACCGAAGCAGTATCCGAAGTGAGCCGCATTTTGGATGCTCATCAAGCGCAGTATGAGCTACAGCAAGACCTCTTCCATGTGAAATTAGGCAAAACAATGGATGCACTGCCCATTCTGGAGCAATGTAAGCCATACCTGACTTATTTTGAAGTGGTGGCAGGGTCCATGGATGATGCCTTTATTGCGATAACAGGAAAGCAGGTGCAAGAATGATACCGATCATTGGCCGCAACATAAAAATATTTTTCAGGGACAAAGCGAATGTTTTCTTCTCCTTGCTGGCAGTGCTGATCATCATCGGACTCTACGTCTTTTTCTTGGGTAAGAATTTGAGGAGCGGTTTGGGGGATTCGGTAGGTGCGCAGTATGTCATGGATAGCTGGATTATGTCCGGTGTCATCTCGGTTTCCGGAGTGACGACAACAATGGGGGCATTCGCTGTCATGATCGATGACCGGGCCAATAAAATATTGAAGGACTTTACCGTCTCACCGATCCGACCCAGCAGATTGGCGGCGGCCTATATCCTGAGTTCGGTAGTTGTTGGTTTCATCATGAGCCTCGTCACGTTCGTGTTGGCCGAATCTTACATCTTCCTCAACGGTGGGGAGTTGTTGGCTCCGCTGGCCATACTGAAGATGCTCGGCCTGATTATTCTCACCGTGTTGACGAGCAGTGCGATGGTCTATTTCCTGACTTCCTTCTTCAATAGCCAGAACGCTTTCGCGACAGCCAGCACGATCCTCGGCACCATCATCGGATTCCTTGCCGGTGTCTATGTGCCAATCGGACAGTTCTCGGACAATGTGCAGACGATCATCAAACTGTTCCCGATGACCTATTCGGCTTCCTTGATGAGGCAAGTGATGATGGAGGAACCTTTGAAAATCTCGTTCGCAGGGGTTCCGGTTGAAGGTTTGGATGCCTTTAAACTGATGATGGGGCATACAATCCGCTTCGGTGAAACCACAGTGACTCCCTTTACGAGCATCCTTATCCTGATCGGCACCGCACTGTTGCTTTACGGCTTATCTATCCTGAACATCTCCAGAAAGGCGAAATAAGCAAAGAACCGATGGCCTCGCATTGAGCGCCATCGGTTCTTTCGTTTTTAAAACAGGTTTTTGATCTTCTCGATGTTTTTGATGATGACGGATGTTGTGCCGTCGGGATTGTTGATGAATTCCACAACGTCCGGGTCTTTGTAAAGCTCCAGCGGAATGCTGATTTCGATGCCGTTATCGAGCCTGAATTTTTGCTTGGAATATTTCGGTCCGGCGATTGCCGCTTCCGCAGGGGCGCGATCGACATAGCCCAATTCCTCGACCTGTTCGAAATATTTCTGCTTCTTGGCGAAGTTATCGCCGAACAAGGCTTCAGCGATCTTTTCATTGTCGATGAGGTTGTCTTCCTGCATACTCGTGACGATGGCTTCCTTCGTTTCGGCCAATACCTGGAATTCTTCGTCGTTGAAGGCTTTGCTTGTTTTTTGGACAGCCTTTTTGATGATGGAGATGTTCTCCTTCAGGCTCGGTTTCGGCGTGTCTTCGAGGAACATTTCCGTGAAGTAGTTTACTTTTTCCCCAAGTTCGGCAATCATGTGCTTTTTCTCGATGACATGGTATACCATCTGCTCCAGATTCACAACAAGGCCTTCCTGGATTGCTTGTCTTTGCGAAGGCAGAATGGCACGATTCAAGATGATCTGGTTGGTCAGAACGTCCCCTTCATACGAAACAAAGTGCGTATAGCTGTCTGAGTAGTTCAGCTTGAACACCCCAAGGCATGGCACTTCATCCAATTCAAAATGCGCAATCAGCAGATCTGCGGGCGGGATTTCGGGATTCAATTTGGTCACATTGAAGAATTTTTCCGACAAGGCTTTCGTGCCTTCGACAAAGTCGCTTTGGCAATTCTTGAACAGGGCAGTCATCTGATTGCCCTCTTCCAAAATCCCGTCCTTCATGCTGTCGGAATCTTCGACCTTTGCGACCATCGCTTCGATATATTCAATCATCATGCGCTCTGACGTATCCAGTCCGGCATAGGAAAAAATCGGTTCATTCGTGTTGATGTCCAAAATGTGTAAAATAGCTTGTTTAATGCGTATCAATTTCTTCAACCTCCGTTTTTGTTCACGCCTATCAGTATCCCATAAAATCGCCTTTCAAACAAAGCAAAAATATCAGCTTCCTATTTGCCTAAGCATCGCATATAATGATGTTATTTGAAAATGAAAAGGAATGGAGGGACGGAATGTCTCAATATAAATCCGGCGTGCTGTTTACCGTTGTAGGGGCTCTGCTGTGGGGGATTTCGGGGACCAGCGGGCAGTTTCTGCTGCAGCAGCGCGGTTTGACCTCCGGCTGGCTGGTCGCCGTCAGGATGCTGATGGCTGGCTTGATTTTGTTGGTGCTGTGTTACAAAAAAGAAAAGGATGCTATTTTTCGGGTCTGGAAAGAGAAGCATGACCGCAGGGATTTGTTCCTGTTCGCGGCTTTGGGACTATCCTTTTGCCAATACACGTATTTTGCGACCATCAGCCATTCAAATGCCGGAACGGCTACAGTCCTGCAATTTTTGGCCCCGGTCCTGATCATGATTTACCTTTCCGTCAAGAATAGAAAATTACCGCGGACGGCTGAAATGGTAGCCATCGTTTTTGCCGTCGCCGGTATTTTCCTGCTGGCCACACATGGTAGATTCGATAGTCTGGCCATATCGCAAGAAGCATTGATGTACGGACTCTTGTCGGCTGTGTCCGTCGTCATCTACAACCTCCAGCCTGCCCGATTGATCAAAACCTATGGGACGCTGCTATCGTTGGGGTGGGGCATGCTGATCGGAGGCGTTCTGCTTTCGATCGTGTACCAGCCTTGGAGGATCATAGGCACTTGGGATCTCGCTGCATTTGCTTCTTTGCTGGTCATCATCCTGTTGGGGACGGTCATTTCCTTCAGTCTCTATCTGGAAGGCGTGCATCGCATCGGTGCTACGGTCGGAAGCCTGCTATCATCGGCCGAACCGCTATCGGCAACGTTCCTTTCCGTCTTTTGGCTCGGGACCACTCTCGACTGGACAGATCTGATCGGCATCGCCTTGATCCTGTCGACCGTGTTCTTGTTGACGCTGAAATCAAAACCGTTGAAATCAAGCGAGGTCATCCAAACCGAACTGAATATCTGAATTTTTCAAGAACGTGGTGCCGAAAAGCATCACGTTTTTGTCTTTTGACAGCGTCATAATTTCTAAACCAGAGCATTTGTTCTATAATGAAGACAGGTAAATGTCAGTTTATGAGGATGGTCAATTCAGAAATGAGGGGCGAATTATGGTGAAAAAGACGAAGATAGTCTGCACAATCGGACCAGCAAGCGATTCAGTCGATGTGTTGGTAAGGATGATGAACAGCGGCATGAATGTGGCGCGGCTGAATTTTTCGCACGGCGCACATGATACGCATATGGTCAGTCTGAATAATGTCAGGGAAGCTGCACGATTGGCGAACAAAAATATAGGCATCATGATGGATATCCAAGGACAGAAAATCCGGACAAACAAAATGACGGATGATGCCGTTACCTTGGTTTCCGGGGAGTCGGTAATCATCAGCATGGAACCCGTGCTGGGAACAAAAGAAAAATTTTCTGTCACCTATCCTGAACTGATCAATGATGTGACGATCGGCATGCATATTTTGATCGATGACGGATTATTGGTTCTGGAGGTTACGGATATCAATTATGAAGCCAAAGAAATCATAGCCATAGTCCAAGTGGACGGCATTCTGAAGAATTCAAAAGGCATCAATGTGCCGGAAGCTAAATTCAGTATGCCCGGTCTGACGGAAAAAGATGCTGCGGATATCCGCTTCGGTGTGCAGCAAGGCGTGGACTTCATTGCCGCCAGCTTTGTCCGCAGGGCCAGTGATATCCTGGAAATTATTGAGATACTTGAAGAAATGGGTGCGACGGATACGCAGATCATCGCCAAAATCGAAAATCAGGAAGGTGTACAGAACGCCGAAGAAATACTCAAAGTGTGCAGCGGCTTGATGGTGGCGCGCGGCGATTTGGGCGTGGAAATAAACGGTGCCGATGTGCCTATTGTCCAAAAAGATCTGATCCGGAAATGCAATCTGGTCGGAAAACAAGTCATCACTGCTACACAGATGTTGGACTCTATGCAATGGAACCCGCGGCCGACAAGGGCAGAAGCGAGCGACGTCGCGAATGCTATATTTGACGGAACAGATGCAGTCATGCTTTCCGGCGAGTCGGCTGTCGGCCAATACCCAGTCGAAACCGTCGCGATGATGGCACGGATTGCGGAACGGACGGAAGAAGCTCTTGAGGCAAATGGCGGGAATCTATCCACACTGGCCTTGTTCGATAAGGCATCCGTTACCGAAGCCATCAGCCAAGCTGCAGCGCGCACGGTCATGAATCTGGGCATCAAAACCATCGTAGCGGCAACTAGTTCCGGACATACGGCCCGCATGATCTCCAAATACCGGCCGAAAGCGAATATTTTGGCGGCGACCTACAGCGAAAGGATTCAGAGAGGGCTGACGCTTGTGTGGGGAGTTCAGGCTTTCGTCACCGAAGAACCGGAAAATGTGGATGATATGCTGAGTAAGGTAACTGCATTGGCGAAAGAAAAGGGATTTGCGCAACCTGGAGAAGCTATCGTCATCACTGCTGGGACGCCGATAAAAGAAAGCGGCACAACTAATCTAATGAAGATTGAACGGATACCCGATTGAACTTAATGCATCGCACAATTGCATAAGAATAGGCCGCCTCATTGCGAGACGGCCTATTCTTATACAATTGTGCCCGGCAAGAGGCCAGCTAACCAGAGCTCTCCTCCGGCCAGCGGAACGGATCATCATTAGAATGCAAACAAATGCGGGGCCACCAAAACTGGTGGCCCCGCATTTTAGGTTACTTGTGTGATCAGGAAATGATCTGGTAGTCTTCTAATTTTGTTTTGACTGCTTCGATGTGCTCTTTCACTCGTTCCGGTGCCGGTCCGCCGGCTACGTTTCTGCGGATGACGCATTCCTTCAGGTCAACCTTTTTGTAGATGGTTTCATCAAAAGCGTCCGAGTGTTTTTTGTACATATCCAACGGGAAGTTTTCCAGCGTCAGGTTCTGTTCCTCGCATTCTTTCAGGATATTTCCGGTGATCTGGTAAGCGTCACGGAAGGGGATGCCTTTTTCGACCAGGAAGTCGGCACAGTCAGTCGCATTCAGATAGCCTTTTTGCGAAGCCTTCAGCATGGCTGCTTCAATCACGTCCATATCGTTCAGCATTGCAGGCAGAATCTCCAGACAGAATGTGACTGTGTCGATTGCTTCGAACAGCAATTCTTTTTCTTCTTGCATATCTTTGTTGTAGGCAAGTGGCAAGCCTTTCATCAAAGTCAATACGCCAATCAAATCACCGAAGACACGGCCGGATTTGCCGCGCAGCAATTCCGCGATGTCCGGATTTTTCTTCTGTGGCATGATGCTGGATCCGGAAGAGAATGTATCCCGGATTTTAACAAATCCGAATTCCTGTGAGGACCAAAGGATGACTTCTTCAGCCAGACGGGAAATGTGGACCATGATGATTGACATATCCGCCAACATTTCCATGGAATGGTCGCGATCGGATACGCCATCGAGACTGTTCCGGGAAAAATCCTTGAAGCCGAGTGCTTCAGCAGTGAAGGCGCGGTCCAACGGCAAGGTGGTAGTCGCAAGTGCGGCACTGCCTAGCGGTAAATAATGCAGTACCCGTTCTTGGGCATCATCCAGACGGGATTTGTCCCTCAGGAACATCTCCGTGTAAGCCATCAGGTGATGGGCAAAAGTGATGGGTTGTGCACGTTGCAGATGGGTATAACCTGGCATGATCGTTTCCAGATGCTGTTCGGCTTTTTCACTCAATGCGAGGGCAACGTTGGCAGTAAGACTGGACAGATGCTCCAACGCAGAAACAGAATACAACTTCAAAGCAGTCGCTACTTGGTCGTTGCGGCTTCTTCCTGTGTGGACCTTTTTGCCGATAGCGCCAAGACGTCGCGTCAATTCCGCTTCCAGGAAGCTGTGGATATCTTCTTCCGAGAAATCGATGGTCAGATCGCCATCCTGCAGTTCATCATTCATTTTGCCCAGTTCATTGACGAGAGCATCCGATTCTTCGCGAGGAATGATTTCGGTTTTGCCCAACATTTTTGCGTGAGCGATACTTCCGGCGATATCTGCATAGACCAGACGGGCATCCGCATCGATGGATGAATTGAATTCAAATGCCTTTTCATTCATGGAACCGTGATAATTATTTGACCAAATTGCCATAATTTCCTCCTCGGCAGGGTGTTTGTCTTGATGTGGATGACCACACCGCAATCCCTGGCTCTTTTCGATAGTATTTTAATACGCTTCATTATTGATTGCTGCTTTTTTCTTTTGCTTCTGTCAATTGTACAATTGTTTCGAACGCGAGTTCAATCCCTTTTTGCAATTGCGCATAATCTGTCCATTCTTCCGGAGTATGGCTGATGCCGTCTTTGCTGGGGACGAAGATCAGGCCTGTGTCAGTGAAGCTTGCGAATATCATGGCGTCATGCCCGGCGCCGCTTACCATTTTTCGATGGCGCAACCCTAGTTTTTCGCAATTTCCGATCAGCAGTGACTGGATAGTGGTCGACATCCCGACAGGCTCCGCATAAAGCAATTCCTCTGTGCTGAAAGAGATGCCCGGCATTATTGCATCTGCCGCTAGCTGCTTGATTTTACCGAGGATGCGCCGGATGGTACCGTTATTGGCGGAACGGATGTCTACTGTGAAATCAACCTGATTCGGGATGACATTGGCGCCGTTCGGAAGGACGTTCAGTTTTCCGACAGTCAAAACCGGCATGTCTGATTCACCTAAAACCAGCCCAGGAAGTTCCTTCAGAATCGATACCGCCGCCACTAAGGCATCGGCGCGGCCTTTCATCGGAGTCGTTCCCGCATGCCCGGATTTCCCTCTGACGGTGATGCGAATTTCGGTCATGCCGACGATCGATTGGACAATGCCCACATCCTGTGCCGCTTCTTCCAATAATGGACCCTGTTCGATATGCAATTCCAGGAAGGCTTTCACATCACTTGCGGTACGCAGCGCCGAACCGATGTCAGCAGCGTTGAATCCCATTTTTGCCATCGCGTCCGCTGCCGATTGACCGGTACTGTCCTTCATTTCATGCAGATCAGTAGGGGTAATTTGGCCTGCTATCATGCGGGAACCCAAAACACCGCCTCCGAAACGAGAGCCTTCTTCCTCGATCATGGCAATGACTTCGAGCGGATAACGGGGCTTCAGACCGTACTCCTGAAACAAAGCCGCCACCTCAAGACCAGTAACGACTCCGGCGGGACCATCGAAGGAACCACCATTCGGGACACTGTCAAAATGAGAGCCGATTATTACGGCAGGCACATTTTTCAACAAACCTTCTAGTCGCCCATAAATATTTCCAACCGCATCTTCCCGAACAACAAGGCTGAGGTTTCTCATTTCTTGCTTGATGTAATGACGGGCTGATTCATCTTCTTTGCTGTATGAGAGTCTGGTCGTTCCGTGACCGGGAGTTGCAGTAAAGCGCGCAAGCGACTCGATGTGGGTCTGGATGCGTTGTTTATTTGCTTTAAACATAGCTATTCGACACACCCTTTCTTAATGATGCTCTTTCCTAAAAAAATATGCAGGTGCAAGTATTCTCATTCTTTTTTAATTTTATTTTCTATATTGAATCCTAGAGCAAAAGCATCCAAAAAGCAAGGGAAATCAAGGATATTCATGAAAAATGGAGAATTAAAATGAGATGCTGCAATGAAAAACGCCACAACTCGTCATTGACAGAGGGCTGACAGCACGTTACAATAGCATTAATTTATTTTTAAATGTGAATTTAATGAAAAGATTCATCTAATAGCAATAATAGGGGCGGAGGAATGAGAATGATGGACGGCTATATGGACATGCATATGTGTTGCGGAAAAGTTAAGCATGTACGTCGTGCGCTCATTTGAACAGCCTTTTTTGGGAAGTGTCTGCAGGTTCGTCCGATCGACTGTAAGGGAACGATCACTGATTGATGTGTAGCCTTCTGAAAAAACAATAAGGGTTACCATGCGCATGAGTGTGTCGTCATACATATGTGCTTTTTTTGTACGCTAACGAGAAATTGAGGGAAGTGCGTGCAGATGGTGCGCACACATCATTAGAAAAAAATGTGACGGGAGGAATAATGGATGAAACCGATTATAGGAATTGGAGGCAACCATCTGACTGCTGAACTCGGCAATCAGATGGAAAAAACATACACACCGCAAGGGTTTATCGATGGTGTACAAGTAGCAGGAGGGATTCCGCTCGTGATTCCCATCAGCGATCCATTGGATGCAGAGCATTACATCAACGCTGTGGACGGATTGATTTTAGCAGGCGGGCAGGACGTATCCCCGATTCTTTATGATGAGGAGCCGACGCACCGGTTGGGTGTCACGCATCCGGCGAGGGACGCTTTCGAGATTGCTTTGGCCAGAGAAGCGTACAATCAATGCAAGCCGATTTTTGCGGTATGCCGCGGAATGCAGCTGATCAATGTCGCTTTTGGCGGCAGCCTGCATCAGGATATCAGCCAGCTGGAAGAGTATGATGTCCAACATGACCAGAAAACGAACATCCAGTATGCTTCCCATTCTATTTCGATTGCCCCGAATAATTTCTTGCGTTCCTTTTTGGGTGAGAAGCATCTCGTCAACTCTTTCCATCACCAAGGCGTCAAGGAATTGGCGGAGCCTTTTGAGGCCATCGCTTGGAGCTCCGACGGGTTGATTGAAGCCTTCCAAGCAAAAGAAAGAAGCCAAAATATCTTCGCGGTGCAGTGGCATCCGGAATTTATGCTGGCCTCTTCCCAGAAAATGCAATATTTCTTTGATGAGATCGTCTTCCTGGCGGGGACAGGCATCCATTACCAAGACAACGTGATGCATTATTGAAAATCGTTCAGAAACCTGCTGCCATCCGGTTGTTGGGTTTCTGAACTTTTTTTGCGTTCGAATCTACTAAAAATAGCTAAAGAACGCGCTATAGATTAAAATATAGGTAAGAAGAATACCAATGGTAGCTGGGAGGCTTAACTTATGAAACGTGTACCGAACATCCTGACGCTGATCCGCCTTTTTTTGATCCCTTTTTATTTGATGGTCTTCTATTCGGATGCGGCGCACCCGGTCCGTTGGGCGATGATCATTTTTCTGGTCGCCAGCCTTACCGACATCATTGATGGCTATATCGCCAGAAAATATGATGCCATCACGAAATTCGGGCAGGTGGCTGACCCTTTTGCGGACAAAGTGATGCAGATTTCAGTTCTGTACACATTGATGGATATCGGCTATATCGAAAACTGGTTTTTCCTGATCGTATTGATAAAAGATGGCCTGCAGATATTCCTGGGCGTGGCTTTACTGAATGTCGAGCCGAAAATCATCGTGCCGGCGAATGTATTCGGGAAGGCCACGACCGTCCTGATTTTTGCCACGATCCTTCTTTCCTTGTTCCGTCTGCCGGGTTTGATCTATCTGCAGATTTTTGTCGGGGGATTGGCGGTCATCACCTTCTCCCAGTATGCTTATCATGTCTGGCAAGCGTGGAAAAGAAACAAGTCAGGCCAAATGGATAATCAGTGAACAGGGGCTGTATCAGAACCAGAAAAGGATTTTCTGGCTTTGATGCAGCCTCTTTGTATGGGAATTGAATTTATGCTCAGAGATAGCCCGCCAAAACCTATTTGGCGGGGTAAAATGTCCAAGAGCAATACGAGTTTCTCCTTCAAAAGCCACTTTGGCGGGGAATTCCATCACCAAATCGCAAAGAAGAGGCTGCCTCATTTTTCGAGACAGCTCCCTTTCCTAGATATTCGGATAAGCCTTTAGGATATACGCTTTGATGCGGTCGATGGCTTCTTGCAGCACCTCTTCCGATTCGGCGAACGGAATCCTCAAGTAGCCTTCACCCATTTTCCCGAAAGCGGAGCCCGGCGTGAGTGCCACGTGGGTTTCCGTCAAGATTTCCATCGCAAAATCATAGGAGGTTTTACCGAATGTCTTGATGTTCGGAAAGGCATAAAAGGCGCCTTCCGTACTCAAACAATGGAAACCCGGAATCTGGTTCAAACCATCGACGATGATGTGGCGGCGACGGTCGTATTGTTCCAAGAAATAGCGGACATCATCCTGCGGTCCGGTGATCGCAGCGACAGCGGCTTTCTGGATGAAAGGCGGGACACAGAATCCTACGCCTTCCCGGAACTCGGCCATGCGATCGATGGCTTCCTGATTGCCGACGACATAGCCGATCCGCCAACCCGTCATCGCATAAGTTTTTGATAAGCTGTTCACCACGAAATGATTGTCTTTCGCTCCCGGAATCTCGAACAGACTGAAATGCTTCTTGCCGTCGTATATAAGGCTTTCGTAGACCTCGTCCGACAGAATCGTGATCTGATGGCGATCGGCCAGGGCCACGATGGCTTCCATATCGCTCGGATCAAGGATCGAACCCATAGGATTATTCGGGGTATTCAGAATGATCAAACGCGTTTTGTCGGTCAGGACCTGCTCGATGTCGGAAGCT
The DNA here is from genome assembly GCF_003051085.1 of Trichococcus patagoniensis. Lineage (GTDB taxonomy): Bacteria > Bacillota > Bacilli > Lactobacillales > Aerococcaceae > Trichococcus > Trichococcus patagoniensis. Next base: position 80,668 of record NZ_QAOM01000003.1, on the reverse strand, counting down.
TGCATCTTGAAAGAATTTTCTTCGTAGACAGGAACTGGAATAACCTGTGCCCCCAAAAGCATGATTTGGCCGAGATAATTCGGGTAGCTCGGATCGGCGATGACCACCTCGTCGCCCGGGTTCAGGATCGCCATCATCACGTGCAGAATGCCTTCCGTTCCGCCGAAAGTCGCCATGGCTTCATTCGGGTAGAAGGGGATGCCGGTCTGGTCCGTGTATTTTTTCGCTACGGCTTGCTGAAAGGCGAGCTCGCCGACATTCGCGCCGTAGTGCGTATGATTGGCGGCGATGGCATCCTGCCCGGCTTTTTTGATGTATTCAGGCGTTTCGAAATTCGGTTCGCCCATTGTCAGCATCAGCGTGTCCTCGAATTGGGCGGCCAGTTTCGCCATTTTTCGGATACTGGATGCCGGATAGTTTTTGGATAGTTCAGACCAATGGTACATGTATGTTTGCTCCTTCTAATCAACTTTTCTTTTATTTTATCAGATATTCTTCGACTATCCTAGTGTTGGCCGCGGGGACAAGTGAAGGAGAACGGAACAAAAAAGGAAGATAAAGATAATTTTCTGAAAAGTTGCATTCAGCCAGGTCATTTTTGGTATAATGAAAGGATCGGTACAAAAACAGAACGACTTTTCATTTGTGGCAACGGGATAGCCTATCTACGTTAACCTGAACAATAGGTGTGGAAGTCAGATTTTGTAATAACAATTTAGGAGCATCAGGATGTCAGACCAGAAGATTTATCTATTATTGACGGATACGGGATCTCTATTGACTCGGACGATCAAACTGTTCACAAGACAAAAATATAATCACGTATCCTTGGCGTTTGATGCAGCGTTGGCGGACACCTTCAGTTTCGGCCGAAAAAAAGCCAATAACCCTTTTATAGGGGGCTTCATACAGGAAGATGTGACATCTGCTTTCTATAGTCAGGCAAAATGTGCGGTGTATGAGCTGACCGTATCCGATGAACAGGCGGCAGTAATGAGAGGCTATGTTTCTTCATTCGAAATGGACAAAGAAAAGTACCATTATAATCTGCTGGGGCTATTGCCTGCTCTATTTAATAAGGAATGGGTCAGGGAAAATTATTTTTTTTGTTCACATTTTGTTTCGACTGTATTAGTGGAGGGTGACGTGCTGCAATCCGAGAAGCCTGTGACATTGATGAGGCCGGCAGATGTTTTGGAGGCATTGCCGTTTGTACCTTTGTATGAGGGGATTCTTTGTCATTTCAATGAACTGTCCATTGAGGCAGTCGAGCAAGGTTTGGCATATGAAGCTCAAATGGTGATTGAGTCGCTTGATTTGGATAGCGCTGATCACTGCTTCCCTGAGAACTTTTTGCCATTTCCCGTCGCTTAGATCGGTCTATGTCTGACAAGGAAATGTCAGCAAAAAAAATGAAGATTCCATAAAAGCATTGACTTATTTCTAATTTAGATTTAATATTTAAAAAAAGATAATGAAAGGAGTTGCAGCATGATGAGAAGAATGAACGCACGTAATACAGCCACTTGCCATGCTGTAAACACTTTATTAGTCATTATTATGCCCTAGGATTCAAACTATTCAATTAGTTGAGTCCTATTCTTAGTGAATCAGGGCTCGACGCAAGCTGAAGCCCTATATCACATGAGGGCTTCTTTTTTATTAATATGCAGGGGAAAAGGGGAGACAGCAATGCGTAGTGATATAATCAAAAAAGGAATAGATAAAGCGCCACATCGTTCCTTGCTGAGAGCAACTGGACAAATCAAAGAAGAAGCGGATATGGACAAGCCGTTCATAGCTGTCTGCAATTCCTATACAGATATCGTGCCTGGGCACGTGCATTTAAGAGAATTAGGCGATATCGCCAAAGAAGCGATCCGTGAAGCCGGCGGGATTCCTTTTGAATTCAACACGATCGGTGTCGATGACGGGATCGCAATGGGACACATCGGAATGCGCTATTCATTGCCATCGCGCGAAATCATTGCCGATGCCGCTGAAACGGTCATCAACGCACACTGGTTCGACGGTGTTTTCTATATCCCGAACTGCGACAAAATTACACCGGGTATGCTGTTGGCGGCTGTCCGCACCAATGTTCCGGCTATTTTCTGCTCAGGCGGCCCGATGAAGGCTGGCCTTTCCGCTACCGGACAGGCGCTGACGTTGTCATCCATGTTTGAAGCCGTGGGAACTTTCAAAGAAGGCAACATGACAGAAGAAGAGTTTTTCGACATGGAAGCAAACGCATGTCCGACTTGCGGTTCTTGTGCGGGTATGTTCACCGCCAACTCGATGAACTGTTTGATGGAAGTATTGGGATTGGCATTGCCATACAACGGTACTGCTTTGGCAGTCAGTGACGAGAGAAGACAACTGATCCGCGAAGCGGCCTTCAAACTGATGGACTTGGTCGAAAAAGACATCAAGCCGCGCGACATCATCACTGCTGATGCGATCGATGATGCCTTCGCCTTGGATATGGCGATGGGAGGATCGACGAATACGGTGCTGCACACGTTGGCTTTGGCGAAAGAAGCCGGAATCGACTATGACATGAACCGCATCAACGAAATTGCGGAAACGACTCCGTACCTTTCCAAAATTGCCCCATCATCTGTTTACTCCATGCATGATGTGCATGAAGCGGGCGGTGTGCCGGCGATCATGAATGAATTGATCAAACATGGCAACCTGCATCCGGACCGCATCACAGTCACAAGCAAGACGATCCGTGAAAATGTTGCGGACCACGAAATCAAAAATGAAGCAGTCATCCACAAATACGAAGATGCCTATTCTCCGGTCGGTGGCTTGTCCATCCTGAACGGGAATATCGCTCCTTTCGGCGGCGTCATCAAAGTAGGCGGCGTGGATGCCGACATCAAAAAATTCGTCGGAAAAGCGATTTGCTTCAGCAGCCACGATGAGGCAGTGGAAGCGATCGATAATCGCACCGTCAAAAAAGGTCATGTTGTCGTCATCCGTTATGAGGGCCCTAAAGGCGGACCCGGGATGCCGGAAATGCTGGCTCCAACTTCTTCCATCGTGGGACGTGGCTTAGGCCGCGATGTTGCGCTGATCACGGATGGCCGTTTCTCAGGTGCCACTCGCGGTATCGCAATCGGACACATTTCTCCGGAAGCAGCTTCAGGCGGACCAATCGCCTTGATTGAAGATGGCGACGAGATCGTCATCGACCTGGAACACCGTACGATCAACGTAAGCGTCCCTGATGAAGTGCTGGAAGAAAGAAAGAAAAAACAGACACGCTTTGTGCCTAAAGTGAAGACAGGCTGGTTGGCACGTTACGCTGCGTTGGTTACCTCAGCCAATACCGGCGGCGTTCTGAAGACACCAGAAGAAATCTTTGCAGAATACGAATAGAACAAAAAAATCCGCGCCGGAGTTACCGGCGCGGATTTTTTTGTTGTTTTGAAATTCAGTTCATTCGTCGCGTCCCAGAGCGACTTGCATCTCTGCAACTGTTTTTCTGTCCAAGTTGAAGATGAATTTGAAGCAGAGGAAGACGAGGGTGTAACCAATCAATGGGAAGAGGGTAGCCATATCACGGATGGCCAAGGAGTTTTCCGCCGTCCAAGTGGCGGCATCTTTTACGTCCAGTGTCGGAATCATGATGGCGATGGCTGCAGGAACGAACGATTGTCCGAAACCTTGTGCGACTTTACGCAACATAGAATAGGTAGCGTATACGGATCCTTCGTTACGGATACCGGATTTCCACTCTTGATAATCGATTGCGTCAGCAACCATACCCCAAGTGTAGATCGTCAAACCGAAGGCAAAACTATTTGCGATGATCTGCATCGCGATCCAAAGAATCGGATTTTTGATTTCGACCAAGTAAAGGAAAGCGTAGACTGCGATAGATCCGATCAATGGCCAAGTCGACAATTCCTTTTTACCCAATTTTCCGACCAAGGTACCACCGAGGGCAGTACCAACAAATAGTGGAATAATTTGAGTCAGGATGGAGTAAGAACTCAAGGTTCCATCTCCGAAGTACATCTGGTAAGTCAATTGATGCAATTGGGTTCCGCCCAAGATGAACAGAATTTGTGCGATGGAGGCAAGAGCGATACCTAAAATTGCACGGTTGCGGAAGAAGGCTTTTAATGTCTCGAAGTAATTGAATTTTACTTCCTCACCCTCAGTCTGAACATGCTGGATGCGTTCTTCCGTATTCAGATAGAGAAGCGCAAAAGCAATGATGGAAACGATACCCAAAATGACTGCAATCGGGAACAGCCTTTCGCCGCGGAAAATACTTGCTGTTTGTCCGTTTTTTGTGACTTGTTCATAAGCAAACAATGGAATCAGGATGCCTAGAGGAACACCAGCGATGATGTATCCCCAAGAACGTGCGTTGGATAAAGCAGCACGTTGTGAAGGTTTGGAAGTCATAACGGAGCTTAGGGCGCCGTAAGGAACATTCACGACTGTATAGGTGACATCCCATAAGATGTACCCACCGATACACAGAGCAAGTTTAGCAGGATAGGACCAGTTAGCCGCATCAATGAACATGACGGTTGCCGCTAATGCCAGGAATGGAGAACCGTGCAGAATCCACTGCTTGAATTTCTCACCTTTTTTATTTGCACCCATCCGATCGACGATTGCACCGATGATGGGATCGTTGATGCCATCAAAGATTTTTGTGATCAGTATGATGATGGAATAGTGGGTCAAGGAAATCCCAATGTATTGTGTGTAGAAAATGAACATGTAGCTGGAGATTAGCGTGAAACTCATATTGCAGCCGAAGTCGCCCATGAAATACCCAAGTAGGTCGCGGAATCCGAATGGACGCTTTGTAGCGCCGGTTACCTGATTTTGAGCCATTTTTAAACTTCCTTCCTTAAAAAAATGATTTTGATTTGAAAACCGATAAATAATAACAGAAAATGCGTATCATAATATGAAATGGTTTTTCTCTATCTGATATGAGTATAAAAGAAAACGTATACAAGTCAAAGAGGATGAGCGTAAATATTTAGCCTTGCAGACAGTTTTGTCAAATTTTTGACATAATCCTACAGCAACCTTACGCGTTTTGGGCAACCCCCCTGAGAAGAATGTTTCGAAAAAATGACGTTCCAACTTCTAATCAACTTCATTTACTTCCACAAGAAGTCACAAATGCTGTCAGTCCCGAATAACCTAAAATTTGAGGGAAATGAAATATTTATGGATATTCCACTCAGGGGGCTTATCATCATTTATATTATTTGTTATAATATCATAATGTGAAACGGTTTCCCGTTCAATGAATCAAAACACTGATATTTGATTTGATAAGTATGGAAAATGGAATGGTATACAAAGACTTTTTAAGTTTTGAACTATATTAAGAAAAGGATGATCATAAAATGGTACAAAAAGAAGAATCAAACACAAGCACAAGCACAAAAGTGCAATCGATAGATCGGGCCCTATCGATCCTGGAAACCTTGGCGGACTACCCTAGCCTCAGCTTGATGGAACTGAGCGAAAAGGTCCATCTGCACAAAGCGACGACCCATCGTCTAGTGAATTCTTTGATGGAAAACGGGTACATCGACCGCAATCCTGACAACAAGCAATATCGTATTTCTTTGAAGATGTTCCATCTTGGGAATAAGCGTGTCCACAACATCGACTTCTTGAATGTGGCCAAAAGCATGATCCGTCAGTTGTCGGATGATACGAAACAGACCGTGCATCTGGTTGTGGAAGACAACGATGAAGTGCTGTACATCGATAAGTATGGTGAGTCCCGCGGCGTGCGGATGCAATCAAAGATCGGTACGAAAGCGCCACTTTATTGCACTGCGGTCGGGAAAGCGCTCCTGAGCACCCGTCAAAATGCTGCCGTCCGTGAATATTGGGACAGTATCGTTCCGGAACAGAAGACCGGACGCACAATCACCACTTATGAAGAACTCGTCAACGAGCTGGATGAAATCAGAAGGAATGGATACGCCCTCGACGATGAGGAGTTTGAAGAAGGCATCGTTTGCATCGCTGCAGCGTTTTCGAGCGCAAGGGAAGTTGCGGCCGGTGCGATCAGCATCTCCTTGCCGTTGTCCGAAATGGTTGATAAAGACTTCTATACAGGAAAAATTTTGGAGTATGCCACAAAGATTTCACACTTCCTCGGTCATTTTTGATCCTTTCCAATCTGAAGCCGATACAGCAGGAACTCCCCACGAACCGCATGATACATGCGTTTGTGGGGAGTTTCTTTTGTATATCCTTTCATTTTTTCTGGGGCCATTCAGGGGTACGCCACATTTTTTTCACAATTGGCCAATCATTTATATATTTCTGATGGAATTTCGTTGACATAAAAGATGGTAAATTCTATAATGAATTCAAGTTATGATACTGAGTTCCACAATGTGAAACGATGAATGGAGGATGACAAATGAGCGTCAAGAGAGATACCCTGGCTCAATTACAAGAGAATTACCTGTTTGCAGTAGTGCGCGGAGCTTCCGAAGAGGCAGGTTATGAGATTTCCAAAGCAGCTTATCAAGGAGGCATCAAGAACATCGAGGTGACATTTTCGACACCGGGTGCTGAAAATGTTATGCGTAAACTGTCTGATGAATTCGCAGGCACGGATATGGTCGTAGGTGCAGGTACGGTATTGGATGAAGTCGCTGCGAGAATTTCGATTATGAACGGAGCGAAATTTATCGTAAGCCCTTCCTTTAATGAAAAGATTTCAAGAATGTGCAACCTATACACTGTTCCATACTTGCCTGGATGCGGTTCTGTTACAGAAATTCAAATGGCTTTGGAAACAGGCTGTGAAGTAGTCAAGCTTTTCCCGGGTGGTTTATTGGGTCCTGGATTCATCAAAGACGTTCATGGTCCTATTCCTTGGGTTGACGTGATGCCATCAGGTGGCGTAAGCATTGAGAACATGGACAAATGGATCGCAAATGGAGCTTGGTCAGTCGGTGTCGGCAGTGCCTTGACACGGAACCTTAAAGAAGGCGGCTATGCCAGTGTAGCGGCTGCCGCTAAAGAATTTGCCGATCGCTTGGCAGAAATCAAAGCACAATAATCAATCGTATTTCAAAATAAAGCTCGGAAGGGGATTTCTTCACATGTCATTTATTCATGACGACTTTATGCTACAGTCCGAAACGGCTAAAAAACTTTACCACGAATATGCGGAAAACATGCCCATCTTCGATTACCACTGCCATTTGGTGCCACAACAGATTGCTGAAGATTATGAATTCGAAAACATCACGGAACTATGGTTGGGCGGCGATCATTACAAATGGCGCGCGATGCGTGCGATGGGGATTCCGGAAGAAAAAATCACCGGGAATGCTTCTGCTGAAGAAAAATTTGAAGCATGGGCCTACACTGCTGAAAATGCAGTAGGGAATCCATTGTTCCACTGGACAGCCTTGGAATTGAAAAAGTATTTCCATATAGAAGAAACACTTACCAGTGCCAACTGGAAGGAAATCTATGCGGAATGCAACCGCGTGTTGAAAGAAGAAAAGCTGACAGCGCGCACGTTGATCAAAAATTCCAACGTCACCTTCATTTGCACGACAGATAACCCAACGGATACGTTGGAATGGCACAAAGCAATCGCTGAAGACAAGACATTTGATGTGGCAGTCGTTCCTGGTTTCCGTCCGGATGAAGCTTTCGCTATCCAAGACGCAACCAAGTTTGCTGGGTTCATCGGAAAAATGCAAGAGGCGACCGGCAAAGAAATGGCTACATTCGCTGAATTGTTGGAAGGAATGGAAGAGCGGATCCAATATTTTGCGGATCATGGTTCGAACGTTTCTGACCACGGCTTATCCCAAATCTACTATGCTGAAGCCACGGATGAAGAGATTGAAGCCATCTACGCCAAAGCGCTCGCTGGTGACAGCATTTCTGAATCAGATTACGCAAAATACCAAACACGCTTGTTGGTGGAACTGGGCAAAATCTATGCTGCCAAAGACTTCGTAATGCAATTGCACTTCGGCGCCATCCGCAACAACAATAAGCGCATGTTTGCTGCCTTAGGAGCGGACGCCGGTTTCGATTCCATCCAGGATCAACCGAACGTGTCCTATGCTTTGAACAATCTCCTCGGTGCTATGGATCTGACGAATGAACTGCCTAAATTCATCGCCTATAATCTTGATCCTACTTATTTCGACTTAGTGGGAACGGCAATCACCAACTTCCAAGTGAACGACAAAGGCATCAAGAGCAAAGTCCAAATGGGTTCCGGTTGGTGGTTCAACGATACCAAGTACGGCATGCTGAAACAATTGAAATCCTTATCCGAGGCAGGCTTATTGATGAATTTTGTCGGCATGCTGACAGATTCAAGAAGCTTTATCTCCTATACGCGTCATGAGTATTTCCGCCGTATCCTGTGTGATTTCATCGGTGATCTTGTGGAACGTGGAGAAATCCCGAATGATGCCAAATTATTGAAAAAGCTGATCACGAACATCAGCTACAACAACGCTGTAGAATACTTTGATTTTAAAAAATAAAAAAATAAAAAAAAGAAGAGGAAGTGCATTGCAATGGAAATGTCATTCAGATGGTACGGACATGAAGATCCAGTTACACTCGATAATATCCGCCAAATACCTGGCATGAAAGGAATCGTAACAGCAGTTTATGATATCCCAGTTGGCGAACCTTGGCCAATGGAACGTATCGAAAAATTGAAGGCTGACGTAGAAGCAAAAGGTCTGCGCATCTCTGTTATCGAATCCGTTCCTGTACACGAGTCAATCAAAATCGGTCGCCCAGACCGCGACAAATATATCGCTGCTTACAAAGAAACTTTGCGCAACTTGGGCAAAGCAGGCATTCCTGTAGTTTGCTACAACTTCATGCCTATCTTTGACTGGACTCGTTCCAACTTGGCATACGAATTGCCAGATGGCTCCAACGCGTTGATCTTCGACGAAGAAGAAGTCAACAAAATGGATCCACGTACCCTTTCACTTCCAGGTTGGGATGAAAGCTATACTCCTGAAGGAATGAACGCCCTGATGGATGAGTACAAAGAAGTAGATGAAGAAAAATTGTGGGAAAATCTAGAATACTTCATCAAAGCAATCATGCCTACAGCTGAGGAAGCCGGCGTGAAGATGGCTATCCACCCTGATGATCCTCCATACAGCATCTTCGGCTTGCCTCGCATCATCACAGGCGGCGAAGCACTGAACCGTTTCATCAAATTGTACGACAGCGAATATAACGGCGTTACATTATGCGTAGGGTCCTTCGCTTCAGATCCTAAAAATGATGCAGTAGCAATCTTGAAAGACATGCTGGCTAAAAAACGTGTAAACTTCGTGCATGCACGTAACGTGAAATTAGTTGGCGGACGTTCATTCGAAGAATCTGCTCACTTGTCAGAAATGGGATCCATTGACATGTATGAAGTTGTTAAAGCATGTGTGGAAAACGGCTTTGAAGGTGCAATCCGTCCAGACCATGGCCGTATGATTTGGGGAGAAACTGGTAAACCAGGTTATGGTTTGTATGACCGTGCGTTAGGTGCAACTTACCTGAATGGTTTGGAAGAAGCAGTGAAGAAAAACTTGAAAGCTCAACAATAACAATAAGAAAGAAGGAACATCACCATGACAAGCCCATTCGTTCATGATTTTACCGATAAAGTAGTAGTAGTTACAGGTGCAGGCGGAGTATTATGCTCTTTCTTCGCAAAAGAGTTCGCCAGAGCAGGCGCAAAAGTAGCTCTTTTGGACTTAAACTTAGACAATGCACAAGCATACGCTGACGAGATCGTTGCTGCTGGCGGCATCGCTAAAGCATTCAAAGCCAACGTATTGGAATTGCCAAGTCTGCAAGCAGCTAAAGAAGCTGTCGTAGCTGAATTAGGCGAAGTGGATATCTTGGTCAACGGAGCAGGCGGAAACAACCCGCGCGCAACGACTGACAACGAGTACCATGAAACTGATTTGCCTGAAGGAACAAAAACGTTCTTCGACTTGGAACAAAGCGGCATAGAATTCGTCTTCAACTTGAACTTCTTGGGTACAGTATTGCCTACACAAGTTTTTGCTAAAGACATGATTGGCCGCCCAGGCGCTAACATCATCAACATCTCAAGCATGAACGGATTCACTCCATTAACTAAAATCGTTGCTTATTCAGGCGCGAAAGCTGCCATCTCCAACTTGACTGAATGGTTAGCTGTTCACTTTGCGCACGTGGGTCTGCGTGTCAATGCGATCGCACCAGGATTCTTGGTTTCAAAACAAAACCAAGCATTGTTGTTCAATGAAGATGGCACACCAACGCCTCGTACAGGCAAAATCCTTGGAAGCACTCCAATGGGCCGTTTCGGCGAACCGCATGAATTGATCGGCGGCTTGCTGTTCTTGGCTGACGACAAAGCTGCAAGTTTTGTGAACGGCGTCGTATTGCCAATCGATGGCGGCTTCAACGCGTATTCAGGCGTATAAGTTAAAGAAATAGAATAGGGCAGATAGAACGAAGTGTTTCATGCAGTTCAATGCTATCTGCCTTATTTTTTTGAGAACAAGTTAGGAGAGAAAAAATATATGTCTACACACCCAGCACAATTCACGAAACAAAAAAAATTCCTAGTATGTGTCGATTCCGATGGTTGCGCTATGGATACGATGAACGTGAAACATGAACGTTTCTTCGGGCCTTTGGCAGCTGACGAGTATGGCATCAAAGACCGCGAAACATTTTTGGCCGACTGGGACCGCATCAACCTGTTCTCCAGCACACGCGGAATCAACCGTTTCAAAGCATTGGTTTTGACGTTGATCGAAGCGCAGGAAAAAGGCGAAGACATCGGCGATATTTCAGCACTGACCGATTGGGCGAACAATGCGCCATCCTTATCGAATGCTTCCCTTGAAGCGGAAATCGCGAAAGCATCTTCCGAAGATCTGGAAAAAGCTTTGGTTTGGAGCAAGAAAGTCAACGAAGGCATCGAAACCGAATTGGCGGGCGAAGACAAGCCTTTCCCAGGCGTTCTCGAAGGGCTGACAAAAATCCATGGCCTGACGGATGTCGCTATCGTGAGCTCAGCCAACAGCGAAGCTTTGAACAGCGAATGGAACAGACACAATCTGATGCCGCAAGTTGACGTAGTCTATGGACAGGAAGTCGGCAGCAAAGCCGACGCAATTGCTGATTTGTTGACAAAAGGTTATGCAGCGAACGAAATTTTGATGGTCGGCGACGCACCTGGCGATGAACAAGCTGCAACGGTAAACGGCGTATTCTACTACCCGATCCTTTTCGGAAAAGAAGAATTCTCATGGGAGCGCTTAAGCAATGAAGCAATCGAGAAATTCCTGAACAAAGAATATGCGGGAGCTTACCAAGAAAAAGTGCTTGGGGAATTCCATGCCTTATTGGCTCAATTCGATTAATACCATTTCATGATTTCAAAATAGAAACATTACGTTATCAGGAGGAAAAAAATGCCAAAATTAGTTGATTTAAAAGCAAAACCGTATAATCTGAACGACAAACAGGTCGGATGGGTAAACGATACGATCGCCGGTATGACGGATGAGGAAAAAGTCGGACAATTGTTCACGAACCTTTTCTTCTTCGGCAACGATGCCTTCTCAGGGAACGACTTCACCAACAAAGAAATCATCGAAAAATTCCACATCGGTGGCGCACGTTATCAAGGAAAGTCAAAAGAAGATATCCAAGATCTATTGAATGACCTACAATCAATGTCAAAAATCCCTTTACTTGTTGCAGCTAACTGCGACTCCGGCGGAAACGGCGCATGCGGCGAGGGTACATACATCGCTTCCGGTGCACAGTGTGAAGCTGCAGGCGACCCTCAAGTTTCTTACCATGCCGGACTGGTATCTGCTCGTGAAGAAAAAGCATTAGGCGTAAACGTAAACTTTGACCCATGTGTGGACATCCTCTACAACTGGAGAAACACCATCGTAAACACGCGTGCTTACGGTACCGATGCAGAAACAGTCATCAAATATACAAATGCATATTTGGATGGCTTGACTGCTGAAAACGGCGAAAATATGGAAGACGGCGTGATCCAATGCATCAAGCACTTCCCTGGCGACGGAACGGAAGAACGCGACCAACACTTGGTTTTGGGAGTGAATGAATTAAGTCCCGAAGAATGGCGTGCTTCATTCGGTAAAGTGTACCAAAATCATATCGACCGCGGTGTTGAAATGATCATGGCAGGACATATTGCAGTCCCTGCTTTGCAAAAAGAATTGAACCCTGCTTTGGAAGACAAAGACATCATGCCGGCAACGTTGGCTGAAGAACTGATTCAAGATGAATTGAAGGGTGAATTAGGCTTCAACGGCTTGGTCATCACGGATGCAACACACATGCTGGGCATGGCATCCGCTATGCGCCGCGAAGACTATGTTCCAAAAGCAATCGCTGCTGGTTGCGATATGTTCCTGTTCTTCAACAGCATCGAAGAGGATTTCGGCTTCATGTTGAAAGGCTACCAAAACGGCGTCATCACGGAAGAGCGTTTGACTGATGCTTTGCGCCGTATCTTGGGCTTGAAAGCTAAATTGCACTTGCCAGAAAAACAAGCAAACGGCACCTTGTTGCGCACCCGCGAAGGCCTGGAAGTCATCGGCTGCGAAGAACACCTGCAATGGAGGGCGGAAGCGGCTGACAAAGGCATCTCTTTGATCAAAGATACCCAAAACAACTTGCCGATCAATCCAGTTGATCACAAACGCATCCGACTTTACATGTTGGAAGGCGAAAAAGGTGGCATCGCTGATAACGGCTCGAAAGCACAACAACTGTTCGTGGATGAATTGACAAAACGCGGTTATGAAGTGACTGTCAATGAACGCGGATCCCGCATCAAAGGCGCTACTCTGAAATACCGTGATGAAGTAGACTTTGCTTTGGAAGTTTCTGATATCGTCGGTTACGGCGCTCAAAACAACTACCGTATCCAATGGAGCACTGCGATGGCAAACGAAGTTCCTTGGTTCGTCTGGGAAGTTCCGCATGCATTCGTTTCATTGAACTTCACAACCCACTTGCATGATGCGACTATGGTGAAAACATTCGTCAACGCTTACCACAACAATGCAGAAACGATCAAGCAAGTCATCGACAAACTGGAAGGCAAATCCGAGTTCAAAGGCGGCCACAACGACCTGGTTTGGACCGACAAATGGCAAGCAAAATTATAGGATACGATGAATCCCGGGTAGAAACCGAGCACTAAGAGGACAAACACAAAGCGGACGCTTTTTGTCCGTGTGTGGTTGTCAGTTTAGGCGAACTCTAGGATTCAGAACCGTTCTATCAGTAGACGAGTAATGTGCCATTTTGTTCACAAATCAACCAAAACCCTGCTGCATCAAGTAAAGTCGAGAAGAAGTCTTCTCGACTTTGTTTTTTTGAACAACAATAAGCACTTTCAGTCAATAATTCAAAAAATGTAAGCATTTTAGGACATTGAATTGTAAACGCTGTTATTTTATAATTTGAAGTGTCAAAGAGAGTGAGGTGACGCGTATCGTAGAAAAGCTGTTGACCATATACCATGAAAAGGGACAGAAGTATGCATTGGATTTCCATACACATCCACAATATGAAATTTTCTTGTTCCACGGCGGAAATTGCCGCTTTTTGGTAGGTAATAAAATCTATTACCTTCAGCCCGGAGACTTGCTGATGATGGATGGGATGACGGTTCACCGTGCCTATGTCATCGGAGATAAGGAGGCCTATGAACGCAGCATCGTCCATTTCGATGCCGACTGGATTGCCCCTTTACTAAACGACCTGAACATTGACTATCTGTTGCGATTCTTTACTGAAAACCGCAATGGTCTCATTCGGACTTTCCGAAAGCAGGACGAGCTTCTGTTGGAAAATGCTATCCAGGAGATGAATCAGCTCCAGCTGCTGGACCAGTCCTATGCAAATGAAGCAAAACGTAAACTCTCATTAGTCCAGTTGCTTCTGTTGATAGATTCCTCAACGGACAAAATCGTTGAAAAAGGCCAGGCCTACATCGATGAGAAGACGCAGATAGCGGAGAAAGTATCGGATTACATATTCAAACACTACCGCAACTCGTTCAACATCGATGATATTGCAAGCGCCCTTAATTTGAGCAAGTCCTATTTGTCCCACGCTTTTAAAGAAATAACAGGAAACACGATCATGGCTTATGCGATGGGCTACCGGCTGTCACAAGCCTGTACGGCTTTATTGATGGAGCCAACCAAATCCATCAAAATGATTTCCGGCGAATGCGGTTTTGAAAGCGATGCCCATTTCAGCAGGTATTTCAAACAGAATATTGGCAGTACACCCAGTAATTACAGAAAGAACAAGAGAATCAGCATAGAAAAAGGAGAATGATGAGAATGACAGAAAAAGTGAAATTAGGAATTATTGGTTATGGTGCAGAAGGCGGCATGTATGCAAGTTTCTTCAAAAATAACGATGAGCGTTTGAATGACAACATCGAATTGGTTGCGATCTGCGACAATGATCCCATCAAAAAAGCCAAAGTTGCCGAAGATTTCCCAGGATTGCCATTCTTTGACAACTACATGGATCTTTTGGAATCGGGCGTAGTCAACGCAATCGTCACAACGGTTCCCCACTATGACCACTGTGTGATCGGTATCGATGCACTTAACCGCGGTATCCACTTATTGGGCGAAAAGCCAGCAGGTGTTTATACGAAAGATGTCGAACGTTTGATTGCTGCAGCTGACGAAAATCCGGAAACTACTTTCGCAATCTTCTTCAACCAACGCACGAATCCACTTTATCGCAGAGTGAAACAACTGATGGACGAAAAAGCGATCGGCGATCTGCAACGCGCTACTTGGATCATCACAACTTGGTGGAGACCGCAAGGCTATTACAACCAAAGCGCATGGCGTGCAACTTGGGGCGGCGAAGGCGGTGGCGTCTTAGTCAACCAAGCGCCTCACCAATTGGACTTGCTGCAATGGATCTGTGGAAAACCTGAAAAAGTATACGCAAAACTGCAATATGGTGCCGGACGGAACATCGTAGTGGAAAATGAAGTGAATGCGTTATTGGATTTCGGTAACGGTGCTACGGGCTCATTCATCACCTGCACAAACGATATCGTCGGAACGGACCGCTTCGAAATCTTCGGTACGAAAGGCAAAATCATCGTCGAAGATTCGAAAAAATTGATCGTGAAACAATTGACTGCTCCAGAAGCTGAACTATCCGAAAACATGGATATGCAGGATGTCATGAGACTCTTCATGGGACAAATCAACATGGCCGATTACGTTACTGTAACCGAAGAAGAGTTTGAGACACCTCAAGGTCTGCAGCACATCTCTGTGTTGAACAATTTTGCCGACCACGTCGTAAACGGCGAACCTTTATTGGCTAACGGCAGAGAAGGCATCAACGGCGTTACTTTAGCGAACGCTATGCATTTGTCTTCGTGGTTGGATAAAGAAGTGGATTACAACGTGGATGGCGACATGTATCTGGCAGAATTGAACAAACGCATCGCTGAAGAAGGGAAATTCGAAACAAAAAAATAAGAAAGTGACGTGATCAGGGATGTTAAGAGCGGCAATAATCGGATTGGGAGATGTATCGCCAGTCCACAAATATGCTATCGACGCCAGCGACAACGGTGAATTGGTTGCGGTCTGCGACATGAATGAAGCCTTGAGGTCCAGATATCAGGATGTGCCTTTTTATACAGACGTAGAGTCGATGTTGGAAAAAGAGAATCTGGATGTTGTACATATCTGCTTGCCGCACTATCTGCATTATCCGATCACGAAACGTTGCATCGAAAAAGGCGTGCATGTTTTCCAGGAAAAACCACTGGCTTTGGATTATGAAGAAGGGTTGAAGACTCTAGCGTTGGCTGAGGATAGTGGTCTGAAAGTTGGCGTGTGTTTCCAAAACCGATACAATGAAACTTTTTTGGAACTCAAAAGATTGCTCGCGGACGAGAATGTCGGAGCTGTGACGGCGGTCAAAGGATTGGTGGCATGGCATCGGCCTGAAACCTATTACACAACGAAACCATGGCGTGGTCAAATGGAATTTGCAGGCGGGGGATCCATCATTAACCAAGCCATCCATACGCTGGATCTGATGCAGGTCTTGGGCGGGGAAATAGACCGCTGCAAAGCCAGTCTGTCGAACCTCACAGACTACGATATCGAAGTCGAGGATACTGCTGTAGCGAATTTCACATTCAAAAACGGCGCGCGCGGATTTTATATGTCGACGAATGCCTACACTGAGAATTCCAGTGTAGAATTGCAGGTCATCACCGAAAAGGAAAAATTCACCATCAAGGATAACGGTTTGTATCGTTCGAACAGTTCCGGCGAAAAAGAACTGCATTTGCAGGATACGCCGTTGCAAGGGACGAAATTTTACTACGGTCCAAGCCATTCTGCTTTGATCCAGCGTTTCTACAATGCGGTCGAAGCAGATACCGAGGATTATGTGACCGTCCGGGAGGCCTTACCGGCCATGCTGATGATCGATGCAATGAAGAAATCTTCAAAAGAGAACCGTACAATCGAAGTGGAGGAAATTATCAATGGCTAAAGTAAAAATAGGTGTGCAAGCATCAACTGTGAAAAAAAGTTTTGAAGAAGTAGGGCCTTATGAAACATTGAAAAAATTGCACGAAATCGGATATAACTCCATTGAGATCTCTCAAGTAGCGACAACACCCGAAAACATTGCTGAAATCCAAAAAGCGACCGCTGATTTCGGCATGGAAATCGCATCAATGAGCGCTTCATTGAAGCCGCAGATGCCGGACGGTGAATCCTTGACAACCCACTACGACAAAATTTTGGCTGACTGCAAAGCGGTCGGTACGGATCTGTTGCGCATCGGCATGCTGCCTTTTGATGCGATGGCCAGTCTGGATAAAGTTTTGGAATTCTGCCATGACGTCAATGAAGTGACGCAAAAGCTGAAAGAAGACGGCATCACCTTGTACTACCATAACCACCATGTGGAATTCCGCAAGTATGACGGCAAATTCCTGTTGGACATCATCCGTGAAAAGGCGCCATTGTTGGGCTTTGAGCTGGATGTCCACTGGGTGCAACGCGGTGGTGCAAACCCACTGGAAGTCATCAAAGACTACAAAGGCAAAGTGGAATTGATCCATCTGAAGGATTACCGTATTGCAGCGATTCCGGATGAGGCATTCGAAGCGCTATACAACGGTGATTACGTAACATTCATGAGTGCATTCACAAATATTATCGAATTCGCTGAATTGGGAACAGGCAGTCTGCCTTTGAAAGAAATCATCGAGGAAAGCATCTCATCAGGAGCACGCTACCTATTAGTTGAGCAAGATGATACATATGGAGTGGATCCATTCGAAAGCTTGAAGATTTCTCGTGATCACCTATTGGAATTGGGTTACGGAGAATTATTCTAAAAACAACAACAGAAGGTTCGGAGATCATTCTCTTCGGACCTTTTCTTATCATGAAGGAGGACGTAATAGTGGGCAGCAAAGATGGCATGAATTATGCACCAAAAGGAAAAATAAACAGGGTAGTTGAACCAGGCGAATTCAACGTGGGGGTTACGGCTTTGGATCACGGCCACATCAACGGCATGACGAACGGTCTGATCGAAGCCGGCGCGACAATCAAATATGTGTACGACCCGGATGCGGAAAAAGTGGCCAATTATCTGGAGTCATTCCCGGATGTTACGGTTGCCGATTCCTTGGAACAGATTCTGGAGGATCCTGAAATCCATTTGGTCGCTGCAGCTGCGGTGCCTAATTTGCGCAGTGCCTTGGGGAATCGAGTCATGCGCGCAGGCAAAGACTATTTCACCGATAAAACAGGTTTCACTACTACGGAGCAATTGGAAGAAACCAAAAAAGTGGTCGCGGAAACCGGCAAAAAATACTGGATCTACTTCAGCGAAAGGCTGCATGTGGAAGGCGCCGTTTTCGCCGGTCAGTTGATCGATGAAGGCAAAATCGGCCGCGTCATTCAAGTGACCGGATTCGGACCGCACCGCCTCGACAAGGAAAAACGTCCGGATTGGTTCTTCAAAAAAGAACAATACGGCGGCATCTTGGCCGATATCGGCAGCCACCAGATTGAGCAGTTTCTTCATTATACAGGGAATTTGGATGCGAAAGTGCTGCACAGCAAAGTCGGCAACTACAATAATCCGGATACACCCGAATTGGAGGACTACGGCGACGCGACGTTGGTCGGCGATAATGGCGCAACCTTCATCTTCAAAGTGGACTGGTTCACGCCGGACGGACTCGGAACTTGGGGCGACGGCCGCACCTTCATCACCGGAACGGAGGGGACCATCGAAATCCGTAAATACATCAATGTGGCGACGGAACAGACTGGAGATCATCTCTTCCTGGTGACGAAAGATGGCGAGGAGCATTACTCCTTGACGGGTGAAGTCGGATTCCCGTTCTTCGGCGAAATGATCCTGGACTGCGTCAACCGTACCGAAAATGCGATGACACAGGAACATATCTTCAAGGCGCAGGAATTATGCCTGAAGGCGCAGGAACAGGCGCTGAACATCACCGCAAACCTGTAATAGACTATCCCTTGCTTCGCTACCGGACCATCCGGATGGCGAAGCAAGGTTTTTTTGTTTTCGATAGATTAGGATGGTGAGCATGCAACTTGAAGTCTGGCCGGCAGCTTGTTATGATTCGGAAGAAGAATATTTAGTGGATGAGGTGAAAGTATGCAAACATTGATCATAGTCAGCCACCCGACGCTGGCTGATTCGAATGCACAAAGATTTCTGTGGGAAAGCCTGCCTGCTGAAGGGGTGACTTGGCACCATCTCGAATCGGTTTATCCGGACGGCCAGGTTGATCGGGAGGCCGAACAACAACAATTGCTCCAGTACGACCGCATCATTTTCCAATTCCCTTTCTATTGGTACAGCTCACCCGCATTGCTGAAGCAATGGCAGGATGTCGTCCTTACTGAAGGGTTCGCCTACGGTCCTGACGGCGGCAGATTGGCAGGGAAAGAATTCGGCCTCGTATTGGCTCTCGGTGTGAATGAACGGGAATACCAGGCGGGGGGAAGGGAAGGCTTCACGCTATCGGAACTTACCCGACCTTATCAGGCGATGGCAAAAAAATGCGGAATGGTGTACATGCCGGCAATGGTCGTTTCGCAATTCGATTATCTAAACGACAGCAAGAGGAAAGAACTGCTGGTCGCCTACCAACAATACGTGTCCAAAGACACTGAGGCCAGTCTCAAGACAACGGAAAACTGGTTCAAAATCCAGTTGCAGTCGCTCGGGAAGGCGGGACTTTCCGAAGAAAATCAGCAGTTGGTGGAGCATCTGATCGCTGTTTTGGAGGACAATCGCGAGCACTTGGATGATTTGGCGTGGACGTTGGCACAGATGGAAGGCAATCAGCTTGGGTAAAGGTAAAGCGAGGGACGAAAATGGAAACTGAAAATTGGGTACAGGAACAACTGGATCACTTAATGGAAGCAAGCAAGGATTACCGGCAAAAGGCGCTCTTCCAGGAGACGAAGAAGCTTTTCCAGGAACAGTATCAACGGGTGGAACAGATGGAAGGCGAACTGGACGGCCGGATCTGGAGTCCGAAAGAGTGGTCGAATTAGGCTGCGGCGGCTGCCTCGCCGCGGAGTTCAGCCAACATGCTGTTTGTGTTCTCCGACCAGTGCGGCTTCGCCGGAGTTGGGGCCAGAAGTTACCGGTGTACTCCGGAGAGTGGAAGTCTGACCGGAGCTGCACACGCATTCCGTTGCGGTCCTCCGGTCAGCGGCGGCTCACCGTTCTCTTCAGGGCCAAAAAAGATAGGCACTGCCCCATTTGCGGGCAGTGCCTATCTTTTTTTGTTGGTTTTATCAGCTGAGTGGATATTGGTAGACGTAATCATCCATCACGAAGCCGCCTCCAATGGGGGAGACAATGGATTCCGTGCGCACAAAGCCGTATTTTTCGTAGAATGCGATCGAACCTTCGTTGTATTTATTGACTGTAAGCTCCAGGACTTTTTTCTGTTCCTTGACAGCCCGATCGACCATTTTTTGCATGATCTGATAGGCGTAGCCTTGTCCGCGGGCTTCCTGAAGCAGGTAGAGCTTGCTGATGAACAGTTTGTCGTCCTGCAACTGGATAGCCAAGTAACCGGCGGATTGGTCTTCGCTTTTGATGAGGAAATAATCCAATTTGCCTGTTTCGATATCCTCTTCCAGATTCGCTTTGGACTGGATGTTCTCCAACATATAGGATACTTGTTCCGGACCTAGGATCGGCAGATAATACTCCTGCCAGATGATGTCAGCCAAGCGGGACAGCTCGTTGATCTGGTCCAAGCTTTCGACAGGTTCCAACCGGAGTGCGGCTTCGCGCGAAAATGTCTGTGGGGTTGTCATGCTAAGCCACCAACTTTACTAGGAAATACTTCTTTTTGCCGCGGCGTACGAGGATGAAACGGCCTTCGAAAGAATTTTCGGCAGTGATGACGAATGCCAGGTCCGTGACTTTGTCGCCGTTGATTGAGATGGCGCCGTTTTGGATGTCTTCGCGTGATTGGCGGCGTGAAGGCTCGATGCCCAGGTCGACCAGCCAAGTGACCAATTCTTGTTCCTTCAGGTCGGACTCGAAAGTCGGCATATTTTTGAAACCTTCCGCGATTTCGTCGGCAGTCAATTCCTTCACTTCGCCGGTAAATAGGGCTTCGGTGATCTTTAGAGCGTCCTGCAAGGCTTGTTCGCTGTGGACGAAGCGCGTCATTTCGGATGCCAAAACTTTTTGGGCTTCGCGTTTGTGCGGCTCTGTTTCAACTTTTTCAGTCAGGGCATCAATCTCTTCCTTCGAAAGGAAAGTGAAATATTTCAAATATTTGATGACATCGCGGTCGTCCTGGTTCACCCAGAATTGGTAAAACTCATATGGCGTTGTTTTCTTAGGGTCCAACCAGACGGCACCGCCGGCAGTCTTGCCGAATTTCGTGCCGTCTGCTTTCAGCATCAAAGGAATTGTCAATCCGAAAGCTTTTGCTTCCGCGCCTTCTTTTTTGCGGATCAGATCCAAACCGGCAGTGATGTTGCCCCATTGATCCTGACCGCCGATCTGAAGGTTGACGCCCTCATTCTGGAAAAGATGCAGGAAGTCCATGGACTGCAGAATCTGGTAAGTGAATTCCGTGAATGAAATGCCGGTATCCAAACGGCTGGCTACGATATCTTTGGCCAACATCGTATTGATGTTGAAATTTTTGCCGAAATCGCGCAGGAAATCCAAAAGCGTCAAATCTTTGGTCCAGTCATAGTTGTTGACGAGACGGATGTCAGCTGAACTGTCGGATAGGAAAAGTTTCTTCATTTGAGCGGTCAAAGCATTTGCATTCTCGACGACTTGATCCATCGATTGTAGAACCCGTTCCTCGCTCTTTCCGCTCGGATCGCCGATTGATCCGGTCGCGCCGCCGATCAGGATGACGGGTCTGTGCCCGGCCAGTTGGAATCTCTTCAATACGATGAAGGGAATCAGATGCCCGATATGCAGGCTGTCGCCGGTAGGGTCAACGCCGCAATAGAGGCCGATCTGCTCATCCTCCGTTAATTTGCGTAAACCTGCTGCATCCGTTTGTTGGTTGATGGCGCCGCGCCATTCTAATTCGTCGATGATATTCATGTGCTTCATTCCTTTTCTCATAAATTTATATGCAAAAAAATCCCCGTCCAGACAAGAAAATTCTTGTTTGAACAGGGACGATAGTTACCGTGTTACCACCCAGCTTGCAGAATCATCCCGAATCGGAAAGACTTTGCCACTCTGACATGTATCGTATGCCGGCCGCTTATGCGCATAAGAAAGCTCAAAAGTGTAATTCGAATCCAGGCTTGCATCAGCTTCCACCAACCGCTGATTCTCTATAGGACAAAATCCCGATTCTACTGTCTTTTTCATCGCTTTTTATTGTATTGGTTAATTGCCGTAAGTATAGCGCAGCAAAACTTTAAATGTCAACCATGACAACAAAAAAAGTAATGCTACAGAAATGTTACAAAAGGGGAAGGTGCATGAAATATTACTGATGGCGCGGATTCGGGCACATTAAGCGATTCGTTTTACAGGAATGTTACAGTTAGGCTACAACTTGTCGAAACCGGGTTAAACGAAAATAAACTATGTTATGATTCATTATGTTGATGAATCTTAAGAAAAACTATAAAAAGTTAAAAGATATATAAGAATTATAACTGACGACAATCGAATGTAAGTGGAGGAATTAGACTTGAAGAAGAAATTAGTGGCTATTGTATTAGCAGGTACGATCCTTGCAACAAGTATAGTAACGCCTTTTACAGCGCAAGCAGATGAAATCTTAACAAAAATCCAACAACAAGAAACTAAAATTTCTGAATTGGACAGCAAACAAAGCTCAGCAACAAAAAACTTGTCTGCAATCACTGCAGAAGTTGATGCAGCCGAACAGAGAGCAGAGACTCTATTGGCAAACCGCGTAAAGACGCAAGATGAGATTGTTGCTTTACAAGAAGATATTGCCGAATTGCAAGTTGTCATCGCGCAACGCGAAGAGCAACTGGATGAGCAAGCAAGATCTGTTCAAGTGAACGGTTCAAACGAAAACTACTTGAACTTTATCGTAGCATCCGAATCTTTCACAGATTTAGTATCCCGCATCGATGTTGTATCCAAAATGGTTTCCGCCAATAAAGAATTGGTAGAGAAGCAAGTTGCGGATCAAAAAGCTGTTGAAGACAAGAAAAATAAAACTGAAGATAACTTAAATGAAATCAATGCAATGGCCATGGAGTTGGAACAACTTAAAGGCGATCTGCAAGTGAAGAGAATCGAACAAGAAAGCGCAGTTGCCGCTTTGGCTGCTGAAAAAGCAACCGCTGAATCCGACCGCGAAATGTTCTTAGCGCAAAAAGAAGAAGCTGATCAAAGAGCTGCCGCAGAGGCTGCTTCCATTGCCGCCGCTGAAGCTGCCGCAGCTAGTGTAGCTGCAACAGTCGCGCAAGCAAGTTCAGAAGAATCTTCATCTGCTGCTTCATCCGTTGACATTGCACCAAGCACAGTTGCAAGTTCCGAGTCAGCAGCTCCTGCTCAAACAGTTGTCAGCACGCCGGTTGTTGAAAGTGCACCCGTTGTGTCTGCTCCGGTTGCCGCTGCACCAGTCGTCAGCGCACCCGTTGTGGCTGCGCCAGTCGTGACTGCACCGACATTATCAGCACCAACAGGCGATGTTGTTTCCATTGCTGCGAAATACATCGGCGTTCCTTATGTATGGGGCGGAAAAACACCATCAGGTTTTGACTGCTCGGGCTTCACGTCTTATGTCTTCAGAGAAGCATACGGCATCGAAATCGGTGGCTACACAGTTCCTCAAGAAAACTCAGGTACACAGATTGCTGTATCAGCCGCACAAGCGGGAGATTTGATTTTCTGGGGTTCAAGAGGCGCGACTTATCACGTGGCTATCTCGGTAGGCGGCGGACAATACATCCACGCTCCAGCACCAGGCCAAACAGTTACTTATTCTTCTTACAACCTTTCCGGCGCATCATTTGCCGTACGTGTTGCAAGATAATCCAAAAATTCACGACAGTCCTCCGGGGCTGTCTTTTTTTGATTTTTGCGTATATGAAGGGACACTGTTGACCTTGACGCAGCGTCAAGGTGTAAGATGAAATCAACGGAGGGGATAAGATGGAATATACGATTCAAAAATTGAGCCGGCTGGCCGGCGTCAGCACGAGGACGCTGCGCTTCTATGATGAAATCGGCCTGCTGAAGCCCAAACGCACCAGTTCCTCCGGCTATCGCATCTACGGTGAAGCGGAGGTGGACAGACTGCAGCAGATCCTGTTCTTCAAGCAACTGTCCTTTTCGCTTGATGAGATCAAATCAGCGATGGATGATCCGGCATATGACGCGGAACGTTCGTTGGTCGCGCATAAACAGGCGCTGTTGGAGAAAATGAAAGAAATCGAATTGCTGATCAAAACGGTGGATGCTACGCTGGACGAAAAAAGAGGAGGCAGAAAAATGAGTGACAAAGAAAAGTTTGAAGGCTTGAAGAAGGAACTGCTTGACGAGAACGAAGCTCGCTACGGGCAGGAAACCCGCGAAAAATACGGCGAAAAGACCATTGAGGCCTCGAACAAGAAATTCGCAGGAATGAGCGAAGCGGATTTTGACGAGATGCAGGCGACAGCCGCGCGCTTGCAGGATCTGCTGACGGAAGCGATGGCTACGGGGGATGCCGGCGGAGAGCCAGCCCGGGCGGTTGCTGCGCTGCATAAACAGTGGCTGAGCTATACATGGCCGACCTACTCCCCGGAAGCGCATCGTGGACTGGCCCAGATGTATGTCGACGACGAAAGGTTCACCGCTTACTACGACAAAGCATCAGGCAAAGGGGCCACTGCATTTTTACGGGATGCGATCCACAACTATACTGAAAAAGCTGAATGACGCTGGAAAGGCCGGGAGCTGTAATTTGCTTTCGGCTTTTTTGGTGCGTGGATTCGGAGGTGCAGGCGTTGGCAAGGGTTGCCGCTTGTTTCGAATTTCGCGCCCCAACCCTTGACTTTTGTGGTAGAATGGTACGGTAAGTTGCGTACATTCGCAAACAACTTAGAATTCAGGGAGGCGCACTCATTCGTGGCTAAAGAAAAAAATACATTTTATATCACTACTCCAATCTATTATCCGAGCGGTAAGCTCCACATCGGGAATGCGTATTCGACAATCGCATGCGATGTAATGGCACGCTATAAAAAACTGATGGGATTCGATGTGTTCTACCTGACCGGATCAGATGAGCACGGACAAAAAATCGAGAACAAAGCAGCAGAATTGGGCATTACACCAAAAGAATATGTGGACGGCATGGCCCAGGATATGCAGGATCTATGGAAACGTCTGGACATTTCCAACAACAAGTTCATCCGCACTACTGATGATGATCATGTCCAAGCTGTTCAGCAGATTTTTGAACAATTATTGGAACAAGGCGACATCTATCTTGGCGAATACGAAGGCTGGTATTCGGTTTCCGACGAAGAGTTCTTCACGGAAACACAATTGGCTGAAGTATATCGCGATGCCGACGGAAAAATCATCGGCGGGGTTGCTCCAAGCGGCCATGAAGTCGAGTTGGTGAAAGAGGAGTCCTACTTCTTCCGCATGAGCAAATACGCAGACCGCCTGTTGGCTTATTACGATGCGCATCCCGATTTCATCCAACCGGAATCGCGCAAAAACGAGATGGTCAACAACTTCATCAAACCGGGCCTTGAGGATCTGGCTGTTTCACGGACGACCTTTACCTGGGGGATTCCCGTGAAGAGCAATCCAAAGCACGTAGTCTATGTTTGGATCGATGCATTGGCGAACTACATCACTGCCTTGGGCTATGGTTCGGCTGATGATTCGCTTTACCAAAAATATTGGCCGGCTGATGTGCATATGGTCGGAAAAGAAATCGTCCGCTTCCACACCATCTATTGGCCAATCATGCTGATGGCATTGGATCTGCCGCTTCCGAAGAAAATCTTCGGACACGGTTGGTTATTGATGAAAGAAGGCAAAATGTCCAAATCCAAAGGCAACGTTGTCTATCCGGATATGTTGGTGGACCGCTTCGGTTTGGATGCTTTGCGCTACTATCTGATGCGCGAAGTGACGTTCGGCAGCGATGGCATCTTCACACCGGAAGACTACGTGAACCGGATCAACTATGACCTGGCGAACGATCTGGGCAACTTGCTGAACAGAACAATCGCGATGATCAATAAATATTTCGGAGGGAACATCCCTGCGGCACTAGCAGCGGAAACGGCTTTCGATGCGGAACTCAAAGCGATGGCAGCGGAAGTGACCGAGAATTACCAGAAGGAAATGGACAACATGCAGTTCAGCTCGGCCTTGTCCGAAACATGGCGCCTTATTTCACGCGCGAACAAATACATCGATGAGACCGCTCCATGGGTCTTGGCGAAGGATGAATCCAAGCAAGCGGAGTTGGGAAGCGTCATGGCGCATTTGGCGGAAACCTTGCGCGTCGTCGGCATTCTCCTGTCTCCGTTCATGACGCAAGCGCCGTTCAGAATGTATGAACAACTTGGATTGGACTTCGAAAAACAAGGCACTTGGGAAAATGTGGCCTTCGGAACGTTCCCGGCGGACGTGAAGGTAGTCGAAAAAGGCACGCCGATCTTCCCTCGTCTCGTCACGGAAGAAGAAGTCGCCTACATCAAGGAACAAATGGGCGGAACGGCCCCAGCGGAAGAGGAAACGGTCGCGGCTGAATGGAATCCGACGACTACCGTGCTGACTTCCGAAAAGGAAAAACAGATCAAATATGAAGACTTCGATAAAGTCGAGCTGAAGGTTGCTGAAGTCATCGATTGCCAGAAGGTCGAAGGCGCGGACAAATTGCTGAAATTCCGTCTGGATGCGGGTGACGAAGGTCATCGCCAAATCCTGTCGGGTATCGCACAATGGTATCCGGATCCTGCGTATTTCATCGGCAAAAAAGTCATCATCGTCGCTAACCTGAAAGCGCGCAAAATGAAGGGTGAAATCAGCCAAGGAATGATCCTTTCTGCTGAAAAAGATGGCGTGCTTCAAGTCATACTTGCACCTGAATCAGCAGCGAATGGGTCTACAGTGGCATAAAGGTTTTTGTGATTCAAGGAGCCTGGGACAGTTGTCCCGGACTCCTTTGTCCATTTTAAATGCAGAAGAATCAGGGTAGGCAACGTCCTTCCCGCAGGAACCGGAAAGGAATCTATGGATAAACTATTATTTGATACACACACGCATCTGAATGTGGACGCTTTTGCGGATGACGTGGATGCTGCCATCGCAAGGGCCCATGAAGCCGGTGTCGGAAGATTCGCGGTAGTGGGCTTCGATGCGGACACCATAAAAAAAACGCTCGAATTGAGCGCAAAATATCCTGAAATCTACAGCATCATCGGCTGGCACCCTACAGAAGCAGCGACCTATACTGCGGCAGTGGAAGACAGCCTGATGGCATTGCTTGAAGAAAAAAAGGTTGTTGCCATGGGCGAGATGGGACTGGACTATCACTGGGACACAGCGCCGCATGACGTCCAAGCGAAAGTGTTCAGAAGACAAATCGCGATTGCAAAAGAAATGGAACTGCCGATCAGCATCCATATGCGTGATGCCATCGAAGACACGTACCGCATTTTGAAGGAAGAGGATGTGCGCGACATAGGCGGCATCATGCACAGCTTCAGCGGTGATGTGGACTACATGAGGAAGTTTTTGGATTTGGGCATGCACATTTCGATCAGCGGCGTCGTCACCTTCAAAAAGGCGACGGAAGTCCATGAAGTGGCCAAAGCTGTGCCGATCGAGAGACTTCTCGTCGAAACGGATGCGCCTTATCTGGCCCCCGTTCCTTTCCGCGGAAAACGAAATGAGCCGGCCTATGTGCGCTATGTAGCCGAAAAGATTGCTGAATTACGCGGCCAGACATTCGAACAGATTGCGCTGCAGACAACCAAAAACGCAAATACATTGTTTGGGCTGGATGACAGATGAAAATAGAAGAGATTATAGTGGTCGAGGGAAAAGACGATACCAGACGGATCAAGCTGGCGGTGGAAGCTGATACGATCGAAACGAACGGATCAGCAATCAACGAAGAAACACTGCAGCTGATTGCCCATGCGCAAGCGACACGTGGCGTCATCGTCTTCACCGATCCTGATTATCCAGGCGGGAAGATCCGGGCAACAATCGTGGAACGGATCCCCGGCGTCAAGCATGCGTTCTTGCGTAAGGATGACGCGCAATCCCCGAAAGGCGGAAGCCTCGGAATCGAGCATGCTTCTCCGGAAATCATCAGGGAAGCGCTGAAGAATATCTACACGCAAAGGCAAGCGGAAACGAGCGACATCGACAGGAAATTCCTGGATGAATGGCACTTGGTCGGTCATGCTGACTCAGGCCGTTACCGGGAGTTGCTGGGGGATGCTCTTGGGATCGGCCATACGAACGGGAAACAGTTGTTGAAACGCCTGCGCATGTTCCAATTGGAAAAAGAAGCTGTTAACGCAGCGATGACGGCCATTTTGAAAGAACTGGATGAAAAGGATAGCCTGACCGCTTTGCGGCAGGAGGAGGAAAATAAATGAGTGGATTAGAATACCATAAGGATATAGCAACACCGAGCAGAACGAACGCCATCTTAAAAAAATACCATTTGACCATGAAGAAAAGCCTGGGCCAAAACTTTTTGGTTGACCCCAATATATTGACGAAGATGGTTGCTGCAGCCGGCATAGATGAAAACACCAATGTCATCGAAATCGGGCCCGGTATCGGAGCCTTGACGGAACGACTTGCCAGAGAAGCCAAAAAAGTAGTGGCGTTTGAAGTGGACAGACGTTTGGCGCCAATTCTGAAGACGGAACTTGCGGAATACGATAATATCGAAATCATTTTTCAGGATATTCTGGAGGCAAATGTTCCGCAAGTCATCGAAGAGCATTTTGAACCGGCCGAACGATTAGTGGTGGCAGCGAATCTGCCTTACTATATCACGACGCCAATCATCATGAATTTCATAGAGACTGATTTGCCGATCGACACGTTTGTGATGATGATGCAGAAAGAAGTCGCGCAGCGTATGACTGCCAAACCTGGAACGAAAGCATTCGGCTCATTGACGATTGCAATCGACTACTATACGGAAGCAGAGATTGCCTTCATCGTTCCGAAAACCGTTTTTGTGCCGCAACCGAATGTCGATTCGGCAATCCTGAAGCTTCAGCGCAGAGCGGAACCTAAAGTCAAGGTTACGAATGAGGCGTTCTTCTTTGATTTGGTTCGCGCCGGTTTCAATCAACGCAGAAAAACGCTCTGGAACAATCTGCAATCCCGCTACGGCAAAACGGAAGAAATCAAGGCAGCTTTGACAGCCGGACTTGAAGAAGCTGGCATTGAGCCTTCAAAACGGGGAGAAGCCCTGAGTATCGAACAATTTGCGGACTTGGCGAATGCCTTGGTCAAATATTTGGACGTTCAATAATCTATCAAAAAACAACCTATTATTTTCGCAACCAAGGGCACCGTCGGTACGGAGGCCTCACCTTCCGGATCCCATTGCGATGGGAAGGTGAGGCCTTTAAGCTGCAATTTTCCGTTCAAGGAATTTACTAAAAATAGGTAAAAAAAATTGATAAGATTTCTTTGAAAATTATCCGTTTCATAGTTGCGTGCATACGTCCTCTGTGATATACTTGTAAATTAAATTTATCTGTGTTATACTGTGAATCAGTGAGGTGAAACAGAATGCCGGATAATTTGAGTCAGATTAAGGAACAACTGGAATGTCACTTAGGGCAGAAAGTTATGCTGACTGCGCAAGCAGGACGCAAACGCAAGACAGAACGAAAAGGTATTTTACGTGAAACGTATCATGCTGTATTTGTGGTTGATCTAGACCAAAACGAAAATGCATTTGAACGTGTATCATACAGTTATGCAGATGTTTTAACCGAAGCTGTAGAGATCTTATTTTACGATGAAGAAAAATGCCTGTACGCTTAAATTATGTAAGAACTTATTCCAAATAAATCAAACAGACATCGAAATGTCTGTTTTTTTTTATGGAAAAAATTGCTTGCTGCAGGTGGAACAGATTACGGGAACAAACCGGTTCCGGTCACTGATTCAGGCGAGAATGATCATTCAGAAAGTAATTCTTGTTTATTGACATATATTTCTTTTAAAAACGGCACGCTTAAGCTAGTATTGTAAGTATAAGAACAGTGGAGAGGAGTGTGGAGCGATGGAATGGATTGAACGTGCACCGGCAAAAATAAATTTGGCGTTAGATGTATTGTATAAGCGGGATGACCTTTATCATGAACTCGAAATGGTGATGGCTTCAGTCGACCTCGCGGACCATCTTACGTTTACTCCTCTCGAAAAAGATGAAATCAGAATCTACACGAACAAAGTGTTTTTGCCAGTGGACACGCGAAATCATGTCTATCAAGCAGTGAAGCTTCTCAAAGACCGTTGCGGGATAAAGAAGGGGATCAAAATCGAAATCGACAAGAAAATCCCTGTAGCTGCTGGATTGGGCGGCGGCAGCACGGATGCGGCTGCGGCATTGCGCGCGCTGAACAAGATTTGGGATCTGCAGCTTTCTGTTGAGGAGCTGATTGCGATCGGCAACCAAGTAGGCTCGGATGTTCCCTACAGCATAGTGGGCGGCACAGCCTTCGTATCAGGCCGAGGGGAAATCGTCCGCAAACTGCGGCCGATGCCATCCTGTTGGGTGATTTTGGCGAAACCGCGCCTGAGCGTCTCGACGAAAACCATTTTTCGGCTGCTGGCTGTCGAGCAACTGCAGCACAAGCCGACTTCCCGCATTGTAGCGCAAGCCATCGAGGAGGGCGATTACGAGCGGATGTGTCAGAACGTTGGGAATGCTTTAGAACAAGTGACCTTCAATAAGCATCCGGAACTGCGCCAATTGAAGGACCGGATGGAGAAGTACGGCCTTGATGGCGTGACGATGAGCGGCAGCGGCCCGACCATCATCGGATTCAGCAGAAACACGTCGCGCATCAAAAGAGTCTATAACAGTCTGCGAGGATTCTGCGAAGAAGTTTATATGGTCCGACTGCTCAACGAAGATTGATTAATCAAAACCGCGAATCCCCCTGAAGGGTGTTTGCGGTTTTTACTTGTGAAATGGAAGCGGAATGGTTGACGCGTTGCATCCAATTGTGATAAAGTATCTATCGGGACTTAAACAGTAATCATTACGTTTTGGAGGAATAATAAATTATGATAAATAGATTGAAACTGACAGGCATTCTGTCTGCAGCAGCCCTTATTCTGGTTGGTTGCGGAACGAGCGGAAGCGATGAATCAGCCGTTTCTGAAGATGGGATACAGGTTGTCACGACCTTCTATCCGATGTATGACTTTGCGAAAAATGTGGTAGGCGATAATGGTGAAGTTTCCGTTTTGTTGGATGCCGGACAAGAATCGCATGGCTATGAGCCGACGCCACAGGACATCGCGGCCATTGCTGACGCTGATGTGTTCGTATACAACAGCGATGAAATGGAAACGTGGGTACCCAGCGTGTTGGAGTCCATTGAATCGAGCGACGTGATCGTTGTCGAAGCTGCCGAAGATATCGCGCTTTTTGAGTTGGAAGAGGATGAGGCTGCCGAAGAAGAGCACGATGAAGAAGGCGAAGACGCCCACAGTGTCGATCCGCATATCTGGTTGGATCCGGTGTATGCACAAGAGCAAGTGGCTGCTATTTTGGCCGGAGTCATTACGGCGGATGAAGAAAACAAGGAGAGTTATGAGGCAAATGCCGCCGCCTTTAACGAAAAATTGGCGGAATTGGATTCAGCCTATCAGACTGCCTTTGAAACTGCCGAAAACCGCACATTCGTCGTCCAGCACGCAGCTTTCGGATATATCGCCCGCCGCTACGAACTGACTGAAGTGGCCGTATCCGATGTGTCATCCGATGCGGAACCGAATCCTGCCAAACTGGCTGAACTGCAGCAATTTATGATCGACAATCAGATCACTACCGTCTATTACTCGGACAGCGCATCCTCAAAAACAGCGCAAACCTTGGCTGAAGCAACAGGCGCCTCCCTTGAAGTGCTGAGTCCGCTTGAAGGGATAACCGATGAAGACCAAGAAGCGGGCAAAGATTACCTGAGCGTGATGCAAGAAAATTTGACAGCTTTGAAAAAAGTGATCCAGTAAGAGAAGAGGGGAAATCAAGTGGAATATATCGATGTACAGCATCTGTCGTTCTATTACGATGATGAACCTGTCCTGCAGGATATCACATTCCAAGTGCATGAAGGGGAATTCGTCATCCTTACAGGCGAAAATGGCGCGGCGAAATCTACTTTATTGAAGAGCATCCTGGGACTGTTGAATCCCCGGGAGGGCAGCGCGACGATTTCGAAGGTGAACTATCGTGGGGAAAAGCTTACGATCGGTTATGCACCGCAGCAAATTTCGTCTTTCAATATCGGGTTTCCGAGCAGGGTCCTTGAGTTTGTGGAGTCCGGCAGATACCAAAAAGGCAAATGGTTCAAAAAATTGGATGAAGAAGATAATACCCATGTAAAAAAAGCCCTGGAATCAGTGGGCATGTGGGAAATGCGCAACAAAAAAATCGGTGAACTTTCCGGTGGGCAAAAACAACGCATCGCTTTGGCACGCATTTTCGCAACCGATCCGGACTTGTTTGTGCTCGATGAGCCTACTACCGGAATGGATAAGGAATCGCGCGAGCGTTTCTATCGTTTGCTGAAACACAATTCACAAGTCCACAACAAAGCGATCATCATGGTTACGCATGAGCACGAAGATATCAAAGAATTTATGGATACCCATATTCAGTTGGTCAGAAAGGAGGATTCGCCGTGGAGATGTTTCTCTATGGATTTATGCAAAGAGCCTTCCAAGCATCAACATTGATCGCAATCATGGCACCCATTTTGGGTCTGCTGCTGATTTTGCGCCGGCAATCCTTAATGGCGGATACGCTGTCGCATGTTTCCTTGGCTGGAGTTGCTTTAGGGATGCTCCTAAATATCAATCCAACGCTAACCACTTTGGGTATCGTCATTTTGGCAGCGATCGGAATCGAATATTTACGCGTCATCTTCAAAGGCTATTCGGAAATATCGATTGCAATCCTGATGGCTACGGGAATGGCTGTAGCTTTAGTGCTGATGAGTTTCGTATCGGGGAAACAGAACGCGAGTGTCGAACAGTATCTGTTCGGATCGATCATCACCATCAATGATCAGCAAATCCAGATTTTATTGGCTTTGGCAATAATTATTGTTTTGCTGTATCTGATTTTCCGCAAACCGTTATATGTGTTGACGTTTGATGAAGACACGGCCCATACAGCGGGCTTGCCGGTCCGCATGATGTCGCTGTTGGTTTCTGTGATCACAGGGGTCGCAATCAGTGTGGTGATGCCGATTACCGGGTCATTGCTGGTTTCTTCCATCATGATTCTGCCGGCAGCCATCTCGATGAGATTGGTGCATACCTTCAACGGCGTCATCCTGCTTGGGATAGGCATCGGTTTGACGGGAATGTACGGAGGTTTGTTCGCATCCTATCAGTACGGAACGCCTCCCGGTGCCACCATCACCTTGGTTTTCGTGGCCATGTTCATTTTGACCAGCATCTATAAGGTCGTCGTCGAAAAGAAGTAGAATCTTAACAATAAGATATATGGACAAGAGCAGAACATTGCTCTTGTTTTTTTGCCTTAAATTCGATTAAAAACGAACAATCATCAATTAAAAGCTTTCATTTTTCAGGAATCAACTATATAATAGGGAAAAGAACGCAATATAAGGAGAGATTTGGATTGAAAATAAAGCGCAGTGAACGGTTAGTCGATATGACCCGTTACTTATTAGAGAGACCGCATCGGTTGATTTCATTGACCTATTTCGCTAAACGTTATGAATCAGCGAAATCATCCATCAGTGAAGACTTATCCATCATCAAGAAAACATTTGAAGATCGGGGAACAGGGATTGTCGAAACGCTTCCGGGTGCAGCAGGCGGCGTCAAATATATTCCGACAATCACCAAAGGAAATGCCCGCGAAATTATAGAAGAAATGTGCGAAATCATGAACAGCAAAGATCGTCTGTTGCCAGGGGGATACGTTTATCTTTCCGACATGTTGGGCAATCCGGAAATCCTGCAGAAAATCGGGCGTGTCATCGCGGCTCAATACGTCGACAAAAAAGTCGATGCAGTCATGACTGTCGCCACTAAAGGGGTTCCGATCGCGCAAGCAGTCGCCACTTATCTGAATGTCCCATTCGTCATCGTGCGCCGTGATTCGAAAATTACCGAAGGCTCCACAGTCAGCATCAATTACGTTTCAGGTTCATCCGACCGGGTCGAAAAAATGGAACTATCCAAACGCAGTTTGCCGCGCGGCTCCAAAGTTCTCATTGTCGACGATTTCCTGAAAGGCGGCGGCACCATCAACGGTATGCGCAGCATGATTTCCGAATTTGAATCGGAGACAGTCGGCGTGACGGTATTCGCTGAAGCTGGCTACAATTCCAAACGCGAAGTGTTCGATTATTCGTCACTGATCCGCGTAAACAATATCGACCTGAAAGATCATTCCATCAGCGTGGGCTTGGGCAATTATTTCGATTCAAGCACCGAGTGATTATAGATTGTAGCCTAAAAAAAGAGCTGGATCCTAAACGCAAGTTTAAGGTCTGGCTCTTTGGTGTTGAGAAGGAAAAACGCGATTCCCTGAGTGGGATTGGGTGTAGTTCAGACTTGTTCATTCCTGAAACAATCCCGTGGAAGCTTTTTGTAGGCTAATTTTTCCAAAACATTCCCGCAATCAGGATAGTATTTGAGCAACACATCATAAGGCAGCAATTCAAAATCACGGTAATCGAATCCCGGGGAAACCATGCAGCTTACGAGCGCGAAGTCTCCGGATTGTCCTTCGATGCTGCTCCCAAAGATGACCCCTTTCGGAACCGTGAATTGGAAAAGTTCTCCGTTTTCGGGATGGCGGCCCATTCTGACTGCCTCGTAGCGGCCATCGGGATGCAACAGATGGATCGTCAACGTGCTGCCTTCATGGAAATACCAGACCTCATCGGATTTCAAGCGGTGAAAATGCGAAGGGTTGTCTGCAGTCAATAAGAAGAGGATGTTGCTGTAGAGATAGCGCTCCAACCGATCCTCGGTAACGATCAGTTCGGGGGAATGGCCGGTTTCGCGAAAATAACCGCCTTCCGCATGCGGCTGAAGCAACAGTTCTTGTATCCAAAATGATGCAGTCGTTTTTGTCATTGGAATCAATCCTTTCGATGTGTCTTCCTGTCTACAAGTATATCCAAAAAACCGGTCAATAAGAAACAATGTATCCGCATTCTTCGTATTTCCATTAGATAATGAAAAGAAGTCTGTATTTATGTACGATATCATATTGAAAAAAGCAAGTTTTTACGCTAAGATAATTTAGTTGAAGGAATAAAATGAAAAGATAGGAGTTGCTTATGGCTAATCGTTTTGCAATCATACTTGCTGCTGGTCAAGGAACGCGCATGAAAAGTAAGCTTTATAAAGTACTGCATGCAGTTTGCGGAAAACCAATGGTAGAGCACGTCGTGGATCAAGTAGAGGCTGCTGGCATTGAGAAAGTAGTGACAATTGTAGGGCACGGTGCGGATACTGTTAAAGGATGCTTGGGGAATCGTTCGGAATATGTATTGCAGGCGCAACAATTGGGAACAGGGCACGCTGTTCTGCAAGCGCAAGCTGTGCTGGAGAACGAAGAGGGCACTACATTGGTCATCTGCGGAGATACACCGCTTCTGACTGCAGAGACGTTGGAATCCTTGTTGCAATACCATGAAGAGAAAAAAGCGAAAGCAACTATCCTGACTGCGCATGCTGCTGATCCGAACGGCTATGGCCGCATCATCAGAAATGCTTCAGATAACGTAGAAAAAATTGTGGAACAAAAAGACGCTTCTCCGGAAGAAGTGCTTGTGCAGGAAATCAATACCGGAACGTATGCATTCGATAACAAGTTTTTGTTCGCTGCGCTGCAATCAGTAGGCAACAACAATGCGCAAGGCGAGTACTATTTGCCGGATGTCATCGAAATCCTGAAGAACCAAGGCGAAATCGTGACGGCTTACCAGATGAGCGACATGGGCGAAGCTTTGGGTGTGAACGATCGTGTGGCTTTGGCTGAAGCTTCTGTCTACATGAAGAGACGCATCAATGAAAAACACATGCGCAACGGCGTTACCTTGATCGATCCGGATAATACCTACATCGAGTCGGATGTGATCATCGGAAGCGACACAGTCATTGAACCGAATGTATTCCTGAAAGGGAAAACGATCATCGGTGAAGATTGTTTCATCGGATCAGGCTCAGAACTGAGCAATACAACAATCGGGGACCGTGTCCAGATCAGAAGCTCAAATCTGGAGGACTCCGTGATGGAATCGGACAGCAACATCGGCCCGTTCAGCCACTTGAGACCGAACAGCCACATCGGAAAACGCGTCCATATCGGAAATTTTGTGGAAGTGAAGAACGCGGTCTTGAACGAAGACACAAAAGTCGGACATCTGACATATGTGGGAGACGCGGATCTCGGTAAAAACATCAATGTCGGTTGCGGCACTGTCTTTGTGAATTATGATGGCAAGCACAAACACCGTTCCAGCATCGGTGACAATACGTTCATCGGCTGCAACGTGAACATTGTGGCGCCTGTCAACGTCGAGGCCAACACATTCCTAGCTGCAGGTTCGACTATCACTAAAGATGTGCCTGAAGGCGCGATGGGCATCGCCCGCAGCCGCCAGGAGAACAAACCCGGCTATTGGGAAAAATTGCCGCCAGCCAAAAAATAAAGCAAAACCTTATACATGTATGGTAGAATGATTTTGAAAATACAATATCAGTATGTGTTTAATTTGGTAAAAACAAAAGATTAACGGAGGATTATCATGACAGAACATTACAAAGATCCAAAACTTAAGATTTTTTCCTTAAGTTCAAATCGCCCTTTGGCTGAGAAAATTGCGGCTGACGTTGGTGTGGAGTTAGGGACCCTTTCTTCATCCCAATTCAGTGACGGTGAAATCAAGATCAACATCGACGAAAGTATCCGCGGTTGCCACGTTTACGTCATCCAATCGACAAGTTCTCCGGTAAACGACCACTTGATGGAACTTTTGATCATGATCGATGCTTTGAAGCGCGCGAGTGCCAAAACGATCAACATCGTTTTGCCTTATTATGGCTATGCCCGCCAAGACCGCAAAGCACAATCACGTGAGCCGATAACAGCGAAATTGGTGGCGAATATGATCACTAATGCTGGTGCTGACAGATTGTTGACACTTGATATGCATGCTCCTCAAATTCAAGGTTTCTTCGATATCCCGGTTGATCATTTGTTGGGAGCTCCGTTATTGGCAAGCTACTTCTTGGATCATGAAGTTTTGCGTGATGACGTAGTCGTTGTTTCGCCTGATCACGGTGGCGTGACAAGAGCCCGCAAACTGGCTGAATTCATCAAAGCTCCAATCGCCATCATCGACAAGAGAAGACCGAAAGCGAACGTTGCCGAAGTCATGAACATCATCGGTAATGTCGAAGGTAAAAAATGTATCCTGATCGACGACATGATCGATACTGCCGGCACAATTACATTGGCTGCCCAAGCATTGCAGGATGCAGGCGCGTTGGATGTCTATGCTTGCTGCACACATGCTGTATTATCAGGTCCAGCAATGGATCGCATCAACAACTCCGTAATCAAAGAATTGATCGTTACTGATTCGATCAATATCCCAGCTGATAAAGTCAGCGAAAAAATTGTGATGGTTTCTGTTTCCCAATTGATTGCTGAAGCAATCAAACGTATCCACGAAAACCGCTCAGTAAGCCCGTTGTTCCAAGAAAAATTCGTAATCATCGACTAAGAATCCGATGGTTGAAAAAAGTCCTCCATTGGAGGGCTTTTTTGTTTGGGTTGGTTGTTGTTTCCTGCTGTGGGCCAGGGCTGCCGGAAACCATGGATAACTCAAAAGAATTCATGGTTTTGAGCCCAAGTTGGTCTGAAACCATGAATAACTCGAAAGAATCCATGGTTTTGAGCCCAGATCAGTGCGAAACCATGAATAACTCGAAAGAATCCATGGTTTTGAGCTCAAGTTGGCCTGGGCTCTGCGACAACAGATAGAACTTGTTTCCCGGGTGGCTCAAGTTCTAAAAGCGAACAAAATAAGACGCGCAAATAAGCAGGTAACCGCCCGTTCATTGCACGTTGCGTTAGTGCAGCTCCTTCACGAATTAGGATAATATTCATCAAATGAAATAACGCCCGCGGTTTTTCCCCATCACTTGAAATTCTGACTTCAGTATATTGCTTATGCGATTTTGATCGCCGACACCACACCAGTCCGTGATACGGCTTGCTGTAATTTTATCATCCGGAAATAAAATGCGGAAATCGGATATGCTCGTTCTGATGGCTTCGTTTATGTTTATTTTCTTTCCGCATTCGCCGCAAATCTGATGTTGGCCTCTAAATGTATCTTTTAGCGCTCCGCAAGCTGGACAGGGGACACCTTTTTTCATGTTCTCGTAGTGATATTCTGGTATCTTGAAAGAATAATTGGGATCGTGAAGAGCTACGAGTGAATCTGCAAGTCTGTATTGTTCGGCAGTTATTCCAGTGGTTTTGGGTATATTCCGGAAATGTCCGGGAAT
Source organism: Trichococcus patagoniensis (assembly GCF_003051085.1). GTDB lineage: Bacteria > Bacillota > Bacilli > Lactobacillales > Aerococcaceae > Trichococcus > Trichococcus patagoniensis. Next base: position 42,232 of record NZ_QAOM01000003.1, on the reverse strand, counting down.
TTGACTGGGAAGGATATAGCTTGTTTCATTTGGAGCACCAACCAAGGTGAATTCGGGATTTACGAAAATGACATAAGCTTCCACTCTTGTCTTAAATCCCATCTCCGACAGCAAGAATTCCAATCGCACTTTCGTTCTCTGCAGTTGCATGGATGGATTCTCCAATAAAAACCCGGATGATTTTATGAAGGATCCTTTTCCCCACTGATGCATACCTTCATAATTCTTGATTTCGTAGAGGTTGATCATATCTGAGAAAATCAAGAGGGCATCAATCTGGAAAGGGGATTCCCTGACTTCCAACTGAAGATCGTTCAAGATAATGCAATTTTCACTGAGTGGCTCGGTGTGTACGTCAAGTCCGCCTTCACCCCCGAATCCCTTCTTTCGATTGATGAACCGATAATAATCGGCCTTCCCAAGATGGGTGCGCGTGTGCAATATCTCGTAGATGCGCAGAAGCTTTGGTTTTGTTCGTTCTTTGTATGCGATAGGAATCCCTCCTGATATGAGTCGTCAAATAGAGCATACGCGGATTCTTATAAATGCCTTTCGGAGAGAATATAAGTTGCTGTCGCTTGCTTAGTGACGGGAGTAATCCATGCCTGCGAGTACGATTGTCATCTGTGGCCTGAAACCATGGATAACTCAAGAGAATTCATGGTTTTGAGCTCAAGTTGGCCTGAAACCATGGATAACTCGAAAGAATTCATGGTTTTGAGCCCAGATAAGTGCGAAACCATGGATAACTCGAAAGAATCCATGGTTTTGAGCCCAAGTTGGCCTGAAACCATGAATAACTCATAAGAATCCATCTTTTCGCCCCCGTAACCCCGTAACCCCGTAACCCCGTAACCCCATAAACACCAAACCCCACATCACCGAAACCCACAAACAAACAAAAAAACACCCGTCGTCCCCAAAATGGGACTGACGGGTGTTTGAGATCGGATTCGATTATTTTGCGTCTGCTTCCAGGCTGGCGAATCCTTCTTCCAACACTTTTTTCAAGGTGTTAGCGGATAGATCCATTTTTTCCTGTTCTGCATCAGACAAAGGAATTTCGATGATGTTGCGGATACCTGAACGGTTGATGACTGCCGGCACGCCGATGAAGATATCTTTGTGGTTATATTCCCCATCCAGATAGACGGATAAAGGCATGATCGCATTTTCGTCATTCAGGATCGCTTTTGTGATACGGGCTAAGGCTACAGCGATACCATAGAAGGTCGCTCCTTTTTTCTCGATGATTTCGTATGCGGCATCGCGCACTTTGAAGAAGACATCGACTAAAGCTTTTTCATCGACAGCAGAAGTTTGTTTCACCCATTCGTAAATCTGCAGGCCACCAACGTTAGCGTGGGACCATACAGGGAATTCGGTGTCGCCGTGTTCCCCTAAGATATAGGCGTGAACATTACGCGTATCTACACCTACTAGCGCAGCGATGCTTTGGCGGAATCGAGCGCTGTCCAGGGAAGTACCGGAACCGATGACGCGGTTAGCAGGAAGTCCTGAGAATTTCCAAGTTGCATAAGTGAGGACATCCACTGGATTGGATGCTACCAAGAAGATACCGTCGAATCCGCTTGCCATGATTTCTCCGATGATCGACTTGAAGATACGCAGGTTTTTGCTTACCAGATCCAAACGTGTTTCGCCAGGTTTTTGAGCAGCTCCTGCAGTTAATACAACGATATCAGCGTCGTGGCAATCTGCGTAGGATGCTGCATAAATTTTCTTGGGTGAGGTATAAGCTAAAGCGTGGGAAAGGTCAATGGCGTCTCCCTCTGTTTTTGCTTTGTTGATATCGATGATACCCAACTCATGACCAATATTTTGTGTAACCAATGCAAACGCATAGCTCGATCCTACGGCGCCGTCACCGACTAAAATAATTTTTTGACCTGTATTTCCACTCAATTCTGCCATTATAATGCTCCTCTCGCTATTTGCTGGTTCTATTATAACACTAATCAAGGGTGATTACTCTTTGGGCCTATCCCGCTCAGCAAAGATTTTCAGAACCAGCGATGATTGCGCGAAAGTGATAGGAAGTGAACAACCTGTGAAATATTATATAAAAATATTATAAAATAAAACGCTGTTGTTTTCAATGGGCAATTGCGATTTTGTTCACAATAATTTTAGCGGGTCCCACTCCTATTTCTTACGATTATCCGATGATTGTGGTATACTGTTCGAAAGCAAACTGTTCGGAGGACATCCGTGCGGCCTTTTTTGGCGTAAAAGAGCAGAAAGCACACGCTTGCGCGCCTGCTAACATAACTATGACTGGAAACAATAGGGGAATATAAATGAAAATGATCGTTGGATTGGGGAACCCAGGTCCTAAGTATACCGATACGAAACACAATGTCGGCTTTATTGCTTTGGATGAATGGGCTTTTCAGAATAAAGAGAAATACAATAAAAATAAATTTGAAGCGGTATACATAGAAACGACCGTAAACGGTGAAAAAGTTTTATTCGTCAAACCGCTGACTTTCATGAATGATTCGGGAAGAGCTGTAAGGCCGCTGATGGATTACTACAGCATCCCGATCGAAGATTTGGTTGTCGTGTACGATGATATGGATATGCCGGTAGGCAAAATAAGGCTTCGCCAAAAAGGTGGAGCTGGCGGACATAACGGCATCAAAAGTTTGATCCAGCACTTAGGGACACAGGATTTCAACCGGATCCGCATCGGAGTCGGAAGGCCCCAACATAATATGACGGTCATTCAGCATGTGCTGAGTCCTTTTCTGAAGGACGACCACGCCGAAATGTTGCACTCCGTAAAAGAAAGCGTGGATGCGATCGATCATTTCATTAAAGGGAACAATTTTTTGGAGACAATGAATCAATTCAATAAAAAAGGTTAGGTTCAGCTTCAGCTGGACCTCTTTTGTGTCTGCCGCAACCTGCATAGGTGAATCAAGATGAAAGCGATAACCTTTTTTCTGCAGAACATACCATGAACGAGGAGAATATTCATGAAAGAAATAGAGAAATATTTGAAAAAAACAATAAATATACAGACCGTATTATCTGAAATCAATGCAGAATTGCCACAGTTGATAGCTGGGCTTTCCGGATCAGGCCGCAATCTGTTGACGAATATCCTGTTCGAAGAATTGCAGAAACCGGTCATCGTCTTGACCCCCAATCTGCTACAAGCGACCCAAGTGTATGAGGACATCAGTCAAATGGCACCCGATGTTCCCATCCATATCTTCCCTGTGGAGGAATCGGTCGCGGCGGAACTGGCTTTCTCATCGCCGGAATACCGCAGCCAACGGGTCGAAACGTTGGATTTTCTCAAGAGCGGCAAAAAAGGGATCGTCGTGATTCCGGCTGCCGGATTCAAAAAGATCCTCTCTCCAGCTTCAATCTGGGAAACGCATTGCCTTGATTTTTCCATCGGCATGGAGTTGGATCTGGACAGCCTGCCTGAAAAGTTGGTCGCAATGGGCTATACCCGTGAACGGATGGTTGCCAGCCCTGGTGAGTTCAGCATACGCGGGGGCATCATCGACATCTATGCCCTGAACGAAGAGAATCCATTGCGATTGGAACTGTTCGATACCGAAATCGACACATTGCGCTATTTTGATGCCTACACCCAAAAGTCCAGCGAATCTATCGAAACTGTACGGATTTTGCCGGCGCATGACACGATCTTCACGAAAGCGGAGATAGCGAAACAGGCCAGCGCGGTAGCGAAAAAGGCTGAAAAGGCCATCAAAGGCATCAAAAATGAAGAAGTCAAAGCAAGCATGACACGTGTATTCGCCGAGCTGACGGACAATATGAAGCGCGGTGAACTATCCAGAGATCCGCAACTTTACACAAGTTTGGTCTATCCGGAACAGCCTACGGTTTTGGACTATATCTCCGAAGACGCGTTGCTGATCGTGGACGATTACAGCCGTATCCTTGAGGTTGAAAGGACAATCGAAAGTGAATCATCGGAATGGAAGCTGGCCAAAGTGTCGGAAGGCGTGTGCCTGCCTTCGCAGGATTTCAGCGCCGATATCCGCGAAGTAATCAAAAAATCCAAACAGCATCGCATCTATTACGCGCTGTTCCACAGAGGATTCGGAAATATGCGGTTCCACGGAGTTTATCCTTTCCAATACCACACGCTGAATAATTTCTTCAGTCAGATGCCGCAAGTCAAATTGGAAATGGAGCGTTGGCTCAAGCAGCATATGACGGTTTTCGTGATGGTCCCTTCTGCCGAACGTGCCGAAAAGGTGCAGCGGATATTCGCGGATTTCGGCATCCATAGCTACATCAAAGGCAACGATCCGTTTATCGAGAATAAAGTGAACATCCTGGTCGGCGGAATGGCGAACGGATTTGAATTGCCGCAGGAAAAAGTCGTGTTCGTCACCGAAAAGGAACTTTTCAACAAAGTTACGAAGAAGCAACCGCGCCGCCAAAAAATGACGAATGCGGAGAGATTGAAGAGTTACACGGAACTGAATCCTGGTGATTACGTCGTTCACGTGAATCACGGGATCGGTCTCTATACAGGCATGGAAACAATCGAAGTCGGCGGCGTCCACCAGGATTACATGTCGATCGCCTACCAGGAAGGCGCCAAATTATTCATTCCTGTGACGCAAATCCATTTGATTCAAAAATATGTGTCTTCCGATGCCAAAACGCCTAAAATGCACAAGTTGGGTGGAACGGAATGGGCGAAAACGAAAAAGAAAGTCGCCTCGAAAATCGAAGATATCGCCGATGAACTGATCGAGCTTTACGCCAACCGGGAATCCGAAAAAGGATACGCCTATCAACCCGATACGCCGGAGCAACTCGACTTCGAAAATGCCTTCCCATATACCGAAACCGACGATCAACTGCGCAGCACCGCTGAAATCAAGGCGGACATGGAGAACGTCAAACCGATGGATCGCTTGCTGGTCGGTGATGTCGGATACGGCAAAACGGAAGTGGCGATGCGCGCCATCTTCAAGGCGGTGCAGGAAGGAAAGCAAGCCGCGTTTCTTGTCCCTACGACCATCTTGGCACAACAGCATTATGAATCGTTGACGCAACGGTTTGAAGAATACCCATTCGAAATAGGTTTGTTGAGCCGCTTCCGCACGAAAAAACAGCAAGAGGAAACATTGGCGGGCATCCGCAAAGGCACGGTCGACATCGTCATCGGCACGCACCGGATCTTATCGAAGGACGTTGTGTTCGCTGATTTGGGATTGTTGGTGGTCGACGAGGAGCAACGTTTCGGTGTGAAGCACAAAGAGCGCTTGAAACAGATGAAAGCCTCTGTGGATGTCTTGACGTTGACGGCAACGCCGATCCCGCGCACCCTGCATATGTCGATGCTGGGGGTCAGGGATCTCTCCGTCATCGAAACACCACCGGCAAACCGCTATCCGGTTCAGACATATGTCATGGAACAGAATAACGGAGCCGTCCGGGATGCGATCGAAAGGGAATTGGCCCGCGGAGGTCAAGCCTTCTACCTCTACAATCGGGTGGAAACGATCGAGAAGAAAGCCGAAGAGATCCGCGAGCTCGTCCCTGATGTCCGGGTCGCAGTGGCGCATGGCCAGATGACCGAAGTCCAGCTCGAGAATGTCATCATGGATTTTATCGAAGGCCGCTACGATGTGCTTGTCACCACAACCATCATCGAAACGGGTGTGGACATCCCGAACGTCAACACACTCTTCATAGAAAATGCCGACCGGATGGGATTGTCGCAGCTCTACCAACTGCGCGGACGTGTCGGCAGAACGAATCGGATTGCCTACGCCTATTTGATGTATCAGCCGAATAAAATGCTGACTGAAGTCAGCGAGAAAAGACTGCAATCCATCAAGGAATTCACGGAACTGGGTGCAGGCTTCAAAATTGCCATGCGTGATTTGTCGATCCGTGGAGCAGGGAACCTTTTGGGTGCGCAACAACACGGTTTCATCGACTCGGTCGGATTCGATCTGTACTCCGAGATGTTGGGAGAGGCAGTTGCGGTCAAACGAGGCCTGAAAGCGAAAACGAAGCGTTCCATCGTCGAAATCGACTTGAGCATCGACGCGTACATACCTGCCGATTATATAGAGGATGAGCGCCAAAAAATCGACTTCTACAAACGAATCCAACGCATCGATGGCGTGGCTGATCATGATGAAATCGAAACCGATCTGATTGATCGCTTCAGCGATTATCCGCAAGAAGTATCCGATCTGTTGGAGGTTGGTCTGATCAAAAATTATGCCGAAAAGAGCCAAATCGAAACGATCAAACGCCAAGGCGAGACGATCATCATCACCTTTTCCCAGGAAGCGACAGTCCGCCTTCAGGGGCCGGCTGTGTTTGAAGCGCTCAGCAAAATCCCGCTGAAGGCGCAGATCAATCTGAATAATGCCAAATTGGTTGTCAGCCTGGTCATCGGGAAATTACCGAACCGCCAATGGCTGCATCATCTCAATGCGTTCGTCAAAGCGTGCGTAGCCGAAGCGGATGACACTGCGGGAGAAACTGATGGAAAATAATCGCTTGAAGCAGATGATGAGGGGGGCCTTATTGTTGTCTTTGGCTGCTTTCATCAGCAAGGTACTCAGCGCAGTCTACCGGGTGCCGTTCCAGAATATGGTGGGAAATACAGGCTTCTATGTCTATCAGCAAGTCTATCCTATCTATGGCATCGGTATGACATTCGCGTTGTCGGGCTTTCCGGTATTTCTTTCCAAGATGATTGCGGAAACGCCGGATAGCGGGACCCGCAGAATGATGGTGAAGCGCAGCCTGGTCATAATGGGCGTCTTCGGCTTCATCCTGTTCATGGGTATCTATGGCTTTTCCGATCAACTGGCGCTGCTGATGGGGGACCCTGACTTGAAACCAATTTTGCAGTCGGTATCCTGGATGTTTTTGTGGATGCCGATACTGGCAACGTTGCGGGGGTACTTCCAAGGCAACTACCGCATGGAACCGACAGCAATTTCGCAGGTATCGGAACAACTGGTGCGTGTCGGTGCGATCCTTTTTGCGGCTTATCTGTACACGAAAACAAAAGGCGACCTTTATGCGATGGGCGCAAATGCCATGAGCGGCGCGACTGTCGGTGCGGTCCTGGGCAGTCTGATCCTGTTGGTTGCCTATTACAAAGAAAGGCGGAATCATGATTCGCCAGCGCTTGATGGGCGACACTTGAAACAAGAGGAGCCCGCCGTACAATGGGGGCGCCTGATCCGTCGCTATGCGACTGAAGGGGCGACGATTTGCTTGCTCAGCGCGATTCTGGTCCTGTTCCAGCTCATCGATTCGTTTACGCTCTACAACGGCTTGCTGGATGGCGGTACAGCCAGCGAATTGGCAAAAAATGTCAAGGGCATCTATGACCGTGGCCAACCGCTTGTTCAGCTGGGCATGGTTGTGGGGACCGGGTTTTCGGCCAGCTTCATTCCGATGATGAGCCAAGCGCATGCACAAGATCGCCTAGGCGAATTCACCCGATCCGCAGTGTCTTTGCTGCGGATGACAAGTGTCTTTTCAGCAGCCGCGGTGACGGGATTGTTGGCTATTTTACCGAACGTCAACAATATGCTCTTCGGGGACCGGGAAGGCATCGCGGTTTTGTCTGTATATATTTTGGCCATTTTTGCGGCTTCAGTCATGACCGCCTATCATTCCATCCTGCAAAGTTTGGGTCAGTACAAGATTTCCTTGCTTGCCCTGGCAGCGGGTCTTGCGGTCAAATTCTTCGGCAATCTGCTGTTGGTGGAACCGTTGGGGACGATGGGGGCAAGCATCGCTTTGATAGCCGGTCTTGGTGCCATGTTGCTGGTGCTTTGGCTAAACAGTGAATGCGCCTTGCGGGAAGTCTGGTTCAGGGATCACTTTTTCCTCAAACTTATGGCTGGCTGCGTTGTCCTTTTTGTTACGGTTGGGGCGATGCGGATCGGTCTGGAAAGGTATCTCTTCACGGATGGAGGCCGGCTGACGGATTCCGTGATAGCTGCCGTGACGGTTTGTGCTGGTGTCGGCATATTCTTATGGTATATTCTAAAAGTGAGGCTCTTTACTTTGCGGGAGTGGATCAGTATTCCGTTCGGGAAAAAACTGCTGCGTAAACTGCCGGTTAAAACGAGCGACTTAAAATAGGAAAGATTTCCAGAAGGAGAAATATATGGGTAAAATTGAAATAATGGGGCTTGGAGCCGGAGAGTTGGAACAACTGCCGTATGGCGTATACAGTCGATTGCTGGCAGCTGAATTTGTCCATCTGAGGACCAAAGAGCACCCGGTCGTTGAGAATCTGAGGGCTGCAGGCGTGCAGTTTGAAAGTTTTGATGACATATATGAATCGAAGGATAATTTTGATGACGTATACCGTCAGATTGCGGATTATTTATTGGAAAAAGCAAAAACGCAGGATCTGATTTATGCAGTGCCGGGACATCCAATGGTTGCGGAGGATTCCGTCAAGCATCTGCTGCAGAACGAGTCGGGAATTGAAGTGGAAATCGTTGGAGGGAAGAGTTTCATCGACGATTTCTTTCAGGCGGTAGCCATCGATCCGATCGAAGGCTTCCAATTGTTGGATGGGTTGACCTTCCACCAGGACCAGCTGAGCTTAGGCAATCACCTGATCATCATGCAAGTCTTCAATGAATTTGTGGCCAGTGATGTTAAATTGAAGCTGATGGAGAAATATCCGGATGAGCACCAAGTGGCCTTGGTCGATGCGGCAGGGACAAAGATGCAGAAAGTGACCTGGTGCCCGTTGTACGAGATGGACAGGCTTGAGGGAGTGCATAACTTGCTTTCTTTGTATGTTCCACCGCTTGAGACAGATGAGCGCACCAAAAGCTTTGAGTTGACCCAAGCCTACATGGATGCCATCGTAGAAAAAGATGTTTGGGTGCAATCGCAGACGCATGAAAGTCTGTTGCCCTATCTGAAGGAAGAATGCGAAGAAGTGGCCGAAGCGATCCAGAACGATGATATCGATAACCTGATCGAAGAGTTGGGTGATATTCTGCTCCAAGTGTTCTATCATGCCTCATTCGGCGAGCGGGAAGGCTTTTTCACGATGGAAGATATCCTGGAAACATTGAACAAAAAATTGCGCAGACGTCATCCGCATGTTTTTGACGGGGTGAAGGCTGATACGATCGAAGAAATCGATAAGATGTGGCAAGCGATAAAAGCAAAAGAAAAGGGGAATTCCGATGAGACTAGATAAATTTTTGAAAGTATCCCGCTTGATCAAACGCAGATCAGTAGCCAAAGAAGTGGCGGACAAAGGGCGCATCCTGATCAACGGCAAGCAAGCAAAATCGAGTTCGACTGTCAAAGCAGGAGATGAAATGACGCTGCAATTCGGGAACAAAACCGTCGTCGTGCGCGTCGACAAAATTGTGGAAACGACCAAAAAGGATGAGGCGCAGGAAATGTATACCCTCATCAGCGAAACGGTTGCACCCAGAACGGAAGAAAATCGCTTCTGATGATGCGAAAGGCCATGGACAATCCGCGCTGTTTCTTCTATACTTTTACATGAGTAAAACTATTCGGAGATAATGCGGGTGTGGATGTTTTCAAGGAGGCGATCAGGGTGAAGGAAAAGACGAAGAAAAAGACAGCTGACAACGTAACCGTGATGCAAAATGATTTTACGAAGGCGCAGCACAGTCAGAAACGTATATTTCAGAGGGAAAAAAAAGCCCATATGAGAAGATTGTCCCTGATTTTTTTCTTCGGTGCTGCCTTGATTGTGCCTTGTCTGTGGAAAACAGTCGGAAACTGGCTGGAAATCCGCAATTTGGATGCGGCCATCGCGTTGGCCAAAACAGAGAAAAAGCAGGCTGAGGACGAAAATACGCAATTGACCTATGAAGTCAAATTGTTGCAGGATGATGAATACATCGCCAAACTGGCGCGGGGCAAATATTATCTGAGCAAAGATGGCGAGATCATCTTCAGTTTGCCTGAAGATAATCAGACAAAAATGGCCGAAAAACAGGGAAATGCAGCAGATTCGGATTCGTGAATCTAGCTATGAATAAAAATTCTATTTTTTTCTGCATAATCCGTGTTATAATTAGTTGAGCAAAAATGAAGGAGGAACTTTTTTTTTATGTCAATTGAAGTTGGGAATAAAGTATCAGGAAGAGTTACAGGTATTACAAATTTTGGCGCATTCATTGATTTAGGTGGCGGTAAGACAGGATTAGTTCATATTAGTGAGATTTCTGATACTTTCGTAAAGGAAATAAAGGACGTTTTGAAGGTTGGCGATGAAGTGACCGTTAAGGTTATGTCCATTGCGGATGATGGGAAGATTGGTTTATCCATCCGTAAAGCTGTGGACAAGCCAGCAGGGGAAGTTTCCAGACCCCAACGAGAAAGCAGACCTTATCAAAAAAGTACAACTCCTCGTCCAGAAGGTTCTTTTTCCAAAGGCAGAAAAGATTTCTCAGCCCATCAGGATAAAGGTCTTAAAAATGACTTTGACTCTTTGATGAGCGGCTTCTTGAAGGACAGCGAAGACCGTCTGACTTCCATCAAGCGCAATACGGAAGGCAAACGCGGCGGCCGTGGCGGCAGACGTGGATAGAAAACAGTAATTTCTAGAGGATGGGCAAAAGGGAAACCGATTGTCGCACCCTCTTTTTTGGTTTACGAGTAAAGAGAGCAGGGATATTATGCAGGAATATATTCTGCGTCTATGCAAAGAGTTGGAGCGCCAGCAACTTTGGGATAAAGAGAGCCGCTTGCTTTTGGCGGTATCCGGCGGTGCGGATTCCATGGCGTTGCTGGGGCTTGTCCAACAATTGCCGCCGGAATGGCAACCGCAGTTCGCGGTGGTGCATGTCCACCATCATCTCAGGGAAGAGTCAGATGAGGAATTTCGGATGGTCCAAGACTACTGTCAGAGCCAAGGGATACCATTTTTTGCCGAACACTGGGAAGAAGAAAACCATCCCAAGTCGAACCTGGAAATGGCAGCAAGGGAATTCCGCTATGCCTTCTTTGCCGATATGATGGAAAAATGGTCAGCATCCCACTTGGCGACAGCGCATCATGCGGATGATCAGCTGGAGACGATTCTGATGCGTCTGGTGAGGGGAAGCACGTTGAAGGGCATCTCCGGAATCGCTATGGCGCGGACTTTTGGACGTGGACACCTCGTTCGCCCGTTGCTGTCGTTCCAAAAAGACGAGCTCTATCAGATTTGCGAAATGGCCGGAATCCCTTATCGGGAAGACAGCACCAATTTAGAGCTGACTTTCACGCGGAACAGATACCGGAACAGCATCATTCCGCTGCTGAAGGCTGAAAACAACCAAGCATCGAGGCATTTCGGCAATTTTTCGGAAGATCTGCAGGATGTATTGACTGTCGTTCAACCTATTGTAGCCCAGTCGTTTCGCTCTTTGTTCAACAAGGTTGAAGCGGACTGGTTATTGGATCTGACCGGATGGCAAGCATGTGACGATTCCTTGCAACGGCTCGTGCTCAGTCATTTTGTGACGGAGCAGATGATACCTGCAGGGCAAGACTTCCGCAGAAGCCAGCTGACTGCCATCATGGATCTTATCGAAAACCAATCTCCCCAAAAGCAAATATCTTTGGCGGGAGGGTGGCAGGCCAGAAAAAGGTATGATAAACTTACTTTCTTATCCCCCGATTCAGTCAGGATCGATTTTTCCGATTTTTCTGAAGTATTGGAGCTAAATAAATGGGTAACCTTGCCTTCTCATGGTAGAATAGGATTATTTCATGGCGATAATGCGTTTTCAAAAGAATTGCCGATGAATGCTCAGATCGTTGGAATCAAGGACGAGTTGGCACTGATGCCTTTTACGGTGCGTTCCCGGCGTATGGGCGACAAGATAGTTTTGAACAAAGATCAGCCATTCACAAAAAAAGTGAGCCGGCTTTTTGTGGATAAAAAAATTCCGGATGAAGAAAGACGAAAAGCCTGTATCGTCACTGATGGCGAGGGACGTATTTTATGGGTGCCGGGCTATGCCCAGTCCGTCTGGTTGTCCGAGAATGACAAAGAACAAACGCGTTACAGATTGATTTACATTAAATAAATTTTTGAGGTGAAAGAAATGTTGCATCCTGATATCAAGGAAGTATTATACAGTGAAGAAGAAATCAGCGCAGTAGTCAAAGACTTGGGCGCGCAATTGACGAAAGAATATGAAGGGAAAAATCCATTGGTGATCGGCGTACTGAAAGGTGCCGTCATGTTCATGACCGACTTATCGCGCGCGATGGCATGCGATCTGGAATTGGATTTCATGGACGTATCCAGCTACGGAGCGGGAATGGAGTCAAGCGGAGATGTGAAGATCCTGAAAGATTTGGATACGACAGTGGACGGACGCGACTTGTTGATCGTGGAGGACATCATTGACACCGGCCGGACGTTGAGCTACCTGATCGAAATCTTCAAATACCGTAAAGCAAAATCCATCAAAGTGGTCACTTTGATGGACAAAAAAGAACGCCGTGTCGTGGATTTGGAAGCGGATTACATTGGTATCAACGTTCCGAACGAGTTCGTCGTCGGATACGGATTGGACTTCAACGAAAAGTACCGGAACCTCCCTTATATTGGGGTTTTAAAAACCGAAGTTTATGAGTAAAATCATTCGTTAAAATTGGTCAGATATGATATGATTAGTGAGATACCAGTATATTGTACTAACAAAAAAGATGAGACGTAAGATAAAGTCTGCGAAGAACGATATCTGACGAGGAGGTTCTAATGAAAAAAAATAATTTTCTTAAAAGCAGCGGCTTTTATGTGCTGATCTTCCTTGCGATCATTGCAGTGGTTTCGATGATTACAGGCGGCATGGACACAGAGACGAGCCAAGAAATTTCAGCAAGCGAATTTATGGATGCCTTGAACTCTGAAGAGGTGGATAGTTTTACGATCCAACCGGGTGCAGGCGTGTATGAAATCAGCGGTGAATACCGCACAGAGCAAGAACTGGAAGTGGCTGATTCATCCAGCGATCTACTGTTGTTTGATGATACGACCAGTACAACAACGAAGAATTTCACAACCAGAGTCTTACCGAATGACGAAACTCTGAAACAGATTACGGACATCGCCGAAACGACGGATACACAGATGGTGCCACTGGAAGAAGATCAGTCCGGCGCATGGATCAGCATCCTGTTCAGCGTATTGCCGATCGTCATCTTCATCTTCTTCATGTACATGATGATGGGACAAGCTGGAGGCGGGCAAGGCGGTAACCGCAATGTCATGAACTTCGGCAAAACGAAGTCTGAAGATGCCACCAAAAAACCGATGAAAGTACGTTTTTCTGACGTCGCTGGTGCAGAAGAGGAAAAACAAGAACTTGTTGAAGTAGTGGAATTCCTGAAGGATCCGCGTCGTTTCACGGCACTTGGCGCAAGAATTCCGGCGGGTGTTTTGCTTGAAGGACCTCCAGGAACAGGTAAAACCTTGTTGGCCAAAGCTGTTGCTGGTGAGGCCGGTGTGCCTTTCTTCTCGATTTCCGGTTCGGAATTCGTGGAAATGTTCGTCGGTGTCGGTGCCAGCCGTGTGCGTGATTTGTTCGAGCAAGCCAAAAAAGCAGCTCCTGCAATCATCTTTATCGATGAAATCGATGCTGTCGGACGTCAACGTGGCGCTGGTATGGGTGGCGGACATGATGAACGCGAACAGACACTGAACCAATTATTGGTTGAGATGGACGGTTTTTCCGGCAATGAAGGCATCATCGTAATTGCCGCTACCAACCGTTCGGATGTACTCGATCCGGCATTGCTCCGTCCAGGCCGTTTTGACCGCCAAATTTTGGTCGGCAGACCGGATGTAAAAGGCCGTGAAGCGATACTGAAAGTACATTCCCGCAATAAACCGTTGGCAAGCAATGTGGACCTGAAGGTTGTTGCGCAACAGACACCAGGCTTCTCTGGAGCAGATCTGGAAAACCTGTTGAATGAAGCTGCCTTAGTCGCGGCCAGACGGAACAAAACAAAAATCGATGCACTTGATGTTGATGAAGCGCATGACCGTGTCATTGCCGGTCCTGCCAAGAGAGATCGTGTCATCAGCAAGCGCGAACGTGAAATGGTTGCTTACCATGAAGCGGGTCATACAATAGTCGGTATGGTGTTGAGTGATGCGCGCATTGTCCACAAGGTTACGATCGTTCCGCGCGGTCGCGCTGGAGGATATGCAATCATGCTTCCGAAAGAGGATCGATTCCTTATGACGAAGGATGAATTGTTGGAACAAGTTGTCGGGTTGCTTGGTGGACGTGTTGCGGAGGAAGTTGTCTTCAACGTCCAAACCACAGGCGCCAGCAACGACTTCGAACAAGCTACCGGCTTGATCAGAAGCATGGTTACCGAGTACGGCATGAGCGAGAAGTTGGGCACTGTGCAGTATGAAGGGAACCATCAAGTATTCGTCGGACGTGACTACGGCCAAACCAAAGCTTACTCTGAAGATATTGCCTACCAAATCGACTCAGAAGTCCGTCGCATGATGAATGAAGCGCATATCAGAGCGCGTGAAATCATCGAAGAACACCGTGAGCAATTGAATTTGATCGCTACGAAATTGTTGGAATTGGAAACATTGGACGAGAAAACAATCCGCAGCTTGTTCGAAACCGGCCAAATGCCTTCGGACTCAAATTCAGAAGAATATCCAAGCGAAAAAGCGCAGTCTTTTGAAGAAGCCAAACGGGCTCTTGAAAAGAAAGAGGCTGAAAAAGTTCGTCAAGAAGAGCAGATGCTTGCTGATGACGAATCTGAAGATCCAGCTAACGTTTCATTACCTGCTGCTGATGAAAAAGCAGAAAATGAATCCGCCGATACGGAAGAAAAATAAAACAAATAGCGTTTTGCAAAAAGTCCGGGATGATCATCCCGGACTTTTTGTCATCAAAGAGCAACTCTGCAAAAGTAAGTGAGCAAAGTGTGGTTGCTTTCGTCCCGACCTATAGTAGAATGATAGAGAAACAATTTAAGAATGCGATGGAGGATTATATATGAGTGACTATTTGATTAAAGCTTTAGCCTATGAAGGACAATTCCGTGCCTATGCGATCGACGCTACAGCAGCGGTTGCGGAGGCTCAAAGAAGACATGATACATGGAGCGCCTCGTCTGCAGCTTTAGGCCGCACGATGGTAGGGACTTTGTTGTTGGCTGCTGCCGGATTGAAGAATGAGGAAAAAATGACTGTCATCGTGAATGGAGATGGTCTGGGAGGCCGCATACTCGCAGATGCAAATGGCAAAGGCGACATCAAAGCCTATATTGCAAACCCGAACGTCAACCTTTCCTTGAACGGCGATGGCAAACTGGATGTGCGTGCAGTTGTGGGGACGGAAGGCACATTGACCGTCATCAAAGATTTAGGGATGAAAGAACCGTTTACGGGGCAAGTTTCTCTAGTCAGCGGCGAATTGGGCGAGGACTTCACCTACTACATGGCAAATTCTGAGCAGATCCCTTCAGCCATCGGTTTGAGCGTGCTGGTGGACACCGATGATTCGATCAAAGCTGCTGGCGGTTTCATGATCCAAGTGATGCCTGACGCCAGCGATGAAGCCATCACGAAAGTGGAAAAGAATATCGCAGCCATTCCGTTAGTCTCCAGATTGATGGAAAATGGGGAAACGCCTGAACAGATTTTGACGCGCATACTGGGCGAAGAGAATGTTGAAGTGCTGGAGAAGATGCCTGTGCGTTTCCACTGCGATTGTTCCAGAGAACGTTTCAGTGAAGGGTTGAGTTCGATCGGCAAGACTGAGCTGCATGAAATGATCGAAGAGGATCATGGCGCTGAGGTTGTCTGCCATTTCTGTGGCGAAAAGTACCACTATTCGGAAGCAGATCTGCAAGAACTGGTGAAGGCCATTGATGAAAAGCGCGCTGCCAACATCTGATGTCGCCGGCGTTTCGCTTGTAATGCGGTTTTACGTAACCTACAATGAACGTAATCTATCCGTTTGACGGAACTGATCAGTAAAATCTATCTGAGCTGGAGGAATCGACATGGTAAAAATAGTCTCTTCAATTGCGAGTTTGATCGGGGAAACGCCGATAATCAAACTGAATAAAGTGGTACCCGAGGGTGTGGCTGATGTTTTCGTCAAGCTGGAATCCTTCAACGCGGGCGGAAGTGTGAAAGATCGCATCGCTTTGAATATGATCGAAGTGGCGGAAGAAGAAGGCCTTCTGAAACCCGGGTATACAATCGTAGAGCCGACTAGCGGGAATACCGGTGTCGGACTGGCTATGCTGGCGGCGGCAAAAGGCTATAAAGCCATTTTTGTGATGCCGGATACGATGAGCATGGAAAGACGCTTATTGTTGGCAGCTTATGGCGCAGAGTTGGTTTTGACACCTGGCGCTGAAGGGATGAACGGTTCGATTGCGAAAGCAAGGGAAATCGCTGCGCAACCGGATCACTTTATGCCGATGCAATTCGATAATCCAGCCAATCCGGCTGTGCATGAAGCCATCACCGGACCGGAAATCATCGAGGCTTTTGAAGGCAAGACGCCTGATGCCTTTATTGCCGGAGTCGGAACGGGCGGAACCGTGACTGGAGTCGGCAAGGCGTTACGCAAAGTCAATCCTAACGTGGAGATTTATGCACTGGAGCCGACTGATTCGGCTGTACTGAGCGGAAAGCCGAAAGGTCCGCACAAAATCCAGGGTATCGGTGCTGGCTTTATCCCATCAGTCTTGGACATAACACTTTACAACGGCATCGTCCAAGTCTCCAATGAACAAGCCTTCGAAATGGCTCGCCGTGTTGCGCAGGAAGAAGGCATTCTGGTGGGCATTTCAGGCGGAGCCGCCATCGCTGGTGCGATCGAAGTGGCCATCCGATTAGGAAAAGGCAAGTCCGTCTTGACTTTGGCGCCGGATAACGGGGAACGCTACCTGTCTACGCCTCTGTTCAGTGCACAATAACAAATGTATAAGAAGGACAGGCCGATCGGATGGCTTGTCCTTTTTTCTTATTGTTGAGGTGCAAAACGCAATCGGGCAAGATATTTTTCTTTTCTTACGGATTGTAAGATGATAGAATGGTCCAAGAGTTTTTCGAGCATCCAAAAAATGGATGAGATCACCATAAATAAATAATAAAGGAAGTAAAAAATGTATAAAATTGGTAATATTGAAATCAATAATCCGGTTGCAGTCGCACCGATGGCCGGAATCAGCAACGCTGCCTTCCGTGTCACCGTCAAAGAGATGGGCGCAGGTTTAGTCGTCTGCGAGATGATCAGCGATAAGGGCATCCAATTCCGTAACGAGAAGACTTTGCGGATGCTGCACATCGAGCCGAATGAATATCCGTTGAGCGTGCAGATCATGGGCGGCAACAAGGATACGCTGGTGGAAGCGGCGAAATATGTGGCGGAAAATACGGAAGCAGCCATCATCGACATCAACATGGGCTGTCCCGTCAGCAAAGTCATCAAGGCGGAAGCCGGAGCCAAGTGGTTGTTGGATCCGGGCAAAGTCTATGAAATGGTTTCCGCTGTCGTGGATGCCGTAGATAAGCCTGTAACCGTGAAAATGCGGACCGGTTGGGATTCCGATCATCTGTTTGCAGTGGAGAATGCCTTGGCTGCAGAACGCGCTGGTGCAGCCGCCGTTGCCATGCACGGCCGCACACGCGTACAGATGTATGATGGCAAAGCCGACTGGAACATCTTCAAGGAAGTCAAGCAAGCTTTGACGCGTATTCCATTATTGGGGAACGGGGATGTGAAGACGCCTGAAGACGCGAAGCGGATGATGGACGAAACAGGCGTGGATGGTGTCATGATCGGCCGGGCTGCCTTAAGCAATCCTTGGATGATCAAACAGACAGTCCACTATCTGGAAACCGGAGAGATGTTGCCGCAATCGACCCCGCGTGAGAAATTGGAAATCGCAAAACTGCACTTGGACCGATTGACCGATCTTAAGGGCGAAACAGTCGCTGTCAAAGAATTCCGCAGCATCGCAGGTTATTACCTGAAAGGCATTCCGCGTGCTTCAAAAACAAAAGCTGCGGTCACTTCTGCATCCAGACAACAAGAAGTTGTCGACTTGTTGGATCGGTTCATTTTTGAAATAGAAGAACGCGAAGCCTCAAAAGAAGCGCCTACATCCGAAAAAATCGAAATAAATAGCTAAGACGGCTTGATTTTTCACTCTTTTATTGGCAATATTAAGAAGATTATGAAACAAGTAGATTTAAGAACGGAGTGACCTCATTGAGTCAAGAAAAACATTCAGAAGAAATGAATGACCAATTACTGATTCGCCGTGAAAAAATGCAGACTTTACGCGAAGAAGGAATTGAACCCTTTCAAAATGGTTTTGTAAGAACACATTTATCCGCAACTATCCATCAAGATTTCGATGCTTTTACGAAAGAGGAAATCGAAGAAAAAGATGAGACCATCGTTTCAGTAGCCGGCAGAATCATGACGAAACGCGGCAAAGGCAAGGTTGGCTTTGCGCATTTGCAGGACAGCAAAGGCCAAATCCAGATTTACGTGCGCAAAGACGCTGTCGGGGAAGAGAATTATGCAATCTTTAAGCAGGCCGACCTCGGGGACATCATTGGCGTAACCGGGCCGATCATGAAAACCGATGCCGGCGAAGTTACCATCAAACCGACGCAGCTTGTGCATTTGACGAAAGCGTTGCGACCCTTGCCCGATAAATATCATGGTTTGACGAACGTTGAACAAAAATACCGTCAACGCTATCTTGACTTGATCAGCAACAAAGAGAGCTTCAATAAGTTCGTGCAACGTAGCCAGATCATCAGCGAAATCAGAACCTACCTGAACGGCCTTGGCTATTTGGAAGTAGAAACACCGACTTTGCATAACATGGCCGGTGGTGCAACCGCAAGACCGTTCATCACGCACCACAACGCGTTGGATATGGAATTGTACATGCGCATCGCATTGGAGCTGCACCTGAAACGCCTTGTGATCGGCGGCATGGAAAAAGTTTATGAAATCGGTCGCGTATTCCGTAACGAAGGGATCGATACAACCCACAATCCGGAATTCACGATGTTGGAAATGTATACAGCCTATACGGATTTCCACGATGTGATGGAAGTGGTTGAAGGCATCTTTGAGACGGTTACAACAAAAGTCAAAGGATCCTCAACAGTGGTCTATGACGGTACCGAAATCAACTTGGCCGGACCATATCCGCGCATCCACATGGTTGACGCAGTCAAATCCGCTACAGGTGTCGATTTCTGGGCACCGATGACTGACGCAGAAGCGCAAGCTTTGGCGGAAAAACACAATGTGCCGTTCACGAAAAACATGACGGTAGGGCACATCATCAATGAGTTTTTTGAAGCATTTGTGGAAGACACGTTGGTTCAGCCGACATTCATTTATGGGCATCCACTGGCGATTTCTCCATTGGCACGTAAAAATGAAGAAGATCCGCGCTTTACGGACCGTTTTGAAATCTTCATCATGGGCAAGGAATACGGAAACGCCTTTACCGAACTTACGGATCCGATCGATCAAAGAGAAAGATTCGAAGCGCAAGCGATGGAGAAAGAGCAAGGCAATGACGAAGCGCATGGCGTGGACGAAGACTTCATCGAAGCTTTGGAATATGGTATGCCTCCGACAGGTGGATTGGGCATCGGTATCGACAGATTCGTGATGATGTTGACCGACAGTCAATCAATCAGGGACGTCCTGCTGTTCCCGACGATGAGAAATCTAGAGATTTAACTTAAATGTGAGGGGGCTACCGCAATTGCGGTAGCCCCTTCTTTCTTGTTTTGAGATTCTATTGATGTATGGATAGCCCAGTTGCTGTGCCGGGCCCCTATCTCCGGTGAACGGGGCCCTTACCGGAGTACACCGGTAGCTAGCGGCTGCAACTCCGACGAAGTTGCTCTCGTTGGAGAACACAAGCAAAATGTGTCTGAATTCCGGCGAAGCCTCTGTTCACCGGAGCAAAGCGGCGAGGTGCACCCAAAAGGCATTCAGATCGCATGAAAAAAAATCCGAAAAAAAACAAAAAAATTGCAAATAATGCAATACAAAAGGTTGACGGTCAGAAATATACATGTTATGATTCATAAGGTGATTTTGTACACAGATTCCTGAACAATATCTTTCAGTCGTGCTGACTGGTGTATGATTGTCACAGAAAGAATAATAGGTCGAAATATTCGATTTATTTATTTTTTTAACTAAAAAGGAACCACCTGGATGTGTGGACCTAGATATCCCATCGAGGAAGGAGGAAAATCAATGCCTACAATCAATCAACTAGTGCGTAAACCACGCAAATCTGCTATTGTAAAATCAACATCTCCTGCTTTAGGAAAAGGTTACAACAGCTTCAAAAAATCACAAACAAATACAAACTCACCTCAAAAACGTGGTGTTTGTACGCGTGTGGGTACAATGACTCCGAAAAAACCTAACTCAGCGTTACGTAAGTACGCTCGTGTACGTTTGTCTAACTTGTTAGAAGTTACAGCTTACATTCCTGGTATCGGACATAACCTACAAGAACATAGCGTGGTGCTTATCCGTGGCGGACGAGTAAAAGACTTGCCGGGGGTACGTTATCATGTCGTTCGTGGCGCTCTTGATACAGCCGGTGTAGCTAACCGTATGCAAAGCCGTTCTAAATACGGAGCTAAGAGACCTAAGAAAAAATAATTAAACAATAAACGAAAAAAACAAAAGTTAAGGAAGGAGGAATTTGAATGCCTCGTAAAGGTCCAGTTACAAAACGTGAAGTAATGCCAGATCCGATTTACAATTCAAAATTGGTGACTCGTTTGATCAACCGTATCATGGTTGATGGAAAACGTGGTAAAGCTGCTACAATCTTATATAACGCATTTGAAATGATTAAAGAATCTACAGGAAACGACCCGTTGGAAGTTTTCGAACAAGCTATGAAAAACATCATGCCTGTTTTAGAAGTAAAAGCACGTCGTGTAGGGGGTTCTAACTACCAAGTTCCTATCGAAGTACGTCCAGATCGTCGTATGGCTTTAGGATTACGTTGGTTGGTAAGCTACTCTCGTCTACGCGGTGAAGATACTATGGAAGAGCGTCTAGCTAAAGAAATTATGGATGCTGCTAACAACTCTGGTGCTTCAGTTAAGAAACGTGAAGATACACATAAAATGGCAGAAGCTAACAAAGCTTTCGCTCATTACCGTTGGTAAAATTTTCTTGCAAGAATTTTTTCTTGCAAGAAATTTGCTTTATGGTTGTGTAAGTCACCATTTTTCCAATAAAATGGACTTGCAATTACTTTAATAAGAGAGAGGTGTTTGAAGAAGATGGCACAAAGAGAATTTTCTCTACATAATACGAGAAATATCGGTATCATGGCTCATATTGACGCTGGTAAAACAACGGCAACTGAACGTATTTTGTACTATACCGGTAAAATCCATAAGATTGGTGAAACCCACGAGGGTGCTTCACAAATGGACTGGATGGAACAAGAACAAGAACGTGGTATTACCATCACTTCAGCTGCTACTACTGCACAATGGAAAGGGTATCGCGTAAACATCATCGATACTCCAGGACACGTGGACTTCACTATTGAAGTTGAACGTTCCCTACGTGTATTGGATGGCGCTGTCGCTTTACTTGATGCACAATCAGGTGTAGAACCTCAAACTGAAACAGTTTGGCGTCAAGCTACAACTTATGGTGTTCCTCGTATTATTTTCGCTAACAAAATGGATAAAATGGGTGCAGATTTCTTGTACTCTTTAGACACTCTCCATGACCGTCTGAATGCTAATGCGCATCCGATTCAATTGCCGATTGGTTCTGAAGATACATTCAAAGGAATCATTGATTTAGTCGAAATGAAGGCTGAAATCTATGACAACGACGAAGGTACTGAATACCATGAAGAAGATATCCCTGCGGATTATCTTGAAGCAGCTGAAGAATGGCACACTAAATTAGTTGAAGCTGTTGCTGAAACTGATGAAGCTTTGATGGAAAAATATCTTGATGGTGAAGAGATTACGAAAGAAGAATTGAAACAAGGTATCCGTACTGCTACATGTAATGTAGAATTTTTCCCGATGCTTTGCGGTTCTGCTTTCAAAAATAAAGGCGTTCAATTGTTGCTTGATGCAGTTATTGACTACCTTCCATCACCATTGGATGTTGCAGCCATTACAGGTACTGACGTAGATACTGAAGAACAAATTGCTGTTCCTGCAAGCGACGAAGCGCCATTTGCAGCTTTAGCATTTAAAGTTATGACTGACCCGTTTGTAGGTCGTCTGACATTCTTCCGTGTATACGCTGGTACGCTACAAAGTGGTTCTTACGTTCAGAATGCCACTAAAGGTAAACGCGAACGTGTAGGCCGTATCCTACAGATGCATGCTAACCACCGTAACGAAATCCCAGAAGTATTTGCTGGAGATATCGCTGCTGCAGTTGGTTTGAAAGATACGACTACAGGAGACACTTTGTGTGATGAAAAGAAACAAGTAATCCTTGAATCTATGAATTTCCCAGAACCAGTTATCGAAGTTGCTATTGAACCTAAATCAAAAGCTGACCAAGATAAAATGGGTATCGCGTTACAGAAACTTTCTGAAGAAGATCCTACTTTCCGTGCGTCCACTAACCCAGAGACTGGTCAAACGATCATCGCTGGTATGGGTGAGTTGCACTTGGACATCATCGTTGACCGTATGAGACGTGAGTTCAAAGTTGAAGCTACAGTAGGTGCTCCTCAAGTATCTTACCGTGAAACATTCCGTCAATCAGTTCAATCTGAAGGTAAATTCGTTCGTCAATCAGGTGGTAAAGGTCAATTCGGTCACGTATGGGTTGAATTTACTCCTAACGAAGAAGGCGCTGGATTTGCGTTTGAAAATGCTATCGTCGGTGGGGTTGTTCCTCGTGAATACATCCCTGCAGTTGAAGCTGGTTTGAGAGACGCAATGGAAAACGGTGTGTTGGCTGGTTATCCTTTAGTTGACGTTAAAGCTAAATTGTATGATGGTTCTTACCATGATGTCGATTCATCTGAAACAGCATTTAAAGTTGCTGCTTCACTTGCTTTGCGTAACGCAGCTAAAAAAGCTGACCCTGCAATCCTTGAACCAATGATGGCTGTAGAAATTACAGTTCCTGATGATTATTTGGGAGATGTAATGGGTCATGTAAGTTCTCGTCGTGGACGTATCGAAGGTACTGAAGCACGCGGTAACGCACAAATCGTTAAGAGCAGCATTCCATTATCAGAAATGTTTGGATATGCTACGACTTTACGTTCTTCTACACAAGGCCGCGGAACGTTCTCAATGACATTCGATCATTACGAAGCAGTTCCTAAATCTGTTCAAGAAGAAATCATCAAGAAGAGCGGAAAA
This sequence comes from Trichococcus patagoniensis, assembly GCF_003051085.1. Classification (GTDB taxonomy): domain Bacteria; phylum Bacillota; class Bacilli; order Lactobacillales; family Aerococcaceae; genus Trichococcus; species Trichococcus patagoniensis. The sequence continues at coordinate 18,786 of NZ_QAOM01000003.1, read as the reverse complement.
AATAGCGAAGAGTAATCTCGCTGGTGCTTAGCTTGTATATTGCTTTTTCGAGCACAAATCGGTATACTTTATACGATAGACGATTAAAGTCTAGACAAATTATAAGCACTCAATATGAGGAGGAAATGATTTAAAATGGCAAAAGTAAAATTCGACCGTTCAAAACCCCATGTTAACGTTGGTACAATCGGACACGTTGACCATGGTAAAACAACATTAACAGCAGCTATCACTACAGTTTTAGCTAAAAAAGGTTTCGCTGAGGCATCTAACTATGCTGCAATCGACAACGCTCCAGAAGAAAGAGAACGTGGTATCACGATCAACACTTCTCACGTTGAATACTCAACTGAAACTCGTCACTACGCTCACGTAGACTGCCCAGGCCATGCTGACTATGTTAAAAACATGATCACTGGTGCTGCACAAATGGACGGCGCTATCTTAGTAGTTTCTGCTGCTGATGGCCCAATGCCACAAACTCGCGAGCACATCTTGTTGTCTCGTCAAGTTGGTGTTCCTTACATCGTAGTATTCTTGAACAAAGTCGACATGGTTGACGATGAAGAATTATTAGAATTAGTTGAAATGGAAGTTCGTGACCTGTTAACAGACTACGATTTCCCTGGCGACGATGTTCCTGTAATCGCTGGTTCAGCTTTGAGAGCTCTTGAAGGCGACCCAGCTTACGAAGAAAAAATCTTAGAATTGATGGCTGCTGTTGACGAATATATTCCAACTCCAGTTCGTCAAACTGACAAGCCATTCATGATGCCTATCGAGGACGTATTCTCAATCACTGGACGTGGTACTGTTGCTACAGGCCGTGTTGAACGTGGACAAGTCCGCGTTGGTGACGAAGTTGAAATCGTCGGTATTGCTGAAGAAACTAAGAAAACAGTTGTTACCGGTGTTGAAATGTTCCGTAAATTATTGGATTACGCTGAAGCTGGCGATAACGTAGGAGCTTTGTTACGTGGTGTTACACGTGAACAAATCCAACGTGGTCAAGTATTGGCTAAACCAGGTTCAATCACTCCACATACAACTTTTACTGCTGAAGTTTATGTACTTTCAAAAGAAGAAGGCGGACGTCACACTCCATTCTTCACAAACTACCGTCCACAATTCTATTTCCGTACAACTGACGTTACAGGCGTATGTAACTTACCAGAAGGCGTTGAAATGGTAATGCCTGGCGACAACGTTACTATGACGATCGAATTGATCCACCCAATCGCTATCGAAGACGGAACTAAGTTCTCTATTCGTGAAGGCGGCCGTACTGTAGGCGCTGGCGTTGTAGCTTCAATCACTAAATAATTTTATTTCAAGATAAAATTTAATGCGATGAAAAAAATCCCGAGGGCTTCTGCTCTTGGGATTTTTTTTCGTAATACTAGGAAACTATATAATTTTTTGCAATTAAAAGTGCATCACCGCAGGTGTTTCACAGGTTTGCAAAGTGTTTCATGCGTCCAATAACGTTGGCTAGCTACACGGGTTAGCCCTTCGGAAATTAGATAAATCGGTCCTATTGCGCTCTACGATGCTCAGTTGCATGGGGACTCTTAGGGATTCATCCCTTAGAGCCCCAGTACAAGGTGACTGTAGGGAACGTTGCGGACCGATTTCCTAAATTTCTTTCAGGGCTGAACGAACCCGTTCAGCTTTTCTTATTCTGAAGAGCTTCTTCTAGGTAAAATAGTGGGCGGCGCGACGGCATGAGAGCGCAGCTCCGGTGAAAGATCTGCTCACCGGAGCACGCCGGTAAATATTGGACGCTACTCCGATGAAGACACCTTCATCGGAGTACGTAAACGGAATGCATCCTGAACTCCGGCGAAGCCTCCGTTCGCCGGAGAAGAGCGGTACAGATCGTAAGCATAGCGAGTAATATCAGAAAAAGGTATCGGATATCGACAAAAAAACCGGCTCATTACGAGCCGGTCCCTGCTTGCTTATTCGTTTGGATATTCCAAAGCTTTCTTGCCCTCATCCCCGGTGCTGACGCGGATGACGTTTTCCACATTATAGATGAAGATTTTTCCGTCACCGATGTTGCCGCTGTACAATGCTTTTCTGGCAGCATCGACTACCTCTTGGACCGGAACCGTGCTGACGACAACCTCGACACGGATCTTCGGCAGAAGATCGGCTTCGGTCTCAACGCCACGATAATAAGTAGAATGGCCTTTCTGCATGCCGTAGCCGAATACATCGAAAACGGTCATGCCTGTGATGCCGATGCTGTTCAGCGCTTTTTTCAGACCTTCAAATTTACTCTCGTTTGTGATGATTTCGATTTTGGTAATTTTGTTTTGAACATCGAAGCCGCCTGTTGTTGCGCCGGATGCTTGGTATTCCACAACCACTGATTTGTTCACGTCGTCAAGCGAAGCATTCGCGAAGGCCAATTCCTGATCTTTGCCTCCGAAAGTGCGCTCCTGGAATTTTTGGAAGGCCGTTCTCAATTCACCCGGCACAACCGATGTATCAGTACTTGAATAATTAGTTTCACTCAAAGCTACAGCGAGACTGCCGTATGCTGTTTCGCCATGGACTGCATAATCCAAACCGATTTCTTCTTCTTCCGCAGAGACACGTAGCGGCATGAATTGACTGATCAATTTCAACAAGAGAAAGGACATGATGCCGGCGTATGCAAGTACAGCCAAAATGCTGATGGCTTCTGCTACCAAAAGTGAGGCGCTGCCGTCGACCAAGCCGCCTTCTATGGCAGGATTGATGCTGCTTGATGCGAAGATACCTGTTGCGATTCCGCCCCAGATACCGCCGATACCATGGCAACCGAATGCATCAAGCGCATCATCATAGTCAAATTTCTTCTTCAAGACGGATACGCCATAGAAGCAGACGATCCCGCCAATGAAACCGATGGCTAAAGCTGAAATCGGGCTGACAAATCCGGCACCTGGTGTAATGGAAACCAGACCAGCGACGATCCCGCTGACGAATCCAAGTGCAGTCGGTTTTTTATGGATTACCCATTCGCAGATCATCCAGCTGATACCGGCAGTTGCAGCGGCTGTGTTTGTAGTGATGAAGGCATCCAGAGCAATATCGTTGATTGCCAAAGCACTTCCGGCGTTGAAACCGAACCAACCGAACAACAGTAGGCCAGCGCCGATCATCGTCATCGGAATATTATGCGGCTTGACTGAATCGTGGTTTTTCCTTTTGCCTAGATAAATAGCTGCCACAAGTGCTGATATACCGGAACTTATATGGATGACGCTCCCGCCTGCAAAGTCGAGTGCACCCAGTTCGCGGATCCAACCGCCATTCCCCCAAATCCAATGGGCAATCGGATCATAGACAAAAGTCGTCCATAAAAGGATGAAGGCGAGGAATGCGGGGAATTTCATTCTTTCCGCGATGCTTCCGGATATCAAGGCTGGGGTGATGATGGCGAATGCCAGCTGGAACATCATGAAGAGCTGGTGCGGAATGGTCGGTGCATAATCAATCGGTGCGAAGCCTACACCGTTGAGCAATGTGAAAGACAAATCGCCGAAAAATTTCGAATCGCCTCCGAATACAAAAGAGTAGCCGAATAATAGCCATTGGATGGAAACGACTGCGATGGCAGCGTAACTGTGCATCGTTGTGCTGAGGACATTTTTCTTCCGGACCATCCCTCCGTAGAATAGGGATAAAGCGGGCGTCATCATCATGACTAAGATCGTTGCGAGGAAGACGAAAGTTGTGTCTGCATAATTAATGTTCTCCATGTAGATTCTCCTTCTGTTGATATTTTTTTGTGAGTGATTACTTTGTGATGTTCCATACTTTACACCCTAGGAAATAGAAAAGCATCAAAATGATGACGACTTGCGTGATGAAATATGACATGGACAAGGCGCAGTTGCGCTGGAGGGCTGCACAAGTAGACTTAACTTCAAAAAAAAGGCTGTTGCGCGTTCAATAAGTACTATGGCCGCGTCAGAAAACCGGTTTAATCCCTAAAATTGAGTGAAAATAACTCACATGAAACGATACCGAGGCAAAAAATGTTTGAAATTGGGCAATATGTCAGTAAATTAAATGCATTTCATCAATGGACCAACCCAGCAAGCCGATTCGAAAATCCTGTTTCTTCTATAATATATGAAAACTGATAAAAGTAGAGTAGACAGGCAAAAAGCAAAACGTCGCTCATGAGCGAAGAAATTACCAACGGCCTTGCATTCTTCATGCGAATCAGTATAATAGTGAAGGGACAAAAATGCTTCATAGTACTCAGGCAATGCAGGTCATTTGGATAATAGCAGAAACTGAATATTATTTTCAGAAAAGACTTGCTTTAACTTATGTGATTATGTATAATATATTGGTACGGCATTCATGGTTATGAATAATGTATTGGGGACCGTTCATTCGGGAACTGCAGCTAAGAGACGAGAGGTTGCGACACACCCGGTCGCTTTGTCACGGCGGGTGTGCCGGGGAATTTTCGTGGAGCTAGTCTTATGAATTACATCTGACGAAGGAGGGAACAACATGGCAAAACAAAAAATACGTATTCGTTTAAAAGCATATGAACACCGTGCTCTTGATCAATCAGCGGATAAAATCGTGGAAACAGCAAAAAGAACGGGAGCTACCGTTTCTGGTCCGATTCCATTGCCGACTGAAAGATCACTATACACAGTGATCCGTGCTACTCACAAGTACAAAGATTCTCGTGAGCAGTTCGAAATGCTTACACACAAACGTCTGATCGACATCATCAACCCAACAACAAAAACTGTTGACGCTTTGATGAAGCTTGACTTACCAAGCGGCGTAGACATCGAAATCAAATTATAATCAAACCTATCATATAAAAAACAAACGGAGGTGTTACCATGACCAAAGGAATCTTAGGCAAAAAAGTAGGAATGACTCAATTCTTTACTGCAAACGGTGAGTTAGTACCAGTTACAGTTATCGAAGCTACTCCAAACGTTGTTTTACAAGTTAAAACCAACGAAACAGACGGCTACGAAGCGGTACAACTAGGCTACCAAGAAATGCGTGAAGTATTGTCAAACAAACCTGCTAAGGGTCATGCAGCAAAAGCAAAAACTGCTCCTAAGCGCTTCATTCGTGAATTTAACAATGTTGAGCTAGGAGAATACGAAGTAGGAAAAGAAATCAAAGTTGATATCTTTGCAGCCGGCGACATTGTTGATGTTACTGGTACCACTAAAGGACATGGCTTCCAAGGCGTAATCAAACGTCACGGACAAAGCCGCGGACCAATGGCCCACGGATCTCGTTACCATCGTCGTCCGGGTTCAATGGGTGCTGCTTCATTCCCATCCCGCGTATTCAAAGGTAAAAAATTAGCAGGACGTATGGGTAACGATCGCGTTACTATCCAAAACCTTGAAGTCGTTATGGTTGACGTTGAGAAAAACGTAATCCTGATCAAAGGTAACGTGCCTGGTTCTAAAAAATCATTAATCGAAATCAAAGTAGCCCGCAAAGCTGCAAACAAATAATATAAAAGAGAGGAGGAACGAGAAAAATGCCAAACGTAGCCTTATTTAAACAAGATGGAACACAAAACGGTGAAGTAACTTTGAATGAAGAAATCTTTGGGATCGAGCCTAACGAAAACGTTGTTTATGACGCAATCATCATGCAACGCGCTTCTTTAAGACAAGGAACTCACGCAGTAAAAAACCGCAGCGCTGTCAGCGGTGGTGGTCGTAAACCATGGAAACAAAAAGGAACAGGCCGTGCACGCCAAGGTTCAATCCGTTCACCACAATGGGTTGGCGGTGGAGTTGTCTTTGGACCAACACCTCGTTCTTACAGCTATAAATTAAACAAGAAAGTTCGTCGCTTAGCTATCAAATCAGTTCTTTCAACGAAAGTTGCTGAAGGAGACTTGATCGTAGTTGAAACATTGAACTTCGATGCACCAAAAACAAAAGAATTTGCAAATGTGTTGAAAAACCTTAACGTTGATACGAAAGTATTGGTTGTTGTAGAAAACGACAACGATTTTGCAGCATTATCAGCACGTAACCTTCCTGGCGTAACAGTCGTTAACGAAACAGGAATCAACGTATTGGATGTTGTTTCAAACAACAAATTAGTCTTGACACAAGCTGCTCTTTCTAAGGTAGAGGAGGCTCTTATATAATGGAAGCAACAGACGTTATCAAACGCCCAATCATCACGGAAGCTTCTATGCTTGCAATGGATGAAAAGAAATATACCTTTGAAGTGGATGTACGTGCTAACAAAACATTAGTTAAACAATCTATCGAATCATTGTTCGGTGTAGATGTTAAAAACGTAAACATCATGAATGTACGCGGCAAACTTAAACGTATGGGCAAATACAAAGGCTATACAAAAAAACGCCGTAAAGCAATCATCACTTTGACTGAAAATTCTAAAACAATCGAATTATTCGAAAATTAATTTACTGAAATAATCAAATAGGAGGGGAAAAAACGTGGCGATTAAGAAATACAAACCTACCACAAACGGCCGTCGTAATATGACTGGTTCTGATTTCGCAGAGATTACAAAAACAACACCTGAGAAATCTTTGGTTGAACCAATCAAAAGAAAAGCCGGTCGTAACAACCAAGGTAAAATTACCGTTCGTCATCAAGCTGGTGGACACAAACGTGCTTACCGTGTGATCGACTTCAAACGTAATAAAGATGGAGTCATTGGTATCGTCAAAGCTGTCGAGTACGATCCAAACCGCACTGCAAACATCGCGTTAATCCAATATGTTGATGGAATCAAAACTTACATTATTGCCCCTAAAGGCATCGAAGTAGGCCAACAAATCGAATCTGGAGTAGGATCTGATATCAAAATCGGAAACGCAATGCCATTGGCAAACATCCCAGTCGGTACTGTTATCCACAACATCGAAACAAAACCAGGCAAAGGCGGTCAATTGATCCGTTCAGCTGGTACAAGTGCTCAAGTACTTGGACAAGAAGGTAAATATACATTAGTTCGTTTGAACTCAAGCGAAGTACGTTTAATCCTTTCAACTTGCCGTGCAACAATCGGTTCAGTAGGTAACGAACAACACGAATTGATCAACATCGGTAAAGCTGGACGTAACCGTTGGTTGGGTAAACGCCCTACTGTCCGCGGTTCTGTAATGAACCCTAACGATCACCCACACGGTGGTGGTGAAGGTAAATCTCCAATCGGACGCAAAGCGCCAGTTACTCCTTGGGGTAAACCTGCTCTTGGTTACAAAACTCGTAGCAAGAAAGCTAAATCTAGCAAGCTGATCGTTCGCGGACGCAAAAAATAATTATCACAATAATAATTGACTGAAGCAACACATAATCGAAAGGAGGCTTCACCATGGGTCGTAGTTTGAAAAAAGGACCTTTTGTCGATGAACATTTAATTAAGAAAGTTGAAGCTGCTCTAGCTAGCGAAAAGAAACAAGTAATTAAAACTTGGTCTCGCCGCTCTACAATTTTCCCACAATTCATCGGACAAACGATTGCAGTTTATGATGGAAGAAAACACGTTCCAGTTTACATTCAAGAAGACATGGTAGGACACAAATTAGGAGAATTCGCTCCAACAAGAACATACCGTGGCCATGCCGCAGACGACAAGAAAACAGGTCGCCGTTAATTACGAGGGGAGGAAATAACATGCCAGAACAAATCACAGCTGCAAAAGCATCTGCACAAACTGTTCGCATTGCCGCTCGTAAGGTTCGTTTAGTAGTGGATCTTATCAGAGGCAAGAGCATCGGAGAAGCAATCTCCATTCTGAAATTCACACCACGTGGCGCTTCGCCCGTTGTAGAAAAAGTGTTGATGTCAGCAATTGCTAATGCAGAACATAATTATGATTTAGATATCGAAAACTTGGTAGTAAGCGAGGCTTATGTTAACGAAGGACCAACGATGAAACGTTTCCGTCCACGTGCAAAAGGTTCAGCTTCACCAATCATGAAACGTACTAGCCACATCACAATCGTGGTATCAGAAAAGAAGGAGGGATAATCTGTGGGTCAAAAAATTCATCCATTAGGATTACGTGTCGGCATCATTCGTGACTGGGATGCTAAATGGTACGCTGAAAAAGATTACGCAGCTTTCTTACATGAAGATTTACGTATCCGTAAATATATCGCAAAGAACTTAAGCGAAGCTTCTGTTTCTAAAATTGAAATCGAGCGTGCCGCTAATCGCGTGAACGTCTCCATTCATACTGCCAAACCTGGTATGGTAATCGGTAAAGGTGGTTCTGAAGTAGAAAAAACTCGTAAAGAGTTAAATGAACTGACTGGTAAAAAAGTACACATCAACATCGTGGAAATCAAAAGACCAGACTTGGATGCTAAATTGGTTGCTGAAGGTATCGCTAAACAGTTGGAAAACCGTGTAGCTTTCCGTCGTGCGCAAAAACAAGCTATCCAACGTACAATGAGATCTGGCGCTAAAGGGATCAAAACGCAAGTTTCTGGTCGTTTGAATGGTGCAGATATCGCTCGTGCTGAAACTCATGCTGAAGGAACTGTTCCATTGCATACATTGCGTGCGGACATCGACTACGCTTGGGAAGAAGCAGACACAACTTATGGTAAACTAGGCGTTAAAGTTTGGATTTACCGTGGTGAAGTTTTGCCAGCAAAAAAAACAACTGAGAAAGGAGGGAAATAACCAATGTTAGTACCTAAACGTGTAAAACACCGTCGTGAGTTCCGTGGAAAAATGCGCGGAGAAGCTAAAGGCGGAAAAGAAGTTGTATTCGGCGAATATGGTTTGCAAGCAGTGGATTCACACTGGATCACAAACCGTCAAATCGAAGCAGCTCGTATCGCTATGACTCGTTACATGAAACGTGGCGGGAAAGTTTGGATCAAAATCTTCCCTCACAAATCATATACATCAAAAGCTATCGGAGTCCGTATGGGTTCTGGTAAAGGGGCACCTGAAGGTTGGGTATCTCCAGTTAAACGCGGCAAAATCATGTTTGAAGTAGCAGGCGTCCCTGAAGAAGTGGCACGCGAAGCTCTACGTCTTGCATCTCATAAATTGCCAGTTAAAACAAAAATTGTAAAACGTAAAGAAATTGGTGGTGAATCGAATGAAGGCTAATGAACTTAAAGAGTTATCCACTGCTGAAATGATTGAAAAAGAAAAACAATTCAAAGATGAATTATTCAATCTACGATTCCAACTTGCAACCGGACAGTTAGAAAATACTGCCCGCTTGAAAGAAGTACGCAAATCAATTGCACGTATTAAAACTGTATTGCGACAACAAGAATTGCAAAAATAGTAGATCAGCAAAGGAGGTCACAACGAAATGACTGAAGAACGTAACCAACGTAAAGTCTACCAAGGTGTTGTTGTTTCCGACAAGATGGATAAAACAATCGTTGTAGAAGTATCTACAACAAAAACACATCCTACTTACGGTAAACGCGTTAAGTACTCTAAAAAGTACAAGGCACATGATGAAAACAACCAAGCTAAAATGGGAGATGTAGTTAGAATTATGGAGACTCGTCCTCTATCTGCTACTAAAAACTTCCGCTTGCTTGAAGTTGTTGAAGAATCAGTAATCATCTAATCAGACAAATAAATATTTTTATATCCGGAAGGAGGATACTGACGTGATACAAACAGAATCCCGCTTAAGAGTTGCCGATAATTCAGGCGCTAAAGAAGTGTTAACTATCAAAGTGTTAGGTGGTTCAAACCGCAAATTCGCAGGAATTGGTGATACAATCGTCTGCACAGTAAAACAAGCTACACCCGGTGGTGTTGTCAAAAAGGGTGATGTCGTTAAAGCTGTTATCGTTCGTACGAAACACGGCGCACACCGTAAAGATGGTTCTTACATCAAATTTGACGAAAATGCTTGTGTAATCATTCGTGACGACAAGAGCCCTCGTGGAACACGTATCTTTGGACCAGTTGCACGTGAATTGCGTGACAACAACTACATGAAGATCGTTTCCCTTGCTCCAGAAGTATTGTAATCAACTGTCATAAATGAAGGAGGTGCAACAAAGCATGCACGTAAAAACTGGTGATAAAGTTAAAGTCATTACTGGAAAAGATAAAGGTAAAGAAGGAGTAATCCTTAAAACTTTCCCTAAAAAAGATCGTGTTATTGTCGAAGGCATTAATATTGTCAAGAAACATCGCAAAGCTTCTCAAACAAACCCAACCGGTGGAATTCTTGAAGAAGCAGCACCTATCCATGTTTCTAACATTATGTTAATTGATGCTAAAACTGGCGAACCTACTCGCGTAGGATCTAAAGTCGTAGATGGCAAAAAAGTCCGCGTTTCCAAAAAAACCGGCGAAATCATTGATTAATTATTAGAGGAAGGAGGATATTCTAAATGAACCGTTTAAAAGAAAGATACACAAAAGAAATCGTTCCATCATTGATGGAAAAATTTGAATACAGCTCAATCATGCAAACACCTAAAATTGACAAAATTGTCATCAACATGGGTGTGGGTGATGCAGTTTCAAACACAAAAAACCTAGATAAAGCAGTTGAAGAACTAACTTTGATCTCTGGTCAAAAACCAGTCATCACGTTAGCTAAAAAATCAATCGCTGCATTCCGTTTACGTGAAGGTATGCCTATCGGCACTAAAGTTACTTTACGTGGCGAAAGAATGTACGACTTCTTGGATAAACTAGTAACAGTTTCATTACCACGTGTACGTGACTTCCGTGGGATCAGCAAAAAATCTTTTGATGGTCGTGGAAACTATACTTTAGGTATCAAAGAACAATTGATTTTCCCAGAAGTTGACTATGATAGAGTCGACAAAGTACGTGGTATGGATATCGTTATCGTAACTACTGCTAACACTGATGAAGAATCAAGAGAATTATTGACACAACTTGGAATGCCATTCCAAAAATAAGCTAAGGAGGCGAATAATAATTGGCTAAAAAATCCATGATTGCTAAAAACAAACGTCCCGCAAAACACTCTACTCAAGCTTACTCTCGTTGTGAACGTTGCGGACGTCCACATTCAGTTTATCGCAAATTCAAACTTTGCCGTATTTGCTTCCGTGAACTTGCCTATAAAGGACAAATTCCCGGCGTGAAAAAGGCTAGCTGGTAATTTAACCATACTCGCAAAAGGAGGTATAATGTAAATGGTCATGACAGATCCAATCGCAGATTTCTTAACTCGTATTCGTAATGCCAACATGGTACGTCACGAATCTTTAGAAGTGCCTGCATCAAAGACAAAATTAGAGATCGCTAACATTCTTAAGGCTGAAGGTTTCATCAAAAACTTTGATTACACTTCAGACGACAAACAAGGTGTTATCCGTGTATTCTTAAAATATGGTCCAAACAACGAACGCGTCATCACTGGTTTGAAACGTATTTCAAAACCAGGTTTGCGTGTATACGCTAAAACTGGCGACATCCCTAAAGTATTAAATGGTTTAGGAATCGCAATCGTGTCAACTTCTGAAGGTGTTATCACCGACAAAGAAGCAAGAGCGAAAAACATCGGCGGCGAAGTATTAGCTTACATTTGGTAATTTTTAAAAAATAAGAGAAAATAAAGGAGGTGCAGCCCTGTGAGTCGTATTGGTAATAAAGCAATCGAAATTCCAGCTGGCGTAACCGTTACTCAACAAGGTAACGCTGTTACAGTTAAAGGCCCTAAAGGCGAATTAACTAGCACATTTAATGAAATGATCGGTATCAAGATCGATGGAAACACTGTTACTTTCACTCGTCCTAACGAAGAGAAATTCACTAAATCCATTCATGGTACTACACGCGCGTTGGTAAACAACATGGTTGTAGGTGTATCTGAAGGATTTATGAAAGAATTGGACTTAGTAGGGGTTGGGTACCGTGCTCAATTGCAAGGCAAAAAACTTGTATTGAACGTCGGCTATTCTCATCCAGTTGAATTCACACCTGAAGACGGTATTGAAGTGGAAGTACCAACTAACACTAAAATCATCGTTAAAGGTTACGATAAAGCTAAAGTTGGCGCTTTGGCAGCCAACATCCGCGGCGTACGCCCACCAGAGCCTTACAAAGGTAAAGGTATCAAATACGTTAACGAAATCATCCGTCGTAAAGAAGGTAAGACAGGTAAATAATAGTCCGCTATTATTACTTGCTTCCTGAACGACGCAACAAAATAAATATAACGAGGTGACAATTGTGATTACTAAACCAGATAAAAACAAAGTGCGCCAAGCTAGACACGCACGCGTAAGAAGAAAAATCTCTGGTACTGCAGAGTGCCCACGCTTGAACGTTTTCCGTTCCAACAAAAACATCTACGCTCAATTAATTGATGACGTAGCGGGTGTGACGCTAGCAAGTGCCTCTACAAAAGAAACAGAAATCGCAACCGGTACTAAAACTGAAGCTGCTGCTGCAGTTGGAAAACTTATTGCTGAGCGTTCTGTTGCTAAAGGTATCAAAAAAGTAGTCTTTGACCGTGGTGGCTATCTGTACCATGGCCGTGTACAGGCTTTAGCTGAAGCTGCTCGCGAAAATGGACTAGATTTCTAAGAAAAGGAGGATAACCACACATGGTTTATGTTGACCCAAATCATATTGAATTAGAAGACCGCGTTGTTGCGATCAATCGTGTAACAAAAGTTGTTAAAGGTGGACGTCGTCTGCGTTTTGCTGCTTTAGTTGTTGTAGGAGACAGAAACGGACATGTAGGATTCGGTACTGGTAAAGCAGCCGAGGTTCCAGAAGCTATTCGTAAAGCTATCGAATCAGCTAAAAAGAGCCTAATTGAAGTTCCAATGTCTGAATCAACAATCCCTCACAAAGTTATCGGATCTTTCTGTGGCGGTAACGTAATGTTGAAACCTGCTAAATCCGGTTCCGGAGTTTCTGCAGGCGGACCAGTCCGTGCCGTTGTCGAATTAGCTGGTATCGCTGATATCACAAGCAAATCCCTTGGTTCTAACACACCAATCAACATGGTACGTGCTACAATCGATGGCTTGAAACAATTGAAAAATGCTGAAGATGTTGCGAAATTACGCGGCAAAACAGTTGAAGAATTACTAGGATAAGGAGGACTACATAATGGCAGAAGTAAAGATCACTTTAAAACGCAGCTTGATTGGACGTCCTCAAAACCAAAAAGATACTTGTAAGGCTTTGGGATTGTCCAAAATCGGCAAATCTGTTGTAAAACCAGCTAACCCAGCTATCTTGGGCATGGTCAACACAGTAAGCCACTTAGTTACATCAGAAGAAGTTAAATAATAAACATCAGATTAAAGGAGGTGCCAAGTTACTATGAAACTTCATGAATTAAAACCTGCTGAAGGCTCACGTAAAGAACGTAACCGTGTCGGTCGCGGATCTTCATCCGGTAATGGTAAAACATCCGGTCGTGGACATAAAGGCCAAAAAGCCCGTTCAGGCGGCGGTGTGAGACTTGGATTCGAGGGTGGACAAACTCCATTGTTCCGTCGTCTTCCAAAACGTGGATTCACGAACATCAACCGTAAGGAATATGCTGTCATCAACTTAGAAATCTTAAACCGTTTCGAAGATGGTACAGAAGTTACTCCAGCTTTATTAGTTGAAACTGGTATTGTCAAAGATGAAAAATCAGGCATCAAAGTTTTAGGCAACGGAAGCGTTGAGAAAAAACTGACAGTTAAAGCTAATAAATTCTCCGAAGCAGCACAAAAAGCTATCGAAGCTGCAGGTGGGACTGTTGAGGTGATCTAATGTTTACTCTTCTGAAAAATGCATTTCAGGCGAAGGACATTAGAAATAGAATCTTTTTTACTCTAGGTATGCTGATTGTGTTCCGTCTCGGAGCACATATTACTGTACCGGGTGTTGATGCGGGTGCCATCACAAACTTGGCATCGACGGGCTTATTCAGCCTGTTGAACACATTCGGAGGTGGAGCACTGAGTCAGTATTCCATTTTCGCAATGGGTGTCTCGCCATACATCACTTCTTCTATTGTCGTTCAATTGTTACAAATGGACATTGTTCCGAAATTTGTGGAATGGTCCAAACAGGGTGAAGTAGGTAGAAGAAAATTAAATCAAGTTACAAGGTACTTAACTGTCATTTTGGCATTTGTGCAATCCGTCGGTCTTTCGATCGGTTTCAACCAGCTCTCAGCTTTGGGATTGGTGAACGATCCGGGCATGACGACCTACATGGTCATCGCGTTAGTGATGACGGCAGGTTCGATGCTTGTTGTTTTTATCGGAGAATCCATTTCAATGCACGGTATCGGAAACGGAACGTCGCTGATCATCTTCTCAGGTATCATCGCAAGAATCCCTACAGATCTTTACACTTATTACAATGATCGTTTCGTTGATGCAGGATCCGATTTGATGAACAACATTTTGTTCTCGGTTGCGCTATTGTCAGCAATATTATTGGTGGTCATACTCGTTGTGTACGTTCAACAAGCTGAACGTAAAATCCCCATTCAGTATTCCAAGCGTGCTTCCGGATCGAATCAATCCGCGCATTTGCCTTTAAAAATCAATTCAGCTGGAGTCATTCCAGTCATCTTTGCCAGTTCTTTCATGATGACACCGCAGACGATCCTTGGGTTTTTCGCGGCAAGTCAAAGTGAAGCTAGCTGGTATCAAATTTTGTCAACCATCTTTAATTACCGTGAACCCATCGGCGCAACAATCTATACGGTATTGATCGTTGTCTTCACTTACTTCTATGCCTTCATTCAGATTAATCCTGAAAAGATGGCAGAGAACTTGCAAAAGCAAGGCGGCTATATTCCAAGTGTACGCCCGGGTAAAGGGACAGAAGATTACATTTCCGGCATGATTATGCGATTAAGTACGGTCGGCGCGCTATTTCTTGGACTGATTGCGCTATTGCCAATCATTGCCTCAGGTTTGTGGGATTTGCCGGACTCGCTCGCCCTTGGCGGTACAAGTCTTCTGATTGTAGTTGGTACTGCATTGGAAACGGCAAGACAAATTGAAGGTCGAATGGTTAAACGTAATTACCAAGGATTTATTCAATAGTAAGTTTGTGGGGAGGAAGTGATTTCCTCGTCACATATTCTTACATCTTTAGGAGGCAGTAAAATGATGAACCTAATTATTATGGGTCTTCCCGGTGCTGGAAAAGGAACACAGGCTGAAAAGATCATCGCGAAATATAATATTCCGCATATCTCTACAGGGGACATGTTCCGAGCTGCCATGAAAAATGAGACAGCGTTGGGCCTGGAAGCAAAATCATATATGGATAAAGGCGAACTTGTTCCAGATGAAGTTACAAACGGAATCGTTAAAGAGAGATTAGCAGAATCTGATACTGAAAAAGGCTTTTTGTTGGATGGTTTTCCAAGAACCCTCGTACAAGCAAAAGCTCTAGAAGCTATCATGGATGAACTCGACAAAAAAATCGATGCTGTTATTAACATTGATGTGAACCCTGAAGTTTTGATGCAACGTCTAACGGGTAGAATCATTTGCCGCTCTTGCGGAGCGACTTACCACAAAGAGAACAATCCTCCCAAAGTGGAAGGAACATGCGATCGCTGTGGTGGACACGAATTCTATCAACGTGAAGATGACAAGCCTGAAACCGTAGAAAATCGCATTCAGATTAATCTAGAACAGTCTAAACCAATCATTGCATTTTACAGCGAAAAAGGATTGGTACATAATGTGGATGGCCAAATCGGCATCGACAACTTGTTTTCCGAAATCCAAAAGATTATAGAATAGTTGCAACTGTCATTTGAAATTAATCGAAAATTTCTTTTCAATTGATACTTGCTATGGTATAATCTAGCAGTTAGAGTAAAAATTGCCAAGACATAAGATTAATCAGCTCAACAGAATGTTAGGAGGTTAGCAGGCGTGGCGAAAGACGATGTAATTGAGATCGAAGGAGTTGTCGTTGAAACTTTGCCCAATGCAATGTTTAAAGTCGAACTTGAAAATGGTCACATAGTATTAGCTCACGTATCTGGTAAAATTAGAATGCATTACATCCGCATTTTGCCAGGCGATAAAGTTACGGTAGAATTATCACCGTACGATCTTACTCGTGGACGCATTACTTACCGCTTTAAATAATTGCACTCCATCACTAAATAGGAGGGAATTTAAATGAAAGTTAGAGCATCAGTAAAACCCATTTGCGAAAAATGCAAAGTCATTCGCCGCAATGGTCGTGTTATGGTGATTTGCGAAAATCCCAAACACAAACAACGCCAAGGATAATAACAAGGAGGTGCCTATAAATGGCTCGTATCGCAGGAGTAGATGTTCCGCGTGACAAACGTGTAGTTATTTCATTAACTTATATTTTTGGTATCGGATTAAACACAGCTCAAAAAGTTTTAGCAGCAGCTGAGGTTTCAGAAGATACTCGCGTTCGTGATTTAACGAATGATGAATTAGACCGTATCCGTATTGAAGTGGATAAATTAAAGGTTGAAGGTGACCTTCGTCGTGAAGTTAACCTAAATATTAAACG
Organism: Trichococcus patagoniensis; assembly: GCF_003051085.1. Classification (GTDB taxonomy): domain Bacteria; phylum Bacillota; class Bacilli; order Lactobacillales; family Aerococcaceae; genus Trichococcus; species Trichococcus patagoniensis. The sequence continues at coordinate 2,281 of NZ_QAOM01000003.1, read as the reverse complement.
ATTGATTGAAATTGGATCTTACAGAGGAATGCGTCACCGTCGTGGTTTGCCTGTTCGCGGACAAAACACTAAGAACAACGCACGCACTCGTAAAGGCCCAGCTAAAGCAGTCACTGGCAAGAAAAAATAATAATTAAGTGAAGGAGGTCAAAACTTCATGGCTAAAAAAGTAGCTCGCAAACGCCGCGTAAAAAAGAATGTTGAATCTGGTATAGCACATATCCGTTCAACTTTTAATAATACTATTGTTATGATTACAGATGTTCATGGAAATGCTATTTCATGGTCATCAGCAGGTTCATTAGGATTCAGAGGTTCTCGTAAATCTACTCCTTATGCTGCACAAATGGCTGCAGAAGCAGCAGCTAAAGTTTCTATGGAAAATGGCATGAAAACAGTTGAAGTAGCTGTTAAAGGTCCTGGTTCTGGACGTGAAGCTGCCATTCGTTCATTACAAGCAGCAGGTTTGGAAGTTACCGCAATCCGCGACGTAACGCCCGTTCCTCATAATGGATGCCGTCCACCAAAACGTCGTCGTGTTTAATTGAGAATTGTACTGATATGTAACGAAACGCAATGGACTCACTAACATGAACTTCACGTTTTGAAAGGGGTAAATTGATAAATGATCGAAATTGAAAAACCAAGAATTGAAACGATTGAGATCAGCGAAGATGCCAAATTCGGTAAATTCGTTGTAGAACCACTAGAACGCGGTTATGGAACAACACTTGGGAACTCATTACGTCGAATTCTATTATCTTCACTTCCTGGTACAGCTGTAACAACTATCCAAATCGATGGTGTTCTACACGAATTTTCAACGATTGATGGTGTTGTCGAGGATGTTACCCAAATCATTCTGAACATCAAAAAATTAGCTTTGAAATTGTATACGGACGAAGACAAAACAATCGAGATTGACGTAAAAGGTCCAGCAGTCGTGACTGCTGCGGATATTACCCATGACAGCGATGTGGAAATCTTAAACCCTGATTTATATATATGTACAGTTTCAGAGGGAGCACATTTTCATGTTCGCTTGGATGTAAAAAATGGCCGTGGTTATGTTCGTTCTGAATATAACAAAACGGAAGATATGCCGATCGGTGTTTTGCCAGTCGACTCCATCTATACTCCAATCAGCAAAGTAAATTATCAAGTTGAAAACACTCGTATCGGACAAAAAAATATTTATGATAAATTAACGTTGGATGTCTGGACAGATGGTTCCATCAGCCCGGAAGAAGCAGTCAGCTTGGCTGCCAAAATTTTAACGGAACATTTGAATATTTTTGTTAATCTGACCGATGAAGCTCGTAAAGCTGAGATAATGGTTGAAAAAGAAGAAACACATAAAGAGAAAATGCTGGAAATGACTATCGAAGAATTGGATTTATCCGTACGTTCTTATAACTGTTTGAAACGCGCAGGCATCAACACAGTCCAAGAATTGACAGACAAGTCTGAAGCAGAGATGATCAAAGTACGTAATCTGGGACGCAAATCACTTGAAGAAGTGAAAAATAAGCTGAGTGATCTTAATCTAGGCTTGCGTCAAGACGACTAGTACTGTACAAAGGAGGAAAACCTAGGATGGCTTACCGTAAATTAGGACGCACAAGCGCTCAAAGAAAAGCAATGCTTCGCGATTTGACTACTGACTTACTAATCAACGAACGCATCGTTACAACTGAAGCTCGTGCTAAAGAAATTCGTTCAACTACTGAAAAGATGATTACTTTAGGCAAACGTGGAGATTTATCTGCTCGTCGTTTAGCTGCAGCATACGTTCGTAACGAAGTAGCAGCTGTACGTGAGGAAGATGACAAAATCGTTGTTCAATCAGCTTTGCAAAAATTGTTCAGTGATATCGCACCTCGCTATGCAGAACGTCAAGGCGGATACACACGTATCTTGAAGACAGAACCTCGTCGTGGCGATGCTGCACCAATGGTTATCATTGAATTAGTATAATTCAATCGTATAAAGATGAAACGTTCACTTTTAGATGAAATAGAGTGTTATGATGATGGGATTGCTTCTGGCTTCCCTAGTCTAGCTCAAGGTTCTTCCGAAGATCGCATGATCTTCGGAAGGGCATTTTTTCATCAAAAAAAGTGCTTTTTTTATCAAAAGAAACTAGAAAATGCCAATATATTTTCTAGTTTCTTTTGATATATAAACACCACTTTACAACTTTTCACGCCCCTCAGGGCATAAAAATACAAACAACCCCAAATTTTTTGTATGATTGATTTGGAGAAAAAACCAACAAAAA
>NZ_QAOM01000002.1 GCF_003051085.1 Trichococcus patagoniensis | reverse complement strand
CCCTTTTGGGTCTTCATTTTTTGTCTATTTCTCTTTTCACCCGGTCCGGTGTGGAATTTAGTTTTACAAACTGGAATTTACTATTGCAAGTAACCATTATTTGAATCTTTTTTGTGTATTCCTCCAAGTTTCCGAGCGATTGTATGACTGTATTCTCAGCTCCTGCTTCAGAAAAATTTTAGGGCCGCCTCCCAGCAGCCCCCAATCCCATCATGCCTTCATCTCGACGACGACGGCATCATTTACCTGCACCAATTCATCATACAAATAAACAGCAAGCTGCGGTCCTTCCTCAACGGTAAGGGTAACTTTTCCCTCATTCACTTCCACATCAAGCAAGCTGCCGCGGAAATTGATTTTGAAATCATAGCCTTGCCAACTTTTGGGGACGAATGGTTTGAAATGCAGGACGCCCTCTTTCACGCGCATTCCAGCGAATCCTTGGACGATAGCCAACCAGGCACCGCTCATCGAAGTGATGTGGAGCCCGTCATCCGTATCATTGTTGTAGTTGTCCAGATCGAGCCTTGCGGTGCGCGCATACAATTCGACCGCTTTTTCTTCTTTTCCGAGTTCCGCAGCCAGAACGGCATGAACGGAAGGCGATAAGGATGATTCGTGAACAGTCATCGGCTCATAGAAATCAAAGTTGCGTCTCTTTTCTTTCATGCTGTACCGATCATTCAGGAAATAGATGCTCTGCAGCACATCGGACTGTTTGATGAATGGGGATCGGAGTATCTTATCCCATGACCAGTGCTGATTCAAAGGCCTTTCGCTCGGATCCAAAGTATCGGCAGGACGAAGGTCTTTATCAAGGAACGTGTCATGCTGGACGAATACGCCGAGTTCTTCATCATACGGATAATACATCCGGTCAATGATATCTTTCCAGTGGCCCGTTTCCGTTTCCGTCAGGCCATGCTCTGCCCATTTCTCGGGGGACACTTTTTTGAGTGCGTCCAGCGTGTACTGCAGCGTCCAGGTCGCCATATTATTGGTGTGGTAATTGTTGCTTACGTTGTTTTCGTACTCATTCGGGCCAGTCACGCCATGGATCATGTATTTTTGATTGCGTTTGGAAAAATGGACCCGATCTGCCCAGAAACGGGAAATACCGACGAGGACATCGATTCCCGTTTCCACGAGGTAGCTTTCATCCCCCGTATAGTTCGTGTAATTGTAGATGGCATGCGCGATCGCCCCGTTGCGGTGGATTTCTTCAAAAGTGATTTCCCATTCGTTGTGGCATTCGATTCCGTTGAAGGTCACCATCGGATACAAAGCGCCTTTCAGACCCTGCTGGCGTGCGTTGTGGAAAGCACCCGGCAACTGCTGATGCCGGTAGCGCAACAACTGGCGGGTGACTTTCGAATCGGCCACGGAAAGGTACATCGGCACCATGTATGCCTCCGTATCCCAATAGGTGGCGCCGCCGTATTTCTCGCCGGTGAAGCCTTTCGGACCGATGTTCAAGCGTTCATCTTCTCCATAATAGGTAGAAAACAATTGGAAAAGGTTGAAACGGATCCCTTGCTGCGCTTCGTCTTCGCCCATTATTTTTACGTCCGCTTTCGCCCATCTCGCTTCCCAAGCACCTTCATGCGTAGCGAGTAGCGTATCGTAGCCTTCCCCAGTTGCTTCACTGGCCATCTTTTTGGCGATGAACGCCTGCTCAGCATCCGGAATGTCCCGGCTGGTGATGACAGCGACATACTTGTCCAAAACGACCTTTTCGCCCGCGCAAACGAGTCCGGAAAAAGTTTCTTCTACTAAAAGGCCGCTTTCGTTGCTGCCGGTTTGTCCCAAGCCGGAAATACGGTTGCTCATCGCTGCAGTGACCGTGAACTGGTCGATCCCGAACGGATTCGGAATCGTTTTGGCACTCAGGCTGACAGGCGCATCCAAGGTACGCCCCGCTTCTTCCCAGAACATTTCCTCGTAATTCGCATCCTCATTCGTGACGTTCCCGTCCAGACGCGGATGGAATTCCAGATCAGCGGAACCTTTCAGCACTTCTGCCGTGACCCGCACGAGGCATAGCTCCTTCTGTGAGATGCTGACAAAGCGTTCAAAAGTGAACTTGATTTCCGCAGCATCACCCTCACTTTTCCAAACGAAACTGCGGTTCAATACGCCGCGATGCATGTCCAATTCCATGTGGAAATCCGCGACAGGTTGCTTCGCCAAATCAAGCGGTTCGCCATCGATGAGGATGCCGACAGCAATGAAATTCATGGCGTTGATGACTTTCCCGAAATATTCCGGGTAGCCGTTCTTCCACCAGCCCACACGCGTTTTGTCGGGATACCAAACACCCGCCAAGTAGGTCCCTTCATGGGTATCGCCTGAGTAGCCTTCCTCAAAATTACCGCGCATCCCCATATACCCGTTGCCGATCGCGGTCAGGCTTTCCTGCAGCCGCTTCTCTTCTTTATCCAATACAGCCGTCTTTATTTTCCATGGATCGATATCAAACAGTCTTTTCATGAACATTCCCTCTTTCCGAGATCAGATGCCGCTCCTTTTCGAAGCCTGCATAAGAATGATTGTTTTGATGACTCTATTATCCCAATTCCGACCACTGTGTTGCAAGCGCAATCACGATTAACACTACAATGTTTTCATTTTATTCCAAACCTTTTTCCTGCGCGCTCAGACTTCGGTCAGCAGCGCTTCGCCGTAGCTCTTGAACACTATCGGCAAACTTCGTGTCTCCAGCATGCCTTCACTGATTTGATACTCCTGGTCATCCAGCAGATTCCGGTACCCACCGTCAGGCAAATCGACGGCAACCTTGGCCGCTTTCCCGTCCAGACAGAAAATACCCGTCAGCCTTTCATTCCCAAACCGGTAATAGCCGATGACCGTCTCCGAACCGGCGGCTGCCGTCAGGTCATAACTTCCTTCCCGAACTGCCGCCTCCCTTTTGAAGCGTTGCAGTCGCTGCAGCAAAGGCGTCAGATCCTCCTCATGGTTCCATAAAATCGGATCCTTTTCGAACAGATCCGGCAGATGCGCTGTCGCGGTCTCCTGTCCGCCGAAGAGCAGCAGGGTCCCTTTCTGGAAATAGGCAAAGGCCGTCCAATTCCGCAGCCTGCCGAGTTCTTCGATTTTCGAGCGGATGCGCGGATGATCGTGGTTCTCCAGGAAACGCAGTTTGACGTAATTCACGGGGTAGATGCCGTCCTGGAACAGAAGGACATCCAGATAATTTTTTAGGCTGATTTCGCCCCAGAAGTAAGCCTGTTGGAAATCGTGCACATCATAGTCGTAGGTGATATCGAACGCTTCATACAGTTCGCTGTCGGAGTGGCCGATATTGCCGCGGTCCCGATTCATCCGCAGAAAAGTCGGATGGACCGACTCGGCCAACCAGATGACGCCTTCTTTGACTTCCGCGACTTCTTTTCTGGCCCGCATCCAAAATTCCAAAGGCACGAGACTGGCCACATCGCAACGGAAGCCGTCAACAATCGAAGCCCACTGCTTCAACGTTTCAATCTGATAATCCCACAATTCCCGATGGCTGTAGTCCAAGTCGACGATGTCATACCACTCGCCAACTTTATTTCCCATTTCGCCGTTCGGTCGGCGATAGAACCACTCCGGATGCTGTTCAACAAGCTGTGAATCCGGCGAAGTGTGGTTATACACAACATCGATCATCACCTTCATGCCCAATTCACGGATTGCGGCGGCCAGCGCTTTGAAGTCGTCCATCGTTCCGTAGGCAGGATTGACGGCGCGATAGTCTTTGATGGCATAGGGACTGCCTTCCACCCCTTTGCGCTTCGTTTCTCCGATGGGATGGATCGGCATAAACCAGATGATGTCCGCACCCAGCCCGCGGATCCGTTGCAGATCCGGGATGATGGCAGCAAAGGTCCCTTCAGGCGTATGGTTACGCACGTAAATGCAATAAATGATTTCATTTCGTAAGTTCAAAAGCGTGTCTTTTGCCATAAGGATCCCCCTTGACTAGTTTAACTATTGTAATCGGTCTGGAAAATTGCCACACCGTAAGGCGCCAGGTGCAACGTTTCCCCTTCTGTGCTATTCCCTTCATTCTGCAACAGAATCTGGCGGTAACCGTGCTGTTCCAGCGGGTGCAGTACGAATTCGCGTGTTTGATCCGTGACGTTGCAGATGACCAAACCGACTTTTTTGTCCATCACGCGCTCATAGACAAAGAAGTCATCGTGCGTATCCCAGAGCTGATAGTCCCCATCGATGAACAGATCCGTCTTCTTCAGATCCAATACTTTTCGGTAAAAATGCAGGATACTGTCGAAAGCTGCTTCTTCTGCCGCTACGTTGTATTCCGGTTCGACGTTTACGCCGCTCCACGGGCCAACCGTCGAAAAACCGGCAAAAGCCGACTGATCCCATTGCATCGCACCCCGGCTGGCGTCTTTGGAACTTTCCCGCAGATTGTAGAGAACAGCCTCTTCGCTGTACCCCAATGCCAAGGCATCCTTGTAGAACGTTTGTGCTTCCGGCGAATGGAAATTTTTGATGTCATTCAGGAAAAGGTTCTTCATCCCAAGCTCTTCCCCGTTGAGGATGAAGGGGATGCCCTTCTGAAGATACATCAGCGCCGCCAGCATTTTCGCGCTGTTATCGCGGTGGATAGTGTCGTCGCCAATCCGGGAAACGACCCGAGCCATATCATGGTTGTTCCAATAGAGCGTCGGACCGCCGACATCCGCCATCACTTGCTGCCACTCCTGCAAATTTTTCTTGAAGGCGCCGTACAGCAGCTTCGTCTTCTGCATATTGGAGGAAAGGCGCGGGTCTTTCGACTTTTCATCCATCGTGAAATAACGGAAAGTGATGACCGTGTCGCAGCCGCCGTCAACGGGATCCGTATAGGAACGCGCCAGCTCGACGGTGGCCGAGGCTGCTTCCCCGACGATGAACGTGTCCGGATAACGTTCCCGCAAAGTCGAGGTAAAGAATTTCATGTATTCATTGATTTTTGGCAAATTGGCATAATAGTTTTCAGCCAGTCCGATTTCCCCTTCATCCAGCCCTTCCACATCCGGAAAGCCATCTTCCTTTTGCAGATGGATGAACGCATCCAAACGGAAACCATCGACCCCTTTATCGAGCCAAAAAAAGGCGATATCGACCATCGCGCGCCGCACTTCCGGATTGGCCCAATTCAGATCAGGCATTTCCTTCGCAAACAGATGGAAATAGTATTGGTCACCCGATGGTTCCTTTTCCCACACAGTTCCGGTGAAAAAGGATTCCCAATTGTTCGGCAAATCTTTCCCGCCGTTTTTGCCGTCCGCCCAGATATAATAATCGCGGTACGGATTGCCTTTCCCCTTTAAGGCCTCTTGGAACCAAGGATGCTGTTCCGAGGTATGATTCATCACAAAATCGAAGATGACTTTGATGCCGCGTTTGTGCGCCTCAAGGATCAACTCTTCAACCTCCGCCATCGTCCCGAAAATCGGATCGATTTCGAGAAAGTCGGAAATATCATACCCATTATCGACTTTTGGCGATTTGAAGATCGGATTCAGCCAAATCATATTGACGCCCAAATTTTGAATATAATTCAACCTGTTGATGACGCCGCGGATGTCCCCGACACCATCCCCGTTGGAATCCTGGAAACTCATCGGATACACTTGATACACAATCAAACCGTGCCACCACTCACGCACATTCCCCATATCAAAAACCTCACTTTTATGATGAGAAAAGCGGAACGGGTTCATTCAGCCCTGAAAGAAATTTAGGAAATCGTACCGACTGAGCATCGTAGAGCGCAATAGGTGCGATTTATCTAATTTCCGAAGGGCTAACCCGTGCAGCTAGCCATCATTATTGATTGTAATAATAACTACCCTAAGCTTACCGAAAAGGGTTAACAAAAACAAATTTATGGACACATAGGATGCACTGTGGGCGCAAGCGCCCAAGTGTATCATGTCTCTAAGCGATTGAAATCGCAAGAGCCATGACAATTCGCGTTAGATACCCGTACGTTGGAGCGCTTCATCATTTTATGTACGGTTTCCCCATTTACTTGGTATAATGATGTAGTTAAAGCAATCAAACTAACTTACTCATCATCCAAAAGGAGCCCTCACTTATGAAAAAAACAATCGGATTCATCGGCAGCGGGAACATGGGCGGAGCCATCATCGGCGGTCTTGTCGGTTCTGCACTTGTTGCCCCTAACCAGGTCATCGTATCCAGCCAAGACAACGAAAGCCTGAAAGCCTTGAAGGAACAACACAGCATCCGCATCGCGGCCGACAACAGACAGGTGGCAGCCGAATCGGATATCCTCTTCTTGGCCGTCAAACCGAATATCTACAATGTCGTCATCGACGAAATCAAAACAGCCATCAAAGAAAATGTCGTCGTCGTTACGATCGCAGCCGGAAAAAGCTTAAGTGACATCGAAGAACGCTTCGGCCGCAAAGTGAAAGTAGTGCGCGCCATGCCGAATACGCCTGCGTTGGTCGGCGAAGGCATGACCGGCATCTGCGCCAATGAAGTAGTGAACGTCGCCGAGCTGACGGATGTCAAAAACATCTTTGACAGTTTTGGTCGCAGCGAAATGGTTGCGGAATACATGATGGATGCGGTGACAGGCGTCAGCGGTTCATCCCCGGCCTTGGTCTTCATGTTCATCGAATCACTGGCGGACGGGGCCGTCCGCGGCGGCATGCCTCGCCAACAAGCCTACAAATTTGCGGCACAGGCAGTACTTGGTTCCGCAAAAATGGTGCTGGAAACAGGCAAACATCCCGGCGAACTGAAAGACATGGTCTGCTCCCCTGGAGGAACGACGATCGAAGCCGTTGCGGAATTGGAAAAAAACGGATTCCGATCCGCTGTCATTTCGGCAGTCCAAACAACCATCGAAAAATCCATCGCTATGAGCAAACCGAAAGAGAACTGAATCTAACCAAAACGAAGAGGAATGTCCCGAAATGGGACATTCCTCTTCGTTTTGGTTTGGTTACAGAATCGTCTCTTATGTGGTTCGGATTCGTGGTGGATTTCCCCGCCAAAATGGTTTTGGCGGGGAATTTCTAGTTGCCCGCGGGCGTTTTTCCCCGCGAAGGTTGCTTTGGCGGGTTTTCTGACCGTGATTTGAACTGTTTTCCCCCGCCAACAAGACTTTGACGGGGAATCTCTGAGCAGAAATTTAATTTCCATGCAGTCCGCCTTCTTTCGGGAACAAAAAAACTCTCCCTCGCAAAATTGGAGGAAGAGTTCATACTAATTAATGCTGGTGGTGATGATGCCCGGCAGCTTCGGCTCCGTCATCGATGTCCTCTTTTTGGACCCCTTTTTCCTGACACTCAGGACAGATGCCGTAGACTTCCATGCGGTGATGGCTGACTTGGAAACCAGTCAAATTCTCGGCGACCATCTCCACATCATCCAATACCGGATAATAGAGATCGACGATTTTTCCGCAACTTTCGCAGATGGCATGGTAATGTTGCGTATTGCTGAAGTCAAATCGGCTTGAAGCATCTCCATAAGCCAATTCCTTCACAAAACCAATTTTTACAAAAAGTCTCAAATTGTTGTAAACAGTGGCTGCGCTCATGTTCGGAAAGCGATCGGCCAACGCTTTGTAGATGTCATCCGCTGTCGGATGCATCTTGGACTCGACCAAATATTCCAAAATCGCGTAACGTTGCGGTGTAATTCGGATATTTGCATTTTTCATTTTTTCGATTGAATCATTTACGACTGTACGGTGCATGGTGTATCCCCCCTCTTATGGAATCACTTGTATATGATAGTCATTATAATTTACATTTAGCTGAGTTCATCATATATCGATTTGCCGAAAATAGCAATACATAAGCCTCTAACATTCACAAAAAATGCTTACTTTTTGTTATCTCGCCGCTGATGATAGCGGATGCAAGGCAACACTTGACTTAGGATACTTTCATCCAATCTTTACACCGGCTCCGGATTGGTATATCCTTAACTTGAATAGCTATTATTAGTCATCTACACAAATTATTGACATGGAGCTGAAACTTATGAAACTTGGCGCCCGCACCTTTAAAACGGGTCTCGCCGTCGCATTATCAATGATCGTCGCCCAATACTTCGGATTCGAAGGCGGAGGCGTCATCGCCGGCATCGCAGCTATCTATTCCACCCAGCCTTCCCTTGGCCGGTCCTACGCGAACCTGAAGAACCGGATCATGGCGAATACAATCGGCGGTTTGGTTGCTGTCTTTGTCGTCATGACATTGGGATACAACATTTACCTCCTCGGCATATCGGTTATGCTGTTGATCGCCATCCTGAATGCCCTCAAGTTCGAAGACGTGATTGGATTGTCGATTGTGACATTGATCGTCATCATGGTCGGCACGGATGACAACTTGTTGTTAAGTGCAACCTATCGCGTATTGGAAACATTCGTCGGCGTCATCATTGCCTTTTTGGTCAATACATTCGTTGCTCCTCCGCGATACGATGAACGTTTGTACCATACTGTGGACTATGCCACTACCGAGTTTCTGATTTGGATCCGCGCTGGTTTGCGCAAGAACACCGAATATTCTATCATGAACAACGATCTGAAATGGGCGCGCACGCAGCTCAAAAAAATGGACAATCTCTATCAATATTTGACTGAAAGCGGTCTGTTCAACAAGCAAAACAAGTATCAGAACAAAAAGATGCTGGTCGTCTACCGCAAAATGATCCAAACGACCCGCTCCGCCTTCCACGTTCTGGAAGTCCTGCACGATTACGAAAATGTTTTCTATCAGTTCCCCGCCGAAATGCGCATCATGATCCGCGAACGCCTGGAAACCTTGATGAGCGGGCATGAACAGATCATGCTGAAATTCAGCGGTCGCGTTCGGGCCAATCAAGTCAATTTTTTTGAAGCCGATAAGGCCCAACGCCATGAAATGATGGACGTCTTTTTCCAGCGTGCCCAAGAAGAAAGTGATTTCGGCAAATACAGCAGTTCCGAAAGCTACGGCATCATCCATCTGATGAGTGCCATCCTGGCCTACGAAGACGATCTGGTCCATTTCAACAAATTGGTCCGCAGCTACAAAGCGACCCCGGGCAATATATCCAAGAACATCAATAATATCGAAGACATCATCCACTAATAATACAAGGGGCGGGCTCATAATGAGACCGCTCTTCTCTTATTTGTGTTTTAGTGGCATAGAGATTTGATCCTGGGTTCGAGTTCACGGCGGAATTCCCCGCCAAAATGGTTTTGGCGGGGAATCTCGTATGGTTTGTGGGCGGTTTTCCCCGCAAAAGTAGTTTTGGCGGGTTTTCTGACTGTAATTTCAACTGATTTTCCCCGCCAAGTTAGTTTTGACGGGTTATTTCTGAGCATCAATTCCATTACCATTTAAAATCAAAAGGGTGTTTCAAAACTAGAATGGCATTTTCTAGTTTTGAAACAGCCCCTTTTTTTGCATTCATCTAGCTTTGGAAAGCCCACTTCTCGATGGCATGGGCCACGCCGTCTTCTTCGTTGGATAAGGTGATTTCATTGGCAATGCTCTTAAGATTATCGGTTCCGTTCGACATCACGACACCCAGACCGGCAACTTGGATCATTTCATAATCGTTCTCGCCGTCGCCCAGCGCCATTACTTCCTCCATCGTGATACCCAAATGATCTGCCAATTTAGTCAACGCGGTGCCTTTATTCGAGCTCTTCTCCATTACTTCCATAAGGAAATCCTGGCTACGGACGATATAGAAGTCATCACGCATCTTGTCGGGAATGGCCGAATCGATGACATCCACCTCATTCGGTTCGCCGATGTAAAGGATCTTCATCAAACCCATCTCTTCACTTACCGCTGTGGGATCCAATACACTGATAGCCATGTTGACGAGGGTGGCATCCTTTTGCATCGATTCCGTCACTTCATCTTCCAAGCTGTAATAATGATGCTCACCCACTAATAGCGTCCCGGCGGAAAAACCTTTTCCGAACTCGTAAATTTCCTGCACTTCAGCACGCGACAACGTTTTTTTGTAGACTGTTTCGTCCGTGTCTGCACGCAGAATGTAGGCGCCATTCTGTGCAATGATATAGTCCTCATGTTCCCCAAAGCCCAACTCATCGGCATACGGTTTGATGCCCGCAGGCGGCCGGCCTGTGCAAAGTACGATTTTGATGCCGCGGCGCATTGCCTCTTGGATCGTCTCTTTTACTTTTTGCGTCATTACTTTCTGTTCATTGACCAACGTGCCATCGATATCGATCGCTATCATTTTTATCATCTGAATACCCCACTTCATCATTATCAGCAACATCATTCTCTGTTCATTGTACCAAAAAATGCGCTAGGATGTGACAATCTTGCATCAGACCGAATGAAAAACGATGCCTAGAACAGTGATCAGTTGGTCGCCTGTACACTAACTCCGGTGGGCCAGTCCTTGGCCGGAGTTCACCGCGGAATCGGGTAATCTTCTCCGGCCAGCATCTCGCGGCCGGAGTTAGGCGCGGTTTCGGCCGCCAAACTCCGGCTAACCCTCCCTAAGCCGGAGGACAGCACCGGACCGTTCTTTTCATACCAAAAAACGGTCGCCTCAAGTGAGACGACCGCCCGGACTACCATCATTTATTCTTTACAAGCACTGTAACGGAAAGGTATTCCACCCGGATGCGGGATAGTCCTTCGACTATTCTCGGTTCATCCAAGTTCGCTTTGCCGTCTTCGATCAACACTCGATAGTCCCCAGCTTCAATATCAAAATCGATGGCATTCGTCTGGCCATTGAAGATGACGTAGTATAACTTTTCTTGGTCCTCCAACTGGTAGACAACAATCTGATAATCTGCTTTCAGTATATTCATGTGTCCCTTGACTTCATCGATGGTCCGCAAGCGGAATAACGGCTCCCGTTTGCGCAATGCAATCAGGCCTTTCATATAATCCACAGCTTGTTTCATCTCGAAACGGCGGTGCCAATCCATGCGGTTGATCGAATCCGGCGCATTGTAGCTGTTCTCAAGCCCGTTCTTTGTGCGCAAAAACTCTTGCCCTGCATGGAGGAACGGAATGCCTTGGCTCAGCAAAACGAAGCTGCTTGCCAAAAGGTGACGCCGCACACGGGAATCCTCCTCATCCCACGGCATCGAAATCTTCAATTTGTCATAAAGCGTCAGATTGTCGTGCGCCTCCACATATTGCACTATCTGAGCCGGAGTCTTGTAGTTGCCGCGACTAGCGGGATAATACGCTCCGCCCTGCAGATTGGTAGCTACCCAACCTTCCATGAACGGTTTGCCGGTGACAAACCCGGTATCGTTCCCGCTGTTGAAGTCGGAACCTTTGATAGCCTCGCGCAACGCATCATTGAAATGAGCCACACCGGGCATTCGGTCCGCATTTTGTTGGACAGCCTTTTCGGAAGGAGGCAGATTGGTGTTCAGAATCCACCCTTCACCGAGCATGATGATGGAAGGATCGATCGCATCCAAAGCGACACGGATTTCATTCATCGTTTCGATATCATGGATTCCCATAAGATCAAAGCGGAATCCGTCCATATGGAAGTTCTTCGCCCAATATGTGATGCTGTCGATAATGTATTTGCGCATCATATAACGCTCCGAGGCGGTATCGTTACCGACACCAGTCCCATTGGAGAGCGTTCCATCAGCATTTTTTCGGAAATAATAACCTGGCACAGTATTTTCCAAAGCATGCAGTTTCGGTAAAAAAACGTGATTGTAAACGACGTCCATGATGACACGGATTCCCGCATCGTGCAAGCCTTGGATCATTTCCTTCATTTCCATGATCCGAACTTCCGGTTGGTAGGGATTGGTGGCATAGGATCCTTCCGGAACATTGAAGTTCTGCGGATCATAGCCCCAGTTGTATTGTTCCAACGGTTTCAACTCATTAACTGTGGAAAAATCGGCCATCGGCAAAAACTGGACATGCGTTACGCCAAGTTCTTTAAGGTAATCCAGCCCGGTCTTGTCGCCATCCGCAGACAAGGTACCTTGCTCGACCACTCCAAGGAATTTGCCTTTATTTGCAATCCCGCTTGTTGGGGAAATCGTGAAGTCACGAATATGTAATTCATAAATAATGGCGTCGACTGGTGAAGCGATCGGCTCCAATCGGGCTCCCCATCTTTTTGGATTCGTGTTTACTGCATCCATAATGACGGAGCGTTCTCCGTTTGCGGTCGTCGCGTAGCTATAGGGATCGACTGTCTCAACAACTTTGCCATCCGGAAAAGTAATGGCATATTTGTAGGCAGTGCCCACATAGTCCCCAATCATAATGAGTTCGTGAGTCCCTCTTCCACCATTCCCCATCGTGTGTCTTTTCTTCTCTTTGCGATACAGACTTTCATAAACGATTACTTCTACGCTGAGCGCAGTCGGAGCCCATAGCCGCAGAATAGTTCGTTGCGGAGTATAAAGCGCTCCTAACTCTCCATCAAATGAATACTTTTTATCAAAAACAGGCGACTGTACAAATTGCTCTAGTCGATCGTCTAAATTATCTAAGTTATATTGATAATAAGTAGTCGATAGAACGTCAGTCCGTTTCCGTTCATCAACTTGTATGTACATGACATTACCTCCGAAAAATCTCTTTTCTGATGAAATTGCCTTTATGCGGATGGCTATCGTGCGGCGGTTTCCAAATTTTCCTGCATATTTGTGAAATACATAGCTTCGGACCTACACAGAACCCCTTTCATAAAAACGCTTACATCATTTGGTTATGCCATAATTATACATCAGAAACGTAATAATATCAATATTTCAAAGACTGTCTTAAGAAGTAAGGACAATAATGTTTTTGTGTTGTACATAAAGCGGAACTTTGTGAAGATCAGATTAAAAACGGTTAACTTATCTGCTTTTTTGTGACTGTAAAAACGATTAAAGCACCAAAAAAAGTCTGTATTTACCGTACAATCCGGTAAATGCAGACTTGATATTTTGTGATTCATTTGTGTTGATTACGTGTGAACCGAATATGGTTATGTCATCTTAGCGCTACTCAGTTGTACCTTCTCCTACAGCTGTTCCCTGATCGATAGCAGTATCGTCACTTGGTACTATCGGAGTTATTGTTGTATCAGTAACCGGTGCGACATATTGATAAGTCGGCGCGACGTAAGTGGGCGCTTCATAAACCGGCTCTTCGTACACCGTTTCTGCCTCGACTGTCTCCTCGATTACAACGGCAGGCACTTCCGGCACGACTAAAGTTGGTGCGATCGGTGTGTAGGCAGGCTTCTCGCCTTCTGCATACAAACCGGCTGTTGTATCGATCATTTTTGTCCGCAGGCTGTTCGCAAACATTTCACCGTAAAATTTTTGACCGGCTTCGTTCAATTCCAGACCGGTTGCATCCATCAAGTTGGGCAAAGTTTCGCCGCGATTCGTCAACTCAGCAAGGAAATCCGCATGCAGATCGTATAAAGGAACGGTGAAAACAGCATTTTGTTCAACCAGATTGTTGGTATAGTTCCGATAATCCAATGAACGTGAATTCCAATCGGCCACTTTGGCTTCTGACGGAGCCGGCGTCATCAAAACGATCAACGCGTCAGGCAAGGCAGCTCTGATTTCATCATAAATCTTGTAGATGTTTTGCGTCGAATCGACCAAACTGATATCAACCACTTGATCGGTCTTCGTCGGGATGGTGTAAAAAATCACATCCGGACTGCTTGCGACCATCTCCTGAACATACTGGCTGCTCAGATAAACCGAGCTGCCGTCGGACGGATGGCTGAAGAATGATGTCGTCAGATTCTCGAGCGGATAATCGGCTTGGATGTCGGCGATGGCTGACTTGGCCCAGACCGCATCGGATGCGACATCCCCGAAGAAGGCGACATTGACTTCTTTCGTATGATGATGAACATATTGCAGATAATCAACAACCGAGGCATTGCTTCTGTTCTCAGCAAAAGCGGCCAAGAATTGTGCATAAGCTTCGGATGTATCGCTCTCAGCGATTGGCGACTCTTGTGAGGAGACCACTTCGGAAACAGTTTCCGTCTGTTTTTCCCCTTCGTTCAATAAGGCCTCTTTTTTACCGGCCGCGTATTTATATCCAAAAAGAACAATGGCAATCGTAAGGATACCCATGATGGAAACAAGCACTATTTCCCTTTTTTTCATTCTGACTCCTCCAATATTTTTTACATATTTCAAATATTGACTCTATATTACAGATACAATTATCATAATATAACGGTTGTATTATTGCACGGTATTTTTTCGTCGGATCGGATTTTTCAATATTTCACTTTCAATATTTCCGATAAAAAACCAGCCGATCTATAAGCTCGACTGGTTGTTTATAATTTGGATTCATCACGAGTTTTGCTGATTATGCGACAGCTGACAGTACCGCTCATACCATAAGTCGACGTATTCTTTGGAAAATGGACCTTTTTCTTCGTTGATCCAGCTCACCAAAATCTTTACGTTCTCTTTCAGGATATGATCGATCTCTTTTGGGTAATTCATGCGATTGCGGTGCAATTCATACTCATCTACATCAAGCAAACGTTTTTCACCATCAGGAAAAACTTTAATGTCCAGGTCATAATCGATGTACTTCAGTGCTTCCTGGTCAATCACATAAGGCGATGCCAGATTGCAATAGTAGGAGACACCCTTTTGGCGGATCATGGTGACGATGTTGAACCAATAATGTTTATGGTAATACAACAATGCAGGCTCTCTGGTGACCCAGCGACGCCCATCTGCTTCCGTTACTAAGGTGTGATCATTACAGCCGATTATGGATTGGTCACTAGTTTTTAATACCATGGTGTCACGCCACGTTCGATGCAGGCTGCCGTCATGCTTATAACTCTTTATGGTGATGAATTCTCCCTCCCGAGGGTTATGCATCACGGTGCCCAACTTTCTACAACTATTTGAGCCCTTGCCGGAAATTTTTTCGGCGGAACTCTCAACTTTCAGTTCATTGAACAGTATATCATAGAATAGAAATAGATTGCGAAACTTTAGCCATTATAGACCAAATTCTTTTCGGGTCTGTTGCTGGAATTGTTGCCACATTTTTTGCTGTGGCACCGGGAAGGCGTAGTCGGCAAAATCGTTTTCGCTGACCCAACGGCATTGTTCGGGCAATGGGCTGCCATCGTTCGTCAACACGCGTCCGTAATAACCGGTGATGTGCCATTTGATGTGACTGAAGACATGATTGACCGATCCGGTTTCCGCCTTCAGCCAGACAGGCTTCAAGCCGTATTTTTCTGCCACAGCTACTGAAAGCTGGGCTTCGATCTGGTTAAAAGACGGCAGCTTTTTGTCGGTCTTCTTCGCTGCTTCCGACAGTTTCGGGAAATCCTCCGCGACCAGCAATTCCGTCTGGATGCTGGCCGGTTCTGGGGTTGTATCCACCGATTCCGGAAGCGCATCGAGGTCGAGCTGGATCAACGGAAAGGTCCAAAAATCCGCCAGCAGACCGCTGTTCGGGCGCTTCTCTAAAAGAAACTGCTTCTCTTTGTTCTGCAGGATGACACCCTGCAGGTTCATCGGCACCGGCCTTTTCGCTTTCGTCTTGACCGGATAAAGGTGCATCGTTCCGTTTTTGTAGGCGGCATTGAATGCCTTGACCGGGCTGATTTCAGGCTGTGGATTCAGCGGCGTGCAGATGCTCGAGCCCAGATCCATCAAGGCTTGGTTGAAGTCGCCCGGACGCTCCGGATCGATCAGTTCGCGTATGATCGCTTCGAAGATTTTCCGGCTGGCTGGTTTGGCGATGTCGGCATCGATTTCGAACAACCGGCTCATGACACGCATGACGTTACCGTCGACTGCCGGCTCCGGGATCTGGAAGGCGATGCTGGAAACGGCGCCGGCCGTATACGGACCGATTCCCTTCAGTTTCGCAATTTCCTGCGGATCTTCCGGGAAAACACCGCCGTATTCGGCGACGATCTGTTGTGCTGCTTTCTGCATATTCTTGACCCGGGAATAATAACCGAGTCCTTCCCAAGCTTTCAGTATCGCATCTTCAGGAGCAGCCGCCAACGCTGCGATGTCCGGGAATTTATCCAGAAAATTTTGGTAATACGGGATCACCGTGTCCACCCGTGTCTGTTGCAGCATAATTTCCGACACCCAAATGCTGTAAGGATCGCTCGTCCGGCGCCAAGGCAGGTCGCGTTTCTCTTTTCCGTACCAATCCAATAGCGCCTTACGGAAAGCTTTTATCTTTTCGGCCGGCCACATTTCAATGCCGGCTGCTTTGAATATTTTTTCGTGTTCCGAATTTGTCATTATTCTACTTCCTGTTCCTTTTCTTCGATATAGGCGGAGATCAGTTCTCCAGGATATCCCTTTTGATAAAGGCCCGACCTGACTTTTTGATGCAGCTCACGGCCTTTTGCTTTTCGCTCATAACGGCGCCAAAGCTTGTCCCCTTGCATGCGCAGTGCGGCCATTTCGTCCTCTTCCTCTTTTTCCGTTTCGATCTCGCCCATGACTTCCAGAACGATGTCGGAAGGATAGCCTTTCTGATGCAGATGGAGGCGGATTTTTGATGCCGCTTCATGCGAAGAAACCCGGCTTTGTTTGCGGAGTTGCTTCTCGGCGATCGATTGGGCATTTTCCAGCTGCAGTTCATGCGGATATTGTTTCAGGGAAAAGGCGATATCCTCTTCCGACAAGCCCTTCCCTTTCAGTTCGTTGGCGATGAGCTGCGGTCCCTTCAGGTTCAAGTTCGCGGCCGTGCGCGTGTAGCTTTCGCCATAGCTGCGGTCATTGACGTATTTTTGGTCTATCAGCCGCGTCAGCGCACGTTCGATCGCGTCCGGACTGATTTCTTCGTCGTGCAGTTTTTTGCGGACCTCTTTCTCGCTGCGCAGACTGTAGGACAGATAATTGACTGCCGTCGTGTAAGCCATGTAATCGTAATTTTCCTTCTCGATCTCGGCGCTGCGCTCTTTCGTGAGCGTCATCCCTTTATGCAAGCCGACCTTGATGAGCACGGCTTCCGATATCGGAAAGCTGTACTCCCCGTCAATGAAGACATTGAAGCGGTCCTTGCGTTTTTTCTGAACAGTTATTTTTGTTACGACAGGCAATTTTTCAGCCTGCTCTTCGGTATGATCCATTTTCTACTTCCTTTCGGCGAATCTCACTTGCTATTATACACGCAAAAACAAAAAGGAACAAAACGTATGTTCGAACTGGCTGCTTGAATCGGTAATCGATCGTCGGTCATCGGTACCGCCCCGAACCGGCTTCGCCGCTGAGTTCAGTGCGCGGCCCCAAACCGACGAAGAATAGACGAAAAAAAACACCAAGTGCTGCCTCATTCCGAGGCAGCACTTGGTGTTTAAATCCCATCACAGAGCCGGTTTTGGTTTGTCCGTCTCTTCATAATCAGGCTCGATGTCATCAGCATCCTCGCCGGCTTCGGCAACGACCGTGTCGCCTCCGAACGGGTCTTTGGAAAATTGTTCTTTTTCCTCCTCCAGTTCTGGCAGGGAATCATCTTTGTCGAACTGCATCTCCGGTAAACGATGACTGTCTTCCGCCATCGCAGGGTCCGCTACCGTTTCCGCTTCGATCGGCTGGCCGGTGATATCATCGGTCACATCAGCAGGCTGTGTCGCAGGAGCAGCCGCAACAACTTCGCTGCTTTCCAGTTGTTTCTCAGCTTCGATGGAATGGGCCGGCACATCTCCGACTTCTTCGCTGTCGGCGGAGGTCCAATCCGGTTTCGTGGCAGTGACGGCTGCGACAGGGACGATTTTTTCGTCAGGCAGAATACCATCGCGAACCAAAAATTCGGCATGTTCATCATTGATCGGAGCGGCATCGTCGATCAACAGCAGCAACTCGCCGTCATCCAAAGCATCCTCAAACCGTTCGTACGTATCCTCATCAATGCCGTAGCGTTCGAAAATCGCTTCTTCCTCTTCTTCGTCCAAATCAACCGTAAAAAATTTTACGATCTTGTCCCACAAAGAATCTTCCTCGCGGTCCTCACCGGTTATGATCACCTGCACCGCAGTCTCTTCCGTAATGTAGTTGCTCTTGCCGTTGCGGGTGATGACCAGCAATTGCTCCGGCGCATATCCCTCATGCTTGATCAGGTGTGTGATTTCGTCGATCACCATTTCCTGATTGGCAAAGGTACCTTCGATTCTCTTGTCCATAACGTTTCCTCCCTTGACTGAAGATTTGTTCTTTGAACTCATTGTAAAATACTTCCACCTGAATCACAAATGATAGCCTACTTTCCCATCATACAAATCATTACTCGGCATCGCTGATCAGAGCGGTGCATTCCTGAGATGGGGCAGATCTCCGTACAGATTCTCCCGTAGCAAATGTAGCGCCTCCTCAGTCACCGGATTGTCACGCAACGAAGGATGCCGCAAAGCTGTTTCAGCCAAAGAAAACTGAAAAATCCGGATATATTCCTCCATCGAAATCGTGGAAAGGCGAGCGGCATTGGCGTGCAGCGCATTGCCCAACAGATTGTGCTCGCGTTCTTCTTTCCGTCCATCGCCGTAATCGAAATTTGTTAAAACGCTGCGCAACAGGTGGTCTTGGCGGTGGACACTCTGGCCGGCCTGTTTGACTTTTTCGGTGAAAAATTGCGGACGCACCGGAAGCTGGAAAACATGCTGATTGACGCAATGGACTTCCACTCCTTTTTCCCCTTTCAGCGCCTGAGAGTGCAGTACCTTTGAAAGATTGATCCAGGAACTGTTTTTGCGGGTCGGACCGTTCAAAGGCAAAAACCGATACCTCCCAAAAATATAGGGAACGCAATGGGAATCTTTGCCGTTGACACGCGTGGAGATGCCCCGAATGAAATCATAATCGAAGCCGATCAGTTCAAACAAGGAGAACATCACACTGTTGCTGTTTTCGCGCGTCTTGATGAGGCGGCCGTCTTTGAAAAAGATGAGCGTCCGAAAATCCGTCCGATGAATCTGCGCATCAAGGCTGAGTATGTACAGAAAAGAGTTGTCCAGCACAAAACGGTCCAAGGCCCAGGCACGCTCCAAATAAGACTGGATGCTTTCCGGATCGAGCAATACCAAGAATGGTTCCGGCTCCTCTTTTTTCTGGCTTTTGTGCGCAAAGGACACCTCCAATGAGGAACGCATATGCGAAATGATCGTCTCCAACATCTCAGGATCAAGCGCTCGCTCCGATTGTCGCTTCAGTTCTTTACGATACTTTTTTGCTGTCTTGTTTTCCATAAAATCCCCCCAAATAGGAATGCTTACCTTCAAAATATACACTAATTTGATGCCGAACGAAATATCAACGCTTACATTTTTTTAGTTAATTGAAAAATAACAGTCAAACTTATCGATCCAATCACTTTTGTCCCAATTATTGCCGGATTTGCCGTTTTGACCCGGATGCACCCGCAACGCTAATATGGGCATCAGCAAGCTTGCCGAGGCCGTGATGAGCATGCCAGGGTACGCCCTGCATCACGCCAGCCACTACATTACGGAGGCAAAGCCATGAATACGAAAAAAAGAATCTGCACTGATGAAGCCGCCACCCTATTGAGCGAACTGTACGCGGGTGTCATCCATCATTGTCTGAACAAAATCAATCGGTATCCGGACCACAACGACTACGACGATTTCTACCAATTGGGGCTGATCACCCTTTTTGACACGTACGAAACTTGCCTAAAGGACGCGCTCGCAAGCGAGAACAGCTTTCTGTTCGTCAGCTATGCCAAACAAAAAATCCACTGGATCTTCCTGGATCAAATCCGCAAGGACCAAAAAAAAACGAGCCGCGAAGCCTACCTTTCCGAAGCGGAATTGGAGGAAATCCCCAACGCCGTTTCGTTTGAAGACCAGCTGGAGCAGGAGGATTTGCTGCAACGCCTTTCCGCCTGTCTGACCGCCGAGGAGAATGCCTACCTGCGTGACGCACTGGATGGCCTGAACATCACCGAAATCGCCAAGAAACAAAAGCTTTCGCGCAAAACGATCTACAAAAGAAGACGCCACATCCAAACCAAAGTCCGCACTTTTCTGAAGGGCTGAAAGACGGGGTTACACATTGCCTATCCCCCTTCGTCGTTATAGGTGTAAGCAGTCATGACACTTACCAGAAAAGAAAATGGAGGAATGCCAAATGGTGAAACAATACGAAGAAGGAAACATCGAGCTTTATTTCAATGATTTTGCAAACGAGAAGGAAGTCAAACAGTCATTCGCGAACCTGAAACCAGGCGTCACCGCTGAACAGGTCCAATCCTTCCAATCAGCCGTATCCGGTCTCGTCGACCTGCCTGCTGCTTACGCAGTCGTTGTCGAAAAGAACCGCTACTCCATCGCCTAAGCCAACCGAAAGCAGCTCGATAATCACTAACCATCAGACATCTAGGAGGAAATGAACATGACGACAACAGTAACCTTGGAATTGAAATTTTTGACGGCCGACGGGAAAACCCGCAACTTGAGTGTCAAGAACCCGAAAAGCGGCTTGACATCCGCTGAACTGCAACCGGCGATGGACGCCATCATCGGCCTGAACGCGTTCGAAGTGAAAGGCATCAACCCCTTCACGGCAGTCAACAGCGCCCGCTACGTGGAACGCACCATCACTGACCTGATCGCCGAAGCCGAATAAGCATAAGAAAAGCAGCACAAGCCGCTTGGACTGCTGGACAGCTTAAGTTTTCATCAACAACGCCCAAGGGTGTCTCATTGGAGGCACCCTTTTTGTCGCTGATCCCCTGGCCCTTTTAGAGACTACCGCATCAACAAACACGAGGAGGAACACACATGAACTACACAATCGAAAAGCGGATTTTTTCCATCTATCAGAATCCGCTCAACGCCAGCAACCTGATCATCGCCCATGAATCCGGCAACCCGAACAACGTCGGACGCAACAGCCTCGAGAACGAAGTCGCCTACATGCAGCGCAATTGGCAAAACGCCTTTGTTTCCCATTGGGTCGGCGGAGGCGGGAAAATAATCCAGATCGCCAACACCGGCAAAGTCCAATGGGGCGTCGGCCCGAAAGCGAACGGCTATGCCTATGCCCAAGTCGAGTTGGCGCGTACGAATAGCCGGACCATCTTTGAACAGGATTATAAAGCCTATGTCTGGCTGCTGCAGAAATTGGCGCTGGAAGCAGGAATCCCCTGCACGCTGAACAGCGGAGCGAGCGTGCATGACAAAGGCATCAAAACCCATTCCTGGGTTTCGAAAACTGTCGGCGGAACCAACCATACCGATCCGGATGGCTACCTCGCGAGTTGGGGTATATCGCAGGCCCGGTTCCGTCAGGATATCGAAGCCGGCCTCTCCGCGCTGCCTCCGCTTACGAGCGCACCAGGCACGTTCCTGTTGCACCGCGTCGTCAAAGGCGACACACTCTGGGGGCTGTCGCGCAAGTACGGAACAACCCCGGCTACGCTGAAACAATTGAATCAGCTGTCTGGTGATCTGATTTTGATCGGCCAGCAACTGAAGGTGCGTCAATACTGAACGGCACCGCTACATCCGCATCACCTGCGGATGTAGCGGTGTCGCTGCCGCCGGTGCCGTTGAATGTGCATTAAATGCTCTTCTCCGGTGAACGCAGGCTTCGCCGGAGTTCGGCCCGCATTTTTGACTGTCTACTCCGATGAGGCAGGTTTCGCCGAAGCTGAGGCCGATTATTACCGGTGTCTACCGGCGAGCGACGGCCTGACCGGAGCTACGCACGGATTCCTACGCTGTACTCCGGTGAACCGCCGCTCCTCTCAATAAAATAGTCTAAACCACAAAAGAAGGCCAGCCCCCAATCAAACAGGGGCTGGCCTTCTTTTGTGGCTTTCATCAATAATCTGCGCGTTCGTAGTTGAATTTACCGATATCCAGATCCAAAAACTCTCTGATGATGGCATACTGGACCTCTAGCGGTTCCTCTTTGACCTCATCGCACAAGTTTTGGCAACTCCTGAAAAAAGCGGCCGCCTCATCCGTTGTCTCGAACAGATACTCCTCCGCCACTGCGTCGTCTTCAACAAAATGAATGACGACCCCTTTCTTGTCCTCCGTGAAATCCATCCCTAATACCGGTGTCATGAACATTTGCAATCGATCCCTTCTCGTCTTGTTAAGTGGCCTTTGTTGCTTGATAAGACCTACACTGGTATTATCCGCAATAATTCGCGCCAGCTTTTTTTATTTTTAAAATTTTTTAAATTATTTTCGCAGATGTTTGTTGAGCTCCTCCACCAGCATGAAGACGGTCGTGGATGGATTGTCCCGAGCTGGCGAAGGCGAGCGCTGGCTGTAGAGTTTCTTGGCATTCTGGATGGCTTCGGGCTGCCTTGATAATAATACGCTGTACATATGCGGATGATTTTTTTTGTAGAAAAAACCGAGCCGTTTCGACAGCATGTCGGGGTAATGGAAGCGCGAAATCGATTTTCTGATCAGTTCGAAATGCAGCAGATACCAGATTTCGAAGGCTTCGTTGCTGTAGGCGGCGCGGAAGCCTTCCCGGTAATGCGTTTCGCAGAAAAAAACAGCTTCATTGAAGATATCCCGGTCGAAGGAATCCTTGTCGAAAACGAGCCAAATTTCATCATACTCGTCACGCCGGGTATCGATAACTTCGCGCGCATGGTTGACCAAGGACATCGTGTTCATCGCCGTCCCGACGATTTCGACCTGCGCAGAGATGACGTGAAAACTGCGGAAGTAGTTCGGCTCGGTCTTGGTGCCTTCGCAAAGGATCAGGAATGTTTTTTCCGGCCGTTTGGTTCCAACCGGCCGTTCAAATTTTTTCTTGTGGCCTCTTCTTCTATTTTCCATTGTCGACCCACCAATCCACCGGCAACGGGAACGGGATCGCCCCGTATTTGCCGTTCAGGTAGTTGCGGTAAAATTCAAAACTGTTCTTCCTTTCCTCGTCATCAAAACGATATTCCACCAAGGAAGTCAGGTGGCTCGCGCTGTAGCTGTCCTTCTCCACGAACCAGACCTGGTCCCTGCGGAAAAGGCTGCTGGACAGATTCGTGATGTCATGCGTCGAATAGATCATCTGGGCGCCCTTTTCGTTGGTATTGCCGGAAAAAAGCTCCAACACATAGCGCGTCATCAAAGTATGGAACTGCGTATCCATCTCATCGACCATCAACAGACCGCCTTTTTCAAGCGCCTCGATGATCGGACCGGCCAACGCCAGCAGTTTGACGGTTCCGGCCGATTCGGTATCCTGGAAACGGAAATTTTCGCAATGCGGCTCGGATTCCCCGGCTTCATTGCGCCGGGTCTTGACGACGAAAAATGCCAATTCCGGCCGGCCGTTGCGCGGATTGCCGAGTTCATGGACAACGATGTCCTGAATGGTGGGATCGGCCACGCGGATCAAGGCCAACAGATTATGCTTGTATTTGGAAAGGTGCATCTTCGCCATCGAAATGGACAGCCCAATTTTCGACGTATCGAGGATGATGCGCATCTCCGTGAACCACTCGAGAAACAATTTCAACTCCGGATGTTGGGCTGATTCAGGTGCGTAAAGTAAGGACGACAAGGCCAAACGCGTATCATCCAAAATGATGTGGCGGAAAAGTTCGGCCCATTCCCCGCCGACAATCGCGCCGGTCACATTCCGGAAGAACAGATCTTTCTGCTCCTCGCCTTCCAGATAGAGAAACTCTTCGGTCACCCGTTTGCGATTGACGAAAAAACCATAGCGATAAAGCTTCCCGGCCAAAAGGAAGCTGACTTCCAACATCGTGTCCTTTTTCTCGGTGCGCGCATCCAGATGGAACGGTTCGATATGGCTCAGCCATTCCGTGGACGTGCACGTCTGCAGCAAAACGCCTTCCTGGATCATCTTCATCGCCTTCAGCAAGTTGCTTTTCCCGCTGGCGTTCGCCCCATAGATCGTCGCCAATTTCGTAACGGCGATGTTGTCCTTGCCATAGACGGACTCAGGGTGTTCAGCAATCGGGCTGGCGACCATCGAAAAAGTAGCCTCATCCTTAAAGGAAAAAAAGTTTTCCATCACAATTTCTACGAGCATTTCCGCACCTCCTATACCCAAAAGTATAGCACCCTAGCGGCGTTTCTTCTAAGAATAACCGTCAAGAATGCAAAAGTGGGGAATGTTTATGAGATCGGTTACATGAATGCGGGTTTGTAGGCGTTTGGGGGATGTTTGCATCCGCAAAATTCTCAGTAAACGAAAAAGTCCAGGCTCGCCAGCTCCGGGGAACGGTTGGCTCACCGGAGAAGCGGTAGTGATAAGGCGTTGTTCTCCGATGAAGTTTGCCTCACCGGAGCCGAGCGGTTGAACCTACACTCGATCTCCGGCGAGCCCCTGCCTGGCCGGAGATCGGGTACCCGAACAATATTAAAAAAAGACGCACTCCAATTCATGAGCCGCCTTCCCCGATATCAATGAAATTATATAACCCCAACCAGTAACCGACCGTTTTGAAAATCTCATACTGCGCCAATCTCCTTCCGAGTTGCGTTTCGATCCAAGGCAAGCCGTATGGGCCACCTGCAGACACATAAATGAACGTCAAGTCCTTCCCTTTTGCCGCTTTCTCGAAGCTGTACTTGACCCGATTCATATGATAATCACTCGAAACAACAATCGCGGAGTCATAACCGTTATCCTCCATCAATGCGATGCTGAAAACAGCATTGGTCCAGGTACTGGTCGCCTGGTAATCCGCCAATATGTCCTCATCCATCATGCCGAGTTCACCGTATGGCTGCAGATGCAGCAGCTCGGCTTCCACCAGTAACGGCGAGACGATGATCTTGCCGGATTCGGAAAAGCCTTGCTCCAGCAGTTCGGAAGCCTTAACTCCCCGCTCCGGCGCGCCTTCCGGTACGATGATGATGTCGGAAACGACCGGTTCCTCATTGATTTCCAGATTGGCGAGGATGTAGAAGCTGATCGCCAAAGCGACGGCAGTCACGATCAAAAACGCATTCAGCAACAGCATCGTTATTCTGGTGGATTCGTCCGTCTTCAGGAGGCTGCGCTCCTTGTCGAATGGATAATTTGCCATCTGCCGCTTCCATCCCCTTTCCTCACGCTATTATCACTCTATTTTAGCTGAAATGCGGAAATAAGCCATCGCTTTTTGTATTTTTTCTTCTGCGGTGATCATCAACCGATACTTGTAAGCGCTATCGTGCTATGATTAAAGCAATAAGGCATAAGGAGGAAAACAACATGAAACTGATGAACAAAGTCGCTGTCGTGACCGGGGGAGCCTCCGGTATGGGTGAAGCCATCTGCCGCCGGTTCGCAAAGGAGGGTGCAAAAGTAGTCGTCGCCGACTACAACTTCGAAGGTGCCCAAAAAGTCGCAAACGAAATCAACGCTGAAACCCTGGATGCTGCCACTGCCCTTAAAGCAGATGTTTCGCTGGAACACGACACCAACGCCATGATCGACACCGCCATCGCCCTCTACGGAAAATTAGATATCCTTGTCAATAACGCCGGGATCATGGACGGTTTCGAACCGGTCGGAGAAGTCACGAATGACCGTTGGGACAAGGTTTTCGCCGTCAACGTCAATGGACCGATGTACGCCAGCCGCAGAGCCATCGCCCTTTTCCTTGAACAAGGCAGCGGCAACATCATCAACATCGCTTCGATCGGCGGCCTACACGGCGGTCGTGCTGGCGTCGCCTATGTTGCTTCGAAACATGCTGTCATCGGGCTGACGAAGAACACAGCCTTCATGTACGCGAAAAAAGGCATCCGCTGCAACGCCATCGCGCCTGGAGCCGTCGCTACCAATATCGCCCAGTCGATGGGCACCGTCAGCACATTCGGCCAGGAAACGACTGGCGTCGGCATGGCGATCAACCCGGCTTTCGGAATGCCCGACCAGATCGCTTCCGTTGCGCTTTTCCTGGCGTCCGACGACTCCAGCTTCGTCAACGGCGCAGTCGTGACCGCGGACGGCGGCTGGACCAGCTACTGAAGCATGATTAATGTCACATAAAAACGAATGCGGCTGTTCCGAAAGGAGACAGCCGCATTCGTTTTTGTCTATCCTAGCTCAGGTTGGCCATCAGATTTCAGATGCCCGAATGAATGCTTGATATCCGGGACTTTGACCTGACTGAGAGGTCAAAGCCCCGGATGTTCCTAGAGCATTCGGGAATCCCGCCCATTTCTGCGTTTAAATAATCGAATATCCCTCAAATATTCGAGAACTTCGCTTGTCCGCTATCCGTTTTTGTCCTCCAGCCAGATTTTCCGGGAAATGAAATTCCAGGCCATCACGAACACAGTGGCGGCGACCTTCGCCACCAAATAATAAAACCCGACTTGTTCCACGAACAGCCACATCAGCACTTGATTCAATCCGAGGCCGATGATGCTCAACGTCACGAAAAGCAGCAGCTCCTGGCGCTTCTCGGCTTCACCAAAGCGGCTCGTGAACACATAGCGCATGCTTGCCGCATAATTGAACAAAGTCGCAGCCACGAACGCCAGCGCGGCGGCCGTCAAATAATGCAGGCTGATGAAATCGGTCAATACATACAAAACAATAAAATCCAATACGGTCGCAAAGACGCCGACGATCCCGAATTTCACCACTTGTGCCATCAGTTTAGTCATCGTCCTGCCCCTCCTTGCGATCAGTCGGCAAGGCAACATCCGTCTCCTTCAGAATGTAGAGCGGGCGCCTTTTTGTCTCCATGAAGGTTTTCCCCAAGTATTTCCCGAGGATCCCCAAGCAGAGCAACTGCAAGCCGCCCATCCCCAAGATGATGACGATGAGCGAAGTCCAACCGGATGTTGCGTTCCCGAACACCAAAGTCCGCACGGTCAGGATCAGTGCTGCCAAAATCGCAACCGCGAACGATAGGAATCCGGTGAAGGCCGCAATCGCCAATGGTGCCTCGGAAAAGGCCACAATCCCGTCCAGCGAATATTTGAACAGACTCCAGAACGACCAGGTCGTCTTGCCGGCGACCCGTTCCTGATTTTCGTAGGACAGGTACTTCGTCTCGAAGCCAACCCAGCTGAAGATTCCCTTCGAAAAACGGTTGTATTCGGTCATCTCAAGCACCGCATCGACCATCTGGCGCGTCATCAGCCGGAAATCGCGGGCGCCATCGACGATCTCGGTATCGGAGATGCGGTTGATCAAATGATAGAACTGCCTCGCGAAAAAGGAACGGATCGGCGGTTCGCCTTTGCGGTCAAGGCGTTTCGTGCCGATGCATTCGTATTCGCCTGTGCGGATCAGGGCAACCATCTCCACCAGCAGCGCCGGCGGGTCCTGGAGATCCGCATCCATCACGGCGACGTAATCCCCGGTCGCGTGGCGCAGCCCCGCCACCAGCGCCGCCTCTTTGCCGAAGTTGCGCGAAAAGGACAGGTAATGCACCCGTTCATCCAGCGCGGCCAACCGTTTCAGCTCCGCCAGCGTGGCATCCTTCGAGCCGTCATTCACGAAAATCAGTTCGAATGCGGCATCCGGCAGCAGCGCGCTGACCGCGGTGATCTCTTTATAAAAAATCGGCACCATCTCTTCCTCGTTGTGGCAAGGAATGATGATGGAAATGATAGCTTTTGACATGTGTCCACCTCGGCAATTCCTTCAAAAATTTTTGTGCTTCGTTTATCGTATCATAATTTACACGGGATGACCGTCTATTTCTTGAAATGTTTCAGCAAACCGAGGCATCGGGTTTCGACGTTCTTCTGCCACAGATAGGCCACCGGCAAAGCGAACAGCGGCGAAAGCAGCAGCGCCGTTTCCGGCGGGATGACCTGGCCCAGGAACGTCACAAAGAGGATAATCGACGTCGTGTGCGTCAGGTACAGGCTGAAGGACAGCCTTCCCAAAAGCAGCAGCGGTTTCGATTTGAAGAACGCCGTCAAACGCGGCGACTCCAGGCACAACAAAAGGAACAGAATGATGCCCAGCCCCGTCAGCAACAGCGTGTGCCGCACCCGGAACGACAAACCGAGCTCCGCCAGGATCCACTGGCTCGGAATCAAGAACGGGATCGCCCAGGCCGAAAGGATCCGGAAACGGCGGTGCTCCTGCACAACTACTCGGATGGCGGGAAGATGCTTCGCCAGTACCGCCCCCATCACGAAAAAGATCGCATAATAATTGGTCCGGTTGAGCGACTCCGACAGTTGTGCCAACCAGGCCGTGTCGCTCTGCATGCCCCAATTCGTCAACGCCTCAATCCCCAACTGCAGGACAGCATAATACCCAAGGACCTTCCCTGTCCGGTTGCGGTGAAGCGCCACAGCCACAAAGGGCAGGATGAAGGACAAGCGCCATTCCTGGACCATGCTCCAAAAAGCACCGCTAAGGATGTTCAAATTGTAGTCATACCCGAGAAAATACAACAGCATCTCCAGCGTGTTCGGCACCCTTTTCCATTTCACGTTGAACGAACCGCTCAAGTCGATCGTGTCCTGCTTCCAGGCTCCAAACAGCGCAATCAGGATGACCGTCACCGCGATGACAAGCACATAAGGCAGCATCAGGCGGATCCAGCGTTTGATGATGAACGGCTTGAAGTCCAGCTTCCGTCCGTTCAGATAGGGCCGTGCCAGCACAAACCCGCCGATGATGTAGAAGACCAGCACCGCTTCATTGCCGCCCCAGATCATTTTCAATGGTGTCTGCGTCGCCACCCTCCAAAAGGAATTGGCAAAGATTTTGTATTCATTGGCACTGTAACCATAAACTGTCCAGACCGCCATGTGGAAAATCATGACAATAAGGGAGGCCAATCCCCGCATGCCGTCAAAGATTTCGATCCGTTGGCTTTGGCCGGATTTTTGCATATCATTCACTCCCATTATCAACAAAACTATCGAAATATTCCTTCCTATGGTAGTGCAAATGTTACAAAATTTCAAACTGTTTATTTTTTTGAGCATATCCTATGCATATTTCGAAGCCGAGATGTTATACTGTACTTACATGCGGTAAGTGAATCGAAAACCGCATCAAATCAACCATAAGTGGAGGAACACACATGAACGTTTTAGTAGTAAAAGGAAACAACAGACCCGCAGAAGAAGCGATTTCTTCAAAAATGTACGAAACTTTTTTGGCAGCAGCCAAAGAAAATGATAAATTGAACATCACAACTTACAACGTCTTTTCAGAAGATATGCCTTACTTGGGCCAGGACCTATTCGGCGCTTACGGCAAAATGGCTGTCGGCGAAGAATTGACTGACATCGAAACACGCCTTTTGGCAGCAAAACAAAAAGCAATGGACGCTGTAACCGCAGCTGACGTGATCGTATTCGCATTCCCATTGTGGAACTTGACGATTCCAGCTAAATTGCAAACATTCATCGACTACATCTTCGCAGCTGGCTTTGCTTTCAAATATGACGAAACAGGCACAATGGTTGCTTTGATGCCTGAAAAGAAAGTCATCCTTCTGAACGCACGCGGCGGCGTCTACTCGTCTCCTGAAATGTCTCCAATGGACATGGGCGTCAACTACATGCGCAACGTTTTTGCTGGCGTCTTCGGCATGGAAATCATCGGCGAAGTCATCATCGAAGGACACGCAGCTGTTCCTGATCAAGCTGCAACAATCATCGAAGAAGGTCTTGCTAAAGTTACAGCATTAGCAAAATCACTATAATCATAACTAGCGGGGTGCATCAAAACCAGAAAATACCATTCTGGTTTTGATGTACCCTTTTTGCTTTATGCGGTGATTGAATCGATGCTAAGAATTTCCCCGCCAAAACTACCTTAGCGGGGAAATTCAGATCAAATCACAGTCAGAAAACCCGTCAAAACTACCTTGGCGGGGAAAATTGTCCGCAGAAAACATGAGATTCCCCGCCAACACCACTTTGGCGGGGAATTCCACCCTAAATTCGAACGCAGATCCAAACCTTCATTGCAGAAATCTGGATCTGCAACTGCTCTTCTACGGTGAACGCAGGCTTCGCCGGAGTTCGGCCCACATTCTGCTTGTGTTCTCCGATAAGCACTGCTTTATCGGAGGTAAGTCCGATTGTTACCGGCGTTCTCCGGTGAGCGGATCGTTCACCGGAGGAACGGACGCAAACCGGAGTCTTCCTCCTGCTAGCTTCTTCGTTGCGCTCCGCAATCGCAATCCTGACATCGGATTGACAAAATCATTGTATTTATTGTTGACAGCCTTCGCACAACTATGCAATAATACAAAACGTAATCATTTCGATTTGCTATCATTTATTTTTCAGGAGGACAAAATGCAGAAAAAACATAGAACAACCCAGTGGATGATCGGCAGCCTGCTCGTGTTGAGCTTGGCGGCTTGCCAAAACGACCCGGAAACCGAAGAATCCGCGACATCCAGTGAACCTGCTGCTGCCGAAATCACGATAGCGCCCGTCAACTTGCAGGACCAGGCGACAATTGATGCGGCCAACGGCATTTTTGAAGACAGCCAAGTCGCCGATCGCCCTTTGAGCGATTGGGAAGGCGAATGGCAATCGGTCTACCCTTACCTTTTGGACGGCACACTGGACAGCGTCTTCGCGGATAAAGCCGAGGATACCGGTGAAAAGACCGCAGAGGAATACAAGGAATATTACACAGTTGGCTACGAGACAACGGTTGATGAAATCGTCATCAGCGCTGACACCATTACGTTCCATGACGGCGACACCATACGTACCGGCACCTACCGGTCCAGCGGCTACCAAATTTTGACCTACGAATCCGGAAAGAAAGGCGTCCGCTATCTGTTCGAGTTGACGGATGCGACCCAAGATGCACCGCGTTACATCCAATTCAGTGACCACATTATCGAACCGACAGCTTCCGCGCACTACCACATTTACATGGGCGACGAAAACCACGAAGCGCTGCTGCAGGAGATGGACAACTGGCCGACTTTCTATCCGGACGGGCTGGACGGAGCGGAAATCCTTGAGGAAATGCTGCATCACTGATCTGAAAGTGGGTCACCGGGAGCTGTGCTCCGGTGAACGACGGCTTCGCCGGAGTTGACTG
Source organism: Trichococcus patagoniensis (assembly GCF_003051085.1). Lineage (GTDB taxonomy): Bacteria > Bacillota > Bacilli > Lactobacillales > Aerococcaceae > Trichococcus > Trichococcus patagoniensis. The sequence continues at coordinate 181,626 of NZ_QAOM01000002.1, read as the reverse complement.
CTGTTATCGGCTTTCTCCTCCGGCGAGGGGGTCTTCACCGGAGGATGAACCGGATTTCGCTGTCCAGCTCCGGTGAACGGTTCCTTCGCCGGAGCTGGCGCTCTGCCACGCATACTCGCAAAAAAATCTCCGGCAAGCGCCTGCTTGCCGGAGATTTTTTATCATACGGTCATAAACACCGCTTGTCGACCCAGCCCAGCGTCTTGCCGTTCAGCGTCACAAGCGCATAGTAGCCGTCCGCCGATTCCTGGATGACCTGAACAGATGTATTCAGGTAGGAACTGGTCAGCCCCAGCATCGTGAAGCCAGGCGTCCCCCATGGCAGACTATCGATCGAATAGCCGACCGAGCGGATCGTGGCGGCGTAATTCACCGCTTTTGTATTCAAAGCCGCCAAAGCGCGGTAGTCGACCCAGCCCAAGTTCTGGCCGTTCAGCTGGATCAGCTTGTAATTCCCGTCAGTTGATTCCGCTACGACCTTCACGAGGCTGCCCAAATAGTTGTTCGTGCTGTCCAGCAGTTGATACCCTGTTGTTCCCCATGGCAGGCTGTCGATCGAATAATTTTGGCCCGAGATACCGGCGTAATAGGAAACCTGGCGCGCATTGCTGAAGGCCCTTTTGTCGATCCAGCCGATCCGTTGTCCGTCGATGGCGATCTCCGCATAGGCACCGTCCACACTTTCCCGCAGCACAGTAGCTAATTTCCCGAAATAAGCCGCTGCATCGGCAATCTTGACGAAACCTGGCTCTCCCCACGGCAAGCTGTCGATCGAATAATTGCCGTTCATGATCGGCAGGCTGTAACTCGCGGCGACTGTCGAAAAGTTCTGCAGACCCTTGCTGTCGATCCAACCCAGAGGCTTCCCGTCAAACGTAATATACGCGTACGCACCATTCGCCGTTTTGCGCGTCACAATTACTTCTTTTCCGTAATAATTCGAAGAAGAATCCAGATAAACATAACCTGCTTCGCCCCATGGCTGGCTATCGATCGAAAAGTTCGTGCCGGAAACGACCGCCGAATAATAAGCAGCCGTAGCATCGAAGCTCTCGAAAGCGCGGTAATCCACCCAACCCAGCGGCGAGCCGTTGTAGGCCAAACACAGGTAGGCGCCGTCAGCCGATTTTCCGATCACCGTGACGGTCTTGCCGACATAAGAGCTGCTCCAGTCGAGCGTCCGGTAGCCGGAAGTCCCCCACGGCAAGCTGTCGATCGAATAGTTGCCCTTGCGGATAACTGCATTGTAGCTCGGGAAAGCCGCGTTGAAGGCCCGCTTGTCTATCCAGCCCAGTTTGACCCCGTCGACCGAGATTTCGGCATAGACTCCGTTGGCCGTTTCCCGGACGACCGTCGCCAATTTCCCGTAGTAAGCCGCCGTGTCGCCGACATGAGCGTAGCCCGGCTCACCCCACGGCATCGAATCGATCGAATACCCGCTGTTCATGATTGGCAACGAATAACTTGCCGGAACGGTGTAAAAATTCTTCAGCGCATCCCTGTCGATCCAGCCCAGTTCTTTGCCGGCGCAGGAAATAAACGCGTACTGTCCATCCACGGTTTGCTTCGTGACCGCAATTTCCTTGCCGTAATAATTGGAACAAGGCTCCAAATATTTGTAGCCTAGCGTCCCCCACGGCAGACTGTCGATTGAAAAGTTTGTGCTCGCTACGATTGCGTTGTAATTCACTGCCACCGTCTTCGGTCCATCGAACTTGGTCAGATCATAAGCGCTGATGATGGCATTCAGCTTGATATAATAGGAAGAGTCCGTCGCATAACGCCCAGTCAAATACAGTGTGGCATCCTGATAACTGGTCGTATTTTCCTTCCAGGTACCTTTGTAGTAATTCGCATCCCAGCTGACGCCATTGCGCAGTTTTTCCGCATAATCGATCATCGATTCATAATAGGAAGGGTACAGCCTGAAGAAGGCATCGATCCAGATGATCGACCCGTCGCTCTCTTCCTCCCACGTACGCATCACGATCGAATTGCCGGCGTAGGACCCTTTGATGCCGAAAAGATTGTTGCCGACCGTACTGAGTTTACTGGTTCCATAAGCGGTCTCTAGCGAAGCTTGGGCGACCATGACCGAAGCGTACAGATTGTAGTCGTTGCCGATTTCGGTGGCGTACTGCCCGAGATAGTTCACGAATTCCGCCGTCGTGGCGAACGTCCGCGTCTCCTTGTCGATTTCCGTATAGGCATTCGTGCCATTGACGCTCAACAGCTGTCCGATATTGATGAGAGTGCTCGTCAGACTGTTCCAGCGCGTCAAACTAGCGACATCCGTGCTGTAATGAGTGGCTATTTTCTGCAGCGTATCGCCGGATTGGACGTAATAATACCAAGTGCCTTTCGCTTCCTCGACGACAGTCGTGGTTGTGGCGGTAGCGGCAGTTGCTGTCATCAGCGGGGCTTGAGCCGTTTCTTCGGCATCAGCGGATGCCGATCCCGAGTCGGTCTCTCCGATTGGTTCAGCGCTGCTGTCATCGGTTCCGAGCGCCACCTCAGGGGCCGAATCCGTTACAGGTTCCTCCCCAACCGTTGAAGCGGTTTCATTTTCAGTGGTCGGTAAAGACGGATCTGTCGGATTTGCTTGTGGGTCTTCCGCATCCACTGCAGTCCCCTCTTCCGTTCCTTCCGCTGCGGGCACCAGCCAATCCGATTCGCTCAACAAGATCGTTTGGGTGGCATCCTTATAGACTTTCACCTGCAAAACGGTTGTCCCTTCCGGAACGCTCTCCAACGCAACCGTAAAAATTCCGGCTTCATCAGCGGTTTGCTCGCCAACCTTGCTCTCTTCTGCACAAATAACCACGTATGCGTTCGGTTGGGTTGTTCCAGAGAGCTGATTGGTTCCGTAAATTCCGTCATCCAAAATGGTTTCGACCGGTATCGATGATGCAGTTTCTGTTGCAGCTTCTGTTTCTTCTTCCGTTGGTAATTCTGCTGATACCGGCAGCTCATCCGCTTGCTGCACAGGAAGGACCGGATTTGTTGATTCGATCGGCGCCAAGGTTGCAGTGGTGCCATACCCTTCTTCGGCAAAAGCAATCTTGTTTCCGACAAGTAAGCTTGCGGCAACGCTTGATAAAGCGATATAAGTTCGTAGGTATTTTTGTTGAACAATCTTCATACTAACCCTCCATATCTATCGATATTTTCTTAAAATTCCGTTAAATCCCATACGTTCATTATATCATCCAGCACGAATAACGCATCATTACTTTTTCATTACAAGCGCTTTCGGTCAGATGCCGCATCACTGCTCTTGATAGCGGATCACCGGAAGCTGTGCTCCGGTGAACGACGGCTTCGCCGGAGCTGGCCCCGCATTCATGCTTGAATGTATTACCGTAAAAAAAGCCGGAAGACACATCCATCTTGGATGATATCTTCCGGCTCCCAGCTAGTAACCCTAATTGAAATAAGCCACAATCCCTACAGTGATTGCTTTTGCCAAAGTCGTCTGATAGCTGGTCGTAGTCAATTTTGCCAATTCGGTCGGTGAGCTCATGTAACCCAACTCGAGCAACACAGCAGGAATAGCCGTTTCGCGCAGAACAGCGAATGTGTTCCGACGCACGCCGCGATCGATCGCGCCCGTATTCACTACCAAGGAATTCTGGATCGCCGAAGCCAAATGGGCACTTTCCAGAATGCGTGTCGGATCATTGTGCATTTCTTCATTGATGATCGGCGGATAGTCGGAGTCGTATTGATAGTAATATGTCTCGATTCCGGTGACAGTCGCATTTCCAGGCATCGCATTGTGATGGATGCTGACAAAAATATCCGCTCCCGATGCATTCGCTTCTTCCGAACGCTCCAACAAACCAACGTAGGTATCCGTTATGCGCGACATGATGACCGTGAATCCCAACGCTTCCAGATTCGCTTTCACCTTATTCGAAACAGCCAGATTGATGTTTTTTTCCATCACGCTGCTGTATGTCGCGCCGGCTTCCCAGCCGCCATGACCCGGGTCAAGGAATACTGTGTGGTTCAATTCAGCAACCGTCAAAGCGTCCTTCGCGATCCACCCTAATACTTTTCCGTTCAGGGAAACTAATGCCCAACGGACACCATTCGCGGTCAATTTTTCTTGACTGACCGTTACACCGGAACCAAGATAACTTGAAGTGTAGCCTACAGTCTGGTAGCCTTCTACCCCCCACGGCAAAGAGTTGATACCGTCCGTACCGCGTGTGATCGTCGCTTTATAGAAAGTGTCGGTCGTTGTGACAACCTTATTGAAGAGCGCATCCTTCGCAATCCAACCGAGTTCCTTTCCATTGATGGAAATCAAAGCCCAAGTCACGCCATTATCCGTTACTTGCTCTTTTGATACAGTGACTTTTTGTCCCAGATAAGTATAGCTATATCCGATTGTTTTGTAGCCTTTCATTCCCCATGGCAATGTGTTGATGCCATCGGTTCCTCTAAAAATAGTTGCTTGATATGAAACGGTCTTCGAAGATACGACTTGGACATAACTTGGTTCGGTCAAGGCAGCTTTCGCAATCCAGCCGATCTGGTTTCCATCAATCGAAAGAAAAGCCCACGTCACTCCATTGTCAGCCACTTTTTCTTGGATGACGGTCACTTGCTTGCCCAGATAGTCCGAGCTGGTGCCGATGGTTTGATACCCTCTTGTTCCCCATGGCTGCGTGTTGATGCCGTCCCCACCGCGCGTTACCGTAGCCGGATAATTCACATCTGTAGTCGAAAGAATCTGCACATATATGACCGGTTTCAGAGCATCCTTAGCTATCCATCCCAATTGGATGCCGTCTAAAGTGATGAATGCCCAAGTCACTCCGTTGTCAGCTACTTTTTCTTGGCTAACGGTCACTTGCTTGTTCACGTAAGTGCTGCTGTTGCTGACTGTCTTGTAGCCTTTCGTGCCCCACGGCTGCGAATTGATCGCATCAGAGTTGCGGATGATTGTCGCTTCATAATCCACATTGGTAGTAGACAAAATCTGCACATAGGTCGGCTCGGTCAAGGCATCCTTGGCGATCCAGCCTAATTGGGTGCCATTGAGCGAAATCAGCGCCCATATCACACCATTCTCGACAACTTTTTCTTGGCTGACAATTACGCTTTTGCCTAGGTACGCCGCACTCTGGCCCAAAATCTTAAACCCGCGTGTACCCCATGGCGCTGTATTGATTGCATCCGTTCCGCGCGTAATCGTTGCCGGGTAATCCACAGTTGTGGTTGATAAAACCGATAAATAAGTGGGCTCAGTCAAAGCGTCCTTGGCAATCCAGCCTAGTTGCGTGCCATCCAAGGAAATCAACGCCCACGTCACGCCGTTCTCCAATACTTTTTCTTGGCTGACGGTCACGCTTTTGCCTAGATAAGCGGCGCTATGGCTTAGAGTCTTGAACCCTTTCGTGCCCCATGGCGCTGTATTGATCGCATCAGTGCCGCGCGTGATTGTCGCCGGATAATCAACAGTTGTCGTGGATAGCACAGCCAGATAAGTCGGCTCAGTCAAAGCGTCCTTGGCGATCCAACCGATTTCCTTGCCATCCAAGGAAATCAAAGTCCAGGTCACACCGTTATCGGTCAATTTTTCTTGGCTGACGGTGACCGTTTTCCCGAGATAACTCGAGCTGGATCCGATCGTCTGATACCCTTGCGTCCCCCAAGGAAGTGTGTTTATTCCGTCGATACCGCGCGTTACCGTAGCTTCGTAATTCACAGTCGTCGTTGATAGAATCTGGACGTAAGCCGTTTCTGAAACCGCAGTTACGCCATCTATATCAGTAGCCTTAGCGACCGGAATATTGAACGTGCCTAAAGCCAAAAGCACAGCCCCTACCATAGAAGCCCTGCGCCAATCCCAAGCATTATTATGAAACATTCTCTTCATTTTACCCCTCCAACCAGATAATGAATCCATTCAATTATTTTGAACAATACAAGGTTATCTTACCATTTTTCAATCTGGATGACACCTTGTTTTTCGAGCAGATATTTCAACCGTCAAAAAGCAAAACAGTCTCTCCGATTTCCCTAGCCAAACAGGAAATCGGAGAGACTGTGTTTAATTCAAAAGCGTATCGTACGGGATAAAGTAGGCGTAATCACCTGACAGGATGAAGATTAGCAGGAAGATGATGACCGTGAATCCCAAGCAGAAAATCAGATTGACCAATTTGTTCTTCGTGAAGTTCAGGATGAAATAAGGCGCCACGAACATCTCATAGGTCGCAAAAGGCGAACTCAGACGCCCCCCTACCGTCGCCAGATTCCCGAAAGCGATCAGGATCAACGACGCCAGGAAATAGAGATTATGGTAGGTCCGGTATTTTTCATCCTTGCGGACATTCGTGAACAACAGTGTCCCGAAGAAGATTAGCAGCTGCATCAACAGGACCGGATTCATCAGCCATTGTCCGCCGGTATAGGCTGGATTCGTAAAGTAGGGAGCATAGCGGTCCGGTACCGCCCACAAGTAAAGCTGCGGCATCTGCACAACAATTCCGGCAGCGACCGCCAAACCGAACAGCATCAGCACCTGCAGCTTGCTGCCGTCATAAAGATAGTTCTCATAGATGTAGCCAACGATGAAGATGAGCGCAGTAATATGGAACAGAGAAGCAAGCCCCACAACGGCCAGAAAGCGGAACATCTGTTTCTGCTTCATGTACTTCACCGAATAGAGCAGGATGATGCTCGCTATCGAACCGCGGATCTGCCCCATATCCCTCGCCAAAAAGAAGCGCGAGAAATAATAGAAAAGAATCAGGGACGGATATGGGACATTCTTGTAGAGATAATTGACCAACAGCCCCATGCTCAGGAACGCGAAGAAGAGAATGAACGCATAATAATTCAAACCCAGCTTCAGGAAAAGATAGTTCAACAGCAGGTAGCCCGGTTCGGAGTCGATGCTGCCGTTGAAGACGTCCGACAAACCGGTCAAATCATAGAAAAAGTAATAATAAGAAACGAAATCATAACCCGAGTAATAGCGGAATCCAGCCAAGATAGCCAAGAGACCGCCTCCGATCAGGACGATTTTTTTGTTGTCATAGAACACTTCAGCAAGGCTGAGCAGCATCAAAGTGATGAAGGTAAAGACATAGAGAGCCATCCATTATTCCTCCTCCAATGCTAGACTAAGATGATTTTGATTGGAGTCGCGTAATTTTCCAATAGCGTGCGTTGGTTCTTGTACCAATCCTTCGTCGTGCCGTTCTTACGGGAAACGATGATGACTTCATCGAAACTCAACAGTGGGTCTGCCGAAAGGACGGATTGCGCGAATACGTATGGCGTGCCTTCCATCTGCTCCAGAAGTTTCTGTACGTCAGTAGGCAACGGCTGCTCTGACAAAACTAGCTTGCGGGCCGCAGCCGGATGTTGGATTCCATGCGCCAAAGCGGCTTCCTGAGCTGTAGCAGTCGTATGGGACAAGTCGAGCACGGTATCATCATCGCTCATGCGATAATTGAACACATCCGTGATTTCCTTCTTGAAGAATAGTCGGAAGAATCCCAACAGCATGCCCAAAAATAAACCAGCGATGAACAGTCCGGCTCCCATGACAAGATACAGCAACATGCTAGTACTTCCTGTTTCATTTGTCTGCTCCGGACCTTTATCCAGTTGGACAACATGCGGTTCGGACAACAGGTAGATGCTCTTGTTTTCGAAGAATGGGATCGTTCCCTCTTGCATTGCTTTATAGAGGACTGTTGCGATGGCTTCATTCTTTGCTTCATCCCCTGTCCCTACAGTGATGTGCAACTCACTCGTATCATAATCCGTATCCACATCAATCATGTAATTCGCCGGAATGTCGCCTTCCTCCATCGCTTCGATTTCATCAGTTGCAACGATCGGCTCCACCGAATCAATCGCTTCATAGACATTTGGCGATAACAGCACTGCTTCCAACAGATTAAAATTCGTGAAAGCATAGCCTTCCGTATTTTCTACATAGAAATCGAAACGTACGGCATCTTCTAAGAGTGCTTTGTATTCAGTGTCCGTGATCAACTGCAGTTCCAATCCAGTGCCCGGATCAATTTTCTTGATTTCTTCGACTTTATCATCACTGAACAGCGTGTAGGCGATCGCCAGTGCATACAGGAGGACAAGTGCTAAAGCAGTCCCGAAGATCGTCTTTTTGTTATCCTGCAAAAATTCTTTTGTTTGTTTTAGGGTGGGTAAATGCATCATGCAGAGGCCTCCTTCGCGTCGTATATTTTTTCCAGCGCTTTTGCGGTCTTCCGCATGTCAAAAGCTTCCATTTCCGGTTTTGGACGGTTGCCTTTCGGCTCTCCCATGACTTCGGCTTCCCAAATGTCCAGACTCGCATCAAGCGGCACAAAACGGACATTCTCGGATAACACCGTGTCCTCCGAGACTTCCGTCGACATCACCAACTTGGCGTTGGCGGCCTGCGCTTCCACCGCCACGATCGGCAAACCTTCATACAACGAAGGCAACAGGAAGACGTCCATCGCTTTCAGCAGCTCGGCGATATCTTCGCGTTCCCCCAAGAAGAGCACATGCTCGGATACGCCCAGATCCTTGGCCAAGCCGTGGATCTCTGCTTCCAGGCTGCCGGCCCCGACCGACAGCAGATACGTGTTCGGGTGCTTCTTCAGGATGTGCGCAAAAATTTTCAGCAGCAGCCGGTGATTTTTCTGTTCCTCGAAGCGGCCGATGTGTCCGATCACGAAAGCATCTTGCGGAATGCCCAACTGCGCATGCATCTCTGCCTTCGTCACCGGCACATTGCGGTAACGGTCCAGGTCGATGCCGTTCGGAAGCATAACGAAAGGCTGTTCCTTGCCGAAAAGGCCAACGCCGGCCTCATCCGAACAGCCAATGAAATCAGTCGCATATTTCATCATCAAACTGTTGAAAATTGGGCGCACGACGCTGTACGGGAATCGGTTGCCCTTACCGTCGGAAGTCGCATGGCTGTGGGCGATGCGCTGTTTGACGCCGGCTTTGGCAGCCAGCCACAAGTTCAGGCCGCCGCCGAAGAAGATTTCGTTATGGACGATATCGACTTGGTTCTCCTGCAGCAGTTTGCTGACGGTTTTGATGTATTTTAATGGATGCTTATTAGGGTTCGGCACGACGAAAATCTTGCCCCCCAATGCAGCGATTTCGTCATGGTAAGGACGCACATCAGCAAATTCTTCATAGATGACGAAATCGAATTGAAACTTTGAGCGGTCGATATTGCGGTAGGCGTTCATCATGAAGGTTTCCGCGCCGCCTTTTCCCATTCTGCCCTGGAAATGCAGGACACGTTCAGGTTGAGTCATTAGTGTAGTTCTCCCATCTGTCTAGAAATTTCCTTTGAGTTTTTCGATCAATTTCGGCGACGCATTACTCAAGAGGTGCATCATGCCGGAAGCGATATAGTTCAGGTAGACCGATTTGCTCCGGAACAGGAACTGCATGATTTTCCGGATCGGTGTATCGGTCAGGCTGTGCGCCGTTGCATACTGCACGCGTGGATGCTGCAGTATCTTTTCGATGTAGCGCCGTTTGCCTGCCCAATCCAAAGGGCAGCTGGCGCCGTGCAACGGAATGATGCAGGACATCGTGCCTTTCAGGAAAAGCGCACTGAAACCACCCAGATTCTTGTCGGTCAGGTCCAGCAATTCATTGTAGAATTCCAGGAACGTCTCGAATTTATTGTCGAAATACTTGTTGGTCAAGCTGCTTTTGCCTTCGAAGGCGTACTGGTACAGCACCTCGCTTGTCGTCACGACTTTGTCGGCATGCCGGTAGTAGGCGATGTTGAACAGGCGGTCCTCGCAGCTGCTGTAGCTCGGAAAGGTGATTTGGTGCTCACGGATGATGTCCAGACGGTAGATTTTGTTCCAGATGACATACATCAGCTGTTTGTTCATCAAAGGATACAGATTCTCCAGGAACGCCGCATTCGAGGCGTAGACCCGATCCTCGGCGATGACCTGCTTTTCCGAAACGATTTCCTGATTGTCCAGCACCCGCAGATTGTAGGATGCCACGATCAGATCCGGAGACTCTTTGTTGATGATTGCTTGGTAGCGTTCCAAAGTATGGTACTCGATTTCATCGTCCGCATCCATCAAAAACAGATATTGTCCCTGTGCGCGGGCAATCCCTTGATTGCGGGCATTCCCCGGCCCATTGTTCGGAATGGTGATGAAAGAGAAGCGGCTGTCCTTATCTGCGAATGCCTGCAGAACGTCCGCAGTCGCGTCCTTCGAACCGTCGTTCACGATGATGACTTCAAAATCGCTTACCGTCTGCGCGGCGATGCTTTCCAAATTGGCAGGGATGGTGCCGGCGCAGTTGTAGGCCGGGATCACGATGCTGAAAAAAGGTTTGTTTTCCATTAGTTTTCCTTCCTGACATTGGGCATGACGGAGCACCCAGGCCAGCCAAGGCCGGGGCTGTATAAAATTTGCTCCGTCAGATCAACGCGTTATGCTTTGTTCTTTAATTCCTTAGCCAATTCTTTCAGGTAAGGGCGCATTTTGTCGGCTGTATCTTTGTTCTCCAGACCGAATTCGATGTTCGCGATCAATAAGCCGTATTTATCGCCTACGTCATAGCGCTTGCCGGTATATTCATAAGCGACCAACGGATGGATCGCATTCAATGACTCGATTGCGTCGGTCAGCTGGATCTCGTTGCCGGCATCCGGCGCTTGGTTGCGCAGAATGTCGAATATTTCCGGCGTCAGCAAATACCTGCCGATGATGGCAAGGTTGCTCGGCGATTCTTCCGGAGTCGGTTTCTCGATGAAGTGGTTGACGCTGTAGATATGTTCGCCGACTTTTTCTTTGATGTCGACGATGCCGTATCGGTTCGTCATGTCATCGGGGATGCGCATCGTTGCAACAACGCCGCCATTCGTCTCGTCATAGGTATCCATCAAAGCTTTTGCCAACGGGACTTCGCTCGGCATGATATCATCGCCCAAAAGCACGACAAAAGGTTCGTTCCCGATGAAAGCTTCAGCCTGCAGAATGGCGTCACCAAGTCCATTCGGATAGGCTTGGCGCACGTAATGGATGTGCGGAATGTTTGTTTTCTGAACCAATTCCAACATCGCCGTCTTGCCTTTTTCCTTCAAGTTCTCTTCCAAGGCAATGTTTACGTCAAAATGATCCTCGATCGGACTTTTGCCCTTACCGGAGATGATGATGATCTCTTCGATGCCGGCAGCCATGGCTTCTTCCACCACATATTGGATGCTCGGTGTATCCACGATCGGCATCATTTCCTTTGCCATCGCTTTCGTCGCCGGCAAAAATCGCGTTCCTAAACCTGCTGCAGGTATTACAGCTTTCCGTACTTTTGTCATGGGGACTCCCTCTTTCTTCGTATAGTCTGTTCCATTATAACAAAGATGCCGCAAAAAAAGAATCAACATAAGACAGAAAAAGGGCCACGGCACGCATCCAATCGGATGAGCGCTGCCGCGGCCCAAGCTCATTCAGCGCAGAAACTACGCTTCGTAACCATTCGGATTACTCTTTTGCCAATTCCAGGAATCACGGCACATGTCAGCCAATGTCTTCTGGGCTGTCCAGCCTAGTTCTTCTTTTGCCTTTGTCGCATCCGCGTAGCAAGTCCCTACGTCGCCAGGGCGTCTGTCGATGATTGTGTAAGGAATCTCGACTCCAGTAGCCTTCTGGAAATTATACGTCAAGTCCAGCACACTGTAGCCGATGCCGGTACCGAGGTTGTAGATGCCGACGCCGTTTGTTTCTTTGATTTTGTCCAAGGCTTTGATGTGGCCCAATGCCAAATCGACGACGTGGATGTAGTCGCGCACGCCGGTACCGTCCGGGGTGTCATAATCGTCCCCGAACACGCTCAGGCGCGGCAATTTTCCGACCGCCACTTGGGTGATGTAGGGCATCAGGTTGTTCGGGATGCCGGTCGGGTCTTCGCCGATCAGGCCGGATGCATGCGCGCCGATCGGATTGAAGTAACGCAGCAAGGCGATGCTCCACTCGGAATCGGAAACAGCCACATCCTGAAGGATCTGTTCAATCATGACTTTCGTGTAGCCGTAAGGGTTCGTTGCGCTTGTCGGCAAGTCCTCAGTCAGAGGCGACACGTTGTTCATACCGTAGACCGTCGCCGAGGAGCTGAAGACGATCTTCTTCACGCCATGACTGCGCATCACATCGCACAGTACCAAAGAGCTCGTGATGTTGTTGTGGTAATATTCGATCGGTTTCGATACGGATTCGCCCACTGCTTTATAACCGGCGAAATGGATGACGGAGTCGATGTCCTCTTTTGCAAAGACGCCATCCAGCGCCTCGCGGTCCAAAACATCCACTTCATAGAAAGTCGGTGCTTTACCGGTGATCATTTTGATCCGGTTCAACACTTCCGGTTTGCTGTTCGAATAGTTGTCGACGATGACCACTTCTTGACCTGCGTTCAATAATTCCACTACGGTATGGCTGCCGATGTAGCCGGCTCCGCCTGTTACTAATACTGACATGTAATCCCTCTTTCCAATTGGCTGATATCGTTTATTTTCTTTTTCATTATTGCTGTAGATGATTTTTTTCTTATTCTTCTGTTTCTTGGACACTGTCTAAATCGGACGTCCCTGTAACCAATCCGGCGCTGGTCATCTGGCCAAAACCAAAGGATGAGTCAGCATCCGAAAGATTCATGTCGCTGAACTGAACCTGATCGATTTCCAATTCATCACGCAGCGTGTTGGCGATGCGCAAACGCTCTTCCGGATCCACATAATAATAGTAGATTTCATCATAATACAATTCTTCCCCAGCAATCGAAAGTTGCGTGAATGTGTCAAGGGCGTCGACATAGCCGGACTTGATGTCCAGGAGATCCTCGAAAGAAAGATTGGTTTGGATATTCACTTCCACTGCACTGAGAATTTTTTTGTAATTCGTGACGCTGTCGATACTGATCAACTTATCCAAAATCGCTTTGATGACCATCCGTTGTCGATTCTGTCGACCCAAGTCGCCTTCCGGATCCTCTTTGCGCATCCGGGCGAAAGCCAAGGCATCCCAACCACCCGCTAGAACTGTTTTGCCCTCAACGAAGGAAGAACCTTCAAACTCGAAAGTCAACGGGCTCGTCAATTCGATGCCTCCGATTGCTTCGACGATATCGTGCAATCCTTGCATATTGATTTCGACGTAATAGTCGATCGGCACGTTCAGGAATTCCTGGATGGAGTTTATCGCCATCTGGGTGCTCCCGAAAGCATAGGCATGCGTGATTTTGTCGTTGTATTCGGGATAGAGGTTTGTTTCGTAGCCCACCATCTCAGCATAGCTGTCACGCGGCACACTGACGATTGTAGTCTCTTTGGTCTTCGGATTGACCGTCGCAACGATGATCGTGTCCGAACGACCGGTTCCGTCTGCGATACCATCACCGTACATATCGATACCCAACAGCGCAAACGAAATCGGATGGGTCGCATCGACCGAAACTTCCTCTTCCCGCATATTTTCCGTTTCGACATCCTCAAAAACAGTTTTCAACGTGCTCTCCACATCGTCGTAGACAGTCCAGAACAATGCGAAAGCGACGAGGACAAGGCTCATCAATGATAGAATAATGATTCGGTTTCGTTTTTTCTTCTTAAAATAATTGCTTCTTGTGTCATTCATCGGTTCGAGCCTCTTTCTGCGCAATGCGGCTGCATGACAGCCCATCACCCTACTTAATATCGCTCCACCAAGTATAGAACAATTTTGGCGAATGAAAAAGGAATATTAAAAAACTTAACAAAAAAGTAAACCTATCGCAAAGTAATACTACTCAATTTTAACATAGTCATACAAATCCCTCTGCGGACGCTTTTATGAATTGACTTTGAATTCTCAAATTCTTTTAAATCGCTTTCATTTAGGTTATAATAACATAAAGTGGTTAAGTTAAGCAGTCGAATAAACCTATCAATACTTGACCTCTTACACTGTTTCCGGCTCATTCCACGTTTAATTTCAATAATAAGGAGATGGTCCTGATGGTTACGTAGCATACAACCCACCACAGCAAAAGAAACACTTAATTGAATATGCTTGTTTTCAGATTTAGCGATTGAAGGAGGGCTGAATTATGAAAAAAAGATTTATTATACTGCATCCTTTCTTAGTCATATTTACAATCTACGGCGCGCTGACAGATGTATCTGCAGCAACGGAAGGGACAACAGGGACAACTGAAACCACACTCCAAGAGCCCATTCTCTATGAACAGCCGCCAGGTATTCCGCTGCCGGAAACAGTGATGGAAACCAATGACGCCAACACACCCGCAACTACAACCACGGAATCTCCGCCCGCAGAAGTGAGTGCGGTAGATGAGCAGATGACGGAAACTCCTGCATCACCTACAGAACAGCCTCTGCCGGAAACGGCCGATCCGCAACCCACCACCACAGAAACAACCACACCGGCGACCACGCCTACTGAGGACGCGACCATACCGGAAGCAACCGACCTAACAGCTCCCACAACGGAAACAACTACTCCAGATATGACTGCACCCGTAACACCCATTCCTGAAGAAAATCCAGTAGATGTAACTGTAGAACAACCTGCTACCGGCACAGAAACTCCGATCGAAACGGAACAGCCAACGGAAACTCCGACAGAAACGATTGAAGTGACCGAAGAAACTGCACCAATAGAGTCGATTGTAGAAGCCGGAATCACCTACGAAGAACCCATGCAAGTGATGGCTGCAGCCGCAGTCAGCGATTTTTCAGGAACTTCACAAATCATCAATTCAGTAAATATCGCAGATAATGTGATCGCTCTGACGTTCGATGATGGCCATTCCTATGGAAACCTTTACGAGATTCTGGATAATTTAAACTACTTAGGCGTGAAGGCCACTTTCTTCATGAACGGTGATGCCGACGCTTCCTTGCTGCAGCAGATTGTGGCGGACGGTCATCAATTGGCCAACCACACCTACTCACATGGCGACTCTGCGACACTCTCGTCATCTGCCTTGGCGAACGATATCAACCTGATGGAAGATTACATCCAAGAAACAACCGGCACTTCATCCTTGCCTTTCTTCCGTCTCCCTTACGGTTCCTACAACAGTTCCGTTTTGGATACGGTCGGTAGCCTCGGTTACCAATATACAATCGGTTGGGACGTCGATACGCTCGATTGGACCGGCATTTCCGCTACTGCGGTAAGCAGCGCAGTCGTCAACAATGTCAGACCTGGTTCAATCGTCCTGATGCATGCCAGCGTCGGTGCTGCCAACACCCCTGAATCTTTGTGGTATTCTATCGCAGCCCTTAAAGAAGCCGGTTATAGCTTCTCCACAGTCAGCGATCTGTTGGCATTAGGGGGTTATTTTGCAGTCGAAGAAGAAGCACCGATCGAAGAGGATTATTCGGATGATATCCTATCAGAAGTCATCAACCAAGTTTCTACCGGCGAAAAAACCATTTCCTTGACCATCAGCGATGCATCCGATGCCGAAAATGTCCGTGAAATATTGGCGAACCTGGCCACAATGGATGTGAAGGCTACTTTCTTCCTGAACGGCCTGACTGATCCGACCGTGATCAACGAAATCATCCAACAAGGACATGAAATCGGCAACCATACCTACACACACGATGATGCCACAGCAATGACAGTAGGCGAAGTCGTCTGGGAACTGAATGCCTTGGAAACATTGGTACAAGACAGTACAGGCGGAGCAACTACCCGCCCTTACTTCCGGGCACCGATGGGCGAAACCAATGATGCAGTCCTTGCGACAGCCGCCAGTATGGGATACATGTATACAATAGGCTGGACGGTCGATACACGCGATTGGAGTGGAACATTGACGGCAGCCCAAGTCAGCTCTGCTGTCGTGAACAACTTGGCACCAGGCGCCATCTTCCTGATGCATGGAAATGCTTCAGCAAGCACGACACCTGCCTCTTTGCTGCAGATGATCACAGCAATCCGCCAACTGGGGTACAACTTCGCTACAATCAGCGAATTGCTCGCTTTGGAGGGCTCCTATCCGACAACACCGGGAGAGGAACCTGGTGAAACAATCCCTGATCCGGACCCAAATCTGCCGAGCAGCACTTCGCCCGCTGAAATCGTGAACCAAGTCAACACCGATGTGCCGGTCATCTCTTTGACCATCAGTGATGCATCCGGAACCGAGAATGTGCGGCAGATCCTCAATAACCTCGCGCTATTGGGAATCAAAGCCACCTTCTTCCTGAACGGCATGACCGATCCGAGCCTGATTGATGACATCATCGCGCAAGGCCACGAAATCGGCAATCATACTTACAGCCACGAAGATGCCACCCAAATGACCCAAGCACAATTGAAGACGGACCTTAACAACCTTGAGCAACTCGTTCAAGATGCAGCAGGCACGAGCACGACACCTTACTTCCGTGCACCGATGGGCGAAACCAATGCGACGGTTTTGGCAACCGCGGGCAGTCTCGGTTATCAATACGCCATCGGTTGGACAATCGAAACGCGCGACTGGAGTGGTACGCAAACAGCAGCACAAATCAGTTCTGCTGTCGTAAACAGCTTAGCACCCGGAGCGATCCTTCTTTTGCACGGCAGCGCCGACGCAGTTGCAACACCAGCCGCAATTCTGCAGATGGTGGCGGCAGTACAGGCACTTGGTTACCGCTTTGAGACAATCACCGGCCTATTGGCTTATCAAGGCATCTATGTTGGTGAAGAACCTGTAGTTACCGATCCTGATGTAGAAGAACCGGACTACGGAACGGGACCATCCCGTTTCGTCAGCCATGTCGATACCGGCAGAAATGTCATCGCCCTTACGTTTGATGACGGTGACGACTACACCAACCTGGCCGACATCATCTACAACCTCAATTACCTCGGCGTCAAAGCCACCTTCTTCCTGAACGGCACAACCGATCCCGGACTGATGGCCGAACTGGTCGCAACCGGACACCAACTATCGAACCATACCTATTCCCACAATGACGATTCTACATCCCTTTCAGCCGATGAATTGGCTTATGACTTGGAACTGATGGAAGATTACATTCTGCAAACTACAGGCGTATCCTCCAAACCCTATTTCCGTGCTCCAGCAGGGGTCTATAACGATGCCGTGCTCGAAACACTCGGTAGCCTCGGTTATGCCTATACAATCGGTTGGACACAGGACACACGCGACTGGGAAGGTTTATCCGAAACGCAGATTGCAGCCAGCGTAACCGATTATCTGGATGCAGGGTCAATCTACTTGCTGCATGCGAATCCGACTGCTGTCGGCACGCCGCAATCCCTTTGGTACCTTATCGCAGAAGCCCGCAGTCAAGGCTATGAATTCGTCACAATCGACGAATTAATGGCGCTGGAAGGCGTCTATGATGATGGCAGTGATAATGGTTCCGGAGAAATTTCTGATGGCGTCTCCCAATTCATCGAACAGGTAGACACGAACCAAAAAGTGATTTCTTTGACCTTTGACGATCTTGGCGACAGTGAAGTCTTGCAGGGAGTCCTTGATGCTTTAGCTGAATTGGACGTCAAAGCGACCTTCTTCGCAGACGGCACAGCCGATCCGGACATGTTGTATCAAGTCGTTTCCCAAGGACATGAACTAGGGAATCACAGTTACTCGCATGAATTTTCTACCTACTTGACCATAGCAGAATTTACGGCTGAGCTGAACGCTTTGGAAAACAAAGTCGTTAATGCGACAGGAGCAACATCCAGACCGCTCTTCCGTCCGCCATACGGGGATTACGATCAATCTGTTTTGGAAACTCTCGGCAGCCTTGGCTATACCTACACTGTAGGTTGGTCAGTCGATACCTTGGATTACCTTGGAACATTATCTTCTGAAGAAATTGCCTTCAACGTGTTGGACCAATTATCACCAGGTTCCATCTACTTGATGCATGCCGTGCCAGAATCCGCCAACACACCAGGTTCCTTGTACGAAATCATCACCTCAGCCCGCGAAGCTGGTTACTCCTTCGCCACCATCAGTGATTTGATCCAATTGGATGGCGTCTACTTGGAAGAGCCTGTAGATCCGGAAATACCGGTTGATCCGGAAAATCCAGTCGAAACCGTCCTTTCACAGCTGATCAATCAGATAACGACCGGAGAAAAAGTCGTTTCCCTGACCATCAGTGATGCTTCAGACGCGGATAATGTCCGGGAAATATTGGCAAACTTGGCTACTCTGAATGTCAAAGCCACGTTCTTCCTGAATGGCTTGACCGATCCGACTTTGATCGATGATATCATCGCCCAAGGCCACGAAATCGGCAACCACACCTTCAGCCATGACGATGCCACCCAAATGACCGAAGCCCAATTGACCAACGACCTCAACAACCTTGAGCAACTGGTCCAAAACGCTTCCGGAACAAGCTCAAAACCTTACTTCCGCGCTCCGATGGGGGCAACGAACACTACCGTCCTTACGACAGCAGGCACGCTCGGCTATGACTACACAATCGGTTGGACAGTGGACACACGTGACTGGTCAGGCACTATGACGGCTGCTCAAGTCAGCTCCGCCGTCGTGAACAACTTGACTCCCGGCTCAATCTTCTTGTTGCATGGGAATAGCTCAGCCGCAACTACTCCGGCAGCTTTGTTGGAAATGATTGCAGCTGCACGCGCGCTCGGTTATGAATTTACAACTATCACAGGCTTGTTGGCTCTCCAAGGCATCTATCCTGACCCGGTCGACCCTGTGGACCCAGTAGATCCAGTCGACCCGGTTGATCCACCGGTCATCACGACACCTTCGCAATTAGTCAATCAAGTCAACACCAATCAACAAGTCATTTCCTTGACTATCAGTGATGTTTCCAGTGCTGCTAATCTCCGCCAGATATTGGCAAATTTGGCGCTGCTGGACGTGAAAGCGACCTTCTTCCTGAACGGCCTGACCGATCCGACTCTGATCGATGACATCCTTGCCCAAGGTCATGAGATAGGCAATCACACCTTCACCCAAGACGATGCCACTCAAATGACGGCAGCTGAATTGACAGCCGACCTGAATCAATTGGAGCAGCTAGTGAAAACAGCTACCGGCGAAAGCACAATACCTTACTTCCGCGCTCCGATGGGTGAAACGAACGCAACCGTATTGGCTACAGCTGGCAGCCTAGGCTACAGCTACACAATCGGTTGGACGGTCGACACCCGCGATTGGTCCGGAACACTTTCAGCCAGCCAAGTAAGTGCGGCGGTCCTGAACAACCTTTCTGCAGGTGCCATCTATCTGCTGCACGGTAACAGCTCAGCCAGCACAACTCCTACCGCGTTGTTGGAAATGATTACAGCAGCCCGCGCCCTTGGTTATCAATTCACGACCATCAGCGAGTTACTTGCCTATGAAGGCGACTACAGCTACGTGGAACCTGAACCGGAATTCGTCATCCCGGAACTGGATGAATTCGGCAATGTCACAAACCCGGTCATCACCCGCAACGATGTGAACGACGTCTCCAATCCACTGGGCACAGCGGATCCGTTCATCATTCTCGTCGACGGCGTCTACCACATGTTCTTTGAAGTATTGGAAGAATACGACATCGCGACGCAAAGCTTCACCGATGGGGTTGCACATGCCTACAGTGAAGATCTGATCAATTGGACCTACACCCAAGTCGTGCTAAGTCCGGAAACTGATGGCATCAGAGCCGCTTATCCCAATGTCTTCGAGTACAACGAAAACTACTATATGATCCCTGACCAAGCCGGCAATGTCGAAGCCTACTTCGCGACTTCGTTCCCGCTCGATTGGGATTATCATTCCACTCTGTTGGAAGGCAACTTCGTCGATACGAACGTCTTCGAAGTCGGTGGCACTTGGTACATGACGACCTCCGAAGATCCGTACAACAGCATCTCCTTGTACTACAACACGTCAGGCGACTGGCGCAACGACCAATGGGAGCTGCACCCAGCCGGTCTCATCATTGAAGAGGACTGGACAGAAAAAGGCTACCGCGGCGCCGGCAACCCGTTCGTGTATGAGGACTATGTCGTGATGCCGGTACAAGTCACGCCGGTCGCCACCAACGTCTACGGCGAGTACACAACTTGGTTCAAGCTCTCCGATCTGTCACCGACAACAGTGACCGTCGAACAGCTCGGCACCGCCATCGAAGCGCAACACAACGGATCCTGGAACGACCTTGCGATGCACCACATCTCCCACGCCCCATACGGTGACGGATACGTGTATGCAGTCGATGGATACGCCTACTACGCAAGCGGAACCGGCCAAGCCGAATACACGATCGGCCTTTACACCTCAAAAGCTTGATACTAAAGTTCATGCTCAAAAAAAAACGCGGAAGCAACCCAGCTTAGTGGTTGCTTCCGCGTTTTCTTTTTTGGGTTCTGCTTAAAACGTCTTATATTTGAGAAAAATTTACTTTCTGAATTTTCCGATCACCTTCTTGATCAGGCCGCCCAAATCGTTCCTTTTCAGAATATCCGGCAACGACAGGACGTAATGCATTCCGGTTCCGACCGTTTTCCCATAACGTTCGATCAGGTGCAGCTTACGTTCGTAGTTCAGCTTTTCCTTATCTGATAGCCAAGATGCATTGTAGTGATGGATTGTGTAGGAATTTTCGGTCAGGTTCATGGCACCGGTGTAATAATCACGCGGACAGAAATAAGCTTTCGGATAGATGCTGATGCCTTCGATTTCCTGATAGGTATCGTTTTGTTTCAAGCCCTTCTCCAACAAATAATCGGTCGTGTAATGTGGACTCGGCAAGGTGTTGAAGCTGCCGTCCGGTTTGATGAAGGAGACGCCTTCGTAGACGTCGCGCATGGCCTTGATGTGCAGATTGCCCTTGGCGGCGCCGAAACCAAGTCCCAAAGCGACGAACTTGCCGTCCTCGAAGCCCATAAACGCCTCATTTTCCAACAGCGGATCCATGTTGCGGATGATCTCCACATCCGTATCCAAATAGATGCCGCCTTGCGTATAGACGATGTCCAAGCGGGCATAATCCGGCACGAAGCCCCACTTCTTCACGTCGTAGGCTTCCTTCATGTAGCGGTTTTTGGTTATGTCATAATTGCTTTCGTTCCATTCGATGATTTCGTAATCCGGACAGAATTTCCTCCAGCTTTCGATGCAGGCTTTGTCTTTTTCCGGAATCGGCGCGCCTCCGAACCAGCAGTAATGGATGATTTTTGGTATCTTCGTCATGAGTTTCCCCTTCCGTTCTCTTTTATTTGCGCAACACTTTTTTGACGACCGCAGACCGTTCCTCTTTATTCAAAAGGACGATGAAGTTGAAGCTGATCGCAAAGATGCTCGTCAAGATGCCGGCAAAAATCAGCATCGCCCAGCCGTCTATCGGAAGGAAGTTCCGGACCAAGAGGGAGAAAGCCGATGCTACAATGACTGACAGCGTGTTCTTCAGGATGGACGGATAGAAGGACGTCCATTTTATGTTGAGGCAATGCGCCCCGTAAATCGGCAGGAAGAACAGGGAACGGATCACCGCAAAGGCTGTGCTCGTCCCAGCAATGATGTACAATTTCAACGTGTCATCATTCGTAAACTGCAAAGCCACCAAGACGATGATGATCGTAACGATCGAGTTGGCGAACATGTAGATTGAAGTCTGCTTGACCTTGTTTGTCGCCGTAAAGAGGTTCCATAGCCCTTCCAACGGCAAGACGAACATAAACTCGATGCAGGACAAAATCGTCAGCATGTACAGGAGATGCGCATCCTGGGTCGGCACCCACAGTTTATAAAAGATTTCCCCATAAGCGAACAGCGCTGCTACCGGGATACAAGCGAACAGGCCAAGGAACTTGATTGAAGACATTAATTGGTTCTTCATTTCCTTGTAATTATTCTCCGCATAGCTTATCGTCAGCTGCGGCGCATAGACGCTCGCCAAAGTCCCGAACAAAGTCAGGATTGCACTCGGCACCGTTTTAGCTACCGAAAGCACGCCCATAGCGGCCGAACTCACGTACAGATTTGTCACCAGCAGATCAAGACCGGTCGACAGAATCGAACTCAGACGCGTGAAGCTGTTCCAGATACCTGAGGAAAGCAGCACTTTGATAACATTCACATCAAAATAGCGCCGTTTGACTTTTATATCAGGAATCAGTTTACGCGTATAATGGACATTCCAAACGAAGATGTAGAGAGAGGCCACAAATGCTGCCAAACCGACATACCAGACTGAGGGAACGAAAAAACTGAATGCTGCGATCAGCACCGCTACCCGCAGGATGTTGGAGATAATGCCCTGCAGCGAAGATAAGTACAACTTATTGCGGACGAACGTCGCCACACTGTACGTTGACGAAATGATGCTGATCAGGAAATTCAGGAAGATGAATGCCCACAGCCATTGAACATCAATCAGAATCGCGTCGGACACATTGACGATTTTGTTCAGATTCAGGATGATGATGGCCGAAGGAACGCTCAATACCAAGGCTGTCATGATGTTGGCGATGACGACAGAAGTGAAATAACGGTTCGATCCTTCCACATCATTTTCGGTGATTTTGATTGTGATGAAACGACTGGCCATCGAGTTCAAAGCCACGGTGATGACTTGCGCGTAGCCGACAAAGTTGTTTGCCAAGCCGACAAACCCGTAGGCCTCGCTGCCGACATGCTCTACGACGAACGGGGTCAACAGGAAGCTGATACCCATCATCACGACAAAGCCGACGACCTGCGCTATCATATTGATGGCGAATTGTTTATTTTTATCCACTGTAACCCTCTTTTCGTTCAGGAAAAAAGGCTGCTTCAGAACCGGAATAATCGGAAAACGAAGCAGCATCTCCTGATTACTTCAATTTTTTATAAGTGCGGTAAGCCCACGCGATCGGTCGTTCATAAGAAAGGTAGGTGTTGTACAAAAAAGCCAATTTCGAACGGCCTGTGCGTTTCAAGGCATTGCGGGCCTTCTTGAGGATGCCTCTGACCGTTATTTTCGGCTCGGTCTCTTTGCGTGCATCCAATTCCAGATTAACCGACAAAGCTTCGGAAAAAAGCGATTTATAAGTGCGGTCGCTCAGTTCCGGCCGGTCCACCTCGTGGAAAAAGGCTGCCCGTTCAACCAAAGCATCCATATAATCCAGTTTGTTCTGCAGACGGAATCCGGCTTCTCCCATGATGCTGTCCTCACGTTGCCAATAATAATAGAGTGGTTTTTTCGAAATCACCGTCTGCGGCGCGAAATGGAACAGCTTGTAGGTCGTGAACTCATCCTCATGGAGTCTGCCGACCGGGAAACGAATCGTTTTAAATAAGCTGGCTTCGTACAGTTTCCCGCAGGCCATGACCAATTGCGGATGGAAATCATCACCCAAGTCGGTGTACTTCGCCAGAATAGCGTCATTCTTCATGACCGTCACCATTTCTGGCTCGGTCACAACTGGCAAGTCTTCCGTCGTCGTCTTCAGGAAATTGCAGAGCGAGATGGCGCTGTCGGTTTCCTTCAACAGATTATAGAGGTAGGCGATGTATTCTGCCGGAATCCAATCGTCGCTGTCCAGGAAGGTCAGATACCCACCCTTAGCAATAGCAATGCCAGCGTTGCGGGCGTCCGACAAACCGCCGTTCGCTTGATGGATGACCGTAATCCGACTGTCTTTCTCGGCATAGGCATCGCAGATTTTTCCGCTGTTGTCCGGCGAACCGTCGTCCACCAAAATGATGTCCAGATTTTTGTATGTCTGTGCCAGTATCGAATCCACGCAGCGGGGCAAATACGCCTCCACCTTGTAGACCGGCACGATGATGCTGATCAATTCACTCATCTCAATACCCTTTCTTGTGGCATCGGGCGGCTAATCAGCCTTTGCCCAATGCAGCCTTTATTTTGTTGAATACACGGTAGTACAGGTACAGTGTCACGCTCGCGTTTCTCTTCATCAGGTTCAGTTCCAGCTTTTTGCGCGACTCCACCGCATCCAAATCGATTTTCTCAAGGTTGGCGGCCAATTCATTATCCGCCAATATCATACCGATGTTGCGGATTTTCTCGCGGAACGGCATCGGATTGTCCTTATGCGCCTCGTTCGCCAGTGACAGCAAGGCGATTATGATGAAGCGGTTCGCCATGCGTGGTGCCAATGCAGCCACTTTGCCCTCGCGCACCAACAGCTCTTGCAGTTTCGCAAAAGCCTGTTTCTGTCGTTGATGGAAATGTGGCTTATAGGCCATCACGGTCGAACTTTCGTGGACGCGGTAGTGGTAATAGGCGCCGGCATCGATGGCGATGCGGTCGCATTTAAGGAAAGTTTCGACGCAGACAAGCAAGTCTTCCATGAAGGCGACTTCCTTGTCGAACCAGATGTTCTCTTTTTCGAGCAGCTCACGGTTTATCAGCAGCCGGCAGACGCTGCCCATAATATCCGTCTCGCCACTTCGGAAGCTCGGCTTCGCGATGACGTTCGCGACGATATCCCCGAGGATTGCTTCCTTTTCGATGGTCCCCTTTTGTTTCATCAAAACGGGAACGGTGGCTTCCTTCGTTTCTTTGACATAATTGCACATGCAGATGTCCGCCTGCGCCGTCCTCAGCGTCGCAAGCATCCGTTCGTACATATCCGTGTCCACCCAATCATCCGGATCGACGAAGCCCACATATTCCCCTGTCGCGGATCGTAGTCCGTCGTTGCGCGCTTCCGACACGCCTCCATTCGGCTTGTCGATCAGGCGGATCCGGTCGTCTGTAGCTGCGAGCGCCACGCAGACAGCCAGACTGTCATCCGTCGAACCGTCGTTTATCAGTATGATTTCGATTTCCTTCAGCGTCTGATTCGTTAAGCTGTCGACGCATTGATTTAAGTAAGGTGCCGCGTTGTAAACCGGCACGATGATGCTGACCATTGGTTTCACCCTAGGTCCTCCTCCCGATCCTGCTGGGCAGGATGTATTGACTGGCGCTACACCCTTCTGTTGTGGTGCGCGCAACAAGCCCATTACCCTCTAGTATAAGTCAATTATCCCGAATGAAAAAGGAAAAATAACAATCTTAACAAAATTGTAAAGGCGGATTGATCGTTTGGAGGGGATGTGGGGGTCGGAGCTTGGGGACGGCGGGATATTTTGGTGGAGTGGTTCCAACATTCCACAGAAAAAGGATGGGCGTTGGGCCCATCCTTCTGTCTTTTTCATATTCTGCATTTAGAACGCTTACTGATTAAATCCCTGATCTTAATAAGCCGAGTCATAGACTTCTTCTTCGTAATAGGTGTCTTCATAATAGTATTCTTCGGTATAGTAGTCTTCGGTGTACGTTGCTTCTTCGGAATACGGATCGGAATAATTCGGCGTGTAGACGTCACTTTGACCGTACGTGGATGAATCATACGTTGTATCCGTGTAAGAAGAATCCGTCGCGGAAGATTGGGTATCATAATTCGGTTCACTGCCCGAAGTCGAGATATCTTCGATTGTCACTTCCGGCAATTCCAACTCGGCACGCAGGATGTTGGACAACCGCAATCGTTCTTCCGGATTTACATAATAATAGTAAATTTCATCGATATAAACTTCTTCACCTTCGACGTAGAATTGTTGGAAATTCTCCATTGATTTACGGTAACCGCTGGCGATTGAAAGGATTTCGTCCATTGACATATTCAATTGGACATTGTCTTCCAAAGTGGCCAGGATATTTTTGTAGTTCACGACCGTTCCCATCGTCAACACTTTATCCAAAATCGCTTTGATGACCATCTGTTGGCGCTTTTGTCTGCCGAGGTCGCCTTCAGGGTCCTGTTTTCTCATCCGAGAGAATTGCAGCGCTTCGAAACCGTTCAGGATCCTTGTTTCTCCCTCGATGAATTGCGGACCATAGAAATCGAATGTCAGCGGACTCGTGATTTCGACACCGCCGATTGCATCAACGATGTCCGTCAGCCCGTCAAAGTTCACCTCAACATAGTAGTCAATCGGGACATTCAAAAATTCCTGGACTGTATTGATGGACATTTCCGTACCGCCAAAAGCGTACGCGTGGTTCATCTTGTCATAGTAGTCACCGTAATAATCGTACACGTCGCTGTATCCGACAATCTCCGCATAGCTATCGCGCGGAATGCTCAAAAGCGTTGTTGTCTTTGTGTTCGGATTCACTGTACAGACGATGATTGTGTCGCTGCGTCCTGTTTCCGAGCGCTCTTCTTCAGCAGTACCCGTGTCAGCTCCCAGCAACAAGAACGAAATCGGCTGCGTTGCCGTCTCTACTTCGATCGATTCTTCCCGCATTTCGACCACACTTACCTCGTTGTAGATCGATTCTGCGGTGCTGCCGATGTCGGAGTAAGCCTTAAACAAGTATGCAACGACACCGACCATCGCAACCATCAGAATGGAAAAGATGACCTTCCATACCCTTTTTCTCCCTTGTCTGTTTTTTCTGGTTTCATTCATTATGCGTTCCTCTTTCTCTTGAATGAATATTAGCGCATAAAACAATTGTCCTCAGGATAACTCCTGTTCTGCCTTGTCCTTGCCAGCAATACTCGTTCATCAAGTGTTTTATTGAACATAACTATATAAAATGTGTCTCAGTCCATGCAAAAAGAAGCCCACCTGTCTATCCGAGGGCACTTGTCATGGAATCTTAATAATATTATCAATAAACGAAGGAACATTCAAGATGCTAGGGTGATTAGTAATATAACAGAAATATTTCATACATATTGACTATTACAGTTCATTTCGGAAAAGTCGAAAAAAAAAGACCGGAGAACAAAATGCAAGACCACTTGACGGACTATTTTGTTGAGCTGCCTTTTTTTCTGGATAAGTTAAGCCTCGCCTATCTTCCCCACATCTTCTTTAAAAATCCGAATCTCTGTTTTTTATGAAGAACTTCCATCGGGACTTCTGTCCGGAGCATATCCCCATTAATAATAGCTTTAGCATTCTGTTGGAAGTCCAACGCTCTTTCACCCCCGAATTCAGCTTCCAGCTTAACGAAAGCTTCTCGCATGTGGAAAGACCGCCCTCTCGTGTTGTGCGCATCCGATGCGATGATATGCACCAGATTCGCTTCAATCAGCCTGCTACTGAGCTCCGCAATTTCATTCCCGAAGATACCTACATAGCTACTCGCAGTCAGCTGCGCCAGCGCGCCTCTCTCAATGAACGGCAACAATGTATTCGGATCTGCGATGACGGCTTGGTTGCGCTCAGGATGGACGATGACAGGCGTGATGCCTTTCTGATGCAACTGAAAAAAAAGCGATTCCGCATAGTGTGGAATCGACAGTGTCGGAAATTCGATCAGAAGATACTGATTATCCAAATCGGCAAAAAGAATTTCATCATTATTCACATCCGTAAGCAATTCACCGTTTAGGCGCACTTCCTGCCCAGGAAATAAGGTCAGCGCAATATCCCGTTTATCGAACTCCGCTTGCAGCTCAGCCGTCTTTTTTTCAATAACAGTTTTCACATTTTCGTAGCTACCGTTTTTATGGTGCGGCGTCACAAGGATATGGGTGATGCCTTCAGCAATAGCCAATTCAGCCATCGCCAAGGAATCCTCCAGCGTCCGGGCTCCATCATCAATGCCGGGCAGCAGATGACAATGCAAATCGATCATCAGGCCCCACCTTCGCTCTTACCGTCATAACCATAGCCGTAGCCATAACCGTAGTAATCATAAGGACTATAGCTGTTTGAATCGACACCGTTGAAAATAACTCCCAGAACGTTGGCATTCACCATCTCCAACAGTTCCTTCGCATGATGGACAGCATCCTTTCGGGAAACACCATGGCGAATGACGAAAATGACGCCATCCGTTTTCGTGGACATAATCTGCGCATCCGTCACGGAAGTGATCGGCGGCATATCATAGATAATTATGTCAAAAGCCTGTTCGAGCTTTTTAATAAGGGCCGTCATCCGATTCGAGTTCAACAATTCGGAAGGATTCGGAGGAATAGGCCCACTCGTCAAAGCGAATAGCTTGGT
Source organism: Trichococcus patagoniensis (assembly GCF_003051085.1). Taxonomy (GTDB): domain Bacteria; phylum Bacillota; class Bacilli; order Lactobacillales; family Aerococcaceae; genus Trichococcus; species Trichococcus patagoniensis. Next base: position 153,621 of record NZ_QAOM01000002.1, on the reverse strand, counting down.
TCCTTCAATTTTGTTGATTACATCGGCGGCCTCTTTATCTGGAGAAGTTAATAGCGTAGTCAAGCCTTCACTGTTGTTCAAGCCAAATGTGCGCTGCAAAGTTGGCTTGCGCAAGTCGGCATCAACCAACAGGACCTTTTTCCCCTGATCGGCAAAAACGGAAGCCAGATTGGCGGAGATTGTTGATTTTCCTTCCCAAGGACCCGAAGAAGTCACCACTAGCGATTTCAAATCTTGGTCAACCATCGAGAATTGGATATTGGTACGGATAGTTCGGTATTGTTCCGCAATAACTGATTTTGGTTTCATCATGGAAATCAAGCTCAAACCTTTGCGTTGTTGGCTGTCCAATTTCTTGATTGTTCTTTTGTTTGATCCAAACATGTTCTGTCCCCCCTATGCTATTCTGTTTGTCTTGCGCGTCAGCTCTTCTTTTGCTGGCGAGAATCTTGTCGAAGCGACCTCTTCTTCGCTCATCTGCAAAATGGCTCCCAAATTCACCCAGCCCATCTGTTCCATGAATCTTTCGTCCTTGACGGTTTTATCCATGAATTCAGCCAAGAATGCCAAGCCCACACCAATCATCATGCCGACCAGCAGTCCCAACACCAAATTCATGGGTGTATTGGGTGAAACAGCATTCGTATTTACGACAGCCTCCGAAAGGATAGTCACACTGTTGACATCCAAAATGCTGCCTATTTTTTGCTCGAAGGAACTAGCCGTCGCATTTGCCAATTCTGCGGCCGTGTAAGGATTTTCATCGGTCACGGTAACACCGAAAACAAGTGAATCAGCTTCTGTCTGAACCGATATCTTATTTCGCAACTGCTCCAAGGAAATCTCAGCGCCTGTATTTGCGATGACATCCTGCAAAATGATTGGTTCCTTAATGATGCCCTGATACGTGTTGATCAGGCTCAAGTTCGTCTGGATGTCCGTGTTCGTGATCGCCTGTTCCGCATTCTGTGTCTGATTCACCACGATTTTGGAAGTTGATTGATAAGTAGGCGTGACTAAAAAGAATGTGTACAGACCCGTAAGCAATAGACCCAGCAAGCTCCAAATGATGATTCTGCCGACCCGTTGTCTTAATATTGCACATATTTCAGATAAAGATATTTCTTCCTCCATGATTAATCCCCCGCTATCTATTTTATAAAAAATTTTTTCTCGTATGAAAACAAAAAGCCTAGATACGACATCCTAGGCTCGTCAACTTCTTTAATTGTACTATATCATACTTAAAATAACTATAAATAAATAAAAAAAGTATTTTTCGACCATTTTTATTGACCCTTGCGTTCAATTTTTCCTGAACGATACACTGGAATTGACCGATTTACAGAAGATTCAGACCCGCTGCTGTTAACGAATCATAACCATTTCCATTTTGTTTGGATATTGGATTAACTTTTGTTTTGATAATAATGGTGACGGTTTGCATCTTCCGCATTGACCGGTACGCGATTGTAGACTGCGCCCAAGACATTAGCATTCACCCGCTTTAAGGCTTCAGAGGCCTTCTCAGTATCCGCCTTGGTCGAAACCCCATGTTGAACAACAAAGATGGTACCCTCCGCACGCCCAGCCACAATCTGCGCATCCGCAAACCCTAAAAGAGGCGGCGTATCATAAATGATAAGGTCGAATTGCTCCTCGAATTCTTTCTCCAAATGGAGCATCCGTCTGCTGGAAAGCAATTCTGCCGGATTTGGCGGCGTAGGACCGCCTGTTAAGACCGACAAGTCGGCCAATCTAGTGGCTTGTACATAATCCTGGACAACGCCTGTCGGATTGTTCAATAAGTCCGTCAGCCCATGCACATTAGGAAGAGCGAAATGTTCATGGATGGTCGGTCGCCTGAAATCACAGTCGGCCAACAAGACACGTTTTCCTTGTTGGGCGATTGTGATGGCCAAGTTGATGGCGACAGTTGACTTGCCGACATTATTGCTTGCCGAAGTAATCGCAAGCGAACGGAGACTAGTGTCCACCAGGGAAAAACGGATGTTCGTCCGAAGCACACGGAACTGCTCAGAGATGGCAGCCGACGGCAACGCCATGGTGATGGCAGCGCTCTGCTGCAATGGTTGACTGTTTTTTCTTCTGAACATGCTTTAGCCTCCGATTCGATCATTTGCCGTTTCCAGCGCATTAAACTGGGTTATTGCTGTGAATTCTTCCTTTTTTATCTCTGATACGACGCCGAGGTCCAGCCAGCCGATCTTCTGCGAAATGAATTGGTTGTCCTTCAGCGTATTGTCCATGAAAGTTTGCAAGAAGGCGATGCCTACACCCAGCATGGTTCCGACCAGCAATCCTAGCACTAGGTTCATTGGCACGTTCGGCGAGATTGGATTGGAATTGACGGTGGCTTCCGAAATAACCGTGACGTTTTCGACGTTCATGATTTTTCCGATGCTTGTTTGGAAGGTCTCTGCAATCTCATTTGCAATGTTGGCTGCTTCAGTCGGACTCGTCGTGGTGACTGTCAAAGAAAATACCTGTGAATCTGAATTCGAGCTGATGGATATCATACTGGCTAATTGCCCAACGCTGTAGTTAGGCTCCAATTTTTCTTGGACCTCTTTCAAAATCACTGGCCCTTTGATGATGTCTTTGTATGTACTGATCATCTGCACATTCGTATTGATGTCCTCAAGCTGAATTTCACTGAGTGTATCAGACTTATGATTCACCAACATTTGGGTTGTTGCGTCATATGTCGGGGTCACTGCAAAAAAAGTGTACAAAGCTGAAACCAAAAGCCCAAAAAATGCCAAAATAGTAATTAAAAAAATACGCTGCTTCAGGATTGCGAATATCTCGCCTAATGAAATTTCTTCTTCCATAAATGTCCCTCCAGTAAATGTGAGATGGGCTAAAAAAGATACAATATGCCAGTTGTCCCTGTATTCATTATTTTTGTTGCGTCAATACTTTCGCGCCTTCTTTGGTGATCGCGATCGTATGCTCAAATTGGCAGCTCAAGCCGCCGTCTTTTGTGCGGGCAGTCCAGCCGTTATCGTCCATTTTGGACTTCCAAACGCCTGTATTGACCATCGGCTCGATCGTAATCGTCATTCCTTCTTTCAAGCGCAATCCTTTACCGGCATCACCGTAATGCGGAATGGACGGGCTTTCGTGCATCGTCGGTCCGATGCCGTGGCCGATGAACTCGCGGACAACAGAGAAACCTTCGCTTTCGACGTAAGTTTGGATTGCATGGCCGATATCACCCACACGGTTGCCTGCTTTCGCCTGCTCGATGCCTAGATACAATGCTTTCTCGGTCACTTCCATCAGACGTTTCACTTCCGGTGTAGCTTCGCCGACCACATAACTCCAGCATGAATCGGACATGGCACCTTTGTAGTTCACGACCGTATCGACCTTGATCAAATCGCCGTTCTTCAGTACATATTTGCCCGGGAAGCCATGGCAAATTTCGTCGTTGACGCTCGTACAAGTCGCAAACTCGTACCCCTCGAAACCGATTTGTTCGCAGATGGCGCCAGCCGCTTCGATGCGCGACTGCACAAAGTTATTGATCTCCATCGTAGTCAAGCCCGGCTTGATGAAACCGCGCAATTCCTCATGGACACCCGCCAAAATCGCTCCAGACTCTTCCATAGCTTGAATTTCGCGTTCAGATTTTAAAGTTATCATATTTATCCTGTCCTCTTCCTATAAAGTATTCTTTTTCATTATACATTAAATGAGGGGGATGGCTAAATATTTTTTTCAGTGATGAAATTCCTGGCTGCCCGGAAGCTTGGCCGGAGCTGAGGTATATGTGGGAACCGGCTCCTCCGGTCAGCGACGGCTTATCCGGCGTTGCGGTGGTATCCGGCGGCTCTCCTCCGGCGAGGGACGCCTCATCGGAGATGCGGCTTTTCGGGGGATGCGAACTCCGGGGAGACCCTCTCTCCCCGGAGCTGAGACCGCCAAACGGACAGCGCTGATTGTACAGCAAAAAAGACGACCTCATCCGAGACCGTCCTGTTCTGTCTTTAACGCATACATCCGCATCCATATACTTAAATCATTCTTCATCTTGGTAGCCATAATAATAGCTGTGCTCTTTTTGGCCGCCTGGAGCACGGTTGTAGACGACGCCCAACACGTTGGCATTGACCATCTTCAACGAATCCGCGGCCTTCAAGACATCCTCTTTCATGTCCTCACCAAAGTGCACGACGAAGATGGTACCGTCAACCCGGCCGGACAAGATTTGTCCATCGGTGAAACCCAACAATGGCGGTGTATCATAGATCACCAGATCAAACCGTTCCGCTGCATCCATTTCCAGTTGCTTCATCCGATTGCTGGACAGTAATTCTGCCGGATTCGGCGGCACCGGTCCGCCAGTCAGGATGGACAGTCCCGGAACTTCAGATGTATGCAGATAATCATCAATGCCCTTGCCGACATGATTGGCCAACAAATTCGTCAGGCCTTCGTTGTTGAGTATTCCGAATTCACGGTGAACAGATGGCCTACGTAAATCGCAGTCCACCAACAGAACTTGGTTTCCTTGCAAAGCAAAAGTCACCGCCAAGTTCGCGGCCACAGTTGACTTGCCGGCCGCCGGCGTAGCTGAGAGGACAGCCAGTGACTTCAGCTTTTTATCAATCATCGAAAATTGGATGTTGGTTCTGAGCGTCCGGAACTGTTCCGAGACTGGGGAGTTCGGCATGGCCAAAGTGATGAGACCATGCGTGCGGCTCGACTTTTTCGTTTTTTTGGTTTTCTTTTTTGTTGCCTCCACCATCATCGCTTCCCCCTTTTATTGCCGACATCCATGGTCTGGCTGACGTCACTATTCTGAAGGATGACGTCGATTTTCTGTTTGGTCATGTCCGCTACGGTCACAAGCCGCTCACGGCTCGTACCTGCATGTGCAGCAGACTGTTGTTTTGGCTTTATCTTAGGTACTTCATTTTTTCCCGGTATCGCTGCGATGACAGAATGCACTTGCTCTTCTGCTGGTACTTGTTCGGATATGACAGATGGTTTTTCATCAGGTATCCGTTTCATCTTTGTCATTGTTGCAGCTTCGGAAAATTCGCCAACAATCGGCATCTCCGCTTCATTGAGCGCTTTCGCTGCTGCCGCTTTTTGTTTCTGCATGTTCGCGATTGCCGTCTTTTCTTCTTTGCTGAGTTCGGAAATAGCTCCTAGATTCGGCCAACCGATTGTTTGAATAATATACTTCTGATCATCGATGGTCTTCGCCATCGCATAACGCATCATCGCTGCTCCAAAACCGGCCAAAAGCCCGACACCCAACCCAATCAAGAGATTGTTCAGGATGTTGGGGGATATCGATTCGCTGTCCGCTACTGCCGCGGAGATGATTTTCACGTTTTCGATGTTCATGATCTCTAAGACATTGATCTGAAATGTAGCCGCGATTTCGTTGGCTATCGAGGCAGCTTCCTCCGGATCGGGGGAAGTGACCGCCAGGGAGAAGACCTGCGATTCCTCATTCGCGCTGATGAACACCATATCAGCCAATTCTTCGTCAGTATAATCAAGTTCAAGCTGCTCTTTTACGTTGCCCAGGATGACGGGGCCCAGGATGATATCCTTGTAGGTGTTGATCATCTGCACATTCGAATCGATGTCATTCAGCACCAGTCCATCCATGGCATCCGCACGATTCACCAATAGTTGCGTCCTCGATTCGTACAAAGGCGTCACCCATAAAAAAGTATACGCCGCCGCAAGCAACAGGCCCATGATGCCAATGCTGATGATCATCCCCAATCTTTGTTTGATTAATGCTGTTAGGTCCCTCAAAGAAACTTCTTCTTTCATGTTCTCCCCTCCGCATGTTTGGCTTGTGATCCCTTTCCCTCTCAAAAACGACTATGTGCAACACATCTCTTGTATACGTTTACATTATACCACGAATCATTATTTAAGAAAAAATTAGATGTGCTCAATAACGCGATGATGCCGCTCCGAAGAACCAATTGATTCGCGTCACGATCCGGTCCAGATCGGCATCCGTCATCTTCGTGTCCGACGGCAGGCATAATCCGCGCGTAAAGATATCCTCCGAAACACTCGGCTCTTCAGGGTTGTGATTGAAGAACGGTGAACCTTTGAATACTGGTTGCAGATGCATCGGCTTCCAGATTGCCCTGCCTTCGATATGCTTCGCCGCAAGATAATCGAGCAAAGCCTTCGGACGCACTTCGCATTCCGGATTGATGGTCGCGCAGCTGAGCCAGTAGTTTGGCTCCCCGTAAGGCGCAATCGGCATCATTTCCAACTCATCCAAATCACGGAAAGCTTCCTTATAGTACTCAAAAATGTATTTTTTCTTCGCGATGCGCTGATCAAGCACCTTCAGTTGTCCACGGCCGATACCGGCCACGACATTACTCATCCGATAATTATATCCGATTTCCTTGTGCTGATAATAAGGGGCGTTTTCCTTCGACTGTGTCGCCCAGAACGTCACCTTGTCGATGACGCACTTTTCGTTCGCCACCAGCATTCCCCCACCGGAAGTCGTGATGATTTTGTTACCGTTGAAGGAGTAGATTCCGATAGCGCCGATCGTGCCGGTCTGCTTGCCTTTGTAGGTAGCGCCTAAGCTTTCGGCTGCATCCTCCAGAATCGGAACGCCGTGCGCATCCGCGATGGCCTTGATGCGATCAAAATCAGCGGATTGGCCATACAGATTCACGACAATAATCGCTTTGGGATTGGGATATTTGTCAAAGGCTTTCTCCAGAGCCTGAGGCGACATATTCCAGGATTCCCGTTCCGAATCGATGAACACGGGTGTCGCGCCCTGATAGATGATCGGATTGGCCGAAGCCGAGAAGGTCAAGGATGGGCAAAAAACGACATCCCCTTTCCTGACACCCAAATACATCAAGCCCATATGGATGGCGGCCGTTCCGGAAGACAGTGCGTCCGCATAACTCGCACCAGTATAAGCGCAGATTTCCTCTTCAAAACCGGTGACGTTCGGCCCCAATGGTGCGATCCAATTAGTTTCGAAGGCTTCTTTTATGTAAGGCATTTCCAATCCGGACATGTGCGGGGAAGCCAGCAGTATCTTTTTGTCGTTCTTCATCAACATGTTCCTCTCCTTTCAAGCAGGGCGGAAAGCATTCGCACTTCCTCGACTAAGTCGATTCTTGTTTTTCAATGTAGCCTATTTCTTCGATCAAATGCATAGTTTTTTCCAACGCATATCGCCCCTTTTCAAGCTCACCCTGATTCAAGTAATTCAGACGCATTCGGCGGCTCCTGTTGCGGGAACGTCTGACCAACTCAGCATCACTTGCATCAGCGAAATGAACCTTACCGGGCAACAGTTTATTTTCGAACAATTCGATGGCATCGAATTCTTTGGAGCCGCAAAAATAGATGGACCAGACAGCTTGAAAAAGTCCTTGATCCCAAATGTATAAGTGATCCGCATCGTTCTTCAAAGCATACAAACGCGCATTCAAATGCCAGTTGGACAAAACCGAATACAAATCCTTTGTATTTTTCTGTCCAGATGACAGTATGATTTTTGTATCCCGCACGAAAGCCCTCGGAGATCGCATAAACAACTGTGCCATATACAGAAGCTTAATGGCTTGTCTGCCGAACTTGCTCTTAGGCAAGCTTGCATTTACATCGATTGATCCCGGATCATTTTTTTTCATATTTCCGACTAAGGTTGTTTTCCCTGATGAAGGCATCCCCAGCACTTCGACATAATTATCTTTGCTGGCGTATTTTTGAGATTTTAATATATACATGGCCAAGTCCCCTTTTCCATCGCATGAATGCATTTATTGGTGTCTGCAGGCATAATTTATCAGGGTAGACTTGACTTCTTCTGCAGGCAGATTTTCCAGGTTGGCCGCGAAAGCGACCGTTTCCTCCAGAGGATAGTGGGACGCCTTACCGACAAAGATCTTGTCATGTACTTTCCGTTCGAGTGCGCTCCGGTCGGCCAGCAGTTCTTCGTATATTTTTTCGCCCGGCCGGATGCCGGTCTCGATGATCGGGATTTCTTCCTCTGTGTAGCCGGAAAGTTTGATCATCTTTTTGGCCAAATCGTGTATTTTGACGGGCTCGCCCATATCCAGAATGAAAATCTCCCCGCCGCGGGCCAGTACCCCGGCCTGGATGACCAGACGGCTCGCCTCCGGGATGGTCATGAAGTAGCGGATCATGCGGAAATCGGTCACTGTGACCGGTCCGCCTTTCGCAATCTGATCCTTGAACAGCGGGATGACGCTGCCGCGGCTTCCCAGCACATTGCCGAAGCGGACGGCCGCAAAATTGGTCTGGCCCGGCTCATTCAGCGCGGTCACGATCATCTCCGCCAAGCGTTTCGTCGAACCCATGACATTGGTCGGCCGCACCGCCTTGTCCGTCGAAATCATAATGAAGCTCCCCACACCCGCTGCTTTGGCGGCTTCTGCCATGTTCTTGCTGCCGAAGACGTTGTTCTTCACCGCTTCGAGTGGATTCCACTCCATCAAAGGGACATGTTTATGCGCCGCAGCATGGAAGACATAGTCGGGACGGTATTGTTCCATTACATGGAATATCCGTTTCCGATCCTGAACATCCGCGATGACCGGCACGATGGTGATGGCGTTTCCGTATCGGCCCGACAATTCCTTGTGGATCTGGTAAATTGAGTTTTCCCCATGGCCCAATAGGATGATGCTTTCCGGCTCGAACCGCGCCACTTGGCGGCAGATTTCCGACCCGATGGAACCACCGGCACCGCTGATAAGAATCGTCTTGCCTTTGATTTTGTCGCAAATCAGATCGTTGTCCAGTGTCACCTCATCCCTGCCCAAAAGGTCGCAGACATCGAGATCGCGGAAGCGGTTCACGGACAGTTTGCCCATCATGACGTCCTCTATCTTCGGCATCTGATTGACTTTCACCCCAGCCTGGTTGCAGATGTCCAGAATGCGTTCCATATCGTTTGCCGTCAAAGAAGGTATGGCAATCGTCACCTGATCGATGTGCAGTTCATTCACGAGATCAGGGATATCCTCTTCCTTGCCTAAAACCGGTATATCCATCAGACGGGAACGTTGCTTGCTATCATCCTGGTCGACGATGCCGACGATTTCGATTGCATTCGGGCGCCGCATCAGACTGGAAATGAAGATGCTCCCTCCTTCGCCTGCACCGACAACCAAGGTTCGGATTTTCCCTTTGTCCTCGGTGCGCATTCCTTGGGTGACCCCCTCTTTATATTCGTGGACGCCGCGCCAAATGATCCGGATACCGGGGATGAATGTCATGGAAAAGAAATACATCAACAGGATGTAACGCATACTGACCAGGCGGATCAAGCCGGTGGAAATGATCGCCGACAGCAGGAAGGCGATGCTCAGTGTTCGGACAGTACTGACGATTTCATTGACGCCGGTGTAGTCGGGGATGTTCGCAAACAGATGCCGACTGCCTCCAACCAAAAGGTAAATGCCGGCTGTGATCCCGATCATCATGAAATAGAAGACGGTCGGCGGGCTGATGTAGTTTGCCAATAGCCAGTACGCCAACAATGCCGCAAACACAATGCAGGCTGTGTCCGCCAGCATAAGCAAGATGGCTTTCTTCCTACAAGATAACGCTTTCATTTTATTCACCATCCAATCAAAAATAGATTTCGTTTTGCAACCGAACGGCTGAACGGACCCGCTCAACCCTGATGAGTAAAAACGCCTCATCCCTAATCCGCATCGTGCACCCTCATTCTTCTTCTTTGTGTATCTTTTCCATCGCTGGAGCCTTCCCCCTCTTTTTTAACAAGCCGCTCAAAAGCGATACAAACGGTTCATATCCTTTCGTGACCCATAAATAGGCCCCATAAAGAGCCATTGTCAAAAACAACTTGAATCCGAACGATAAGAGCAGATTAGTGAGGGGGACGTATGGCGTCACCAATTCGAGGATGATCACCATGATCACGATAGCCAGCAGGTCCTTCGAAAAATGGGCCAGAAATCCAAATGGTGATTTATGGAACCCTTTCGTCATCAGGATCGTTATCGTAGTGAACATATTTCCCCAATTCGCTACTGCCACAAGCAAAGCGATCGTTTCGATGCTACCGGTCCTTACGCCGATAACGATGAGGACGCCCGTAAATACGGCATTGATGCATCCGGCTTTAAACAATGTCTTGGTGTCCCCAAGGCTTTGGAAGATGGCTTTACTGGTGGATACAAACAAGATAGGATAAATGGCGGTCGATAAATATTGGAAAGGTTTGACCGCCTGAAGCCATTGATTTCCATAGAGCAAGGAAATGATTTCATAACCTGCAGAAAAACAGAACGGGATGCAGAATGCTGCAACCTTTGAAATCAGTTCCTGGATCTTCATGTACTTGGCGTAAATGACCTCTTTCGCATGCTGATACTCAGACAACATAGGGTGCAGAACCGGCGCGATGATGCCACCCGTAAAATTGACGGGGTATTTCGTTATTCTGTATGCCATGTCGTAAAAGGCCAATGGTTTGCTTCCCAAAACAATACCGATCAACAGATTATCCAAATTCTGTTCGAAATAATTCATCAGATTGGAGGCAAATTGAAACAAGCTGAATGCCGCCACCCCTTTGATTGCCGAAAAATTGATATGGACTGTGATTTTAACTTTTGAAGTCTGTTTGTTCCACATGAATTTCAGAAAAGCGGAAGCAATCGATTGCCAGATGAGCGCGTAATACTTGAACCCGAACCAGGCCAAAAGAATGGCCAAACCATACCCTGCAATATCAACGACAATGACCCGGATGCCGATGAGGGCAAATCTTTTTTCCTTCATCAATACCGCTTTGGGAACCATGTTGATGGTATTGAAAAACACGGATAAGGAGAGGATGATGCAGATCATGATATAGACGTCACTATCATAGATGCGGGCAATGGGATACCCCGCTAACATGAACAGCACTGCCAACATGAACCCAAGAAAGAGTGTAAAGGTAAAGATGGAATCGATATCCGCTTTGCTGAGTTTTTTTTGTTGGATGACAGCCGCCCCAAATCCCAGATCCGATAATCTTTCGAAAAATGTAGTGAAAACCATTACGGCCGCCACAATCCCATAGTCGTCCGGCACTAAAATGCGCGAGAGAATGGCGGTAAAAATGATGTTCATGATGACTGCAGAATATCTGGAGGCTGCATTGATTGCGGCCGCTTTTTTGATTGACATTTCACCCAAAAATTCCATCCCCTCCCGCTACTGCGCTTCAGCCCCTCAGTCGCATCACCGGAACAGTATATCTGTTGCGGCATTTTCCTGTTGTCCGGCACTCAAGGCTTCCGGCATCAACGCTGTTTCTTTATCAGCAGCCTGTTTTTTGTACAACACATTCAGTAATACGAAAATCATCCAGAATAATGACTGACGCTGGTTCAGCAACGTCAAACTTTCAAGCAACAAAGAAAGCACGACAGCCATGTTGCTTGCCGACAGCCTGCCTATGTTTTTGTAGAACCAATACAGCAACGTTGCAGTGGGCAAGGTACCATAATAGAACAGAATACTCAACAGCGTCGAATGAACCTCGCCATCCAGATAGGATCGCTCGAAGCGCTCGTGGAAGCCCTCTCCCGCCCCATAAAGGAGTTTCTCGGGGTAGAGGTAGAGCCGATCAATGCCCCGTTCCTCAATATTCGTCGGACCAGCCACACTTTCACCCATTCTGCTCAACTTCTCCTCCGCCCGTTCGACGATGCTTGATTCCGATAGATCGACTATACAATTACCTATTTCCGGACTGAAAAGCACCAGTGCAGCCAAGAAGGTCGTCCCTATCAGTATAGCCCTTACGCTGTGTTGGCGTTGGGCGAAAATTTTGACTTTCGGCAGCGCCTCAAACCCGTAAAAAAGCACCATCCCCATCAGCATCCCAGCGGAAGCGGTAAGGAAGATCAGCGCCAGTGCGATGACATGATACACCAAGCTAAGCTTTTCCCCTCGGATGCGACTGATCAAGAAAGCCATCATCAAGGAAATGTAAACGAAAAAAGCCATCTGGTTCGGGTCGTTGAATGTGCCCATATAGCGGGAAGCCGCGAAGTATCGCCCGATTCCGGTGATGTAAAAAAACAGCTGCAGGACCAAATTGACTTTGCAGATCCGAGCCACATTCACCAAAAAAGTATCCCGTTCTTCAGCGTATGCCCGGAATGTCAGGACAACCAACAGATTGTAGACATAGTAAAGGGACGCCCGAATGAAATTAGTTTCCCCGTGTAACACGCCATAGAACAAATTGATCGCAACGATACAGACGACAAAATACAATAGCCATTTATCATTCTTCTCGATGCTGATTTTTTCACCTTTTTTTACGAAAAGCACGTACAGGCCAAAAGACAGGATGAAAAATACGTCCGCTATCTGCAGCCCTCCGGAAGAGAACCAATAAAAAGGTTTCAGCAATAAAAACAAAAGGAACAAATACTGATGCATCCGCAAACTGAACACCTCCCTTCCATTCCGTTAAGAAAGTAACCCTTGATAGATTCCCTTCATTTCCTCCAGCACGTTTCCCGTCGCGTATTTTTGGATTTCCACCAAGTTGGCCTGACTCATCCTCAATCGCAACGTTTCATCCGAATAAAGCCGCCGGATCTTTTCGGCGAACATTTCCGGCGAATCATCCTGGATGACAAAGCCGTTCTCCCCGTCCTTCACCAGATCCCGGTTGCCCCGGCAGTTGCTGACAACCAACGGGATCCCTGTCGCCATGGCTTCCATGATATTTACAGGCAATCCTTCCTGGCAGGATGAAGAAACCGCGACATCCACCGTCTGCAATATCCTGTCGACATCATACCGGAAACCCATCAGTTCCACATGGTCCTCCAGATGCAGCTGCTGGATCAATTCCCGGTAGCGCGCCTCATTGGGGCCTCTGCCCAACAACAGCAGCTTCAGGTTCGGGATGTCCTTCACCAATTCCCCTGCCGTTTCAATCAATACATCTTGGTGTTTCCGATCGCATAAAGCGGCCGCATACATCAAAATGAATGCATTTTCGTCAAATCCGAATTCCTGGCGCATGCGCCTTTTTTCTGCACTTTCCTGAACAGCGAACCGATCCAGATCAACACCTACACCATCCACGATTTCAACCTTTTTGGTGCTTAATTTTCCCTTCGCCCTCTGGTAATCCTCATCGTTCATGGTGATCAGCACATCAGTGTCGCCAGCCAACAGCTTCTCTATCGGATAGTAAAGCAACCAATTCTTCATCGATGCCCCTTCAAAGAAATGGAAACCGTGCACCGTGTAGATGACCTTCACGTCCGGAATCCCTTTGCAGGCCAGCCGTGCCAAGGCGGAAGCCACCGGCGTATGCGTGTGCACCCAATCATATTCCCCATTTTTTATCAATTTTTTCAGGCCATGATACGCCCCATAATTTTCTTTCTTCAACGGCGAACGTTGGAATTCCAGCTGGAACACCTGGCAGCCACGGTCCAACAAAGTCTCATTTATCGGATAATTTACGTTGCATGCCATATCCACCGAATGCCCCGCATCCAGCAACATGTGTATGTGCGGAACCAAAAATGCATTGATTGTACCGGAAACGGTTGTAACATACAAAATCTTCATGAAAATTCCTCCCGGATCTCTCCGCAATGACGATGGCATCAATTTCTATCCATGATCTTCACTTCGTTGTACTTCATCATGTAGATATTTTCCTTATAGTCGCCGATTGCTGCTTCGTTTATCGTGCCCGCAATGTTGTTGAAGATCAGCTTCGGAACATTGATGCCGCAAGCATAGGCATGCGGATAGCCGCCGCCGAAACGTGGATTCACTTCCGAGAGGTAGTATTGGCCTGCCACCTGAAAAATATCAATGTCGATGATGCCGCGGAAACCCGCCTTTTCGGCCATTTGTTTGATCATACCGAAAAGCGCATCATCCTTTACCGAGACAGATTTATCCGTCTCCCCCGCACGCATCTTGATCTTTTCTTTGATGAAGATGGAGACGACTTCACCGGAAATCATGTCAATGTAGACATCTGCGCCATATTCGGTTCCATCCATAAATTCCTGAATCAGCATCCCTTCATGCCGATTCAGCATCAGATCCAGTTCCGCTTCAGATGACGCTTTGTTGATATTGATGCTGGCGCTCCCTTTCACCGGCTTCACAAAGACTGGGTATGTCACTTGCCCTGTTGCGACAGCGGCTTGGAAATCCGCTTTATCCCTATAGCTTTGTACCGTCCTGAAGCCATTTTCCTGCAAAAACCGAAACATCCTGTATTTGTCGAAACACATTTCGACTTCCTCATATCCCGAAATAATGGGCAAAGTGCCGATTTCCAAAAATCTTTGTCTGTTTTCGGCCAAAAGACTCAATTCCGGATCGATCAGCGATAGCACCGCTGCGACCTTGTTTTCCTTGCATATCGACAAGATGACTTCCAGGTATCCTTCCGCATCCTCTCTGGGCACAATGAAATAGTCGTCCGCATCATACAATGCCGGGGCCAGTTCACTGCAATCCGTCGCGAATACTTTCCCGGCGTCCCCCAGTTCCTTTTTGAAAGCTTGCACAATCTTATTCCGAGTTCCACAGCTCAATATCAATAGATTCATCATCAGCCGCATTCCTTTCCGTATCAGCCCTTCCTGTAAGCAGGGAAAAAGTTCTCTCTTGGTCCACCGGCCTGTTCGACTAACTTCGCGTAAATCGCTTCATCTCGGATCTTCGTCCCGCGATAATATGGGAATTCCTTGGTGCAGCGCTTTTTGAACATTTCCACCGGACTCCCTTGTTTCGCTCCGCCCCAGTCAAAGAGTTTCTTGCCTTGTTCCGAAGCATAGAGCGCGGCATGATACATGGTCACTTTGTTGGCGTTTGTGTTCCGGTACTGCTGGTCGGTTCCGCAGAAAATCCCATGGGCGATGTCCGGTCCAAGGAAAAACATCGTGGACGAGACGGCTTTCCCGTCGAGATTCGCTTGCGCAAATAGCATTTCATCCGGGAACATTGCGATGCATTTGCCGACGAACGCTTTGTCCAGTCGATAATAATCGCAGGCATCAAAACGTTCTTCGGTGTAGCAATAAAGATTCAGGAAATTCTCGATGAACGATTCATCATTGCCGAACTGGACTTCCATCCCCATCCTTTCGGCTTTCCTTATTTTCTGCCTCTCATTGGATGGGTATTCCTCCATAAAGAAATCACAGGTCAAATTATTGCAGTAGACATTGCCATGGAAATTCAGATCATACACTTCTGTAAGGCCGGCGTAATGGTCATGCCATGGGCTAAAACGGATGAATTCCGCCACAATTTTTTCTTCGGCGCAGTACTTTGCGAACGCTTCATCAAAGGCTGCAGCTATTTTTGCGAGGTCTTCGGTTCGGCAATTTTCGAATCGTATGCCCGCTTCGCCCCTCGGTGTAACCAAGTCGAAATATTGGACGCCGTCAACTGTTCCGGCTGCCCTCTTGATGAACGGATAAACGACCTTCCTGCCGTCCTTTTCAAAAACATAAATGCTCGCGTTGCCTTTTTCTTTTTCCTGTTGGAGCATTGCCCAGCGGTTATCCATATAGATGCTTTTCATAAACACATCCCCTTATCGAAAAACGAACGCATCAGGTATCGGAGTTGTAGATGCCATCGGGCTTGAGGACTTGTTCGATCGTTCTGAAAATGATTTTGCAATCCATCGCAAATGATAGCCTGTCGACGTATTCATTGTCGTATTTGATTGCCTCATCCCATGTCACGGCATTCCGATTGATCACTTGCGACCATCCGGTGATCCCCGGCATTACTTCAAACCTCTTTTTGGCCCACTCGGGATAATTCTTATAACCATCGTAAGGGATGTAGGTAACCGGCGGCCTCGGTCCAACCAGACTCATCGCGCCCTGCAACACATTCACCAATTGCGGCAATTCATCAATGCTGGTGCGCCTTAAAATCCGACCGATTTTGGTGATCCGGTCATCCGCTTCCCCCTCGACATGGACGCCTGCCCCCATATGTTCCGCATTAGGGACCATCGTCTGGAACTTGATTATCCTGAAGGTCTCCCCATTCCTGCCGATCCTGTTCTGAAAGAAAAAGGGTGAACTTTTGGCGCTAAAGACAATGCCCAATGAGATGAGTATGAACAACGGCGCCAGCACAAGCAGTGCTAATCCGGAAATCACGATATCCAACAGTCTTTTTATGACGTTTCTGTACATTTTCGACTCTTCCTTCCCTGATGCGGAATCATTGATCATCAAAATCGGCCAGCACGTCTGCAATATAGGCCATGTCTTCCCGACCGTATCGCTGATCGACCGGAATGCAAAGAATATGCTTGTATATCCATTTGACGGTCGGGGACGCATTTCCCAGCGACAGCCCCTTTTCGCCATCAAAGCTAGGCCAGAGAATAGGGGCGTAGACAGAACGCGCACTCAAGTAGGATTGCAGCAGCTTACGGTCGCTTTCCGCAACAGTGAACACCGGCAGGAACAGCGGCACGACATCTTCGGGCAACGCCGGAAAGACAGCCGCGATGCTCCGCAGCGCATTCACCTTTTGGACCAATAAGCCGTAGTTCTCCCTCCGCTGTTTTTGCAGTGCAGCGACAGCCACATTGCCCAAAATCGCCTTCGAGCAATCGCCCAAGGCATGGATCCCGCCTTGGTTTTCCAGCATCGTTTCCGCATCCCGGCATTTGCCCAGAACTTCCGGTTTTTCACCGATTCCTTCCATGATATAACGGTATTTCCCGTACAACGCATCCAGTTTGGCTCTTTCCAGTTCGCCGTCAGTGTCTGTCGGTTTGTTCCGGAAGGGTCCTTTTAGAGAGAGCGCCATCCCGCCTTCCGGGATCCCGAACCATTTGCGGAGGCTGGTCACATAATAATCCGCCTCCGTCAGCCTGGGTATCCCGGAGTACAGGCTGTGCGTGACATCCTCGATGATGACGACGCCTTGCTTGTGCAGATTCCCGAATGCCTCTTTCATGGGGGTCAAAGTGTCAAAACCATAATAGTTCTGCACCAGGATGACGGATGGCCGCATCCTCTCGACTTTTTCCAAAAAACGCTCCTTGGAAATGGTCAAATCCTTTTCGATGTCGTAATAGTCCACCTGGTAGCCGTTTTCGACAAACGGCAAAATGACGGAAGAACACGTGAACGACGGCAGCAGGGCGACTTTCCTTTGTTGGTCCATATGGGCGATGGCCAACAAGATGGCTCCCCGCCCGGTTGAGGTAAAAGCCATGTCGCCCTCCGGCAAGCCAAAATCCTCATTACCGAGCTCCCCCACAACAAACTTGGTTTCAGGGTCAAGCCAAAAATTACTACCAATTTCGGAATATTTCATTTGAATCGGCACCTTTCTTTTTAACTAAGTATGTTAAACATATCAACAGGCACCGTTTTGGATCATCCGATCATCGCGGTGGCTGTCTTCTTGAGTTTTGGGCTGCATTTGGATTTTTTGTTTGCGCGGTAAATTAGGTTGTTTAGTTTTTTTTATTCATTAGAGGATTAAAAAAGAGGGTTGGTTAAATTTTCACATGTAGTGAATTGGCGTTTGAAGAAAAAGAAAAACAGGAATGAACAAAACGGGATTTTCAAATAGAGTGGCTGAAACCGGTGATGGCGCCGTGATGGATAGTTTGCGGAAAAACATTAGGAAAAACTGAGCAATCCCATTAGACGTTGAAATGGGTTTCGCTTTCAAATAAAGTCAGAGAATGGCCCACTCCACAACCGCTAAAAGTTGTCATGCAGGCCTGTATTATTGTGTACCCTGTTACTCAATCTTTTCAAGCCACTCTTCCCGCCAAAACATTAAGCAACAGCGGTCACAACGGCCAAAAGCCAAGACACCTTCGCACATGACATTCTCAAGTAATATGATTCCGTTACATTTTTTCACTTTAAGTTCACGTTCATCAACGAAGCGCTCCATCGATTTAAGGACGCGTTGTGTGGTGCCGCAATAACGCTCCATTCCATCCATAAAGGCGCATCCACGCGTTTTTTTCGAGCCATCAAGCATGGCTTCTATTTCTTCCATAGTCCGTACACGAACGGTATCTCCCGCCTGCAAACGTACACCAGATAAAGCCGGCACCACCTTAGCAACCGGCATTGTTTTGCCCATTGTTTTGAAAAGATACTTTTTTGCCACAGCGGCATTTTTATGGAGGGCCTTGATCTGACTTGGACTCAAATTTCTCTTGATGGAGAGTTGAACGCGTTTCTTCAGTGATTGTGGCGGCAGTTTCACATTACCTTCAGCTATATCTCTCAGACATGGAAATTGACATTCATTTTGTTCCATCTCGAATCATCTCCTTCTTATCATAAGGCCAGAAACCTGGCCAATTGCTGCAAGGGCAAACTTTCCATTCGGGTGACCCCTGATTGAGCCGGCCTAGGAATCACGAAAAATGCAAACGCTTTATATTTTGATTTTACTACATTTCCCTGTCCAAATCCAATTAATTAAACAAGTTTACTAACAATCTTTTTACGAGTGGCGAAGGTAAGACTCGATACAGGCTACTCGCCTTTCGATACCTCCCATTCGGCTGCGACAGGATCAGACGTGCTGGCAACCCATTCATGCGGTTCTCCATCTACAGGCGTCTTCAATACAGCGGTATCTCCCGCAAAACCGGCGACACCGGCAACATTCGGATCGGATTCCACCAAGATGATCCTGCTGCTCTCTATCCTGGTCGTGCCGATGGCTGCGTCGCCTGCATAACCCGCTTGCACGCTGTCCAAGGTCATGTTTTTAAAAACGACCGTTGTGTAAGGCTTTGTCTCCATATAGGCCAAAAAGCGGAACGGAACGCTGGTGTTTTCCCCGTATCGGACACCGTCAAGCACCATCTCATAAACCTTGGCCCAAACTAGAGGCTTCATGGCGACCGCTGTGTCACAATCAAAGGTGACATTGTTGATGGCTGAATACGCCACACCGAGAGCATAGTAGCCGGTCTTGAAGCCTTTGCCAAAAGTACAGTCATTCAACGTAACCTTCCCGAAATAGCCATTCAGCGCGATCAACCCCTTATCCGTTTCGACCGGGTCGTCCTTATCCGACCGCTCAAAAGTGCAGTCATTGAACACCGTATAGAAGTCCTCTTGGGGCAATTCGGAGAAACTGTCCATTACACTCACCGTTGCCCCGATTACGTTTTGCGTAGTGCTAGGAGTCACTGTGATTTTGGTATTATTGAAAACGCAGTCTGTGGCGTTTATCACATCCAATTGCCCGATGTTTGAATCGCTGACGGTAATCTCATTCTTGAATCCATAAATTTTTGTCAAGCCGCCTACAACGGTAAGTTTATCCACTGTGGCCACCGATCCTTCGGGCATAGAGATGTCGATATCGCGGTATGCCTGCATTGCGTTGATGGTGAGGTTCACTTTTCCCGGGGTATCAATTTCGATATCCATCGCCGTGCCGAATGCGCCTTTTTCACCCACAAAGTCGGTTATCCGGACGTTCGAAGGGCTGCCGCTGGCGACAATGCCACCCCGGAAACAATTGATGGAGGAGCAGCCAATGACCGCAACGTCCGCGTTTGTGTAGACATGGACGCCATCCGCACACCAATTTTGGAAACGGCAGTTGATCACCTTGCCGCGCAGCATCCCTTTTTTCTCCAACGATCCGGAAAAAAAGATGCCAAACTGCTGCTCTTTCTCATAGTTCATGAATTCGCCCTGGTTCCAACAGTTTCCGTCAAGCGTCAGTCCCTCAATGATCAGATAATCGGAATCTTCAGCCGATTCCCATTTCCGGTTCTGGGTCGTGAACATCCGTGCCGACTTCGGCTGGTCATCGGCCAAAGTTACTTTGGCGCCGTAGCCGACGATCCTGAGCCCTGCCTCGATATTGACTTGCCGTACCGTATAGGAACCGCCGCTCGGGAAAACCAAATCCTGGTCATGCGCTATGCAGTAATCGACTGCCCGCTGAATCCGCTCAGTATCATCTTTGTCCGTCTTTCGTTTGGGGAACTCATCCAAGCTGATTTCGCCTTGTGCGGCTTGAACATCCGCTGTCTGGCCGCTTGCTGTTTCCGATGGCGCAACGCCATTGATCATTCCCTGAAGTGCGCTGTTTGTACTGAGCATCTGCGCCATCTCCGGCATCTTGGCATACAGAAGGCTCATCAATATGACCGGCAGCAACAGCAAATCCTTATTTTTCACTTCCAACCCCTCCTTCATAGGAAAGAACGCGTTCTCACATAGGAATAGTCAATTAACAGACTAGCATCATCAAAACCAGGATAATTCCACTTCTCTTCGCTTCCGTATTCCTGACACTTTCGATTATAACAAAAAATGCGCTTTCACTCCTATCCATAAGCCTGCGCTCCGCGAAAAAAAGAAGCCGTCTCAATTGATTTTGAGACCGCCCCCTGCTATTTTCTTCTGCGCAACCACAACTTTTCGGCACCAACGTAAAGCAAGATGCCTATTGCTGCGCCTGATCCGTCAATGAAGACATCCTTCAACAGCGGACCGCGGCCGGGCACAAAGATTTGATGGAACTCATCACTGATAGCGTAGGCCACACAAAGCAACAGGCTGGTGCCCCTTTGTTTCCAGACGTACGCGGTGGAGGCCTCGTTCTTCCTCGCATGCGAGACCAAGAAACCGAGGATCAGATAGGCGATGAAGTGGGCTGATTTGCGAATCAATCTGCCAGCGTAGGCAAAACTGGTGTCCTGCACGAGATCGACGAACAGGAACAGACAGATCGCCAACGCCAAGAAAATGGCGGTTCCGCCGATGATCCAGCGTTTTTTGATGCCGAAAAGTTGCGGTTCATCTTCCAGTGTTTCCAACAGATAGATCAGCAAGAGGATGCCTGCCAAAAACACGACCGTCCCCTGCGCACGCGTAAAATACACGATGAATGCGGAAAGCTGATTGAGCGCATCCGCGAAGAAGCGCGTCACGCTCCCGCTCAAGATAATGGACTGGTCCGCTGGTTGAGCCGACAGAATGAAGATGACGATCATCCAAACGATTACCGGCAGCCAGTGGTAATAGCGTTGCTCCCTTTCCATGGGTACCGCCTCCTTTCGTTTCCGACTAGAATGTTCCTTCCAGTATATCAGAAAGCTGCAGTTCGGTGTAGTCCGTCGGCCGAACATTTTTGCGCCCTTGCGCTCGCTCCTCCGGTGAGCGGCGCCTTCGTCGTAGCTGGCGCCGTCTTATAGGGCTGTCCTCCGGGGAAGCTTCCCTCATCGGAGCTGGTGCATCACTTCCCAGGGTTACCTCCGGGGACACACGGCTTCGCCGGAGGAGGGCTGCCCTTAGTGGCCGGGTGCGCCGGCCAGACATGCATGCTATCTATCTCACACAAAAACGATCTGCACCATCACATGCGTAAGTGATGGTGCAGATCGTTTTATATTACTGCGAATCATCGGAAACCGGCACATAATAAAACAATTCAAAAGTCAATGTACCGCTGAAAGACTCCTCATCAAGCTTTTCGAACCCCAAAGAATAGATATTCCAGATGCGTTCCAATCCCTCAAGTCTTTCCACAAGCCTCTGCATATTGCCCGCAGCATTGCTTGTCAGTTCAACTTCGTAGGTAGTTTTCCGGTAACTTTCATCAAGTCCTTCGATCGGTTGCGGTTCTCCTACACGTGCTATTTGTTGCACTAGGACATTCTCTTCAGCAGCCATCCTATCCAGAACGACCAGCTCTTGATTGACCTTTTCGCCTTCAGGTAAAAATCCCCAAGTCTCTTCATACTTTTGCCTGGAGTCTTCCAGCAATGTTTCATCCGGTGGATAGTCGGCCTTCAAGCTCTTTTGTTCCTCTACCTGCTGCGCCGCACGCTCAGATCGTTCCTTGATCGGATTAAGAAAATACACCTGCCCATAAATAAATATTCCGAGAAGTCCCACCACCATAACGAAGGCCAATAGGACCGACATAGGATTCCATTTCAGCTTCATGACAGGACCTCCTCTCGTAAAGCTTCTTCATTAATTTCCAGCCAAATTTCGACCGCCGAACCCGCTCCATCTGGCTGATTATCCATGCGTATGAAGTGGGCATCCGAGACAAACGGCAACGCTTTGAACTTGTCGAAAGCATCAGAAATCTCCGTAATCGTCAATCCTTCTAATACAAAGGTGATTTGATTTGTTTCATTTTTGCTAAAAATGGTCACATGCTGTTCCCCATTCGGGACTTGTTCCAGGATCGACTTTGTTACGTAGGCCATTGGATATTGCTTCGCTTCAAAAGCAACTTTATTTTCTGCAACTTGCTCCGTCAATCTAGCGTATTCTTGCATTTGCCGTGATACTTTTAATTGCTCTTCCTCAACTTGAAGCCATTCTTGATCGCGTATTTCAGCGTTCGTATAATATGCTTGCGCTGAGAAGAAGTAGACCCCCAAAAAAACAAGCAAGAGGAGAAAAACCGCACTGAGTAAGTAAGGAAGAAAGTTTCTCTGTTTTTTTTCAAAAAAATTGACTTCAAACATCTTATTTTCCCTCCTGTACTTTTTTTCCGGTGCGCTTCACTTTTTTCTTGGCAACTTTCTTCGGAATGGCTGCATTCTTCTCTTTTAATGCAAGCCCATATAGCGGCAAAAATTTGGAGCTGATTTCTTCAGAAACCTGCAGCATATGAATCGGCAGAAAGAAGCGTTGGGATAATTGTTCTCTTACCTTTTCCAGATCAGGGAAATCGCCTGTCAAAAATATATCCGTCACGCCGCCTTCCCCATTCATCACAGAATAGCGATAAAATTCCAGCAATCTTTCCAAAACATCGAGCGTATCCGTGATTGCCTCATCAAAAGAGTCTTGATCGTCTTTCCAAATCCATTCACCTTCTGGGGTAACATCCCATAAATCAACCAAACGGGCTAAACGCGACTGACGTGAAAATTTAGGCAAATCTCGATGAAAAACCATGATTGCATGATCCACAGGACTCCATTGCAATACCATTACGTGCTTTTCCGGATTCTGTTGCAGTTCATTTTGTTGCTGAATAATCCGATACAGGCATAGCGAAGAGATATCCGCTACAACGGGATCTAAAGATACCTTCTGCAATACAGATTCGTACTGTAAAATGACTTCTTGCGGATAAAGCATTAAGAGTATATTGTGCTCGGTCTCATCCCTTTCAAGCAACTCAAAGTGAAAACGTGTCTCCTTAAACGGAGAACGGATCAGTTGGCCCATATGTAAGGCAATATATGCTCTTATTTCTGAGGGTGCTAACTGTATCGGCACTTTTTCTTCGCGCACAATGACAAAGTCGTCCGGCAACAGGATGGACGCTTGCGCATTTTTCCACTTTCTTTCCGTAACCAGTGCGTTCAGGCGATTCTCAAGCAGAGACGGATTGATGATTCTCCCTTCATGAAGGATTTCGGTATCAAACAGAATATCATTTTTTTCCAGTATGGCATAGGATTGAGCATCCACAACCAGATAGCGGATCCGTCTTTCCAAAAATTCAAAATAAAGCAGTGTTTTTTTCTGAAATAACATAATATACCTCCTTCCAGATCCAAAACGCATACAGTGCGCACACTCAGCTAAGCAGTGCCAAGTACCACTGAATCATCGTTTCTCCAAAATAAAAAACAGTCAGTGCGGCCAGACCGATATATGGCCCAAACGGAATGGTCATTTTCCGATTGCCATTTTTCAGCTTCATGATGATCATTCCCGTGATGGCTCCGTAAAGGGTGGCCAAGAAGAAAAGTAATAAAAAGAGAGCAGGTCCGAAAATAAAGCCCAATAAAGTGAGGTATTTCAGATCACCTGCGCCCATGCCCCCATTAGATACAAGGATGATCACGAACACTAAAACAAAGGCCAGACCTGCTCCCAATACGGACTCCCCTAAAGAAGGATGCGGATACAGGATGCGCAAAGCCACAAACAATGGCGTGAAAAACAAAAGTAACTTATTTGGAATTTTCCTGTAGGCCAAATCGGATACTGTGATCGGAATGATGAGCGCAAGCAGCAGTAAGCCCAGAAACGTTTGTTCATTCCAGCCATAACGGTAGAAAGTAAGGGCCGCCAAGAGCCCGGTCGCCAGCTCCATAATCGGATAAAGCAAGGAAATTTTATCCTTACATTGGCGGCATCGGCCTCTTTGGCGCAAAAAAGACCAGACCGGAAGCAACTCTCTCCAAGTCAAGGTCCGCTGGCACGTGTCGCAATAGGAACGCGTTTGCGCCAACAACGTCCCGTTCGGCACCCGCAACCCCACCACATTAAAGAAAGACCCAAATACCAAGCCGTAGATAAAAAAAACAACGGTTACGATTGTATGCATAAAAAAACTCCTAATAAGCAAGAAAGACTCCACGAAGGAGTCTTTCTATGTATTTGAATGGGTGTTACGATTAATCTACTTCGTAGGTTGTCTTTCCATCAGCAGTTGTTTTCGTTACTGTCAAATCACCTTCAAAATCAGACTCAAGGAACCCTGCTGCTATTAAATCATCAGTAGAAACTCCCTCGGCTGGTATGCTGTTTTCTAGCTCGTACATTTGAGCCGCATCGATAACCAACTCTTGTTGGGCAGCATCCGTATCATCGCCAGCGCCTTCAATCACATTTCCGATCAACGGAATGGAAATGGCAACGATGAACCCCAAAATCACAATAACCGCTAGTAATTCAACTAATGTAAAGCCGCCTTCTTTTTTCAACAACTGTTTGATTTTATTTCTCATTTTCTTTTCCTCCATTTTCTTTGTGTCATTTCTTAATGTTTGTTTAGTAAAAAAACTCACTTCTTATACCAACAGAAGTTTATTTCCAATCCAAATCATACAACAATTATTTTACACATGCAATATATTTGTCTCTAGATTATCAGAAAGTTTCAAACATGCTGAACATCGGGATAACGATGGAAAGAACGATAAAGCCCACGATGCCGGAAAGGAAAATAATCATCACCGGTTCAATCAACGCTTGCAGCCTGTCGGACGCCTCCTGCACCTCCTGATCGTAGATTTCCGAAACTTTCTTCAGCATCTCGTCCAACTCGCCACTCGATTCCCCGACTTGGATCATCTGAATGATCAACGGCGGGAAAAACCAATGATCCAGCATCGGCTTCGCCAGCGACTCACCTTGTTCGACATCTTTTTGTGCTTGCAACAATACCTTTTCAACGACCCGATTGCCCACGACTTGACTGGTCACTTCGATGGCCTGCAGAATCGGAACCGAACTGTTGATCAAAGAACTTAACGTTTGTGTCATCCGCGCCAACAGCGTTTTCTGCAAGAAGGTTCCCAGAATAGGAATCTTCAGCTGCACCACATCGAACACGTACGCGACCTGATCTTTTTTCCCGAGCTGAATGATAATTGCAACCAGGACTCCGACTATTAAGATCACAAGCCACCAATAATGCTGAAACAACCCGCTCAGCGTCAGGACAAACTGCGTAATCGCAGGCAGCTCGCTTCCCATGGAGGCAAACATATCCCCGAATATCGGCACGATGAACACCAACAGAAAGACGGTGATGAAGAACGCTAGCACCCCTACAACAAGCGGATAAGTCATCGCGGTGGAGATTTTTTGCTTGATCCGGTGCTGCTTCTCATAATAGTCCGCCATCTGTTGGAGGACATCCTCCAAACGCCCGCTGACTTCCGCCGAATGAATCATATGTATCAATAAATCAGGAAACAATTTTGGTTTTTTCGCCATCGCTTCAGACAAAGTGACCCCTTCTCTTACCTCCTCGGACAATTCCTCCAATGCTTCTTTGAGCAACAAACTCGTGGATTGGGCAGCAAGGAGATCCAACGCATCCACAAGCAAGATCCCTGCATTAATCAAAGAGGAAAACTGTCTGAGAAACACAATAAAATCCTTTGATTTCAAAGAAGTGCGCAAGGAGATGTCCTTATTCAGGACAGCATTCAACACATTCACTTCAAAGACGATCAGGTCCATGTGCCTGAGTTCGTTCAGCGCTTCTTTTTTATTGCTGCTCTCTATTTTCCCCTTCATCAGTTTTCCGTCTGTTGTTTTGGCTTTATAGGTAAAAACGGCCATCATTACCCTCCTTTCTTAGTTACCGATTTTTCCATCTACGGCAATAGATGCGACCGGCTGATCTTTTCTTCTTCCACGAGCCGCTTGATGCTCATCTCCATGGTGTGCATGCCTTGATCCATCGAAGTCTGCAGCACATTCGGGATTTGGTGCATTTTTTCAGCTCGGATCAAATTTTTGATCGCTGCATTGTTGACCAACATTTCGGTCGCTAACACACGACCATCAGCCTTCTTGGTCGGCAAAAGCCGCTGCGACAAAATACCTACCAAGACATTCGCAAGCATCAAACGGATCTGATCCCTTTGCCCTCCTGGGAAGACGTCAATCATCCGTTCAATGCTGCCGGATGCATCCGAAGTGTGCAATGTCCCCAAAACCAAATGTCCAGTTTCGGATGCCGTGATGGCCGTGGAAATGGTATCCATATCGCGCAACTCCCCTACCAGAATGACATCAGGATCTTGGCGCAAACTCGCACGCAGACCCTCTTTGAATGATAAGGTATCGAAGCCTACTTCGCGCTGTTCAATGATGGATTGCTTATGCACATGCAGGTATTCGATTGGATCTTCCAAAGTAATGATGTGCCGGTTCATCGTTTCGTTCACATAATCGATCAGCGCCGCCAGTGAGGTACTTTTGCCGCTGCCGGTCGGACCGGTAACCAAGAAAAGTCCATGTGGCTTTTGGACCAATTTTTTGGTGATGCCGGGAAGACCTAAACTTTCCACGCTGGGAATTTCTTTTGAAATGATACGAAAAGCAAGCGAAAGCGCGCTGCGCTGATAAAATACGTTCACGCGGAAACGGGCAATGCCGTCAATGCCATAAGAAATATCAATTTCCCGTTTCCGTTCCAGCACCCCCCACAAGCTTTCGCTCAGGATAGTTTTCGCAAACTGTTCCGTATCTGGAGGCGTGAGAGGCGCTTTTTTTTGGGGAATCAGCTTTCCGTCCACCCGGAAAACCGGTGCTGAGCCTACCACAAGATGGACATCGGAAGCTTTTTTTTCATATGCGGCGCTTAATATCGAATCCAACTGTTCCATTGTTTCCGCCCTCTTATTCATTGATTGAAGCAACCCGCAAAACCTCTTCCAACGTGGTCTTGCCTGCCTTCACTTTTATCAAGCCATCGTCGACCAGAAAGCGGACACCTTGTTGCTTGATATGGCGTTTGATTTCTTGGATGGACGCCTGATTCATCATCAGCTGCTTTATTTCGTCCGTGATCACAATCAATTCATGGATAGCCATCCGACCACGATATCCGGTATGACGGCAAACATCACAGCCCCTGCCGAACGTGATCGTGTCGATTGTCTGGTTGCGTCGCTCAAAGAGTTCCTTCTCAACCGGCGTTGCCTCTCGTGTGTCGGCACAATCTTTACAGATGGTTTTGACGAGTCGTTGCGCTACGACACCACTTAAGGCGGATACGATCAAGTAAGATTCGATCCCCATATCAAGCAAGCGGGGAATGGCCTCAATGGCGCTGTTGGTATGCAATGTACTGAACACCAAATGACCAGTCAGGGCCGCCCGCACACTGTTCTCAGCTGTTTCTGTATCCCGGATTTCCCCTACCATGATAACATTTGGATCCTGACGCAAGACGGAGCGCAATCCGGTCGCAAAGGTCAACCCAATCTGGGCATTTACCTGAACTTGGTTGATGCCCTCGAGTTGATATTCAACCGGGTCTTCAATCGTGATGATATTACTTTCTGGATGGTTCAGTTCATTGATGGAGCCATACAGCGTGGATGTTTTCCCTGAACCTGTCGGACCTGTCAACAAGATCAGTCCCGACGGCAGGGCAATCAGTTCCCGATAATCATCCAAAATGTCCTTTTCTAATCCGATATCCTCCACTTTTCTGAACATGTTGGAGATATCCAATATCCGCAGCACTATTTTTTCACCAAAAACAGTCGGCAAGGTAGACACACGCAAATTCACCCGTTTCCCCAAAATCGTTGTGCTGATACGACCGTCCTGGGGCAGGCGCGTTTCCGTAACGTTCAATCCGGCTATGATTTTGATCCGAGCGACCAAAGCGTTCATCAAGGTTTTCGGCAAAGGGCGTTCATTCCGGAGCAGGCCATCTACGCGGTACCGAACGGATACTTGGCGTTCTGTTTGATCCAAATGAATATCGGATGCCCGAAGCGATACACCGGTTTCCAGCAATTGATTGAAGATCCTGACTGCGGGAGCATCCTCACCCTCGATGTACTCAATATTTACCTCTTTTGAGTCATATAAGCGGTTGATTGTCTGCAGTAAGTCATCTCGTGTCGCTATCACCGGCCGGACGACATAGCCAGTAGAAAATTCCAACTCCTCTATGGCATAGAAGTCCAACGGATCATTCATTGCCACTATCAAGCGGGTACTCTCTTTTCTGATTGGGAGCAATAATTTTGATCGTGCAAAATCTTTTGATATCAGCTCCACTACAGACATATCGATCGGATATTGATACAAAGACACACTTTCCAGTTTCAACTGGATCTCTAATGCATCCAGTAATTGTTTCTCAGTGATGTAACCTTGATCAACCAACAAATCCCCTAATTTTTGATCCTGCTTTTTCATGCTGATTGCTTCCACAATCTGCAGTTCCGTTATGAGACCCGCTTCCTTCAATAAATCCCCTAATTTTTTCTTCTCAAAATCTGCCACATTCTCCCACCTTTCTGTTAATTTTCTATGACTGTCCCTGAACTGATGATGTCTTCCGGGTCCGGATCAGCAACCACCTCGGTCGATCCGAACGGAAAGCCTGTCGTGGCAACGTCTGCATATTTGAGGCTTGCACCACCGTCCATTTTGAATGTTTTTGCGATGACCGTGCCGTTTATTGAGTAAGAACCTGATAACGAGACAGCCGCATTTGGGGCAATGAGCATCATGTTGGAAGGTCCAACTGAGTTATTACTTGTATTATTGACATTATTGTTATCCGTCAGGAATACGCCATTTATAGTCGAATCAGATATATTAACAGGACCCTTATTTCCTAAGACTATGACATGGGCATTCATCTTTGTGATGTAATTGAAATTAGGTGTAGGGCCCGTGTATATAAACACGAGCTGATTACTCGATCCAGGATTATTGATATATGTTGTATGATTAAATGCCATTTTACCCGTTACAACCATTGTGACTGTGCCTTCTCCAACAATATTGAGAGTCCCTGACATGACCGATAAATCATCTACTAAAATGGTGTGATTCCCACCCATCGGATCAATAGTCAGCGTTTTTCCAGACCCAACGACTAGTTTATTGAAAAAAATATTGTCTTGAATTTCAAGATTATAGGTATCGAGCATCCAACTATTCAGGAAAAGATTTCCATTGTCTTGAACTTTGTACTGATTCCACTGATCTTTTTGTATAGTCTTATCCGGCAATTTTTTAAAGTCTGTATTGGTTTCGGTAGGTACCTTCACTTGATCCAATAAGCTTTGGTAAGCTTTAAAATTCGAAAGATAGCTACTGCTATCCCATACGTTATCTTTAGCTTCCAATCTGGGGAAATTAGTATAATTTTTTGGATACTTAAGTACCTCTTCAGCCGTAATTTGATTCGAGTGAAATAACGTAGATGATCTTAAATTGATCCAGCCACCAATAGTGAATGCGTTCTTTTTTGTAGAATTAGTATATATATCACCTTTAAGCATACCATCTGTGATAGTAACGCCCCCATTAGCGTAGATGTTACCGTTAATGTTACCATTAGGTATATTGACATTATCATCAGTATATATATTGCCATTTATCGTAACACCATCAGAAATTTTAATATCCTCTTTCGTCAACAGAGCCCCCTTAGCAGCAAGTGTCGGCAATCCACCGCCACCGGTATTTTTTTCAAACCACTCCACAGTGATCTGTTTCGTAACGGTCCTTTCTTTTCCATCCACTTTTCCGGTGGAATAGATGGTGAATACTTGCGGATCCGTCCCGGATGTTTTTTCAGTCCGGATCGTTGCAGAAGGCTTGCTGCCGAACTGCGCACCAAAATCAACAGAGGATTGACCATTTTGGGAGGTCACAATAGTCGAAACATTATTATAGAAGGAGCCTTCTGTTGCATTATTTACATAAGCGCTCAGCACTTCCTTCTGAATATTTTCATAAGCCGCAACGGCTCCGGCCTCTGCCACGTAATAAGCTGATGTATCATCACGGGTAGCAACACTCAAGCGATGACTGCCGATTGTGAGCATGCCGATTGAAACACTCAGTATAGAAAGCACGAGCAGCACCATCAATGTCAAAACGAGGCCACTACCTCTTTCGTCCTCTCGGAAATGCTTGATTCCCATCCCTTCCACTCACCTCCTGAAATAAATCGTAGTTTGATATTCTTTTGGTTGGCTGTTCATTTCCGACATGCTTTTCAGCAGAATTCCGATACTCTCGGTTGCAGGATCACGAGTGACAAGGAACTCCTGCACATCATCTGCCATAATTTGGTTCTCATTTTTCAAGAGCTGTGCGCCTCGTTGACTGAATGCTACAGCACCATCAATCAAGAGCGTATCCCCTGATTCTGATACTGTGATGGAAGCAAAAGGCGTACTGCGGACTTCTCTGGAAATAGCGGAGAGCGTGTAAGCGAAATCATTTGATTGACGGGCGGAATAAGATTGCGTCAGGTATTGCTTTTGACCAAACAGGTGTACAGCCCCCACTAACGAGAGCACCACCGAGAGCAGCGCAATGCTCGCCAACAATTCTATGAGCGTCATTCCTGATTCGTTCCGTAGATTAATCTTCGAGCTCTTCTGCTGTATGAAATGACAGCCGCGTTTCCATTTGTGCATAAGCTTTCCCTTCCTTGGAAACCGTCACTATTCCCTTATAAAGGGCACCATTCGGTTCTGATTTTTCGACTTTAGATTTCACTTCAAACCCGGAGACCGCCTTGGGGTTTTCGGCCTCGATAAGACTCAACGTTTCTTCCGCACTCTTTGTATTTGAATAGTAGGTAAGTAATTCGATTTGTTCTTGTGCGATAAAAGTTGCTTCATTCACGGTGTCTGTCTGATTATTTGTTTTGGCTGCTTGGATAAAAAAAGATAAAAAGGTTGTGATGATAAGCGATAAAAGTAGGATAGATGCCAACAACTCCACAAGTGTCATTCCCGCTTCTTCCGATAATATGTCTTTCATTTGTTTTCTATACCAACGTTTCATGGTCTTCTTCCTTTTTATCAAATATAGTTATGAATAGCGCCCGTTTTTTCATACCAAATGCAACAATTTTGTTAAAAAACATTATCTTTAAGTATATTATCTTAAAGATTGACTGTCAATGATTTTGCATCCACGGAAATGCTGCTTCTCTTGCATTAGAAGCCGGCATCGGAATCGCTTTCAATGGCAGCAAGACTTTTCACAAACCTGATGGTAAAATGGTCACATAGGATAACTGAGGACACCTCAATCTCTCCAACAAGAGCGCACTGCTCACAGTACGGTTAAAATAAACTGACATGGAGGTTAGTATGGATACGAATGACCTAGTGCAACAAAAGTTAATGGCTGAAATTGCTTATTTGCAACGTTTGAATAAAGAACTAATCAATCAAATATATGAAGACGATTTCTCGAAGTTCCCCTGGCTAGGAAATTTGGGGCAGTGGTTTTGGGATTACCCCAAAAACATGGTGACCTTTAATCCCTTGAAAGCAAGTGCGCTTGGGTATTCGCACGATGAAATACCTGCAGAAACAGGATTTGAATTTTTTACGGAGAAATTGCACCCTGAAGATTATGCTGCTGTGATGGATGAAATGCGTGCGCACCTCAAAGGACTCGTTCCTGTATGGGAAGTAAAGTACCGCATTCAAGCAAAGGACGGATCTTGGAAAGTTTTTTATGATCGAGGCAAAGTTACGCAATGGTCTGACGATCACAAACCATTATTCCTTGTGGGGAATGTGTTTGATGTAACCGATGACGAAAACCAGAAACGGGAGTTGATTCAAAAATCCGCTTTTTGGCGTGCGCAAGCACAAATTGATAGTCTGACAAAACTGTATACGAGGGCGGCATTGGAAGAAAAACTATCCACAATCCACCAACACAGTCTGCAAAATCAAAAAAACTACTCTATTCTGTTGCTGGATATTGATCATTTCAAAAACATAAATGACACCTACGGCCATTTGGTCGGTGATCAAGTACTGAATAAAGTTGGTGCAATCCTCAGCTCCAACGTTCGTGAAGCTGATATCGTTGCTCGGTATGGTGGAGAAGAATTTTTGATTGTGTTCCCAAACCTGGAAAGTGAAGATGCCAAACAGATAGGGGAACGCATGCAAGAAAATCTCAAAAATACCGAACTCCCTATCGATTCCAGCTTGACGTTCAGCGCAGGAATCGCTTCGAACATAGAAATCCAAGATATAAAGGAACTCCTGGAACTTGCTGATGTACGCCTTTACCGAGCAAAAAATACGGGCAGAAATCGTATCGTTGAAGCTTAATCGTCTTTTTGAATCTAACCACCCAAAAACCCTTTTGACAAACGGAATGTATGCGTTTGTCAAAAGGGTTTTTGGGTTCGATTATTTGAACAGTATCATTGTTTGTTATCTTCAGACTCAGTATTTCCCAGAAAGTAGTACTTCTTCGATGAATACGGAAACAACTTCAGGATCGAATTGGGTTCCTGCGCATGCTCTTAATTCTCGAATAGCTTCTTCCATTGTTTTGCAGTCGGTATAGGTACACCCACTGGTCATTGCATCATATGAATCTGCAACTGCGATGATTCGGGAAGCTAAAGGAATGTCCTCTCCTTTCAATTTTTCTGGATACCCTGATCCATCTACCCACTCATGATGGGACAAAACGATCATCGCAACAGATGCGTATTCATCTACGGACCGAAGAATTTGGTACCCCGATTCAGGATGGCGTCTGATCAGCTCTAATTCTTTTTGAGATAATGAAGCGTCCTTATTGAGAATTTTTGACGGTATAGTTATTTTCCCGATATCATGCACTAAGGCCGCTTTCTTCACTAATTCTTGCAAGTATGGGTCAAGTCCCATTTTTTCTGCGATTTTTCCGGCATGATCGGCAACATTTTCTGCGTGTTTCTGATCCCATTTCCTTAATAACCTTGGATTCGACTGGATACCTTCAATAATCGAATTCTTGTGCTTCCGGCTTTTGCGTAACTTATCTTCGTACATCATTCTATCTGCTTCCAAAATGATGTCTTCAACAGAGTCTTCTATCCCTGTCTTTGTTGCAACCCCCAATGAAATAGAAACCCATTCTGACGGGAATCTCCCGGAAATTTTTAAAGTATCGCTATTTTTTATTTTGTCAGCAAGTGAATAGGCAACATCATAAGGTGTATATGGGAGCAACAACACAAACTCATCTCCACCATAACGGACGAAAATATCGCCTTCCCGTTGATAAATTAGCATTTTCCCTGAAATCGTGCGCAGTAATTCGTCACCTTGATCATGTCCATATGAGTCATTGATCAATTTCAATCCATTCAGATCAACAAAAATGACGCTAAGAGGCAGTTGATAGGGCAGAACCATCGCCTCGGATGAAGATTGTATAAAACTGGCTGGTACATCCCTGTTAATGTATCTCTGTTATGATAGTACTCAAGTTTTTCCCGCGTCATAATCAGATCCGAAATATCGCGTCCTGATGCATATATGCTATTCTCAAAAACTTTCACACGCCACTCATAGTAACGGATTATTCCCTTATGGCTCAGGACTCGGTTGACAAATTTATCAAGCCCGCCAGATTTCACGGCTTCACTGATAGCAAATTTTGTAGCATACACATCATCATTTACGATGATTTCAAAAATACTCTTTCCAATCATCTGTGAATCATTGTAACCCAATGATTCGCGCCATGTCGGATTGCTTTTGATGATTTTCCCGTTGAATGAACAGATGCAGAATAAATCTTTTGTCACTGAGATATAGCGTTGCAGCTCGATGTTTTCCTCTCTCAGATTATTTTCTGTTTGCTTTTGCATTGTGATGTCCTTAGGGGTATCAATCTTAATTACTGATTCAAGTTTATCCGAGTCACTTTCTTGAAATCCAGCTGCCATTTTATCCTCCTTTATTTACTTTCCCGGTGCGTTCAAATCATTCATGTGTCACATTTACTGAGCAAATTCAACGCTATACGTCACTTCCATAACTTCTTAAGAAGGCAATGGCACTCTCTTCAGGCAAGGGTTTACTTAGAAGATAGCCTTGGATGATATCGCATCCGTATTTTTGCAGGTAAGCTTTTTGACTCGCGTCCTCTACACCCTCTGCTACAACGCTTAACCCAATTTTATGAGCCATAGAGATAATGTCGGAAATGATCAGATTTTTTTCAGATGTGTGACTTATCTTACCGATAAAGAATCTATCAATCTTAACGGCATCTATATTCAGTTCAGCAAGTCTGGAAAAAGAGGAATATCCCGTCCCAAAATCATCCAGCGAAATGGCTATGCCCATTTGTTTGATTGCCTCTAATGTTTCGTTGATCTGGCTAAAATGGTCGAGCAACACCGTTTCCGTAACTTCGAATTCCAGTGGCTTCCTGATTCTGTCTGATAAAAAGAGTTTTTGTTGGATATTCTCCACAAAGTCTTCCCGGAGCAATTGAATGCCGGAGATATTGACTGCTACACTCGTTTCATGGAAACCTTCATCTTGGAGTCGTTGTAAAAAATCGCATGCAAGCAGTAGAATATGGTTGCCTAAATCATAGATCAACAAATTTTCCTCAGCTAAAGCAATAAATTCATCTGGAGCTATCTGGCCCAGATTTTCAATTCGCAGCCTAGCCAGCGCTTCAAACCCAATGACTTTATCTTCCATCAAGTCGAGCTTCGGTTGGAATTCCAGATAAAAAGATTCGGTATCTTTACCTTCTATGACTTCCCGCAATACTTTTACAATTTTATCTTGCCGTAAGAGTCGTTTCTCCATATCTTCGTTAAAGAAAGCTACCTGATCCGCAGAACTGTCCTTGATTTGAGAGAGTGTTAGTGTTGCATCCTGCAGAATTTTATCCGTTGAGGTATGTCTATCTTTGATCTCCACTATAGCTATTTGAACATTCACATACTGATGTTCCGTTCCTTCCATAATTGGATTCTCAAAAATGTGCATAAGTTTATCAGCGAATGCTCTCAGTTCTTTCTGGTCTGCGTAATCGTCAAGCACCACTATAAATCTGTCTCCGTCAAACCTGAAAAATGAGTCTTCCGAATCCAATAATGTCCGGACTTTAACTGCAATCTGTTTTAGTACCTCATCTCCATATAAAAATCCGTAGGTGATGTTCAGTGTTTTAAAATTAACGAAATTGAGAAGCAACACCGCTTTATTTTTTCTGTATGGATTTCGTAGGACTTGATTTAGATACTCCGTAAGATATTTGCTGTTACGAAGACCCGTAAGCTCATCGTAGAATGCAATTTTGATGTTGGACTTATTTTTCCGATAAGCATAAAAAAGAATGCCGCCCATTGTAATAATAATAATTAAGAATATTGCAATAGCATAACGAATGATTTTATTGACATCATCATCGAGTTCATCAGTAGGCCAATGGATCAGCAACGTGCCAATTTTTTCATTTTCGACAAATATAGGCTCGGAAAGCCTAAAAAATTCATATCCATCCGTTTCAACTCTCTGAACATCCGATGCATTGCTGTCCATTTCTGCACGAAGGTCTATATCCTCAATCGTGCGATCCTCGTAGTCAGGAAGGCTGCTTGCAATAATTTCGTATTTTGGATTGACAAAGAATACCTGCTTTACATCTCTTCTGTTCGAAATTTCATTTATCAATGTTGTGATTTCAAAATCCTCAAGGAAATCCTGTCTGCTCTCTGCAAGAACCCCTACTTGCACAAATCCACCCGCATCATCTTTTACATAACCAAATTTATAGTATAAGCCATTCTCGGTGTCCGGACGAACGTCTTCCACCAGCATAGTCTGATCGCTCATCATGAAATCATAAACCGGATGTCCTTCATATGCTTGCCACCCGATCAATTCCTCAGAAGTGCTGTGGGTAAGTTCTCCCTCTTTGTTGTACAAATCTATTCCATTCACATCGAACGTTTGGGAAATAGCGTCCAACACCTCATTATTCTCCCTATTTTCAATAAGCATGATGGCTTGACTTGCTATCCTTATTTTTTCATCCAAAAGTTCTGTAATGACCTCATATGCTTCGCTTGTGTGAATCAAACTGTGCGAATAGCTGTTTGCAATTTCTAAGGACGTATCTTTAAGCTGCTCATACTTTTCATCAATTCGATTTTTGACTGCAAAACCTATCAAAGCCGAAAAGCCTATCGTTATTATCAAAAACGGAACCCAAAAATAGGTTACATTTATCATCTTCAATTTGTCTCTTCCCAACACACAACCCCCGATAACACTTATTGCACTATTTTTGTGTTCTGAAACGATCTCGTGAAAAGCAGAGATATCAATTCACAACTATTCTCTTAAATGATTATATCATTCATCGAACCAAACTATAGTAACAATATTGATTATTTGCTTATCGAAAAAATGTCTTTAAATGCTGAAATGGTTTTTTGTCCAAAAACGAAAAACAGCCACAAAAGTTGTGGCTGTTTTTAAAGTGGGAAAGAAACAACAACTTTGTTTCTGCCGCCTTTTTTTGCTTTATAAAGCGCCACATCGGCGCGTTTGAGCGTTCTTTTCAAGGTTTCACCTGTGCGACTGTGCGCCACCCCTACAGATATTGTAACGCTAACCGGATCACCTGAAGTTGTGCAGAAGCGCCTGTGAGCGACTATTTCCTGCAAGTCATGAATGAACTCCTCTGCATCCCTTTGATTTGGAGTGTCGATAATCACGGCGAACTCCTCACCACCGATTCTGTAGAAATCAGTGTCAAAAGTCGAAAGCTCATTGAACACCTGCGCCAACTGTTTTAAAAGCACATCCCCATTGTCATGTCCGAAGCTATCGTTATAGTCCTTAAAATAATCGATATCGACGACTGCCAATGTTACTGCTTTCTTTTCCCGCTCCACATCCATCAGATCGTTGTTGAAAGTGCGCACGTTCTTGAGGGCCGTCAGGTGATCGATACTGGCAGAAACGATCAATTTGTAAAGATCCATAATAAAATAGCGCATAACATATGTTGCAGCATACCCGGAGGTAACCAGAATACTGCATATCACCAACACGAGTTTTTTGTCAGCTATCAGGTAATTGGTAAGCACAATTGTAGGGATGAGCGCATACGTGACCAAGACTAGCAATTGAACCAGCTCATTCAACTTATCCTGAATATAATGTGCTATCAACGGCAATGTGACTGCTAGTAAAATACTGACGAACAGGTTGATTTGGGCAATATCATTATTTCCCCAGAAAAACCTGAGAATCCCTAACAACAGGATACTTGAACTGGTTATTTTCCAATCTATATATTTGGCAGAAAAACAAAACATCAGAAATCTGAAGTCATATCTTATCCCCAGAATAACCGTGGAAAAACTCAACAAAACGATTCCTACCAGCACTTCCAATAAAATACTTTTGATGTAGTAGGATATTTTCTCATTATCTTGATTTGGCGACCCAAAATTGCTTCTCAAGTAGAAGTAAATAGCAAAAAAAATGATTCCAATATTTGCCAGTAGACTAACCATTGTGCACTCCTTACTTGCATACCTTATATAGAAACAAGTTACTTTTTGCTTGCATCTTTGTATAAAGTTTATGTATCATTCACCTCGGAACAAATGTTTGATTCCAGTGACTACCTTCTTTAAAACAGTAATATCTTGCCAATTATAACTTACTTATTTCATAATGTATAATACTAATTATTTCCGAGAAATTTTGCACAAACAAAATACAATATTGTATTTTAATTTGGACTTAAAAAATAATATTCAGGCCGATACAATAACTTTAGTTGGTAATTTTAGATTTGAAATCTCAGTTTTATCAAAAAGTAAGCGCATTCGAATAGTCATCTAGCATAATCTATCTGATTGCTGCAACTGTTTAACCATAGGATTTGATTCAACATATTCTCAATAGTAAATTTTCAGTATTTGTGAAGGAGGAAAGTGAGTGGATGATACGCAAGAGTTGTTAGATGATTTATACATAGTGTGCCAGCCGATCATGCTATGTTCAAATACAAATGTTATTGATGGGTACGAAATTTTATTAAGATCAAAAGAACAGCAACGTTTTCCCGAAAAAACATTCATGTGGTTCATCGTAGTCTATCAGCAAGGCTATTACCATGGGAAAGCCCAAGTATTGAGCTGACCTTTCATCGCTGCCGGGTATGCCTGTTTGGTCGATGAAGCCCCTTATTCGCCGGTGAGGGAGCCTTCCGCCGGAGCCGAGAACCCCAAAAAGATCATCACCTCCGACCACGGCGGCTTCGCCGGAGTTCGGCCGTCGCGCCGCGCACTGTTCTCCGGCCAGCATTCTCTCACCGGAGTTGGATTATCCGGCGCGGTCCTCTCCTCCGATGAACGCCCTTCTCATCGGAGCTGACGGTTCCTCACGTTATGAATGCATTCAAAAATCTGATCCCCGGTGAGCATCATCTCATCGGGGATCAGATTTTTATTCTAAGGCTCAGGCGGAGACCATCACTTTGTTTCTGCCGCTTTCTTTTGCCTGATACAGCGCGATGTCGGCCCGCTTGAGTGTTTTTTTCAGGGTTTCGCCTTTCTCGCTATGAGCCACCCCCACCGATAGGGTGATGCTGACCGGATTTTCTCCTCGTACAGTGAAGCTTCTGCGGGAGACCGTTTCCTGCAACTCATGCAGGAACGCTTCGGCTGCACTCGGGCTGAAGTGGCTCAGGATCACACCGAATTCTTCCCCGCCAATCCTGTAGAAAGTGGTATGGGGGATGGCACGTTCGTTGAAAAGAGCGGCCATCTGCCTCAAGACCGCATCTCCGCTGTCATGTCCATAATTATCATTGTAATTTTTGAAATGGTCAATGTCGATCACCGCCACCGTTACCGGGCTCTTTTTCCGCTCCATTTCCACCAGATCGCTGTTGAAGAGCCGCACATTCTTGAGATTCGTCAAGTGGTCCGTGCTGGCAGAGTCAATCAAAACGTGCAGATCCGAAATGAAGTAATGCAACACAAAAATCGCGGCATAATTCAAAGCGGACAGAATGATACTGATCGACAGCACCAGCCATTTGTCGGCTATCTGATGATTGGTAAACACGATCGTTGGGATGAGCGCAACGGTGACCAAAATCAGCAATTGCGCCAAATCATTTATTCTGTCCCGGATCAGTTCCACTATCATCGGCAATGCGATGGCCAACATTAGGCTAACGATCAGGTTGACTTGGGCTGCCTCACTGTTTCCCCACAAAAATCTGATGATGCTCAGCAAAAAGATGCTTGAACTGGTTATTCTCCAATCCATATACTTAGCGGAAAAACAAAACAACAGCACCCTGAAATCATACCTGATGCCCAAGATAACAGTGGAAAAACTCAACAAAATCGTACCTAACAGCACTTCCATCAATATGCATCCGATGAGGCTGGATTTATTTGCATGGTGATAATTTTTTTCTAGCCTTCCGCTTTTCAAGCAGAAATAAACCGCCATGAACATGATTCCTATATTTGCCAGTAGACTAACCATTATAAGCTCCTTACATACCTATTGCCCCGTAGCAAAAACGCGCTGTGAATTTTATTCGGACCGCTTAAGCTAAAATTCATAACCAGATGCGTCAGAACAAATTCTGTACGAATATAATAACCCAACAGAAACGCAACATTATTCATTTCATTATAACCTACTTTAGCTTGTACAGATATCATCATATACTTATGAAAACTTATACAAATAAAAAAAATACAATTTTGTATTTCAAATAAATGTGAATCGTATTTTTTTACACCAATATGTTGACTAATCACTTATCTTTCGGGTTTCAAAGGATGCGATCCCGCCAGAGGAAATTCTCCCGTAAAAATGTCACCTCCGACCACAGCGGCTTCGCCATCACACACTTTCAAAACAATCTTGTTCCTTGGATATACTGAAAAGACCGATGGATTCGTCCCGTCGGTCTTGAAAATAGTGTATTTGAGCGTTTATCAGACTGATTTCTCCGCTGCTGTTTGCTTTGCTTCGACAAATCTGATTTCGACGCGTTTTCCTAAAGCCTGCGCTATGTCTTCAAGCATCGAGAATGATGGTTCCATTCTGGCGCCTTCTATCCGTGCGATAGTCGAACGTGATTTGTTGACTTTTTTGGCGAATGCAGTTTGATTCAAGCCTGTCTGAGCTCGCAAATCGAACAACAGATCAGCAAAATCAAGTTTTGTTACTTCTTCCTCGAAGGCCTGTTTGAATTCCGCACTTTCGGAGCTTCGCCTCTTGATGGCTTCGCTGTTCTTGCTCATTCTTCATCCCTCCTTTTGTTTCTGGCAAACCAGAATGCTTTTCTGATGGCCTTTGCTCTGCTGATTTCTTTTGCAGGAGTTGCATTTGTCTTTTTGCTGAACCCATGCGTGATATAGTATTCAGTGCCTTTAATTTGAAAGTAGCATCCTCTCAACCAATGATCATTCGTTTGGGCGCGAAGTTCGTAAATATCATCGGCCAATTTCTTAACCCGTTCTTTTCTGATCGAATCCTGCAAGTCTGTATTTTCGACGCGATCTATCAGCGCTCTGAACTTTGCTTCGTCCTTAGTGCTGAGAGAATCCAGGAACGTTTCAAATTCTTCTCCCCAATCAAATTCAGGCTTAACCATTCCGCCCCCTTTATGTTATTATACACTAAACTGTAGCGAGCACGCTACAGTTATTCACTTAGTTGCTTATAAAAAACCAACACTCGATATCACAATTTTTTCCACTCCATCGCATCAATGTGCGCCTGTTTCGTCTTGCCGTCCGCTCGAGTATATCGACTCAACTCGACGAAAAGTTGCTCGATTTCCAATGGCGAAAAAATCTCCGGCAGCCGCTCCATATCCTCCATCATTTCGTCCATCAAATCATCCCGGCTCATCACTTTCACTTCCGGCGAGTGGACGAGCAGCTTCTTCAGGACGCAATGTTCGCTGAAAACGACATAGGAACGAAATACTTCGTCGCCCAGCCCCAGGTGCTGCTTCAAAACGCTGATATGTTTTTTATTTTGCCAAATAGGGTTGTAGAACTGAAAATGCCGTCCGCCTCGGAAAGTTTGCTTCCAATAGCGGCTGTTTTCATCCCCGAAAATCCAACCGCTGTAGTTCTTTGACTCGAAAACATAGATGCCTGTCGCCGAAATCATGATCAGATCGATTTCAGTGGTCGTCCCATCGCTTTTCGGCAAATAGACATTCGCCAACAATTTGTGCGCTTCGCCAAGATTCTCCAGGCAAGAATACGTCAAGAACTCCCCGAAGTTTCCAGTGTCAAACAGCGTGTCGAAAACACTGTTGCCGCTCGCATCATGATAAGCTGTTCTTCGGTATCGGTTGTATCCATTATGTCTTTTCGGACGATCCTTTTTTCGCGAGATTGCAATCATCACGGCCAACAGCAAGACAATCAGTACTATTTCCAATAGACTCAGCTCCTTACTTTGGCCCCTAAAGCGACAGGTTGTCATTGAATTTCAAAATATGCATCCTTCATAAAACCATCCTCTTGCCTACACCAGTAATATACGCAACTTACCGGGATTCGTGCTTTTTTAAAAAGCGGATCTGTTCTCCGTTTGATGCACTTCCCGCCGGAGAACAAATCCAAAAAGATGATCACCTCCGACCACGGCGGCTTCGCCGGAGTTCGGCCTCTCCACCACGCATCCTCCTCCGGTCAGCATACCCTCACCGGAGAACACATCCGCGGCGAACGTGAATGCATACGACAGGATTTATTCATCGCCGATACTGTGGTGCTATTTCTTTTGTGAGTGTCGGCTTTGATACGACTCTTGTCAGTCCTAGCTCGTGGTGCTCCAGTGAACAACTCTGAAAAATCTAAAAGACCAGCAAGGTGAGCTATACTGCCCCCCGCTGGTCTTTTAGATTTTCACTTATCATTCATAACATCGAGAATTTACTGTTGCAACTGCTGCTTGCATCCGTCCAATCATTCCCCGGTTACTCAAAAATATTCATCCACATCATAAATGCCCGGCTTAAATTTCGTGTGAATCAATTTATCGGTCATAGCATCAAATGTATAATGATCGTCGAGCACCACGATTTTATCGTATTTTTGCATCAGGTTCATGAAAGATTCATCATCCATCATGAAATTCTCCACTGCATCCACATTCGGAGAATACAGATAATATTTGCCGACATAGCTGATCAGGTAGTTTTCGACAGCTTCCTTGTCGGCGCTGATTACCAAATAACGTTCTGAATTCATCGTCATCTGATTCCCGGCGATTTCGGAAAATGCATAAGGCACCGAATTTTTGTGCATAGTGTTGTTGTACTTCATGCCGTTGTTTTCGGACAGAATCATGATTACAGCGAAGAAAAGCAGTCCCATGCTGCTGACTTGATAGACTTTTTTGGTGGTCAAGTTTTTAAAGCTACGATGGTTTCTGCTTTGGATGCCTTGTTCGAACAACGAGTAATCAATTTCTCGGGAAAGCACCATCATGGCAACGCCAAGCGAAAAGATGATGATGCTGGATGCATAGCGTTCAAACCCTGCCAGAACGAGAGCCTCCTCCGTGGGCATGGAAAAGAGGAACATGGAATAGATCCCGATATAGTAGGCCACGATGATCAGATCCACCAAAACGGTGCAGCGCAGGATGCTGTTATTCCGCTTAACAAAATAGCGGATGACAATATAGGAACCGATCATCACAAAATTGAAAAGAAGGATTCCTTGAGACGGAATACTTGAAAGATCCGTCAGTGCAGCCATAAATTTTTCGGTTATCTCCGCAGTGATGGCAGCATCTTTTTCCAGAAAAATCTGCCGGTACCCGTTCAGGCTCACTGCGTGCTTGGAACTGGAAAATTGTTGGCCAACGCGAATGGTCCACATGACATAAGGAATCAGCGCAGCGCCAAAAACTGCCAGTACGTTAACCGGAAGATGCCAAACTTTACCGAAGCTTTTTCTGGCACCAACCACTGTGTAAAGATAGTAGATGAACAGGAGCCCGACAAAGAAAATCGCACTGTTTTTTATCAGACTCAAAACCGAAGCGATCAGAATAAAATAGACGGACAGCGCTTTGATATTTTTGCGCAGGCTGTAGATGCCGGCAACCCCTGCCAGCGTCAGCAACGGGAGCAGAAAATCCACCAACAGATTGTTCATTCTGATGGAAATGTTGAAGTAGTTAAAAATGGCCAGCAGACTGAAATTCATTGCCACAACCAAGGTACGCGATTCATCCCTGATGGGGGCAAATAAGGCAATGACACAACTGTAGATCAACAGGAATTGGCCGATCAGCATAGTGCCGTCACTGAAACCGACCATTTTTGTCGCATAATACACAAAAAGCGAGCTGCCTAAAGGATAGGAGCCAAAACTGATGATTGTGTCCGCCGCAGTCGGCAAGCTGGCTTCCGTATACAAAAACTTGACGATCGTCGCCCAGTGCGAGAAGTTGTCGTAATGCTCCAACTCCGTATTGAGAAGCGTATATGCGAACAGCAGAAAATAAAGCAGCAGGCCGATAGTGATCAAGTTGATTCTTGGTCGGAAGAGCTGGTTCTGCCTGAAACTCCGATACAGCGCATAGCCGGCAAGCGACCAGCCCGCGCTGGCCAGACCGATGGCCGTCGCCTCGAGCACGCCCGCAAACGCGCCGAAATATAAAACAAGAATATTCAAACTGCAAGCAGCAATCCATCCAATTCTCGGATCGAAACCAAGAAATTGCTGCAGAAGCCACTTGAATCCATAAAGGGAAAGGATGAAGAGAATCATACGGGCGATTACGAGAATCATGAAATTTCCCCCACTCTACTGCGCCATTTGTGCAACAACGTTTCGAACGCAGAATCATTCATCAGTGCAGCTAAGTTATCGACTCCAAATGTATATTCATCGCCAGCATTTTGAGCGATATAAGTTAATTCGAACGGAACGCCGTCTATGCTCACATGAAAATCCCCATTCTCGGATAAATCATGCTGAGAAGCGATATATAAATGATGATAATTGAAGCTCCTGAGCAGCAACGT
The DNA here is from genome assembly GCF_003051085.1 of Trichococcus patagoniensis. Lineage (GTDB taxonomy): Bacteria > Bacillota > Bacilli > Lactobacillales > Aerococcaceae > Trichococcus > Trichococcus patagoniensis. Next base: position 109,219 of record NZ_QAOM01000002.1, on the reverse strand, counting down.
CACCCCTGATACGTCGACCTCTTCATTGATTTGGATAAGCGGAAATTTGCTTGCCTCATCACCCGTTTTACCTTGGTCGCCCAACCTTCTGTTGAAGTTGTCAATGAAGCGATCGAATGAATTTACCCAAGGATCACGGAATTGGGGCAGGCTTTGATTGAAGCCATCATAGATGACCAGCAAATATTGGAGGTATTCCTCAAACGGGATTTCTTCAAGTTCGACGCCATAAACCCAGCCTCTGTTTTCTTGGAAAACCCGGACCACTTTTCCGGTAAGGTGTGTTCTGTATTTGTTTTTTCCAACCGTAAAGTGCAGCACGGCATCCTCGGGGAAATATAGCGGATCCTCAGACAGGAAGGACAAGCCATTTTCCGAATGATTTTTCGTCACCAAATGATATTCTTTGCTGTTGTGCTTCACAAGAATAGGGTTTTCCGCCAGAAAGCGTTCCGTTTTCCTGTAGATGGGTCTGCCCAAAAAGAACAGCACCGAAAAAGTAAGATTGAACAAATGCGTCAACAACCAGAAAGTGATGATGCTGCCGTAAAAGATCTCCGATCCGTACTTGCCGTAATTGAATGTCACGATCCCTACGACCGTCAATATCAGCAGGATAAAGTGAGGGATGACATACAGAATATCCTTCTTAGACTGCACAGCAGCTTTATTTGTCACTTTGAATCGCTTCTCCTTAATTCCGACCGCCTGCAAAAAGACTGGAATGACCAGATACGGAGCAAAAATTGTCTCCTGAACCTCACCCCAGCGCTGCGTCCGGATGTCGCTGGACAGATCCTGCATCGAAAGATGGATGAAATAGTAGCTCGGCAACCAAAAAATCAGCAATGTCCAGAAATCGGTATCCACAACTTTGATGTCGAAGACCGTGAAGAGGATCGGCGCCATGATATAGAGAAGCCTTCGGATAAAAGACCACCAGTACAAATAACTGTTGAGAAAAATCAATTTCTGCCTGAAAGTAAGGTCTTTATTGGTCAGAATGTGCAGGTTATGCACACTTTGCACGACGCCTCTTCCCCATCTGATGCGCTGCTTGATTGCACTGGGTATGTCAGTCGGCGTCAAACCGCTTGCCAACGGTTCGGTTGTGGAAATGTTCCGATACCCTTTTGTATTGATTCTTGCCCCCAATTCAAAATCTTCCGTGATGGTATTCAAAGGAAATCCGCCAGCATCATCGATAGCTTTCCGCAAAATCAAGGTGTTGGAGCCAGTGTATATTGCGGCATCCTGAGCATTATTGAGGACATTGACTTCCCTTGAAAAAAAGTCTTGTTCATTCGGAAGGGAGGTTTCAGAAAAGAGATTGAACTGAAACAGATCGGCATTGTAGAAACTTTGCGGTGTCTGGATCAATCCCAGAGGCTTTTCCTTTTCCTTGTCCTCATCAGCATGCCGGATCCAATCGTCCACGAAGTAAGGAACAGTCTCCAACAAAAAGTTGGAATAAGGAATCATATCTGCATCAAATGTCGCAATCAGTGGAGAGCGGGTTTGTCTCAAAGCATTGTTCAAATTGCCCGACTTGGCATGTTTGTTGCCCTGCAAACCGATATAGCCAATGGAAAATTGACTCGCCAGTTCCCTGACTTCAGTCCGGTTGGAATCGTCCGATAAATAAATGTGCACTTTGGTTTTATCCGGATAATCCATATTCACTGCCGCGTTCACCGTCTTCAGCAGTAATCCCACCTCTTCATTATGGGTAGCGATAAAAACATCCACATCCGGAAACTGTCCAGGCAAAACATCCGGTTTGGTAATTTCTTTCGAACTGTTTTTGCTCCAAATAAGGACCACGGCAGTAAAATTGGATATGATTTCACTGAACCATAACAGAATCCCAAAGACGAGTGCGAAAACAGATTCGTCCCATGGGAGCGTATAGAGCCCCCTCCAAACAAGGTAAACCACAGTCAGGATGAATGCAGTCACATATAAGATTTTCTTTTTTTTCTGCATATAAGTCACCTCTTAAAGATGTAGTTCTTCTGGATATAATAACTGGAAAAAAACAACAAGCAATCAACCATTATTTTGACCGGAACCGTATCAACGCTCGGGAAAAGCAAATGTCCGAAGTATACCAGATAAGCGGACAACATGATTTGAACGGACACCAGCGCAAAATACTTCAGGAAGCTGCTGCTGGAATTATTGGAGAAAACGACTTTTCTGTTCACAAAGTAGTTGAATACGGATGAAATGCCGCGTGCGCTGACTGAAGACAATGCGATGGCATGCAGACTTGTATCATTCAACAAGCCGATCAAAATTGCATAGACGCTTACATCCACAAGGAACGCGGCCGCAGACGACAAAAAATATTTGATGAAGACCGCATAAATGGCAATGGAATCGGCTATGACCCGGAAATGCGACGAGGCATTGTCTTCAATGTAAATCGTGGAAATTGCCTGAGAGTGGATTTCCCAGTTGCTTCGCTTCGTCTCAAGCAGCATATTGGTCTCATATTCAAATCTATCCCCCGGAACTTCGAGCAGCTTGTCCATGAAGCGCGTAGGGATTACCCGAAGGCCTGTTTGCGTATCTTTGACATTGATGCCGGTGGTCATCCGCAATATGTTCCGTGTCAGAACATTACCGAATTTGCTGCGCAGTGGCATCTTTTGTCCAAAGTCCCTGACGCCCAGAACCAATGCATTACCGTGCGTTTCAGCCGCTTCGACACATTTGATCATATCCTCGAGCGTGTGTTGCCCATCCGAATCGACGGTCACCATATACTGAGCACTTTTCAGGTCGGACAGAATATAACGGATGGCTGTTTTAATTGCAGCACCTTTTCCTTTATTTTCCGCATGACGGATAACGATACAGCGGTGCTTGTCCTGAGCCTCTTCAAATACAGCACCGTAGGCATTCCCACTTCCATCATCAATAATCACTATCGGCCAAATTTGATTCCGTTGGCGGATAGAAGCTACCAGATCCACTAGTTTCGCATCCGGTTCCAGTGAAGGTATGACAACCACGACATTTTCCATAGTAATTCCTCTCTCTGACGTCTTTTTGTTAGTATATAATCCTTACTTTAAATGCACATGTCACCTATACTGCGTACCAACAATAATTCCTGATTTATTATAACCCACTTGTTTCTTTATATATAATACTAAGAAATATTGAAACCTATTACATTTTCAAAAATACAATATTGTACCTTAATCTTCATTCCCTTACAAAAAAAGAAGAAGCTATCTCAATTGATTTTGAGACAGCCCCGTCTTTTCACGGTTCACTTCTTCCGGTATTTGTCTTCGATTAGCGTATAGTTGTCGTGATTGATCTGGTTCCACTCGGTTTTCTGATAGTTTTTGCAGTGCCAATCTTGGGGTGCACTATTTTTTATTTCGGACAAACAAAAAGATTCCAAAAACTAATAAACTTCATACTCCTGCTTTATCCAGAGTTGGCGTGATGCTTTTCGAAAAACAAAAAACAGCTGATGTTCACCTAAGATGGTAAATCGTCTGCTGCTCTCACAATTTAAAATTCATTAAATTGTGGCACTTGATTCGTTCTGTTTAGAACGGTAAATCACTTTCTTCATGACCGTTGTAGCAATCGGCATATGCTAAATTATCATCAAGGTATACTTCTATTCGGTATTCCATTAAGGGAGTTCCTATCTTGCCCTTAAAAATCCCATCGCAATTATGATCAGCAAAAATTACTTCTTTGGTTAATCCTGACTGAAGATCCGTCATTCTGATTTTTAAATCGAAAGTTTTATCCCCCAACCCATTGTTGAATGACAGCATGACTTTATCACTTGATAGCTCTGCTTTGCTGACGTACGTCCAAAGCGAGAAAAACATAATCTGCTTGTTATCAACTCTAATTTTGTCAATATACTTTTCCGATTCTGTGGGTCCCAACAAACTCAAAAGTGTGTTCTTTTCTGACTGGCTCCTGACAATAATAAACTTCAATGCCTCATCTAGCTTCAGTTCGTCTGAAACTACGATTCATGTGTTCCGCGCTAGCCAATCTATCTTTGTAAATATGCACAAATACATCAATCGGAAGGTCTTTTAAGTATTTCTCCATCAAAGGTCTGACTTCACTGTCCCAATCCAGACCGCCATTTCCACAACCTAACTGCGGAAATGAGACGGAAGTTATGCCTTTTTCCTCGTATGTTTCCACGAATTTCTTAAGTCCTTGTTCGATGTACTCGATTTTGGATGGATTTCTCCAATGCTTTTTGGTCGGGAAATTCAGGATCCACTTAGTATCTGATTTATAAATCCAAAGTTTGCCGACATCCAACAAATGCTGCTCACAAAATTTTTGGTATTGTTTATACATATCCGGGTAGATTTCCTTGTATCGTTTGGCAATCCCTTTCCCCATCACCCCGACCGTATTGACGGTATTGACAATCACTTGCGCGGGACTTTTGAAAATATCCTGTTGGACATACATAAACATCTGTTATCCCCCCATTTTATCTTTACTCACAGTAAAGTATAACATATGAGCAAGATATCCAACCCGTCTAATCCTACAATCAAGAATCAAACTTGGGGTTTCTACTCTACTCCAGGAAGCAGTCTTCCAGCCGGAGAACACCACTCCAAAAAGACTATCACCTCCGACCACTGCGGCTTCGCCGGAGTTGAGCTACCCGGCGCAACCCTCTTCTCCGATGAGCAAGCCTAGAAATATCAAAAAGATCAGCGAGGCGAAGGCCTCACTGATCTTTTCGATTTTTCCGGTATTTGTCTTCGATGATCCGGTGATTGTCGTGCTTAATTTTGTCCCATTCAGTCTTCTTGTAGTTAAGGCATTTCAAAAAACTATTTGTCCTATCGGGATCGTATTCCCTGAACCGCATCGATTGCGCCCATAGTTTTATTTCTTCATGCTCTGGGTGCGTTTCGTCGCGATAAATTTTCAAAAACTCATAGAAACCATCAGTGCCACCGACATCTTCTGGAGGTGCTGCTTCGGCACCATCCAGCAAGGTCGGATAGCCGAAATAGTAATCATCCACAGTGTTTTCAAGCGTGATTTTGAAATGCCAATCAGCGCCAAAGTCATAGAGGTAATGGATTTCTTTGTGCGCCTCCAGATACTTGTCGATTTTCAATCCGGTTGGTTTGCGGATTTCGATTTTCAATCGTTCTTGATGGAATTGTTCGAACTTCAAGTTACGGGGAGAGGCTTTTTTCAGTCGTTTCGCGTAGAGTGTTTTGTTTTTCTTATAATGCTGGTGCTCCGAATACGCTTGCTCATCGTTCGTGACGGCCAAGTTTTCTTCAGGAAAATCGAAACGGAACAGATGATAACCGTCATGAGGATAGCCGCTTTGAAAATTCGTCACCCTTTGGATCACGTCATGCAGACGGTTGAAAGTCGCATCCGCTGGCATGATCACTCGGCGCCAGATTACGGGATCGGAGTCCAGCAGTTCGATTCTGATGATGTATGCTTTCATAGTAAGGCCCTCGCTTTCTCAAATTTCAGGGTGCTAGTTCCGCCACCGCATCGCGGCATCGATGTGCGCCTGCTTGGTGGCGGCATCCGCAAGGGTGTACTGCGACAACTCGTTGTAGATTTGGTTGATTTCCAAATCGGTCAGTCGAATCGCCAAGGTGTTCATGTCCTGTTTCATTTCCCTAATCAGGACATTCCGGTTCATGACTTTCACATTCGGGGAGCGGACGAACATTTTCTTCAGCTCGCAGCGTTCGCTGAAGATGATGTAGGAGCGGAACACTTCGCTGCCCAGCTCAAGGTGTTTCTGCAAAACGCTGATATGCTTTTTGTTCTGCCAAATGGGATTGTAGAAGCGAAATTTTTTCCCACCCTTCAGCGATTGCGTCCAGAATTTACTACTCTCGTCGCCAAAAATCCAGCCGCTGAAGTTCTTCGACTCGAAAACATAGATGCCCGTTTCGCTGATCATGATCAGGTCGATTTCGGCGGTGGTGCCGTCCCCTTTCGGCAAATAGACGTTGGTCAGCAATTTGTGCTGCCCGTCCAGACGTTCCAAGTCACGGTAAATCAAATATTCACCCTTCCGACCGGGATCCGTCATTGTATCATAATAGCTATGGCCACTGGCATCTTTGTAGCCTGAATCATTGTATTGCTTTTTGGCCAGCATTCCAGCCAGAATAATTAATAGAAACAAGAATAGTACACCCATACTGATAACTCCTTTGCAGAAAAATGAACTGTTGATCCATCCAAACTTCCTTATGCCTGCCCACAATCCCCAATATCGCATCCCCATACTTCCCACACTTAACCGCCCCAAATTGGAATGAGACGAAATACTATGCGGAACAGCGGATACCCGAACATTGTTTTCAATTTGTTTTAAACATTTAGTCCAATATCAATTTTACTATATTCAACTGGATTAAACCATGTTTTAAAATAATGGATTCCAGATTCCTGCCTTGAGATTATCAGCGAATGTGCGATCAGAACATCCACTTCCGGCAGCTGCTCAGGCAATACGCCGGGGTTGATTATTCTTTTAGGACTAACATCGCTCCAAATAGGATCGAAGCGGTAAAATAATGTATGAGCCTACTGGCCCATATCAAAATCCCAAAGGTCACCTCTTATAGATGGCGTTTTTCTGGAGCTTTTGGAGAAGGCGACTTTATTGTTCACCAAGTAGTGTAGTCCCGACAAATTGTCTCGTGCGCTGACTGAAGATACAGCATAGGAAAAATTGATTTTTAAACAAGAATACATGTATTCAAATAGCCATATAGTATAATTTATTTTAATCGCTGCAATTATTTAACAATAGAATTCGACCGAATACGTTTCCATCGTTTGAATTGCAGTGATTGTAAAGGAGAAAAGTTTATGGATGAGATGCAAGAGTTGTTGGATGATTTTTACGTAGTGTGTCAGCCAATCATGTTGTGTTCAAATATAAATGTTATCGATGGGTACGAAATTTTATTAAGATCAAAAAAACAACCTGGTTTCCCTGAGAAAATGTTCCTGTGGTTCATCGAAGAGGATCAACGCAATTCCAAATTGATGGCTTATTATTCGAAGGAACTGGAAAAATTAATGGATACCCGCAGCGACATCAAACTTTCGCTGAACCTGCATCCGAAACAGTTGCAGCATCCCTCAACCTGGGATTTTTTGGATACTATTTCATTTATGAAAAAGAACGTCTCAATCGAATTGACTGAGCACTACTGCGAATTTGATCCAGCGGATGGAGAGGACAAGCTCCAGTTTTATATCACAAAACTGAAGAATAAAGGTTTTTCGTTAGCGATTGATGATGTAGGGAGTGGCCAAAACAACTTTGAATTAGTAACGAAGAATATTCAGAACATTTCCACGATAAAATTCTCACTTTTGAATTTTCGAGACCTGAACGAGAACGTTCTTTTCAATTTCTTGAACAGCTGGTTTTCTTTATCCCAACAGTATCACCTTAAACTGATTGTCGAAGGGATTGAATGTGAAATCGTCAGCAATAAGCTAAAAAATTTGGGGATGATTTACCAGCAAGGCTATTATCATGGGAAAGGCTTAGTGTTGAGCTGACCTTTCCTCAGTTTGCTGCCGGGGGTGCCTGCATGGTCGGGTGAAGCCACTATCCTCCGACGAGGGGCCTTACACCGGAGATCATCATCCAAAAAGACGATTACCTCCGACCACGGCGGCTTCGCCGGAGTTCAGCCACACACCACGCATTCTTCTCCGGCCAGCATTCGCTCCCCGGAGAACAAATCAAAATAACCCCCTTAACTCCGGCCAAAAGGCTCTCATCGGAGTTAAGGGGGTTTTGTTATCTTTTCACTATTATCTTATTCTTCCTGCTTATTCATGCAGCAATTCTTATACTTCTTCCCGCTGCCGCAAGGGCACGGATCGTTGCGACCGATTTTCACTTTTTTCTCGAACGGGAACACATTCACTGCGCGAGCACGATACGGCTTGTCCGGCAATGGGCGCAAATGCGGCTTTTCGAATTCCTCAAAGATTTCCTGCGGCGTGTTGCCGTTGTGCTCCCAGAGACGGATATGATTCGACATTTCCATGACCAGACTCATCATTTCCTGGGCTTGTTGCTCGCTGTCGAAAACGACATCCGCACGCTCGAGAGCCTTGGAAACAAACTGCATCCCCAAGTCAATCGCAAAACCATCATGGATTTCCTCGCACAAATCCTTCGTGCGCAACTCATTCCCCTTGAACAGATTCTTTTTCACAAACCTGTATAAAGCCCGATAGGCAGCACTTTTCTCGAAATATCGATCATCGGTGTAGCGCAGCAGTTCCTCCTTCGCCGGCACATAAAACGGCTTGTTTCCCTTTTTTTGCAGCATCGGTTCGAAATCATTAAATTCCAAAATCGTTTCATGAACGAAATAATCCTGATGCGGATAAGTATGGCCCTTCTTTAGTTCCGCCGGTGGATTTTCAAGATAGGCCTCGACTTCCCCTATGCTGATCGGCTCCTCGTTTTGCGTATTGTAGATTTCAACCAAAATATCCTTCTGGATCATCCCGTACAAATTGGTCAATGCGATGATATAGTCTGTCAATTGGCTCATGATTTCACTCCGGTCTCTTAGTATTTTGCATTCCTTCTCCAATACATTTTACTATAGATAACCGCTGGAAATACAGAATTATGCGAAAGTCGCTGCGAAAATTCACCTGTACCTCCGATGAGCGACACCCTCACCGGAGAACAGAATCCCCAAAGATCATTACCTCCGACCACGGCGGCTTCGCCGGAGTTACGCCGCCCGCAACGCATCCTCCTCCGGCCAACAGTCGCTCCCCGGAGTTGAACTCCCCGGCGCGAGTCTGTCCTCCGATGAGCAGCCTGCTCATCGGAGCTGACGCCCAGCTCCGGGCAGCAGCCTTCCCGCCGGAGGAAAACATCCCAAAAAAATATCACCTCCGACCAGCACGGCTTCGCCGGAGTTCAGCTGCCCGCAATGCACTCAACTCCGGCCAGCATTCGCTCACCGGAGTTGAGCTTCCGGGCGCGGATCTGTTCTCCGATGAAGGTCCCTCTCATCGGAGCTGACGCCCAGCTCCGGGCAGTAGCCTTCCTGCCGGAGGAAAACACCCAAAAAGATCATCACCTCCGACCACGGCGGCTTCGCCGGAGTTCGGCCCCCGCATCGCAACGCTCCTCCGGCCAGCATTCGCTCACCGGAGTTGAGCTTCCGGGCGCGGATCTGTTCTCCGATGAAGGTCCCTCTCATCGGAGCTGACGCCCAGCTCCGGGCAGCAGCCCTCCCGCCGGAGAACAGCACACCAAAAGACGATCACCTCCGACCACTGCGGCTTCGCCGGAGTTCGGCCTCCCGCAACGCGTCCTCCTCCGGCCAGCATTCGCTCTCCGGAGTTGAACTCGCGGGCGCGAGTCTGTCCTCCGATGAGCAGCCTGCTCATCGGAGTTGACGGCGCGCGAGTCTAGAAATGTCAAAAAGATCAGCGAGGCAAAGGCCTCACTGATCTTTTCAATTCTTCCGGTATTTATCTTCGATGATCGAATAGTTGTCGTGCTTAATTTTGTCCCATTCGGTCTTCTTGTAGCTGATCGATTTCAATAAGCTATTTGTCCGATCGGGATCGTATTCCCTGAAAAGCATCGATTGCGCCCACTGCTGCATTTCTTCATGCTCAGGATGCGTTTCATCTCGATAGATTTTCAAGAACTCATAGAAACCACCGATGCCGCCGACGTCTTCGAGAGGTGCTGCTTCGGCGCCGTCCAGCAAGGTCGGATAGCCGAAATAGTAATCATCCACAGTGTTTTCAAGGGTGATTTTGAAATGCCAATCAGCGCCAAAGTCATATAGATAATGGATTTCCTTATGCGCCTCCAGAAACGTATCAATTTTCAATCCAGTCGGTTTGCGGATTTCGATTTTCAATTGATCTTGATGGAATTGTTCGAACTTCAAGCTGCGGGGAGAGGCTTTTTTCAGCCGCTTCGCGTAGAGTGCTTTATTTTTCTTATAATGCTGATGTTCCAAATATGCTTCCTCATCGTTCGTGACGGCCAAGTTTTCTTCAGGAAAATCGAAACGGAACAGATGATAACCGTCATGAGGATAGCCGCTTTGAAAATTCGTCACCCTTTGGATCACGTCATGCAGACGGTTGAAAGTCGCATCCGCTGGCATGATCACCCGGCGCCAGATCATGGGATCGGAATCCTGCAGTTCAATTTTGATGATGTATGCTTTCATAATAAGTTCCTCTCATTCTAAAATACAGGGTGCTAGTTCCGCCACTGCATCGCATCGATGTGCGCTTGCTTCGTGGCGGCATCAGCCAGGGCGTACCTGCTAAGGTCGTTGTAGATTTGGTTGATTTCCAAAATACTCAAACGATTCGCCAAATGTGCTACGTCCAGCGCCATTTCTTTAAACATCACGTCCCGATTCATGACTTTCACTTCCGGTGAATGGACGAACATTTTCTTCAGCTCGCAATGCTCGCTGAAGATGATGTAGGAGCGGAACATTTCACTGCCCAACCCAAGGTGGTTTTGCAAAACGCTGATATGCTTTTTGTTCTGCCAAATGGGATTGTAGAAACGAAACTTTTTCCCGCCTTTAAGCGATTGCGTCCAGAATTTACTGTTTTCGTCGCCAAAAATCCAGCCGCTGTAGTTCTTCGACTCGAATACATAAATGCCGGTCGCCGAAATCATGATGAGATCGATTTCGGTGGTCGTACCATCCGCTTTTGGTAAATAGATGTTGGCCAACAACTTGTGTTGCCCATCCAGACGCTCCAAATAACGGTAAATCAGATATTCACCCTTCCGACCGGAATCCGTCATTGTATCAAAATAGCTATGGCCACTGGCATCTTTGTATCCTGAATTATTGTATTTTTTTGCAGCAAACATTACAGCCAAAAATATTGATAGCAAAAAAAATAGTAAATTCATACCGATAACTCCTTTACAGAAAAATGAACTGGTTTTGGTAGAACACACAATTCATATCGACAATTCTAATAAATGATAATTGAACCGAACATCTATTCTATCCTATTGCTTTTTACCAATTTGGCCTTTCGTTCCCCAGCTCGAGCTTGGTTTGGGAAGAAAAGAGTGCTTCCGAGAAGATTAAGGATACGCTTGTCTCCATGCTAGCATTCAGTCACGATCCATTCAATCTTCCTTATACCGATCAACTATCTCAATAATCGCTTCCCCATACTTCTCGCACTTAACGTCCCCAAAACCGGAAACCTTCTTTAGCTCATCCAAATTCGCAGGCATCGCCTCAATCAGCGCTTCAAGCTGGGAATTATTGTAGACGTAAAACGCCTTGATTCCCTCCGCTTTGCTGGTTTCATAGCGGTATTGCTTGAGCGCTTGGTACAGCGGCGTTTCCGTGATGTCAATTTCGACCTGATCTGGCAGTGCTTCGGCCGTATCGTCACCCTTCTCACCACTATCACCCAATATATATTTCTCCGCATAATCAACAGGATTCTCCTTATGCAACCCCACAAAGAACTCCGCCATTTCATACATGTCTTTCTCGGAAGATGCCATATCCTTGCTTTCGCGCAACAGTCTCTTGATATGTTCAATCAACTGGTCGCTACGAATAATCTGATCTTTCACTACTTTCGGCGCACGCTTCAGATTGATGACAGTCTTTGGATTGGCCAGCACGATTACGGAACGATGGAAATCGCCGAAGGATTTCTCCAACGCCACGCGCATCAGCGGATTCTTTTTATTTTCCACCCGCAGCCGTTTGATCATTTCCATATGCCTTGCATTCTGCGTTACCGGGCTGTAAATGCCCTCTTTTTTGCGTTTTCCATTGAAGTCCAGCTCACGGATGAACTCGCCCCGGCTGTTGACTTCGAGGTTGCCGAAAAGGTTCTTGCACTCGACGACCAGGCAAAACTTCGTCGTGATGATCAGGTAGTCGATCTGCGCCGACAGCCCCTCATGCTCGAGGCGCAGATCGTGCATCACGATGAGCGGCAGGTAGCTGTTGTTCAGCTCGAACGCGACACTTTCCTCCCCGGCGATGCCGTACGACAGCAGCTTGATGTCCCGCTCGATCTGCGGCTTCACCCCGTCCGGCGCAGTCGCCAGCAGCCCGTTCAACCGCTCCAGCTGCATCCGCGCATCGCTGTCCGCCTTATAGAAATCCGGCTTCTTCAGGCGCACCGGTTTCTGCGTGACCACTTCTCTGATCGAATCAAAAATTCCCATCCCAATCCCCCGATCCCGTTCATTATTTATATTCCCGCAAATGGATAATGAAAAATGTGTGCCCAGCAAAATAAAGCCATACTGACGATGCAAAATACTTTGCGTAACATTTTTCAATTTATCCCAAACAATTAGTTCACTATCAATTTTACTATACTCCTCCAAATTAAACTACGATTAAAAAAATTAAGTTGCCGCCTGCCGGCTGTTCTCCGACGAAGGAGGGCCTCGCCGGAGAACAGAACTCTACCAAGACCATCACCTCCGACCACGGCGGCTTCGCCGGAGTTCGGTCTACAAAAAATAGCTCAACTCCGGCCAGCGCTTACTGATCGGAGTTGAGCTATTTTGCGGATTTTTTGCTCCCATAAGCGTTGACCCAACAGGAGTTGAGCACAGCATTTACGTTGCTGGTATGCCCCCAGTTTTCATTCTCAAACACATCCATCACCGGATTTCAATGTGCACATCTTTTCCCAAGCCCTTGGCGATTTTGATAAGGAAGTCCAATGAAGGATTGTAGGAACCACTTTCGAGCCTGGAAATGTTGGACTTTCTGGTTCCGGCTCTTTTGGCCAGCTCTTCTTGCGTCATTTTCATACCTTTTCTTGCTTCGATGATCTGTGAAATCAATTCATATCTTGGCTGCAGATTATTGTATTCCGCTTCAAATGCAGCATCTTCCATAAGTTGCGCTTTGATGTCGTCAAACTTTATTCCTGCAGATTTTGTTTTAGCATCCACTTTACTCATCATTAAACCTTCTTTCGTAATCCTCTTTCTATTTCCGTGCTCTCTCAATTTCTCTTAGTGGAGTTTTATTCGTTTTTTTAACAAATCCGTGGAGCAAGACGAAGGTACTGCCTGCATAGGTAAAATAAAACACCCTGGAGATATCCGTCGAAAACTTTACTCGCAGTTCATAGATACCTTTGTTTTCTTTCCCTTTTATTGGCTTTGTATGCGGTTCCCTAAGGTCAGGACCATGATCTTTTAACAGTTCAATTTCTCGAAACGTCTTCGCCCTTAATTTGGGAGGCAAGGATTCGAGGAAATCACGCACTGGTACTTCCCCATTTTCTTTTTGATAAAATGCAACATCGTACGCCAACCTATCCCGCAAGACTAATACTTCCTTCAGCCTTATGTTATCATATACGATAACTTTATTCGATGATAAATTTTTCTTACACAAGCGCGATCATGGCGCGGCTGTTCTCTCATCAGAGGAGGCGGTCTCCTCCGGTAAGGGGGGCTTCCGCCGGAGGAAAACATCCATAAAAATCATCACCTACGACCACCGTGGCTTCGCCGGAGTTCGGCCTCCCACCACGCATCCTCCTCCGGCAAACATTCGCTCGTCGGAGCTGGTTAGCTGGCCCAGCAGCTTTTCTCTGGCACAAATTTCAGATACGAATTCAGCCATTCTCGAACTGATTGTAGAATTGCTGCAATTCCAAAATAAAGCCCTTGATCTGCCGTGCAATTTGTTCAAACGCGATGCCTTGTGCATATTTTCTGTCTTTCGCATAATTTGGCCAATATACTTGATTGGCTGTTTGATTGTTCCCGAGTTCTTCGATTACGAACAACCAGTCTTCAAACAGATCTTCATCAATTATACTTCCATGCCTGAACAGCCATGTATTTTCAAATGCAGTATAGCACAGGTCAATTTTTGGGCGGTTCGGATCACTCAACATAAGCCTTAAATCATAGAAATCTTTCATGCGCGAATTTTGAATACCTTTCTCCAACACCGTTTCCAGTTTTTCAGCCAAAATTGTCTGGATCGGATAAGCCAAAATCCTGATTGACTCATTTTCACCGCGGATTTCACTAAAAGTCAGTTTCAATTCCATATTTGAAGCTGATGGCGTAATGACATCCCCCACCCCGATATCCAAATCAAAATTCACCCGGGATTGTTCTCCATCAAAAAGCATAATCATTTTTGCCCTGAAACCCGGATACCTTCTCTGCTCTTGCGTCTGTGTGATTTCTGAGACCACAAAAGTCACGCCATCATTCAAATCTATTGTCGAAATAGTATGCAATGCTTTTCCGATTTCTTCTTGTTCGGCTGGCAAATTTTTCACGACTGTATCTAAATCTTTCGTGGTCCTTTGACCGATATTGTAAATCGTCCCCATAAGGAAGCCGCCTTTCAGTACGAAATTATCCCGGAAGTCCGATTGACTTAATCTCATCAAAAAGCGTTCCAAAGCATACCTTATCCGCAGCTCTTGAACGTTTATCGTTTCGCCGCCTTTCATTTTCAGACTTCGGATCAGATCTGACAGCCTAGCGCTCTGCATTTCATTCCTCCTTTAAATATCTCGCCAAATAATCATCCAGTATTTTGCCGACTCCCTGTTTACTGGCTATCCTTCTCAATCTGTTCACATTTGCCTGCGGATCGGCAATATAACGTTTCAAAGCCGACACCTTTACCTCCTCTTCGATGTGGCTGACAGGTTTCAGAATGTCCGCAATTGTCCTCTCCTTCGACGTTATTCGGATAGGATTCAGATTATCCGACAGCACATTCACTTGTTCTTTTTCGGAAATCTCATTGTTGTTCACAAAGATAATATCCGTCAAAAAGGTATGCGCCCGTTTTTCATTTTTGCTGATTTGCGTCAAATTATAAGCTTTCGGAAAACTCACGTACACCGTGTAAGGAATCACATCCGTCAAGTCGTGGTAGTACAACGCCGTCAGATGGGATATGGTGGATTTCGTATATTTATTTACAAGAATGAATTCCCTGTCGACCGGGCTAGCACGATGAATATAAATCCCCTTGTCCAGTTCCGTCAGACCGTATTTTTCGACAAACTTTTTCATATTGTAATCACTCATGCCATCTTGTCTGAATAATTTCCGGATGGCGATTCCATGATACTTGTTCAGCAGGACAAGAAATTGAAATTCGGCCGATCCGATAACCGGCCGCAGCTTGCCCATAATGTATCTGTCGATTTGATTCGCATAAACATCCGTGCTGATTTCAATGAAATAGCGCCCCACATCTTCAACTTTCATCGCCTGCAACATGTTTGTGATTGCTTTGATCTTATCCGCCTTCGTCATCTGCTCCACATCGCCTTGATAAAAACGAGCGTTTCGAAGGGCCTGTTGCATGTTATCTTTAATATTTGTAGCATCCAGCTGGAATTTTCCAATTTCAGATTCCCTCAGAATCTCATCAGATGCATCCTTTTCGATCACTTTCAACACCTGCATCAGCTTCGCCAAACTATCGAAGGAAAATTCTGTGTTCCCCAAATGAAAAAGTTCCTGCTTCAGCTTCTCCACAGCCTGTCCACTTTCTTCGTTGCCAACCATCACGTTACACCACCTTTAAACTTTTAACGATCTCTATCACCCATTATACAGTAAATGCTATAAATATTTAAACTTAAACACTCTAATTTCATCTCTTTAACAAATATACAAACTATCAAAACAGTTAATTATATAAATAACCACTTATGGAGCTATATGCAGATGAGGTTTTACTTCGATGAACGGTCTTCTCATCGGAGCTGCCGCTCTTCTCCGGTAAGGGGTCTTCTGCCGGAGGACAACATCCATAAAGATCATCACCTCCGACCACGGCGGCTTCGCCGGAGTCCGGCCGCCCGCAACGCATCCTTCTCCGGCCAGCATTCGCTCACCGGAGTTGAACTACCCGGCGCAATCCTCTCCTCCGATAAGCGCCGTTCTCATCGGAGCTGGCGATTTCCTCCGGCAAGGGGGTTCTTTGCCGGAGAACAGCACCCAAAAAGATCATCACCTCCGACCGCGGCGGCTTCGCCGGAGTTCAGCCGCCCGCAACACATCCTCCTCCGGCCAGCATTCGCTCACCGGAGTTGAACTAACCGGCGCAATCCTCTCCTCCGATGAACGCCCTTCTCATCGGAGCTGGCGATTTCCTCCGGCAAGGGGGTTCTTTGCCGGAGAACAGCACCCAAAAAGATCATCACCTCCGACCAACGCGGCTTCGCCGGAGTTCGTCCTCCCGCAACGCATCCTACTCCGGCCAGCATTCCCTCACCGGAGTTCGCATACCTGACGCAACATCGTCTTCCGATGAACGCCCTTCTCATCGGAGCTGACTCCCTATCCCTCTCATCAGCAGAACCCCTTCCGCCAAAAAAGCAAATTTGAGAAATTTTCTCAAAAAAATTGCTCCACCTCATTATTTAGGCTATGATAGGGATGAGGTGATGACGATGCTACACCAATTTACATTCAAAAATTTTAAATCGTTCAAAGAGGAAACAACACTGGACATGCTGGCTTCTTCCATTAAGGAGCATCCGTACGATGTTGTGACGGATGTGATGGCAGAAAAAGTCCTGAAGGTTGCAGCAATTTACGGGGCTAATGCTTCCGGCAAGAGCACGGTGATCGAAGCGTTCGCGATAATGAAAAATCTGGTCCTTTATTCCTTCAGGCAGAATGTTTTTTCTGCAAAAAATGTTATTGAGACGCACTGGTTTGAGGAGAAAAATGTACCTACTGCGTTCAATGTTATTTTTTCCACAGAAAGTGGCATCTATCAGTATGGATTTTCTGTTCTCGAAGGCGTCATACTTGAGGAATACCTTTATCAGAGGGATCCAAAAGTAAAAAAGGAAGCGTACGTTGAATTATTCAGCAAAACTGGCGATCGTCTTTCCGGGGAGTTACTTGATAGTCTGGGAACCCAGAACATCCTGGAGCTGATTGAAGAGGACACTCTGGTGATTTCTGTCATATCCAAATTGAAGGTTCCTTTTGCACAAACAGTTTTTGATTGGTTCAAAGAGGCAAAAATCATCGACTATGGAAATCCGAAAAAGGAATTGCGGCTTTCACACTTTAATCAGGAAAATACAATCGGAAATCCACTGCTCAGTCTTTTGGAGAATGAATCCGAGAAAAAGAAATTGGAAAAATTTATCCAAGCTATTGATGTCGGCATTTATAAACTCGGTATCGTGCAGGATGTATTGACTGAGGATTTGCTGAATGCGCGCAGCGCTGGGGAATTGAAACGCATCGTTACCTATCATAAAAATCCCAAAACGGGAGAACTTCTGCTGACCCCACTTGAGAGCGAATCAAGCGGGACATTGAAAATGCTGACGCTGTACGTGGATCTCAAGCGTATTCTGGACAGCGGCGGCACTATTTTTGTCGATGAGTTGGATGCGAAGTTGCATCCTTTGTTGCTCCGCTACATCATTATCATGTTTCATGATGAAAAGACGAATCCAAACAACGCACAGTTGATTTTTTCGACACAAGAAATATTCACTCTCGACAAGGATAATTTCCGCAGAGATGAAATCTGGTTCACCGACAAAACCGACGATGGGATTTCCGAACTGTACTCATTGGCCGATTATGTGGATGATGAAGAGAAAAAAGTCCGCAATGACGCCAGCTACGGCAAAGATTACATTTTGGGCAGATACAAATCCATCCCAACATTGCGTCGAATCGAGGACATCGATGGCTAAAATCGGCAAGAAGCAACGGAAAGCAAAAAGAATCCCGGAACCGGCAAGTTATTTTATCGGATCGGAAGGAACCAAAACGGAAGTGCTTTATTTCAAATGGATCGCCGATAAAGGTTGGCACACTGCTTGGTCTAATGATTCATTTGAACTTTGGTATCTCTTGCATTTTGAATATCTGCAGTCCGGTATAACACGGGAACAGTACAAACAGAAGCTGACTGCTCATTGCCAAAGAAGAGGGATCGCCAAATACGAAAAAAATAACCCACTGCTGATTGAGGCTTTGTATCCATTAAGCAAAACAGCAATCAGAAATGCTTCTCGATTAGAACAGAATTACGATGATTGGGTCCCCACTCCCCTGTACAACTGTTCACCATTTGGTTCAAGAATTGGTAGATTTGGAAAAGAATATTGAAAAATTAAAGCAACAGAGCTAACGAAAAATACCCCACTGCTATGTCACTCATATAGCAGTGGGGTATTTTCTATTTGCAACGTTGTGTTTTCCGTTGCCGGAGAACAGAATCACAAAAGACGATCACCTCCGACCAACGCGGCTTCGCCGGAGTTCGGCCCCCGCACCATGCTCCCTCCTCCGGCCTACATGCGCTCACCGGAGTTCGCATACTTGGCACAGTCCTCTTCTCCGATGAGCGTTTCTCTCATCGGAGCTGACTCCCAGCTCCGGGCAGACACCCTCCCGCCGGAGTAAAAGATCCCAAAAGATCATCACCTCCGACCACGGCGGCTTCGCCGGAGTTCAGCCTCCGAAAAAAAGCTCAACTCCGGCCAGCGTTTGCTGATCGGAGTTGAGCTATTATAAGGATGTTTTGCTCCCATAAGAGTTGATCCAACAGGAGGCAAGCACAGCATTTGGGTTGCTGGTATGCCCCCAGTTTTCATTCTCAAACACATCCATCACCGGATTTCAATGTGCACATCTTTTCCCAAGCCCTTGGCGATTTTGATAAGGAAGTCCAATGAAGGATTGTAGGAACCACTTTCGAGCCTGGAAATGTTGGACTTTCTGGTTCCGGCTCTTTTGGCCAGCTCTTCTTGCGTCATTTTCATACCTTTTCTTGCTTCGATGATCTGTGAAATCAATTCATATCTTGGCTGCAGATTATTGTATTCCGCTTCAAATGCAGCATCTTCCATAAGTTGCGCTTTGATGTCGTCAAACTTTATTCCTGCAGATTTTGTTTTAACATCCGAGTTACTCATCACTACACCTTCTCTCATAATCCTCTTTCTATTTCCTTGCCCTCTCTATCTCTCTTGAGGGAGTCTTATTCGTTTTTTTAACAAATCCGTGGAGCAAGACGAAGGTACTGCCTGTATAGGCAAAATAAAACACCCTGGAGATATCCGTTGAAAACTTTACTCGCAGTTCATAGATACCTTTGTTTTCTTTCCCTTTTATTGGCTTTGTATGCGGTTCCCTAAGGTCAGGACCATGATCTTTTAACAGTTCAATTTCTCGAAACGTCTTCGCCCTTAATTTGGGAGGCAAGGATTCGAGGAAATCACGCACTGGTACTTCCCCATTTTCTTTTTGATAAAATGCAACATCGTACGCCAACCTATCCCCCATACACTAACACGTCCTCTAGTCATATGTTATCATATACGATAACTTTATTCAATAATCATCTGAATCCTTTTAAGAACAAGACAAAAAGTATGAAAAAGCTACCTATTTTCGGTGACAGCTTAATCTGATTTTGTTTCATCGCGTTCGGACTAGCACCGACTGGCCGATTCTTCCATTCGATAATTACGCCCACACTGTTCCCTCACTAATAATATACGCATTTACCAATTTGAACTTTTAGTTGATTCAAATTTTTGAGGAAATAATTCATTTTTCTCCGGCGAGGCTCTCCTTCGTCGGAGAACAGGACCCAAAAAGACTTATTACCTCCGATCGCAGCGGCTTCGCCGGAGTTCGGTATAGTTAAATAAATCTTATCCGGCCAAAACATTCTGAACGGATTGCATAAAAATCTGTGAGATTGTATCATTGAGCAAACGGAAGGAGGCAATGACATGGTACATGTTGATAAGATGTTACAGGTTGTAAGCAACTGGGAACCCTTGTATGACGGTGAGCGCAAGAAAACAGTTATTCACGTCCAGACCACTTTGAAAAATTTATCAAATCAAACTGTTGAATTGCCGATTTTATATGACAAGTTAATGGACTCCCCAGCCGATGATCAAACGAAAAAGGATGCCGTAAAAATGGTGCGCGTCCTGTACAATGCATTAGACGTCAGTGACGAAGAGCAAGCTGCCAATGAAGCCTACCTAAAAGAAGTGCGAAAAAAAAGGAAACCCTTATCCTCAGTCGGAAAAAATAAATTGGACTATCACAGAACTTGATTCTCTTCTTGTTTTTGGGTAGTCCTTTTTTACTGCAAATTTCGTTCTCAGCCGTCAACCGATGGCTCTCACAAATAACCTAACATTCTAAAGAAGCCAGCCCCTCTCCTAATTGGAATGGGGCTGGCTTCTTGTCTACGGTATAGTCAAATGCGATCCTGTTCCGATGAAAGGTACCTTCGCCGGAGAAAAACGTCCCAAAATCATTGTACCACCACTTTATTAACAAAAATATTAGCAGGCTACTTGATAACTTACTTGATAGGCACTCGATACCCTTTATTAGCTTAATTAACAAGATTCTTGGCAAGTTTCTTGATATCAACTCGATACCTACTTGATAGGTACTCGATACCCCATATACTCACTATTAACTTTATCTTTTGCAATAACTCGCGGCCTATTTGGATCCTTTCAAAGTATAAAATTTATGAGGGTCTTTTGGATGGGATTGGTGTACTTTTATGATTCCTTCATCCGCTAGCTTATATGGATGCACTTGAAGGTCCCATCAAAGCCACTTTCCTATCTGTGATTGCATTTTTTTGGTAATGTTCAATGCTTCGGCATATTCAACCAGATGCCTTACATTCTTTTTCGGATCCTTGATGTACCTCATGACTGCATTCGTGAATACTTCTTTTTCCAGTTTTTTTTCATAGCGCAAAATGTCGCAGATGGTACGATCCCTGTCAAAAATCCTGATTTCTACGCCTTCAACTTCAAACGTTGTCACCCCTATGCCGAGAAATTTGGGTTCCTGATAGAAAAGTTCCAGCAGCGGATATTCGATCGCATACTGACTTTTTTCACTGTTTCGATCCACCGCAATCTGCCAGGCGGTCGGGATTCTGTCCGTATAGTGATAATGCAGCAGTGCGCTCTCGAGAAATAGGATTGCGTTAGGGAATAGCCGCGCGATAATCACCTCTTCCGGATTCACTTCATCCGCAAGCACATAGTAGCCGTGCTTAATTTTCGATACTTCGCCTTCTTCAACAAGTTTTTTTAGTTGACGACCAGTAAGACCCAGCGATTTCAACTCCGCTGTTTTCAGGACGCCGCCGTGTTTCCCAAATTCCTCTTTTAGCTTATTTTTATCGATCATACTTGCACCTCATTATCCGCATTTAAATTCCAATGCGGGTATCTAAGTGCAACTTTATCACTAAATAAAGTAATTATCAACGTTCTTGTCTTGCTACTCCCATACTCACGCTAGCGCTGCCCCTTCACTGATAATATACGCAATTGACCACTTGAACTTTTTGTTGATTCATACTTTGTAAAAATAAATCCTCATACCGATAATTCGTTTTTCTCCGGTTAAGGGGTGGCTTGCCGGAGAAGGAGATCCAAAAAGACGATCACCTCCGACCAGCACGGCTTCGCCGGAGTTCGTCCTCCCCACCATACACCCTCCTCCGGCGAACATTCGCTCGCCGGACCTGGGATCACCGGCACACACCTCTTCTCCGGCGAACATTCGCTCCCCGGAACTAAGCTACCCGCACCACCACCACTTCCGACGAGCGTCAGCCCCGTCGGAGCAGGCCAACCAGGCCAACCAACCAGCTAAGACAAACAAAAAAAGCACACCCTCAACCAGCAACAATGCTGGTTGAAAAGTGTGCTCATAACGATAATATTTACTGAATCAATCAATTCCCCAAAGTCGACTCTACTTCTTGCAAACTCGGCAGGGCGGGGATTGCACCGTATTTTGTACAGGTTAGCGCGCCTACCACATTGGCCACTTTCAAAAAGTCCGCTAGTTTAGCAAAGCTTAATGCTGCTGTTCCTGCTTTTTGGATTTGATATAGCAAGCCTCCTGTAAAAGCATCGCCTGCTCCGGTTGAATCCACTTGTTTGATCGCGATCGAACCGACTACTTGCTGAGCCTCTAAACTCTGTAAGTGCGTGCCGGATTTGCCTAAAGTGACAGCCAGATATTTAGCGCCTGATGCACAAATCATTTGAGCGCCCTTACTGATATCTGTTTCACCAGTAATCAACGTTAATTCTTCATCACTCAGCTTCACAAAATCGGATACCGCAATGAATGTCCTGACTTTTTCTAAATAATCAGCCAGTTCCTCGGGTGCAATCAAAGTATCCCGGTAATTCGGATCAAAACTAATGAATGCGCCTTTGGCTACGGCCTCATCCCTTAAGCGAAAATAGCTCTCTTCTAATGCGCCGCCAGAAAAACCCAGCGCCGCTCCAAAGTGCACAATATCTGTAGCATGTATATCAGACAAAGGTAAATTGGCTGCTTCATAGTTACCGGCTGCACCTTGGACAAAAGAAAAACTTCTTTCGCCGGCCTGATCGATCCCTACAAAGGCTAAAGTGGTTGTTCCTTTTTGAATCATCCCTTGCGTCTGAACACCATGTTCCACCAACGTGTCTTTTAAGTGATCACCAAAATCATCTTTCCCGACTTGGCCCAGGAAACTGATCTCTCCCCCTAATTTTGCGACAGCTGCCGCAACGTTGGCTGGTGCTCCTCCAGCATTTTTTTCAAACTGTTTTCCGTGGCGCAGCCCCGAAGAATCCGTACAAACAAAGTCTATCAAAGCCTCGCCAATACAGTATATATGTCCCGGCATAAAGGTGCCTCCTTCACTAAATTTCCCATTGTGTTGCTGTTACAGACGCCTGTCCGTCTGCGAAAAATTCTACTTGATTCTGGTCTGATTGCGAATAAATACGCGCTGTAAAGACCTCTAACCCATCATTCACAAAAATTTCCACTGAAGATTCATCCATAAATAAGTGAATCTCTAATTCTTCTTCAGAAAAATCGCATCGACGGACTGTGCCGTATTCATCCGTCACTGATTTTCCGGATTGACTCCGATCAAACACTAGTTTTTTAGCTGCAAGGTCATAATAGAAGGAAGTTGCTTCCGCTGCTCCCTTGCGGAAAGCTAAACCGACACGTGTCCCTTTTATGTCTTTAAACGTTGCTTTCAGTTCATAGGTTCGAGCTGAAAAGTCTGTTACCAACAACGCTTCGTTTTCCAATTTCATTTCTTTCGCGACCGCTTTCCCGCGTAAAGCTGCCAGCTCTGGGACTGGACGTTGATACAGTTGTCCGTTTTGCAAGCTTAGTTCACGAGGAATCGTCAAACAGTGCGCCCACCCAAACGCATCCGTGACACAATCCACACCCGGAAGGCCTAGCCAACCAACTAACAGTTGACGCCCTTGAGGATCAGTCATCGTTTGCGGCGCATAGAAGTCAAAGCCGCGATCCAATTCGTTGAATGTCTCTGTCACTTGAAATTCACCTGTAGCAAAATCAAGCGGTTCTCCAACTAGGTAACCAGACTGATAAATGTTATGATAGGCATCTCCCTCGGGCTCCATGCCTTGAGGCGAGAACAGCAAAACGCCTTGATCAGCTAGTTCAAAATAGTCCGGACATTCCCACATAAAGCCTTGGTTCTCTGAGGCAACATTCCCTTTTAGCGCTATTGCTTGTTGGTACGTCCAGTCTTTTAAGTCCTCGGAAACGTAGTACGCGATCGCGCCTTGATGATCACTTGTTTCAGCGCCGATAATACAATAATAGCGCCCCGCTTGTTCAAGTACTTTAGGGTCTCGAAAGTTATCGGTATAGCCTATCGGCGAATCACTGATCACCGGTTCCGCGTCTTTCTTGATTTGGTTGTCGCTCCCCATTATTGCGTGACACTGGTAAGGAATACGCGTCCACTCTTCCGTTCGCGTATTACCTGTATAGAATACATGCAGCTGATCGTTTTCCACAAATCCAGTCCCTGAGAAAACGCCATGACTGTCATATGCCGTATCCGGTTCCATGGCAATGCCTAAATCTTGCCAGTCAACCAAATTGTCCGAAGCTACATGATACCAGTATTTCACACCATGAACCGGGCCCAAAGGAAACCATTGGTAAAATAAGTGATATTGCCCGTTATAATAACTAAAGCCATTCGGATCATTCAATAATCCTGTTTTCGGTTGAATATGAAACTTTTGCCGATAAGGACCCGCACTGACTTGTTTTGTCAGCTCTGACATATAGGCTTCGGGAACATCTTCCATTCTTTTATACCGCTCTTCTCTTGTCCATTCCATTTTACTATCCCACACACCTTCTCTTTTCTCTGATACCATTAATTTAACTTGCTTTTTCCTTGACTCATCTTAGCGAACAGGATCGTAACAACAAAGGTTACGACGAAGGCAATGCCCAACGCAACCATGTATTGAACCATTGATTGCGGTCGAATGACGATCACTCCCGGTAACCCTGCAGGCCCTTGAGATACAGAAAGAACTTCCCTCCAAGTAGCATAAGCTGCTCCAGCTGCGGAGCCTATCAATGCTGCAACAAATGGGTATTTCAGTTTTAAATTAACCCCGAAGACAGCAGGTTCCGTAATCCCCAATAAAGCAGATATTCCGGCTGCTGAAGCAATAGCTTTCATTTTGACATCTTTTTTGAACAGGTAAAAAACTGCCAGTGCCGCGGCACCTTGCGCTACGTTTGAAGCAGCGACTACTGCAAAAGTAGGCGATCCTCCAAGCGTTTCGATATTCGCTAAGATTTGCATTTCCGAGGTAACCAAACTATGGTGCATGCCCGTAATAACGAGTAATGGATAAACAACACCATAGATGGCGCCACCTATAGGTCCTAATTCAAAAAATAACCACATCACGCCGTTCGTCATCCAATCGCCGACCACGCGCATAACCGGTCCAATCGCTATAAAGGTGAAGCTGGCTGTAAACAAAACAGCCAATAATGGTGTAATAATGTTATCTAACATCATTGGGATAAATTTGCGCAATACTTTTTCCGTTTTAGCCAACACAAAGGCAGCGCCGATAACCGGCAAAACCGTACCTTGATAGCCGACTTTAGCGATTTCAAAACCAAAAACATTCCAAACCGGCACAGTATTATCCAACACTGCTTGTCCGTAGCTGTAGCCATTTAATAAATCCGGGTGAATCATGATTGCTCCGATAACAGCACCTAAAACAGGTGTCCCGCCAAAAATCTTGGCTGCATAAAAACCAATCAAAATCGGTAAAAATACAAAAGCAGTATTCGCAAAAATATTGATCATTTCCGCTAAATCCGCAAACTGTGGATACGCTCCAATCACCGTTTCGCCAGAAACAAACAAGCCTTCAGCTGTTAATAAGTTATTCAAACCCATTAATAAACCTGAAGCTACCAAGGCCGGCAAAATCGGCACAAACACATCCGCCAACGCCTTCAGTATACGTTGCGCAATATTTAACTTGGATGATGCAATCTCTTTCAATTCTTCCTTGCCTACTTCAGATAAATCAGTTTGAACCAAAAACTCCTGATAGACTTGATTCACCAGTCCCGTACCCAAAATAATCTGGAACTGTCCACCGTTGTTGAAAGAGCCTTTCACCCCGTCAATTTCAGCGACGATATCTGTCTCTATCAGACTGTCATCTTTCAAAACGATCCTTAATCGCGTCGAACAATGGGCAGCTGAAACAATATTTTCTTCTCCACCGACTCCATCAATGATTTGTTTTGTCAGTTGTTTTATGTCTAACTTACTCATGATGCACCTCCGTATTTTTAAAAATGAAACGTTTCATTTTTAATATAAACATATAACTTCAAGTTGTCAACCCTTTCCCAGAAGGATTGCAGCCTGAAGTCAATGCGGAAGAAAAGCGGAACGGGTTCGTTCAGGCCTGAGAGAAATTTAGGAAATCTGTCCGACTGAGCATCGAAGAGCGCAATAGGACAGATTTATCTAATTTCCGAAGGGCTAACCCGTGAAGCTGGACATCATTTTAGATGCATGAAACATTTTGCAAACTTGTGAAACACCTACGGTGATGCACTTTTCACTCAGGAAAATTTTATAAATTCCTATATGTGAGCAAATGCTTTACTCCTTAGTGGTTGCACCCGGATGATAAGTTACCGGTAAAATGGTTTTTAGTGGTGCTTCTTTTTTCTCGATAACATTGATCAAACACTTCACTGCCGCGGCTGCAATCGCAGGAATCGGTTGGCGGATACTGGAAAGACTGGAGGGTATATTAGTGGATTGTTGACTGCCATCAAATCCAATCACTTGGACATCTTCAGGCACCCGAACCTTATTTTTCTGCAATAGCTCCAACACTTCATAGGCCTGTTCATCATTTACCACAAAAATGCCATTGACCGCTTTATTTATAATAATCTGTTGCACGAGTTCAGGCAATTTTTCATTAAATTCGTGGTGGCGACCTTCATAATAAATGATCTCCGATTCAATGCCATGCGTCTGACAATACGCTTGAAATCCCCGATAACGATCTCTGGTTGAATTATCATAAATAGAACCATATCCTATAAACGCCAATTTCTTTGCGCCTGCTTGGATCAACTTTTCAGCTGCCAGTCCTCCCCCAGCAAAATTATCACTCATGATTGTTGGAATCTTCTCGGAAAAATAACGGTCAATGCTGACAATCGGCATCTCACTAGAAATATACTCATCCACATTGCTGTACGTTAATGCAATCAAGCCATCAACCTTGTTTTGACGAGCCATCGAGATATATGCGACCTCATTCTCATAATTGTTTTGTGTATTGCACAAAATTAATTTGGATTGATAATTCCGCAACTCAGCTTCAATATAAAAAGCTAATTCACTAAAAAAAGGATGCCAAATAGTTGGAATAATTAAAGCGATCGTATGTGTTCGGTTCGTCCTTAATCCAGTCGCATACGTATTTTTTTCATAGTTCAAATCCTTGATCGCTTGTTCAATCGCTATCGTCGTTTTTTCTTTTAATTTGCCGCCGTTCAAATATTTCGAAACACTTCCCACAGATACCTGAGCTAGTTTTGCAACATCTTTGATTGAAGCCATCTTTTTTCTCCTTCGTCCTCACTTTATACAACTAAGAATACCATTGCCGGACAGATTGCTCAAATGAAGTTAGCAAGCTGACGATTTCATCCGGTAAGGGGCTGCTCTGCCGGAGGACAAGATCCCAAAAGACTATCACCTCCGACCACGGCGGCTTCGCCGGAGTACAGCACTCGCGCAATGCAAAGTCCTCCGGCGAACATTCGCTCGCCGGAACTGAGATCGCTGGCACACTCCCTTCTCCGGCAAGGGATTTCCTCCTGTAAAGGGTTGCTCTGCCGGAGGAAAACATCCCAAAAGATCATCACCTCCGACCACCGCGGCTTCGCCGGAGTTCGGCCACCGGAAAATAGTTGTCCTCCGGCTAGCATTCTCTTGCCGGAACTGAGATAGCTGGCACAGTACGCTTCTCCGGTGAGAGATTTCCTCCTGTAAGGGGGTGCTCTGCCGGAGGAGGACATCCCAAAAAATCATCACCTACGACCTCAGCGGCTTCGCCGGAGTTCGGCCGCCCGAAATATAACGTCCTCCGGCGAACATTCTCTCGCCGGAACTGAGATCGCTGGCACAACTCCCTTCTCCGGCAAGGGAGTTCCTACTGTAAGGGGCTGCTCTGCCGGAGGAGGAGATTAAAAAAAATCATCACCTTAGACCACGGCGTTAATAGAAAGAGCTTCAAACGTATTTACTTATCTGTACTTTTCTTTTATATAGGCTGCTCTTTTTTCTAAATCTGGGTATATATTTCCTTGATTAATTCCAAGTTCTTCTAATTGTTCACGAATCTTTCCCTTTGAAGAACAAGGAACTATATATCTAACTACCTCTTTATCAATTTTGTACGCAAATTTAAGATTCATACGCTTTAGGTAGCTCGATTGCTCATTATTTATCTTTTCATGAAACGATGTCTTATTTGTAAATCCATAACTAATAAACGCTCCTGACTGATTCATAATACGATCATTATTTTTCAAAGGTAAGCATATCTTAAACTCAAAAAGATCACGAGGATCTAAAACATCTGAAAAAAATACTCCTGATTTTCTTGCTTCGTGTATTAGTTTCTTTACACTATCAAGTTCATTAAATTTATCTACCCTCTCTTTTTTTTCTAAATGATATATTTTTTTTGCACAAGTATGAATTTCTTTTTTTAAATTGTATGGTAAAAAGGCTAAAGAACTCTGAATTTCAACGGTATCACTTGAAAATTTCTTAACTGCATTTTTTTGCGCCGAAAAAACGATTACTTCCCCATCTACATATCGTGAGTTTTGATCCGTAATAGTTGTAGAAAAAAATAAAGCAGATAATACGTTGGAACTAATATCCAACAATCTCGTAGGTAAACTAAAATGCTGCATTTCTGTCAATATTTCCAGGTGTTTCTTCAAATTATTGAATTTTTTTGAACTAACAGTCTGGAGCTCTGAATAAAGGTCATTTTCGTTTTTATAATATTTTTCTGATCTCATTATTGAGGGAATAGACTTGAAATTTAGATTCTCATGCCCTCTAAAAAAATAACTTCTTTCTTTTTCATCGTCTGATTCAGATAGAGTACTATTACTAAAAAGAGTGATAGCATCTTCAACAGAATTAATAATGTTGATCTTTGCATTTTTTCTAATTAAATATTTTTCTTTTACGCCATAATATTGATTAAGTGTTTCATCTTGTAGAAAACCTCTTGTTTTTTGTAATTCCTTGATCATTACTTCCATTGAAGGTTTGTGTGTACTTACAATACACTGATTAATAAAAGCCGTTTTCAATTGGTCAATTATTTTTTTTTCATTACTTACTTTCTCGGTAATCCTTTTATCTGCTTCATTTTCAAAATACTGTCTCTCAACATCGATAAAAGAATCGAAATGAAATTCACTGGTTTTTTGCATTCTCATAAAATTTTCTCCTCTGATGACTTCTTTTGTCTTCAAAATAAGTTATGTATCCAGTCATTCACGTAATAAAATAGCAATAACTTTTTACTTCAGTAATACACTATGAGTTCAGATAATCATTTTGGTATTATTTAAGCAGAGTTGCCTTTTTTCCCTCCTATAATACTCTAAGTCTCTTATTGATAACTGACTTAAGTTAAATAAACTCTAGTGTAGTGTATTGTTGAAAAATAAGGTAATTCATCAGTAATTATGATTATCCTAAATCTATACTTACAAGCTACTTCCAAGAGCAATAAGAAATACGAATTACTCTACATACCAATGAAACACTACACTAGTATTCGAAGAAAAGGGATTTTCTACTGAACAAAAATCCTAAACGAGCCCATACCAAGATGACTGAGGATTTTTAAAGACATTTTCTGGTAATCCATTTGCTACAATTTTACCTCCTAAATCGCCGGATTCAATCCCAAAATCCAACAAATAATCTGATATTTTTGCAATGAAATCCATATTGTGTTCAATGATTATAATGGTTTCACCCTGTGCTTCCAACTTCAACACAACTTTCTCAAGTAGTTCGATATCCTGGAAGTGAAGTCCTGATGTTGGTTCATCAAGGATATATATTTTCCTGCTTTTTGTCGGAGCACCCAATGATTTTGCAAGTTTGATTCGTTGCGCCTCTCCTCCCGACAGTTGCATCGACATTTGCCCTAATGAAATATATCCTAACCCTATATCATCCACACATTTTAATTTTGAATATATAGGTATTACGCCATCAAAAATTCCAAACAATTCACTTATCGGTGCGTTCAAAATATCGTTGATGGTTTTATTTTTATATTTAACCAATAATAGATCATCATGATATCTTCTTCCACTACATTCTGTGCATTCGATGTATGAATCTGGTAGGTAATTCAATTCAATTTTCTGGAAACCTGTACCCTGACAACTTTCACATCTCCCACCAGGTACATTCAGACTAAAATCTGATGCAGTAAATCCATTGATTCGGGCATATTCTGTTTGTGAGAATAATTGTCTGATATTATCAAACACATCTAAATAGGAAGCAACTGTAGAACGAGATGTTTTCCCGATGGGTTTTTGATTTACAAAATCAACGTTTTTAATTTTTGTAGGATTACTATAATTCTTACACTTGATAGCTTTTCCACTTGCAACACAGTTTTCAATCACAGATACCAGTGTGCTTTTTCCCGAGCCGGATACCCCTGTAATGCAGGTGATCCTTTCCAACGGAACTTCAACATCTTGATTTATAATGTTTCGGAAATTGATGTTTTCAAACCGCATCCAATTCCTTGGCACTTTCTTTTCTTTAAATTCATAAACCATTTCTGATTCTTTGCTTACTTGATTTACATCCTCATTGATAACATACCCGCCTTCTGGTCCGCCAACAGGACCAAGTTCAATCACCTTATCTGCTTCAGAGATGTATTTCCCATTATGTTCGATTGCAATCACAGTGTTTCCCTTTGCTACAAGATTTTTGGTTGCATCAATAATGCTGATTATATTTCTCGGATGTAATCCTTTGCATGGTTCATCCAATATATAGACTAGCCCCGATAATGCACAGTTTAATTGTTTGCATATCCTGACACGTTGTACTTCTCCTCCAGAGAGGGACGGTATACTACGATTCAAACTCAAATAGCCAACATCCAGCGCAATCATATTATGTGTTCGTACTAAGAGTTGATTCAATAATTGATCTACTTGCTCATGAATGTTACTTTGCGCATATGTATATTTTACCTTTCCTGTCCATTCATCTAATTCAAATAACGGCATATTTTCCACATTTGATATATTCTCATTACAAATGGAATACGCCAATACCGTTTCTTTTAGTTTTGATCCTTTGCAGGCTGAGCATACTTGTTTTATTAAGTACTTTGAAATACTTGCGAATACAGATGGGGTGTCGATATCCTTCAACTTATCCTGTAGTTCTCTCATTGCCCCCTTAACTTCAACACTTTTATGCTTAGTCCTGCCTTTTGGGGTTTTGAATTTCAGCTGAATACTTTCGCTGTTGTCTCTATATAAAAGTATTTCTTTTTCTTCATCTGATAAATCACGCACCCTTTTATCCAGATCGATGTTGTGCACAGCACAGAGAACAACCAGCGTCTGATATTCTTGCGAAGTATCTTTTCCCTTAAAATATGAAATTGCACCATTACGTAAAGTTTTTTCCTCATCCGGTATCAAACTATCCAGCGAAACTACATACTCTTCACCAAGACCTTTGCATTTTTCACAACAGCTATTCGGATCGTTTGAAGAAAAAAAGCTTTCCTTTAGCGTCAAGCCCTCGCTAAAATTTGTGATCAATGCAAATAATGTTCTGAGATAATGTGAGCTGTCCGATAGTGTGCCTATAGTAGAACGTGGATTTGAATTATAATAATTTTGAGACACATTTAACGCTGGTCTTAAATTTTCAATAGAGCCGACATGTGCCTTATTCATTATCTTTTGTGTAAACATATTTCCCGACAGATTTTCCAATAATTCTCTTTGGCTTTCAGCGTACAAAGTGTCATAAATCAGGGATGATTTTCCACATCCGGATACGCCGGTTACACACGTAAATTTGTCGATTGGTATCTCCACATGTATGTGCTTCAAATTATTTTCATAAGCATCCCTAATGATAATATTGTCCTTCATGACCGCACCACTCACAATCTTCCCTCCTTACGAATATTTTATATGTAACATCCATACTGTATATATCGAATTCACCTCTTCGATTAATGTTGGCTGGGGTGATGTCTTCAGATAAAATTTTGATAGCTTCCATTCCGATCATACTTGCAATTATTGAACACATCGGCCCAAAGCTTCCGACTTTTCTGTTGCTCACTGCCAGTTTTTTGACGCGATTGATGTCGATCGTATTCTCTTCCTCAAGCTGTTTCTGAAAACATTTCACACATGCAGAACTTCCAGGGATCACTGATTGACCAATGAGTGATAGATGGAGATTGTATCCTCCTCCAACTATATGGGGAATCCCTCGTTTCATTGAATATTCTCCGACCCATAAAGAGGTAGTATCAACATTGGGCTGATCTGCGCAATTTATTATCAAATCTATTTTTTCATCATTAAATGAATCCAGTATATCAGCATCGAGCATTTCACAAACTTTAGTTACCTTAATCTCGTGATTGAAATCATGCAATCTCTCAGCTAAAGCATCAACTTTTCTTCTTCCAATGTCACTCTCCCCGTATCCAAATTGTCTATGTAGATTCGATAATTCCACCTTATCGGGATCAAGTAGAATAAAATTCCTGACACCAGATTGAACTAAATTTGCGGCTACCCAAGAACCGACTGCTCCCAAACCAACAATCAAAACCTGTGCATTTTGAATGTTTTGCCATAAATGTACCAGATGATCGTGTGATACAGAAAAATCTTCCAGGAAATGGATCGTTCTGCGAAACTTTTCATATTCATCAAACGCTTCTTTCGGAGAAGCATTGGCCAGTATTCCTTTACTGCTTAAAAAGTTCAATAAGGGATTCAACTCATCTAGAGATACTGCATTTTCTTTTGCTATTTCTGCTATTGACTTTAACCCATCCAATCCACATACTATTTTCAATATTGAATCATCTTCAACCTTGATCCGTACTTGTTGCCTCGTGTTTGTTTTGAAGAATTCCAGAATAGTATCGCTTATTTTTACCACTGAGACGGTTGAATTTAATTTAGGCATCATATTCCATCACCTCCACAAACCGGACAATTATTATTTTTCATGACATTGAGATAAGTTAAACTCAGATCTGTAAATAATAATTCTCCTCTTACTTTATATTCTTCGCTGATGTTAACCAGCCCAGCAATATATTTTATTATTTCGATTGCTGCAAATGATGCTGAAAATAGTGACATTGAGGCTAGCCCACCGATTTCTGTATATCGTTCTCGCACAGGGTGTTCCTTTGGTTTCCACCCCTTCAGCGTCTCCTTGAAATGTCCCGCATAGCATTCAACACAAGGCGTTACATGTGGAATTATCAGTTCCCCCGTACTTGCTAAATGGGCATCAAAACCACCTGCAATATAATGCGGAATATTGTATTGGATGCAGCATCTGGAAATTTTTGAAGATGTATACCCAATATAGGGTTCATCCAATGTGTTGATCACAAAGTCAGCTTCCTTGATATACCCCTCAATATCAGAATATGGATTCATGCTCTCCTCTATTGCATAGACTTCAACAGAATGATCTATTTTATATAGTTCTTCTTTTAACGCAGCTACTTTCCCCTCTCCAATATGTTCCTCTCTAAAATACATATGTCTGGATACATCGGAGCACGCTACTGTATCGTAGTCATATAACGTTATATTTTTTACGCCAGCCATAACTAACTCCATTGCTATATTCCCACCTATGGCTCCACAACCAAAAATTAATACATGTGCGTTCATCAATTTCTTCTGACCATAGATTCCTTCCTCTTCACTCCCCAGGAACTCTGAAAAGTAGTTTATCTGACGACTATAGCGTTCATGCTCCTCCACACTCAATATATTGTCCTTTACTTTAGTATCAGTAATTAATCTATTGCTTTCCATTAACGCCAATACAAACGCTACAGATTCATTGTCACTCTGATGATGAACAGTCATGTAATCTTTCAATTCTTGTACTGTGTGCTTACCATCAATTTGCTCAATCAATAAAATCATCTCTTTATTGATCTTAAAACTTTTTCTTTGTCTAGTATTCATATAGTAGGCCATTAAATATTTTTCATCGCTTAAGAACAGATCCACGGAATCCTTGATCTTATATACAGTTTGGTTATCCATTACGCTTCCTCCATGAAGAAATTTTCCCGGATTGAAAGAACCTCTTCTTTAGAATTCACTATCAGTGAATCTATCAATTTGATATCAAATATTTTTGCAATTGTACCAATTTTCTTTGTTAACGAGATATCCGCTTCCGTTATTTCTAATACTCCACTTGGGTGGTTATGTGCAATAATAATTTGTGAAGAATTGGACAGCAAAGCTATCTTGAATATTTCTGCAATACTGACTTTCACACTTTCTATACTTCCTATTGCAACGCAAGCATAATTAATTATCCGATTCGTACTATCTAAACAAATCAGTCCGACATTTTCAACGTTAGATTTTCCAATTTTTTTTGAAAATATCTCACCTGCGCACTCAACTCCAAAAGCATAATTTGTTTCCATATCTATCTCAAATCTATGGTCTGTGACTAGTTCTAATCTTACGCTGTCTAAAATCATCTTTTCTTTTCCCTTCTATAAAAAAACTGCTGCAACCCAATTTTTATAGGTTACAGCAGAATTATCCATATGATCATCAAAAATTAATACTGGATTACTCCACCTTCAACTTCAAGGAACTTTCCCCATTCATCTTCAGTAGAAACGTAACCGTTTCTTGTACACACTCGAGTACAGCAATCTGATCTACCGCCTGAACAATCTGCCGTATAATCGGCAAACAATTCACTTTCATTTACTTCTTCAAATTGTAAATTATTCACAGCACTCATCTCCAATACTATTTCCTTTAATTATATAATATTATTCAATTTTTTCAACACAAATTTTAAGCGCTACCATCCGGATACGGTTATCTTCTTTTTCTCTATTACTCAGAATCAATGAAACATAATGTTAGTGTTTCTTCAAAAGTGGATCATTCGCTTTAGTGGAATCTTCCAAAAAGATGATTACCTCCGACCAACGTGGCTTCACCGGAGTTCGACCCCGCGCGACGCATCTTCCTCCGGCCAACATTCGCTCACCGGAGTTGATCTCCCCGGCGTAACCCTCTCATCGGAGAACAACATCCAAAAAGATCATCACCTCCGACCAACGCGGCTTGGTCGGAGGTGCGCTTGTTTTGCGGATGCTTGCTCCGGTTGAGATAGGCCTCATCGGAGGTGGGCACACCTTTGACGTTTCTCAGATATTCAGGGCACGGACGATGTCCTCTACCGTATTTTGATACGCATCCAGATTTTCTCTGATGATGTTCTCTACGATCAGGTCGCTGATCGCTTGCATATCGATGCGGGCTAGATCGATTTCCTTAATCGAAACTGCGACTCCTCGGCGTTTGAGTTCGTCGATGTTTTCGGTGTCTTCCAGGACACCTTCCCTTTCGATAAGCACGAGGTTCCGTTTGGAAAGGAGCGACTCGGCGATGGTGCCCCAGCCGGCTTTAGCGATCACGAGGTCGCTGGCGGCGAGGTAGTTGTGGGTGTCGAAGGTTTCGACGGGGAGTTGGACCACGGTGGCATCGCCGGTAGCGGTGATATTGATGCCGCTGGTTGTAAAGATGGTGCCGTCGTAGTTGTCGATTTGGATGTTGTTCAGATCTGCTGATTTGCCGCAAGTGATGAAGATGCTCGGACCATATTGGGCTTTGATGGCGGCGATGCGGTCAGAATCGAAGCGGCGGCAGATGAAGCCGGTCTGTTTTCTTGGTATGGATAGCTTGGGTGCCGGCAGCATCAAGTCGTATTCGATCAGGATGTCTAGTTTGGCGTAGACTTCCCTGAAGCGGGCGATGATGGTTTCGGAAAGGCCGAGGTGCTCGTACTGTTCGCACCAAGTGAAGTTGGCGATGCCGATGTTGCGCACACCTAATTGTTCTCCCACTTGAATGCCGATGGCGCTGATGTC
The DNA here is from genome assembly GCF_003051085.1 of Trichococcus patagoniensis. Lineage (GTDB taxonomy): Bacteria > Bacillota > Bacilli > Lactobacillales > Aerococcaceae > Trichococcus > Trichococcus patagoniensis. Next base: position 73,489 of record NZ_QAOM01000002.1, on the reverse strand, counting down.
ACTGATAACGCAGGCGACGGATAGATCGCGCAGAATGGTGACTTCCGCGGCCACGGCGGTCTCCCAACCAGCCATGAAATCGTTCAGCTCGTGTTCGAGACGTGGGATGTCGACTTGGAGACTGTTGTCCTTGTTGACGAGGCCGACCTCGGTGCAGATGTCCCGGTAGGTCACACGGTTGCCGAATCGCGCCAGATAAACGCGAGCGAAGGCATTCTGATATGCGCCGCTCGCGAGATAAACCCGGTGATCAGTCGTCTCCAAAATTCCCTCAATGATCGCCAGGCAACGGGTCATGTGCCCGAAGCCGTGGGAGGATGCGTAAAATGCAAGGTATTGATTGTTCATGGGGTGCTCCTCATTTTCTGATTATGTAAAACAGTATAGTAATTATGAATATTCCAAGAAATACACTATTGTAATTATGTTTCGTGTATAGCTGAATACACTTACTTAGATATCTGGAAAATAATAAGAGATTGCTATGACTGCAATTATTGCTGTAACAACAAAAAGAATTAGTGTCGAGAGTAAATTATTAATAAACTTAAATCGGGTAAACTTTAGTATTGGCCAAGAAATAGGCTTTTTCATAGTTTTTACTCTTTCATAGAAATGAAGTGAGTACATGACATAGACTATACCATGCACGCTATTGATTTCATTTCTGGCTCGATTTGCTCGAGAGGATGCTAGTTCTTTTGAAAGCCAGTTTTTCATGGCACTCAGATGCTTGTTATTATTAAAAGGGTTATTTATTCTTGAGATAAATTTTTTCAGTCTATTGACTATCTTTTCCACGATTATTTTGATTGAGCTTTCATCATACATGCTCCTCAAATTGTCTGTTTTTTTTCTTAAGAAACCATGCAGTAAATTTTTTTCTGTAACGGTTTCGTATATTCTCTTCCATTTGATAATTTGTATTTGCTGATTTGATTCCTTACCAGGCGCGCATTTTTCTGTATGGAATTTGATTATAAAATTCTTAGTACCTAGCAGTTCTTTTATTGGTTTATATCTTCTTCTTTCAATCCATGACGTAAAGATGAAAAATATAAAGATCAAAATATCAATTATGGTCTTCATACCTAAATTCATGATATTACTGATCATCAAACGGGTGAATCCTGTAATGGTACGCGCTTCAGTAGATTCACTGAAATTCATGATTCCATCTACAGGTGAAAACAAAGACAGAATGAAGTAAAGGATGAATATATTGGACTTATATTTGATAAAAAATTCAATGACACTTTTTCCTAGGGAACAAAGCATGGCCCAAACATCAGGATGTACTTTAATTTTAATTCCACGTAGACGTTCATTCTCAAAACTTTCAGTTGCTTTTTTCTGACTTTTGTTTATGTCAGCAAAGGTGTATGAAGTTGAATTATGCGTTAATACATTGAAGTGCATTCTCCTTTTCATAACCTGTCTTTGTTCGTCAATAACACTATTATTTATGCTCAAATACGAGATCCCGTAATAGGACCACTCATGCTCAAAAAAAGGCAATCCCAGTTCAGCTAAAGCCTCTCTTTGAATTTCGTTGTTTAAATCAATTCTATATTTTGAATCGAACTCCATTGAGGGCAAGTCTTCAAATACACTATTTCTGTAGAATGACACATTCGGATCTCTGAACTCAGATTGTCCGTTCACGGAGCAATAGTATTGACTGTTGTCTATGGTAAGTTCTCCTCTTTTGCCAATAAGAAGGTAATCATCCTTTGTTACAATATTGGCAGAAACGGCAACCGTATTGCTATTCAGACTTCGTTCAAGATATTGATTCAGGTTGTCAATCATCCATTTTTCGTAGTCACGCTGCGCATCAGTTGTAGGGCTTAAAAAGATTCTTTCAGTATCAGTATCGTTTACATCAATTTTTTCTGATTCCGTTGTTGATTCTTTTTTCGTTTCTATTTCTGATTTATCCTCAGGTTCACAGTCAGACTTCGGATTGTATTCAGGATTATACAGATACTCATTTTGGATATTATCCTCATGCTGATCAAAATTCATCATTAACTCAGATCGCTTCAGATCGTTTGTTTCTGAATCCTCTACTTTTGATTGAAAAAATGGCTGTGATAAAATGGCTGGATTATCAAGCATATCTACAGTTGCAAATGTTGTTCGGACAACCTCAAATACAATGTATTTCATTTTATCTGCAGCTGTTGGCTTTTCTTCATAGCGAATTTTGATTACTTTCGGCATCACGCCACTGTAATAAACGTTATCAAAATTATTATGATATTTATCTATATTCGCTTTATCAAAAGTCAGAAGACTGAATAACTCGCCACTACTATTACCACCGCAACTTTTCAAAATTAAAGTGTTGTTCTGACAGTCATACCGTTGGGTTATTTCGTTTACTACTGATAGCGGCCATATCCCCTTAATATATATCACAGAAAAATCATCATTGAACTGCCAGTATAGGCTGTTTTTATAATCTTCTTTTCTGAATTCTTTGGGAAATTCAATAATTCCGCTGAAACAGTCTTTCAAAATTTGGAGGAATTCCCGCTGATCCTGTGCAGATAATTTAACACTGAAGCCGAAATGTGTTGCCATCTGTAAAATAGCACGTCCCAATAAAGTAATGTGCATTTCATCAGGCAGCTGACAGTAAGAACCTATTGTAATCGAATTTGATTTCTTGTCCTTGGTCCAACCATCTTTAACAAAAAGATTCACGTACTCGTGTTTATTCTGCTCTACTTTGATCTTTCGCCAAAAATTATCCGGATTATTGATTTCAAATCCGCAATCTTCACTATTAGTATTCTCGGGAAATAAGAATTCTTTTAGTTTAACTTCATCAAATTTAGGACTTAGACCATGATAGTAATCCATCTTTTCATATTTTGCTTCTAAAGTCACTGACACTTTTGCTTCATCATTCATAACGAAAAGCTTCATATTGTTGACTTCTTTTTCTTTTGTCACTTCTGCTAGCTGATCTTTTAGTTGTTTGTTAAAAGATAAAAGGTCAAAGTTGTATTGATCTCTCATGCATGACTCCTCGTCTACTCAGTGAGTTTTTATGATGTTTATACACACAGTCATCGTAAGGCATGTGGTTACATATATACCAAATTTCGCAACATCAGCAATAGCTTCAAAACATAATTCAGCACCTGTAAAGATCCATAGATGAAACGTATAATACCGGCTAACTCCTGCTCATAATAGTTCCTCTTCTTTGTTTATGTTTGTTATTGGTCGTCTGCTTTCCTCCGATAAGGGTGATTTTCGTCGGAAGTGAGCTATTTGGCGCAACGCTGTTCTCCGAGCAGGCACTTAGCTCACCGGAGATGGCTGCTTGCGTTGTGGCCGCAGCAGGAGCTACACCATCGGGTGAATTACAAAAGCTTCTGCTTCAGTTCTTTCCATCTGTTTTCCACAAATAGAACATAAATCCCAATGCCCAACGACGCTCCGCTGTTGTCTATCAAAACATCCAGCAGATTCGGGGTGCGGCCGGGAACGAAGGCTTGGTGCAGTTCGTTGGTGATGGCGTAGCCGATGCAGAGCAGCAATGTGAAGCCTACCCCTTTTTTACCCGTCAAGCCGATCCGTCTCACCGCAACCAGAACGATGATTCCCAACACAAGATAGGCAAGAAAATGGGCGCATTTGCGGATGAAGTGATTCAATGTTAGGACATTCACGTCAGGCCGGAATAGCTTTGCCAGGCTGACGATGGCCGTCGTCACTTTTGTGCTCAGGAGGTTCGATTGTTCTCCGGGCTGTGCTGAAAGCTTGAAGATGATCGCCATCCAGAAGACCACCGCCAGTAGGATCAGCAGTTTGCGTTGGTTGACTTTCAGCATATCCACAGGCCTCCTTTATTTTCATTTGATCAAAAAACTGGCTCCAGAAGAGCGTCTTTCTAATCGCTATTGGTTATTATTAAAATAATTTGCTTCAACAGCTTCTTTTTCGTCTGCCCACCAGTCTTTATTGACCCTATACCATTCTATCGTGTCCGCCAAGCCCTCCCGGAAATCAACAAATTGCGGTTTCCACCGCAACTCTTCGCGTAACTTTGTAGCGTCGATTGCATAACGCAAATCGTGTCCCGCGCGATTTTTTACATGATCATAAGCATCTTTCGGTTGGCCCATTAGTTCCAGAATCAGTTCAAGAACGTGCTGGTTGTTCTCTTCTCCGTCGGCACCAATCAAATAGGTTTCCCCGATCCGGCCCTTCATCAAAATCGTCCATACCGCCGCTGAATGGTCATCCACATGGATCCAATCGCGCACATGTTTTCCGTCCCCATATAGTTTCGGACGCATGCCCGATAGGATATTGGTGATTTGGCGTGGGATAAATTTTTCGATGTGTTGGTAAGGGCCATAGTTATTGGAACAGTTCGAAATGGTCGCTTTTAGACCGAATGAACGTACCCAAGCCCTGACCAACAAGTCAGAACCTGCTTTTGTGGCTGCATAGGGGCTGGAAGGATTGTAAGCTGCCTCAGAGGTAAATTTTTCACCAGGACCTTCCCCTTTTCCGGGCAAGTTCTCACGCAATGGCAAGTCGCCGTACACTTCGTCCGTTGAAATATGGTGATAACGCACGCCGTATTTTCGGCAGGCTTCAATCAACGTGTACGTTCCAATGATGTTCGTCTGAACAAACGGAAAAGGATTGCTCAATGAATTGTCATTATGCGACTCGGCAGCGTAATGCACGACCGCATCCGCCTCTTTCACAAGCCGATTCACAAGTTCGGCATCCATGATATTCCCTACAACTAGTTCTACCCGATCTACCGGCAGCTCAGCCAGATTCTTCTTGTTTCCCGCATAGGTCAGTTTGTCCAGAACTGTGATGTGCACTTCGGGATGGTTGTCCACTATAAAATGAACAAAATTCGATCCGATGAATCCGGCCCCGCCGGTAACAATGATATTTTTCATTCTCTTTGTCTCCCAGAACTTCATTTCCACGGTAAAGGACTCCGGTTTATAGTCTGACACTAAAAAAAGTTCCTATAATATAAAGATAGGCACAGACCGGTAATCCCAGCCTGCACCTCACTCCATTTAATATACAGTCACAGCATACGCCAAACCAACTAGATAAGCGGTTTTATTGCCGGGGCTGAGGATCCGAAAAGACGATTACCTCAGACCACGGCGGCTTCGCCGGAGTTGGGGTATGCTCAAATGATCCAGCTCCGGCGAAAGCATTCTCACCGGAGTTGGTTCATCGGCGCGAGTCTGTTCTCCGATCAGGGGCGCGCTCGTCGGAGCTGGCGCCCCAGCACACCCTCAGGTGTGCTAATCTTCAAAACAAACACCCGAAAAACGGTATTTCTACATCACTGAAGCAGCCGTCTCAGCAGCGGCCGTCTCTCCGCTCAATTCTTTCCCAAGCGCAATAATATATTCCTTCAGCTTCCCTTTGATCTCCGGGTGCGTCAAACCATACCCGATGCTTGTCGTCATAAACCCAAACTTATCCCCGACATCATAGCGCGTGCCTTCAAATCGCTTCGCAAACACACGCTGCGTTTGGTTCAAAGTATCGATCGCATCGGTCAGTTGAATCTCGCCGCCTGCGCCCGGCGTCTGGTTCTCCAGAATGTCGAAGATCTCCGGCGTCAACAGGTAACGGCCGATGATGGCCAAGTTGCTCGGTGCTTCCTCCGCTTTCGGTTTCTCCACGAAACGGCTGACATTGTACAGCCCCGGCTCCAACTCGGAAGCGATATCGATGATGCCGTATTTCGACGTCTCCTCGTAAGGCACTTCCATGACCGCGATATTCGATGCATGCGTGCGGTCGTAGGCGTTGATCAGTTGCTTCGCCAATGGCACTTCATCTTCCATCAGGTCGTCCCCAAGCATGACGACGAAAGGTTCCTGGCCGACGAAGGCTTTTGCCTGCAGGACGGCATGGCCAAGCCCCAATGGATAAGCCTGACGCACAAAGTGGATGCGCACGCCTGTAGTTTCTTGCACCAACGCCAACAACTCGTCCTTGCCTTTTTCGCGCAGATTCATCTCCAACTCGACATTGGAATCGAAATGGTCCTCGATCGCGCGCTTGCTTTTGCCCGTGACGATCAGGATTTCCTCGATGCCCGACGCGATGGCCTCCTCGACGATGAATTGGATGGTCGGCTTATCGACGATCGGCAACATCTCTTTCGCCATCGCCTTCGTAGCCGGTAAAAAACGCGTGCCGAATCCGGCCGCCGGAATCACTGCTTTTCTAACTTTATGCATACTGTTATTCGCTCCTTTAGGTTTAATACGGTCAATGATACAAAATCCACAAACACTCGAAATTGTCTTATGATGATTTCAAAATACCTCATGATACTATTTTCACTCACTCCCAAATTTTACTACATTTCCATGAAAATAACTATATTGATTTTTAATCTTGGGACATAAGTAAACGGTTACTTCTAATGAAAAATTAATCTTATGGCAAGGCAAAGAAAAAGGCACAAACTAATTTTTTAGTCTGTGCCTGCGAGCTTAGTTGTTGACCTTATACCATCCGAGGTGGTTGTTTCATCTTCCTTCGTTGCTTCCCCGGAGTTTGTGCATTCATAAGAGTGCGTAGCACCGATGAAGGACTCGCTCATCGGTACAGAGTCTCCAAATGGGAGCGCAACTCCGTCCGGCCAACATTCTCACGCCGGAGATAGGTATTCGGCGCGAGATTGTTCTCCGACGAAGGGGGCGCTAACCGTGGGACAGCTTATCGCTTTCCTGAGGCGGCAGCAAATAGCAAGGTGATTTGTACATAATGGGTAATTATTCGGGGAATCATTAAGCAAACTTATATTGTCCGAAAAATCTAGTGTATCGTTGATAATTAAAATAACGTTGATAGTCTCAAATCTTTTTATACGTTGTGAATATGGTTTTATTCTACAATCAATAAAATTTATTTTCTCGCATTACTATTGTATAAAATAATTTTACGATATATAATTTAATGTGAACTTATGGGTTGTCGGGGAGTTTATCCCTTGGAGAGATTTACTCTATCTCAAATCACAAAATGATTTTCATAGCCTTTACCTTGTTTCTCGTTATTTCGATAATCAGATATTTGAGCCTCCAGGCTCAGCAAGCAACAATAAAGGGAGTGGTGTCTATGAAAATTAGTCTATTTTTATCAAGCATGCTAGAGTCCTTATGGTCTATGGCAATGAGTTTTGTGATTGGGAGGAGTAGCTCCCCGAGAGCCTATAAATTCATTTCAAAGATTTCCATTGATATCCGCCGATCTAAATACCAACTTTCTCAGCCAATTATGAAAAAGGATTTTAAAATTCTATTGCTCGGAGCTAGCTATAATCCTTAAAACAAACTTCACTATCGAATTTAACTAAAGGTTTGATTCAATGGAATGACCAAAAAAATACGAAAAGCTTTAGAGGAGATTTTTCAACCGAAAAATCTCCTCTAAAGCTTATTACCTGGATTCCCGATAAAATTATAACGAGGAGCGTTAAATGGTTGATAAATCAATGTTTCCCAGATAAACCTCGTTATAAATCATCGTGGCAATTTATAACGAGGTTTATCGGAAAAGACCGTAGGTAAGGGATTTTTCAGTACCACGTTATAATAATCCGGGAATGAAGGTTATTAATGCTGTCCCCTTGAGATATACCCGAAGCATCTCAAGTAAGTTCATTCAACTCTTTTGCAAGCTCGAAAGAAATTAATTTATATGGTTCTGTCTCTTTATACGCTTTTTCTTTGTGCATATAATCGACGATGTCTTTTGAACGATAATTATTGAATTTTTTTGAAATCATCTCTAAAACACTCAATTCTTCGATTGTGAAACTTGAAATATTTACTTCGCTATTTGGTAGAATTTTATAGCTGATATAATCGTTAAGCATTTCCTCTTCCACTGTGACTGTCGGTAAATGAATAATCTCATCGTACGCTAAAGGCAACGCACCATATGGCATATGTTTATACACTAAACCCGTCATTGATTTTCCAAATCTTTTAAAGTTGACTACATCCGCATACCACAAAAGTTTCATAAGTTTAACTTTATATAAGTTGTTTACGAAATTAGCAAAGTATCCAACAACGTTTGCAACCTTCTCCAAATTTAATGCTCTATATCCATTGTAATCGCTCTCGTCTTCGTAATTTACGTAAATGCTGTTGATCTCTTGTATTTTTAGGTATTGAGTTCCAGACTCCTCAACACGCTTAATAATCTTATTTCTAATTTTATGATACTTTTCTTCCGTAAATCTAGCCTCATGCTTCTCCAAACTCTGTAGCGCAAAAAATGGGTTTTCACCTGTCATCCGCATAAGATTATCGTAGGTTTCATCTTGTATTGTCTTGCTTTCGTAGCGTGTGACAGTGACATCTCCCCAACCAAGCAAATTTGAAAATTCACTCTGAGTTAACTCGTAAAAATTACGAATCTCCGCTATCTCATTAGAAGTCAACAAACCTCTTCCGATTCGATAAGCGTCTCTGGCTCTTAATAAATTTTCATCCATAACCCTTGCGGACACGAATTCATTCTCTTCTTCACCCGTTATTGGACATAGAAAAAATACTTCCTCAAAGTCTACAACTTCTCCCTTAACAATTCCTTGGGTCATTCTCTTCCTTTTTTCAACATTATGAATTTCCCCGCAAACAGGACAATCCATCTTAACCTTCTCGATTAAATATTCTTTATTCATTCCTTATACCCCCTTTTTGCCTCCAGTTGTTTACTTGTACGGCAAATTTTTCGGAAATGGAAATCTTGCAAAATGAAAGGACACACAGAATATTTTGTGCTTTTCTCTATCTCGAATTTTTACCTTTACATAGACGTCTTTATTTTTTATTTGTTTTGCGAAAGCAAAAAAAGGTGGCCGTTCGCTGCCCAAGTCATCAATAACAGTTTCCTTATACTCGCTTACTTCCAATGCCATCAATTGGTTTACGACATCATTACTGTCAAATTCCAGCTCCAGTAAGGTATTGCCTGTAGTATACGGATCTGTCGGAGACTCAGCTTTTTTCTTCAATAAAATATCCAAATCTACATCCACGTTGAATGCAGGATCCGTCAGTATTTCTTTCAGTTCAGAAAGAAATGTTTTCACTTCTCCTTCAGACGATATTATTTTTTGACTCACGCGCACACCTCCTAGTCCACATATTATAAACTATCAATTGATAGTTTGTCAATTACAATCCTAAGCCTATTCCCATGCGATAACTGCTTCGGATAGCGGGTTGTGTTGCTCCAAAGACTAAACTTCCGGATGGGCGCTGAACTCCGATGAGTGTAAGGCTCATGGGATGTGCGTGATCCGAACCGGCTGGATCTCCGGTCAACGTACTCTTGCTGGAGATCAGCTTTTGATAAGAAGTTCTTCTCCGGGCAGGATGTGTTTGGTCGGAGAAGGGCTATCTGTCGGAGAGCCTCAGCCGACGGCCTCCTCACCATAGCGAATTTAACGCAAAATAAAACAGAAGACCACTTCCCTCTTAGGACAGTGATCTTCTCGTCATATCTATCTCTCTATTTCCAAGCCCATTCCAGATCCTTTACATCTTCCTCAACAATTTCGCTTCCAATCTCGACTTCGATAAGGCGCATATTTGTGACAGCGCGGATGGAGTGTTTCTGGCCTTTGGTGATGTAGGCTACGTCCCCGCGACGGACATTGCGGACGTGTCCATCGATCACGACATCGCCGATGCCATCGATGATGGTCCAAATTTCGTCCCTGACGGCATGCTGTTGGTACTGCAGGCATTCGCCGGCTTTGATGAAGATGCTCTTCGTCAAGGTCGAAGTGCCGTCTTCATTGTCATTGTAATCCAGGACCTTCGCCTCTCCCCAGCCAGACTCTTCATACATTGGTCGCTTAGACAAGCCGTCGACGTATTCCTTCAGGTAAGAACTTTCGTGCTTATCCGAAATCAGGATGCCATCCGGACTCGCTGCGATGACCATGTCTTTGGCACCCAATACCGTTATCGGGATATCTAGTTCATTGATGACATGGCTGTTGTTGCAGCTGTCGGACATGACGACATTTCCGACTATATGGCTATCCATGACTTCGGTCAATGTGTTCCACGTACCCAAATCTTTCCAGATGCCGGTGTATTCCACCATCGAAATGGAATTTTCGTTTTCGATGACTTCATAGTCGAAGCTGATTTTTGGCAGCACCGAGTACTGTTCGCGGACATCCTCGAAGCTCTCGAAGGAGATGTAGGATGCCAAGATATCCATGATATAGCCTGCCTTGAAGGCGAACACGCCGCCGTTCCACATCGCGCCGTCCGTGATCAACTTTTCAGCCAACGTTTCGGACGGTTTTTCCTGGAAACCTTTGACTGCTCCGGTCCCGTTTTCCGTCAAAATATAACCGTACTTGGCGGATGGGTAAGTCGGTTTGATGCCCATCAAGCCGATTTTGGCTTTGTCGCTCTCGACCAATTCCTGCAGGCTTTTGATCGTCTCGAAATACTCGATCTCTGCATACGGATCGACCGGCAGAACAACGATGGCTTCATCCCTGTCCATGTTTTTCTCGAAGAATACGTAAGAAGAGGCAAGCGCAATCGCCGGGAAGGTATCGCGGCGCTCAGGCTCCAGCACGATATCGATCAGATCGCCCAGATGGCTCAAAATCGAGTCTTCCTGGTTTTTGCCGGTTGCGATGACCAAATCGGCTTCGATTCCTGTATCACGGATCTGTCTGTACACGCGCTGCACCATCGATTCCGATTCACCGTCTTCGTTCTTCAACAGCTTCAAGAATTGCTTGGAGCGGATGTCATTGGACAACGGCCATAAACGTTTGCCGGATCCACCTGATAGTAAAATAATTTTCATCTGCTTTCCCCTCCTTTTTCCAAATTTATAGTGCGATGTCCAAATTTTGTTGGATCTGCGTTTTGATGACTTGCAGTTTTTCCTGCGCCAATTGTTCGTCATCGGCCCGCACGGAATAATAGAATTTTATTTTAGGCTCGGTTCCGGATGGACGGATGGCCACCCATGATTCGTCCTTCAACATGAACTTGATCACGTTTTCTTTCGGAAGATCAGCGATGCCGGTCGCATAATCCCGCACTTCATCCACATTTGCGAAGAAATCTGCATCGGATTCCCGGACTTCTTCCATCATTTCCTTGATTCGCGCAGCCCCTTCGACACCCGTCAAGGTGACGGAATCCAAGGCGTCCAGATAATAACCGTGTTCGCCGTACAACTGTTCCAGCTTGTCGAATAAAGTCAGGCCCTTCGCCTTGTAATAGGCGGCCATTTCGCAGATCAGCAAAGCCGAAACAACAGCGTCCTTATCCCTTGCGTGGGTGCCTACCAGGTAGCCGTAGCTTTCCTCGTAGCCCAGCACGAATTCGTTCGTCAAATCGTCAGAAGTTTCGAATTCATTGATCTTCTCGCCGATGTATTTGAAGCCTGTCAGGGTTTCAATGATCTTAAGACCCTTCCCGCTGGCGATTTTTGCGCCGAAGTCATTGGTGACGATCGTTTTGATCAGCGTCGAATCTTCCGTCACTTCCGTATGGGCGATGACGAAATCCGCCAATAAAGCGCCGATCTGATTGCCTGTCAATAGTCTGTACTGACCCTCATGTTTCACGCCCACGCCGATGCGGTCGCAGTCCGGGTCGGTTCCGATTACGATATCGGCATCTTCTTGTTTTGCCTGTGCAATCGCCAGCTCCAACGCCTTGCGGTCTTCCGGATTCGGCGAACGGACTGTGCTGAAATTACCATCAGGCAATTCCTGCTCTTTTACGATCGATACTTTGAAGCCTTCCAAGGCGCGCCTTACCGGGATATTCCCGGCACCATGCAATGGCGTGTAGACGACATGCAAATGCCCTTGATGAATCGACTGTTTCCTGATTTCCGTAATGAAGACGTCCAAAACCGCTTCACCGATCATCTCAATCAAGTCTGGATTTCCGGTCAACTCCTTAACGGAGTCAAAATTCTCAATAGATTCGATAAAGCTCGTCACTTCCCGTGCGGCATCCGGTGTCAACTGCCCGCCTTGATTGTCGTAGACTTTATAGCCGTTGTATTCCTTCGGATTATGGCTGGCTGTAAGGACGATTCCTGCATCACATCCTAAGTGCCTTACCGCAAACGATAGGACCGGCGTCGGTATGGTAACATCAAAGAGATAAGCCTTGATGCCCATCGAACTGAATACAGCAGCTGCATCTTCCGCAAATTGTTGCGAATGATTGCGCGTATCGTAAGCGATGGCGATGCTGGCTTCCCCGGCCGAATGGGAAAGCACATAGTTCGCCAAACCCATAGAAGCTTTTTTGACCGTATAGCTGTTCATACGGTTCGTTCCGGCTCCCATCAAGCCTCTCAAACCACCAGTACCGAATGACACGTTTTTGTAAAAACGATCTTCCAGTTCCTTCTCATCAGAAATAGCCAACAATTCCGTTTTTGTATCCTCATCGAATGCCAACCATTCTGCAACTCTTTCCTTGTACATACTCCACCCACTCACTAAAGTTTATTCTGATGCTTATCTTTCCGCTCTATACTCGCTGTTCAAAAAATCCTGGTAGGCCATCGTGATGCCCTCTTCCAGCTCGGTTGAATAGGACCAGCCCAAGCCGGCCAGTTTGGACACATCCAATAATTTACGCGGTGTGCCGTCCGGTTTTGTCGCATCGTAGACGATTTCGCCTTCATAGCCGACTACTTTTTTCACAAGGCTCGCCAAGTCACCGATAGACAAGTCTTTGCCAGTACCGATGTTCACAGTTTCGTTGCCTGAATATTTTTCCATCAGGAACAAGCAAGCATCAGCCAAGTCGTCCACGTAAAGGAATTCTCTCAGCACAGTTCCGGTACCCCATACTACCACTTCAGGAACGCGTTGTTCCTTCGCTTCATGGAATCTTCTGATCAAAGCCGGCAATACGTGCGAGTTTTGCGGATGGTAATTGTCGTTTGGACCGTATAAGTTCGTAGGCATCGCGCTGATGTAACCTGTACCATGCTGACGGTTCAAATATTCACAGTATTTCAGGCCGGAAATCTTGGCTAAAGCATACGCTTCATTGGTTTGTTCCAATGCTCCAGTCAAAAGGCTGTCTTCGCGGATCGGTTGTTCAGCCATACGCGGGTAGATGCAGGAAGATCCCAGCAGCAATAATTTTTTGACTTGGTTTTCGTAGGCATTTTTGATGACGTTCATTTCGATCATCATGTTGTCATACATGAAGTCAGCTGGGTACGTGTTGTTCGCCATGATGCCGCCGACTTTCGCAGCTGCCACGATTACATATTCCGGTTTTTCTTCTTGGAAGAATGCTTCAACGTCCGCTTGTCTGATTAGGTTCAACTTGCTGGACGTGCGGGTGATGATATTCGTGTATCCTTCAGCTTCCAATTTACGTAAAATAGCAGAGCCAACCATACCGCGATGACCAGCTACATAGATTTTTGCATTTTTTTCCATCGAATGAACGCGCTCCTCAACAATCATGTATTTTGAAAAACCACAGGTTTTTCAGTTTCTATATAGTCTCTAACATTAAACTTGAATAGTCTTGTATTCCTCGGATGACATACCGGCGATCGTCTTCATGTCTTCGTCGACCATCATTTCGACCAGTTTGCGGAAGCTGACTTTACGCTCCCAACCAAGTTCAGTCTCGGCTTTCGTAGCGTCACCCCAAAGCAGTTCAACTTCGGCAGGACGGAAGTATCTTGAATCCACTTCCACCAAAAGACGGCCGGTTTTCTTGTCGTAGCCTTTTTCATCTTCGCCGCTGCCTTTCCATTCGATCTCGATACCGACTTCAGCGAAGGACAATTCCACGAATTCGCGGACTGTATGCGTCTCATTCGTAGCCAAAACATAATCACGTGGCTCTTCCTGTTGCAGCATCCGCCACATACCTTCGATATAGTCTCCAGCAAAGCCCCAGTCGCGTTTCGCGTCCATGTTACCCAAAGCCAATGTTTCTTGTTTGCCGGCCATGATGCTGGCAACTGCCATCGTGATCTTACGCGTTACGAAAATCTCGCCACGTCTTGGTGATTCGTGGTTGAATAAAATCCCGTTACATGCATACATGTTGTAAGACTCACGGTAGTTCACAGTTATCCAGTAGGAGTAAAGTTTAGCTGCTCCATAAGGGCTCTTAGGATAGAAAGGTGTTCTTTCGCTTTGCGGAGCCGTATCAGGCAGTCCGCCAAACAACTCTGAAGTCGATGCTTGGTAAAAACGGATATCCAATCCGCTTTGACGGATCGCTTCCAATATACGGATCGTACCCACACCAGTAGCTTCAGCAGTGTATTCAGGCACTTCAAAAGACACCGCAACGTGCGATTGTGCACCCAAGTTGTAGACTTCTTCTGGTTTGATCTTCATGATCAACATAGCCAAGTTGGAAGAATCGGTCAAATCTCCGAAATGCAGGAAGAATCGGTCCTTCAGGCTTGCATCCTCCACCAAATGATCGATGCGGTCCGTAGCAATCGTGCTGTGACGACGAATGATACCGTGCACCTCATACCCTTTTTCCAACAACAACTCCGCAAGATAAGACCCATCCTGCCCTGTAATACCCGTAATCAATGCAACTTTACTCATAATAGCCTCCTCAGTATGATAATAACTCAAATAATATTTGCATAAGAACCCTACAACACCTCAATAAATGGTATTATATGCATATGCAATCCAAAATCAAAAATATAAATACTTTATCATTATAATATAACTTTATGTTAACCGCCATGGATAAAGTTGCTATCCGATGGTATTATCTTGCCAGAAAAAGGTGAACTTATTTTGAAAACAAATGACAATCTTATGGATATTCAAAATGCTACAAAATCATCCGATCATTTTCAAAAAATAGATAGCGGTTCTTTACCTAGTAAACAGCATTTTTTCGAAAATTATGCGCCTTCAGAATTGACCGACTCTTACCGTATCATTTCAACCCCAAGTGCTTTTGCGAAAGGAACCTTGTTCTACATTCAGGAGATTGGAAAATTAAAAAGTCTGAAATCCCATACCAGCAAGCGTGAAGCTCTGGACTCATTCTTGTTCATCATTGTGGTATCAGGAAGCGGTACGTTTACTTACAAGGGAAAAACTTATAAATTAAAATCTGAAGATTGCCTATTCATTGACTGTAAGAAGCCTTACTCTCATGAAAGCACAGACAGTGATCCGTGGGAATTGATGTGGGTACATTTCAATAGTATTCTTATGGATCAGTATTATCTCTACTTTTCCAACAAAACCGGCTCCGTAGCATTCCAATCAGAAGAAAAACCAGAGTTTTCTGCCATTCTAGAGAACCTGCTGATGTTAGCAAATAACAAAAGCACTCATTCAGAACTACTGATCTCCCAGCTTCTGAACACTCTGGTCACGAGAATCCTTACAGATAATACTGATCAGCAAGAAAATACTGCAGATAAGATAGCTGATAAAATTCAACAGATAAAAGATTTTCTTGACGAAAATTTCAAAAAAAAAATTCCCCTTGATATAATTGCCGATGAATTCTTCATCAGTAAATATCATATGTCCAGAGAATTTAAAAAAGCACATGGAATCACGATAGCAAATTACATCATTGCTAAACGGATTACATATGCTAAGGAACTTCTAAGATTTACAAATATGAAAATTGACGAAATTGGACAATTTTGTGGGATTGAAGATAATAGTTATTTTAATAAAGTTTTTCGTAAATTCGAAGGAATAACTGCTTCGGAATATCGAAAAAAATGGAAAGGAATTATAAAATAAATTTTATTTATTATAATTTTAAATATCAAAAAATTCTACAACTTTTCTTCTTAATGTTTTGGTGCGTATTAAAATAAGACACTATAAAAACAACATATACAATCAGAACCATTTTTAAAGTGATACGCTTATTTCAATTGATTGAATATTATATCTAAGCAACACCATTTTGCTAAACTGGACCAATACCCTATTTAAATTAGAATTGATGTATCAAAGTATATTCCCAATTACTACGTTTATTTCCCAATTTTTTTCATAGCACCTATCATAATTATATTCATTGCAGCATTATTTAATTTAATTTCAATTAAAAAGTATGCAATAATGGAAACTCCAACTGTTAAGATTGTATAAAGAATTGAACTTTGATTTAATGGCTTCAATAATAATGAAATCAGCACAATGGCAGAGCAACCGATTATAACTTTTAACGTAGTCTTCCCTATATCTTTTAGGTGTACATACTTTTTCCCTTCAGACATACACCAAAGGAATGCGAGTCCCTCAGCTAGAACAGTTGTAAATGCTGCTGCATTTTCTGTCCATTTAGGAATCAGTATGAAGTTTAATACAATATTTAGTACTGCACTGGTAAAAGTAGCTTTGAAAACAATATTTTCTTTTTTCATTGGGACCAGAATACATTGCCCCCAAAACCATGCACCTAAACAAAAAATTAAAGCTATACTTAGTAATGCCAAAGATGTTGTTGCAGCAATGTATGTACTATCAGAAATAAGCAGGACAATTTGTTTCCGCAGGATAATTATTCCAGTCGCAG
This sequence comes from Trichococcus patagoniensis, assembly GCF_003051085.1. Classification (GTDB taxonomy): domain Bacteria; phylum Bacillota; class Bacilli; order Lactobacillales; family Aerococcaceae; genus Trichococcus; species Trichococcus patagoniensis. The sequence continues at coordinate 56,876 of NZ_QAOM01000002.1, read as the reverse complement.
TAGGCAGAAGAAGTGTTAAAAGTGTTTGATAAATATCAGTCGCAACATAATTGAATTCGCTCATATCATTATTTCCCAATAATGAAGATAGATGCGGAATTGATACAACCAGCACTGAAGCCAAGACTGTCTTAATAATGCCATATACCTTAGTTGATACTGAATATACACCCACACTGTAGTCTCCGGATATTAGTCCAAGTATCGTAGTATCAGAAATTACATATATCGCAACTGTAGCAGACATTGCAAACAATACCATTATTGGCTTTATATGTTTACGCCAACGTATCTTATTTGTCCACCTAACCTCACAATAACGCTTCGCATAAAAAAAATTTAACACATTAGAACCTACACTTGAGAAAACTGTTATTGCTGCGTATATATTTAAATCATTTTCACTATGAACGAGTAAAAACATAAGTATTAGAGAAAGTATTTGAAATAATATACTCCTTACAGTAATATACGCATAATCTTCATAGATTGAATATATCCACTCAATACCGATTGCTTTAAATATCACTTGCAAGGATAAAATAATTAGTAAACTTTTATAACCCTGAAATCTTGGTATAGCAATAAATAATACAATCAATAGTGCGTATGACAAAACAGTCGACACGATATTGATCGAAAACATTTCATTCGCAAACTTTTGAAATTCACCTTTGCTCTCACGAAATCTGGCTCCCTCACGAATCGCATAGGTAGAAATCCCAAGACCAGCAAACAAAACAAAATAACTAATAATTGAATTAGAAAAGTTAAATCTACCTATATTTTCTACCCCAATCACTCTAGAAATATAGGGAAATGAAATCAAAGGAAAAATGATACTCATTAATCCTTTAATTGCATTCAATCCCATATTCAGCTTAAGGGATTTTTTTTTACTTTCAGTCATTACAATTACCTGTATCGCTGATACTATTGATAAACTTATCGGCTAATTGCATTGCCAAATCGACAGTGACATCCGAATTATAATGCTGATGCTCGCCCCAACGTCCTAGTCCATATACACTTTGTCCCGCACTCCAATTCAATAATTTTTCCATTATTTCCGGTTTGCTTATAGTGTTAAGGGGATATGCATGTTGATTCATGTACTTGAAGTTGTTGCTTGGCTCCTCCATTTCAATGCGCTCGCCATTCGTTTCTGTCCAATATCCTTTACTGTTAGGGCAAAAATTATGTCTTACAAGTATTCTGTGGTAAGGCAGTTTGGGATCTGGACAATAAATCCATTGTGCATCGGTATCAAGTTTTTCTGCAACATACCCCGTCTGAATAGAACTGAATTTCAACTGCTGAATGCTCTCCTTGATGTCTTCAGGCATACCGATAATCTCTTTAAATCCCATCCACGGTATTGTTGTAATAATTATATCGGCTTGATATTGAGTTCCATCGGAAGTCATCACAATTTTATTTGAAAAATCAATGCTTTGGATTGATTTGTTATATTCAATGTTCTCTTTTATCGCTTCAGCCATTCTAAGCCAAAGCTCACCATAACCATATTTCTTTGGATAATAGAACTGTGCATGCCCAGGTTGCTCCCCATATGCTTTTTTTGTCAGACAGGACAGTAATGTCTCCTCGAAGCTAACATTGGGAAGTTTTTCTAGCCAATAAGTTCCAAGTTGATCCAATTCCTTGCTGAACATTTTCTGGTTGTATGGAATCATATAATCTTCAGCTACCTTAGATCCCAACTTCCAGTAAATCCAGTCCACAAAATCCTTAGGCATTTCTGATCCTAAATTGCATCCTGCAACAGCAATGGATTTCAAGTATTCCACCTGATCATCCAATTTCATCTGCCAAATATTTGCTTCAATTGGATGACTCACTACATTTCCGTTTACTTCTATACGGCTGTCACGATCATATTTATCCCATTCATCCTCCGGCATGAATTGGAAAAGAAAATCATTTACGTTCGTCCTTCTTACATCTAGAAAATGACCACCGCCTATATCAAAGGGTGATCCGTCAACATCTACCGAACGACAAAGCCCACCTGCCTCATTTTCTTTTTCCAAAACAAGAAAAGATGTTTCACCGCTTTGTTTTAGTCTATTTGCTAAAGTTAGCCCTGCTGGTCCTGCTCCTAAAATTAAATATTTCATGATATAAACCCCTTCATCTTCTCTTTAAATTCAGAATACCACGTTGATGTTAAATGTTTCTCTATGAAATTTCCATATTTTTTTGTATCAACTTCAATTTCTCCTGCTCCGATTCTATCCATAATCGCACTAAATTGTTCATAACTATTAATTGAATAGCAAATAGAATCAATCCCTTGGATTTCAAATTCTTTATGATTGCTATGCCTCGTAAGCATAATGCAATAGCTAGCAGCGGTTTCATAAAATCTAGGTGTAGGAAAGTCAATATCCTCCGCATTTTTTCTTGATGAATCAACACCAGGAGATGATAACAAGCAAATATGTGAGTTCTTCAATAAGTCCATATAATCTTTCCTTGTATTTATAGCACCTATTTCCCCACGAGTAGTAGAAAAATATTTTAAATCCCCTGTTGTACCATTTTTCCCGGAATAGACGTATTCCAAGGTTGGATGAGTTTTTATATATTCAAGAGCAAAATTATGAAGGACCTCATTTTTCCTTCCAACTTGAACCAAATCTATTGTTTTTTTCGGAATAAGATCACTTTTCCATATATCTGATACAGATAAGGGCAAGTAATATACATCTAATTTTTCTGATGCACCTTTTAATTTTTCATAAACATCTAGCGATGTCACAAAAAATGGAGTACCATTACTCATTTTTTTTCGCACATAATCAATTCTATCATTCCAAACATCAATAAATACTGGTATACAATTCTTGTTTTGCACATATAAAACATCATTTACCAACGTTAAGAATGCAAAATAAATTGGTTTTGTTTTATCAAGTTTATTAAATTGCTTTTTGTTAATCACAAAGCTATATATGCGTTCAAAGATATTTCTGTCACTCCGTTCAGTAACACTTATATTATCTACGTTTACTATAGGTACTTTCTCAATCCTAGCAATTTGATCCTCCCATTCATATACCACATCCCGAAAAACTTCTTTTTTTATTTCTCTCAATGAGATTATCCCATAAAATTTCCCCATTTTTTACCTCCTAATTAATCAACCACATGCTCTACCTATCCATTCTTCTGAATTTATATCATCTTTCATAACAAACGTCAAAAAATTAATAAATAAACAGTAATACTTAGAATAATTCCTCCTTGTTTTCTCTATACAAGCTGAATAAAATATTCGCATGTATAAGCAGTAAATGAAAGTTCCTCTCTATTGGTTGATCCACTGAAGGAATGCTCTGACAACCCGTATGATTTGTTGGACTTCGAAAAGAAAACATTTTTGATGGCGGCCTCCTTGAGCCGCTTCCAGAGACCCTTCATCACGTTTTGCTCCGGACTTTAGGGTGGGAGCTAAACCAATTCAATACGCTTCCCAGGCTGTTCGAGGAATGGCTTGAGAAGATTGGCATGGTGAATCCGAGCCTTGTCCAGGATTATCACGGTCTTTCCTTCTGGGTAGTGATTTAGGATGTGACCTAGAAATTCCTGGAATACAATAACATCATAAGTTTCCTTCTCCTCGCACAGAGTTTTCGCCAGTATCATATGTGGTGATTTCAAAATATTTAGCACACTGCTTTTCGTGTTCCGCTCTGCGATTCCCGGAAACAAGTTCTTCTGCAAGACGATCAAGAAGCTCGTTGATACGGTTCTCATGCTCCAGTGCTTTTTCGCCACTAAAATAAATATGCAGGTACATACGCCGTTTTTCTTCAATAGCATCGCCTTTGTTTGGCCGTTTTTGTATGTACTCCCATTCTATCATGGCAGTATGGCTGTAGCGTTGGTAGCTTGCATTGTAATTGGCGCGGGTGCGGATGTTATCCCGAACCTTGTTTAACTCTTCTTGCACGTATTTAAGGGATACTTTTGTAGCCATCAAAAATTTCAAATGATTTTGATATAGGGCATTGATATTTTCCTTGCTGTATAACCCTCGGTCCATTACGAGTTTTACCTTTTTAAAACCAAGATTGCCTAAGTCGGCAAGCAAGTACTTAACTGTTTTAACGTCACTAATATTACCTGCCAATTTACGGTAATAAAACGGTAATTCGGATTCTTCGCCAAACAACAGGCAAGGTTAATTTGCGCGAGTGGATCATGGTCCTTGTTGATGACGTATTTGACTTGTTTGAGCATTTCTGAATAGAAGGAAATACTGGTAGTATCATAAGCCCAATATTCATTCTCCGCTCGTCACTTAGCCTGTAAGCTGAAAAAGCGATTTTTAGCTTCTTCCGTAACGGACGCAAACAGATCACTACTCATTTGTGAAGGAATGCAACTGCCGCATGGCTGGGAATGGGTTCGGTCACACTTCGGAAAGCGTAGCATCGTATTACAATCTTCCAAAATCAAGAAGTAGACGATCGAGAGCATCTGCTTATAGCTTTCAGGAAAGCAGGCTTTTAAATCGGCTGTAATACCAAGCAGTTTTCCAATTTTATCAAACAGATATGTCGCACCGTAATAGCTGCGTTTTATTACAGTTGATTGTACTAACCCTTGTTTTGCAAGTACTAATGCCATCGGCATAGCCAATCGTTTTGAAGGAATCGGATTCCCAGTTCATCTAGTTTTCCGATGCAGACCCGCTTGCTAAACGACTGCTTCTTAAACTTTGTCCCAATAGTTAGTTGATTCATAAACATAGGTAGTACCATTTTTCTTGTTCGTTGTATACACTAAACTCATCATATCAAGCCTTTCCACGTTATAATTTACACGGGAATGGAGGATCAAAAATAGTATAAATTTCATTTTAAATTTGTAGTAAGATATCAGTTTGTGTAGCAGTATTAACTATTCAAAATCCTTGTTATTTATACACATTTCGTATTTTTTCTGCAACAAGGTCCAAGGAATTGTGGATAGTCATTTCTTCAAACAGCTGTTTTCCTTGCCATGCAATATGTGAGTTATTATCTGAGCGTTCTACATACATACGCATAATTGCAGCTACAAGAGCATTAACATGCTCTTCCTCATTTTCAGAATACTGATAGCTATACAAAAAGTCATTACTATCTAGGTCCTTAACAGTTCCAATATCAGTCGAAACAACTGTCTTCTCATAAGAAAATGCTAGATATGCTGCACCAGAGTTTAGTGCAGAATTAGTATTATAGGGTAATACAGATGCATCAGCAAGTGCCATCAGCGAAGGAATTTCTTCATCATTGATAAAGCGTAAATCAGTTGTAATATTTGCTCCCTGTATCATTGACATTAAAGACAGTCTGTACTCTTCTGATGAACATTTCCCACAGATTAAAAAGTTGATATCCGAATAATTCTTCAGCTGATTAGCGGCATGTATAATAATTTCTACGTTTTTATATGGTCTCACTGCTCCCATAAAAAGTATTAAAAGTTCATTCTCTTTCTTCTTATATTTTTCGTATTTAATTTTATCTTTATAAACCCCGATATAGTTAGGATGTGGCACGTAGTATATTTTTTCATTTGGAATATCATTTGAAATTTTGTTTAAGACTGAATAACTTTCTTGGCAATGAACTACTATACTATTCGATTCCGTTATTAACCAGTTCATTAAATTTGTTGAATATCGTGCCTCCTCACATTCATGCGGCATTTTATTATGTAAAGTGAAAATAATTTCTTTACCTAGCAATTTTAGAGTCATGAGCGCACACATTTTTTTAATATAGCTAATCCTTTTTTTTAATGTACCTCCAGCCGGAATTCCTTCAAACCAATTTAAATGTACAATGTCACTACGTAGCACATCAAGAAAGCTATTATTTTCTGACAATTCATAGTTAGCTTGCACAATCGCTTTCCTCATTAATTCAACATATTTATTACTATTTGTCGCAGTTGGAACAAATATTACCCTTTTCATATTATTATCCTACGCTTTCTTTTAAAAATTTCAAACGACTTAAATTTATTAAACTTTCGAATTTATAGAAGCTTAATCTATATTTTTTACTTAATCTTTTAAGAAGAAACATGAAAATAAGCAATTAATTCTATTACTATTATTTATATTATTCCTTCATTCTTCTAAAATCATCTTACAAGTTTAATTTTTTAGCTCTTGCGATTATTAACAAATTATCTTTGCCAATTGGCTTTAATGAAGTAGCGTTTTCTCGCGCACGAAATATTTAAGCCATTCGTTATTAAACAAAATATTACAAATCCCTTTCCGAACGTATTCACGTCCTCTCCTTTTGGGCTTAATTGGCTGCATCGGAATGGGATTGCGTTTCTCATCAGTCAACTGACAAGGTTTTTCATCCATACAAATCACTGGATAGCGTTCATCAAATGGTAGTTGATATACTTCTAGGATGTCCTCCAAGCATGCCACGAAATCAGCATTGTGTTCGGGCGGGATACACCAACACTTGTGGAGGTGGGGCTTCAATTCGTTTTTTTGGGGACATGGTTCACTGATTCATGAGAGATACTTTCAATGTATCCGAGTTCTACCGCTTTATCTGCCAACATACGGAGGGCCCAACGCGCTCTTCCAACTGGTGGCTCGCTGCAGCTTAAGGCAATGATTTTAGCCTCTACTTCGCCTGTTATTTTTGGCTCTGTTGGTGGTTTCACGCGCTTTTTCCTAAAAATAGCAGCTTCTAACCCAAAAAGCGCATATGTTTTGCGGACAAAAATGGGCAGTCTGGTGATGAACAGATTACCGAGCCGCAATCTCAGCTTCCGTCTTCCTCTTACTAGAACTGTTCTCATCAGCGGCGAGCCAGATGTTGGCGTGCATAATGGTTCGTGCCGGGCAAGATCCTTTCGAAATAAGGCTAAGCAACTGCTTTTTTTCGCTATCTGAAAGCATTACGTGATAAAGATGTTTTGGCATGATGAACACCTCTCTTTCCTTAATACAAAGATAGCATAAAAAGAAATTATTCTATGATTTTAGGTTTGACCGAGTACTATTCTGTATTTTTTTGGTATTCTGTGATATTTCATCGTTATTTCTCGATGATAGTATAATCATGTAAAAAGGGATTAAATAAGATATGTATATACTTACATTATCTGATATATATAAAATAAAAGTATAAATAAACAAAAGCATAATAAACCTTGCAATTCTCTCTCCTTTTCTAATGTATAATCTATCAAAAAATAATTTATATAGATAAAAATAAATTATAGATCCAACAAAACCAATTTCTATGAACATCGCTAATATATCATTATGCAAATTTTTAAGAGGATATACATGTAAAACATTTAAAACATATCCAATTCCTCTACCACTAAAAAATATACTAAAAGAATATAGATCGTTAAAGATAGGATAAATATAATCAGCTCTTCCTTGGGTATTGATTTGATACTCCCTTACAAACAAAAGAAATTCTCCCGATTTAATAAAATATATTAAGAAAAAAGCCAAACCAATAAAAACAATATATACACTCATCAACACTTTTCTCTTATTTACCTCTTTAAATATATCTATTATATAATAAATAAACGTAACAATTACTATTGCTACTATAACAATCCTCTTGTGAGCAAGAATTAAAGCAATAATGGCAATAGATACATTAAAATTTTTTTTTAGATATATAAAATATAAAATATATGCCCCAAAAACAAATGCTAGTTCTGATTCTAATAAATCTATTGGATTATATTCGGGTATTTTCTTTATTAAAAATATTATTAAAATAGACCAAAATTGAATCTGAGTCATTTTTTTAAATCTCTTCAAAGAAACAGACGAATACAGCGCAATAGAAAATAAACACGGAACTGAATAAAAAGCAATTTGTTTAAATGTATATATACTTACATTCCCACTTAATATTGCTATCATTATACCTATTAAAACATAATATACTATCGGATAAAGAATACCCTTTATTTCAAGTGTAATATTTATTTTTCTGTTTTTTAATAAAAGAATCATACTTATTAATATTACTACTAAGTATTTGAGAAAACCATTAGTTGATAATATTCCAGATATAATTGTAAGCAGCATTAAATCGGGAATATTGTGTTTTGTTATTTTTAATTTCATCATATCCTCACTAAACATAATTATTAATTTTGTGTTTTATTCTATTAATGTCTCCACTTTTATAATATAATATGCTGCTATTAATAAAGGGAAATTAAACGCATTTATATATTCCTTAACACCTGTTCTAGCTATTGTTTAGTTATATAAGTTGAATTATTGTTTTTACCAACGAATTTAGAAGGAATTATACCTTTAACCATCCCTGAACTGATTGGTAGCTAGGGATACTTAGAGGCGATTCTTTAATTCAACTTATATAGTGCAAATTTCATCGTTCAACCTAGAGATTGACTAAATTTTACAAGCAAATATATTCGGTTTGTGGACAATTTAAGATGCCATAAACAGTGCAGTATGATTACAAAATTGATTATCACTTTTTATCCTGATTGATTTTTAAAAAACATTAAAAGACCAATGATTCAAGTTGTCTTCTGGAAATCTATGAAAATTAAGGAGTATTTATACGCCTTAATCCTTTTAATTTTATTTATGGCCTTAATACAAAGTAAAAAATAGTTATATACACTTAAAGGGTTAGTAAGTATACCTTTAATTTTAAAAATTAAATACATTTTTATGTTAACCCTATGTTTCAATGCCAACATATTTAATGCAGAATTATTAACATGATAACTATAAGCTTTAGGATATTTAGCGAATTCTATTTTGTACTTATTCATTAAATATAAATCACCCTCTGCATACTTAGCAACATTGCTAAAGGTGGAATCCTCACTCAAATAATAATTTACTAATGGCTCTTGTACTAACCTAGCTTCACTATGTTTTAAAATCCTTATCCACAAATCATAATCTTGAGAACTAACCGCCATAATATCAAACATACCACATTCCTTTACAGAATTTAGCCTTAATAAAGGAAATGACGTTGACCCTACATAATTAGTACGTAATATTTCTTCATAGAAGTTTGTTTCCACTTTTTTAGGTATATATCGTTTTTGAGATCCGTTTGCCGACACAATATTTGAAGCACAGTATACTAGTCCAACATTATCGTTTTTCATATACACCAACTGCTTTTCAAGCTTTTCACTTATCCATTCATCATCATCATCTAAGAAAGCTATAAACTTTCCTTTTGCTTTATTTATGCCTGTGTTTCTTGCTTGACATGCTCCAGAATTAATAGCATGAACTATATATATAATATTATCCTTTTTATATGAATCAATTAATATTCTAATTTCATTTACTAATTCTATCGATTTTGGAGCATCATTTACGACGATAATTTCGAAGTCAGTCATCGTTTGTTGTACCACGCTATCTAAAGCTCTTTTTAATATTGTCACTGGTCTATTATATGTTGTAATTACCACACTGACTAAACACATATTAATCCTCCTTTATTATTTTCCATCCAACATAAAATCATATATTGACAGTAATTCTTTATAGTTTATATCTGAAGTGTACTTAGATTCATATTCAAGTCTACAAGAATCTGTCATATCATGAATTCTGTTGACAACTTCTCTTAAGCTGTCAGCAGAATCAAATTGAAACTTTTTACCGGTAAGTCCTTCCTTAATCAGATTACCTGTGTTCCCTATGTCACTACCAATCACTGGGGTTCCACATGCAAAACTTTCAACAATTGTCATTGGAAATCCCTCGTATAACTGTGTTGGTAGAATTAACGCTTTAGATTCTGATATAATTTCTCTTGCCTTCTCATTTTTGATATATCCCATCAAATATACATTAGACATTCTATTTTCTTCTATATATTTTCTGCACCATTCTTCTTCTGGACCTGTACCACAGATAATCAGATCGGTTTCCTTAATTCGCCCCCAAACTTCTAACAGCAAGTCAATTCCTTTTAACTTATCCAGCCTTCCAACAAAAACAAACTGATTCTTTCTTTCATCAAAAGGAATAATTTCTCTATCCATGCTCACATAATTTGGTTTAATAAATGTCTTGCTCTCATCAATTATTATACGTTCCTTATTATTTAACTCTAAAACTTTTTTCTTGTTAAATTCGGTTAAGAAAATATAATTAACCTTTTTATAAGTACCTATTACTCTATGTATTTTTAATGTTGCCGCACTTATTAATGTATGAATAAGACTTCCTTTATAGATTTTATTCTTTATTGAACTTCTCAATCCTTTATACAAACTATCTTCACAGATTTTTCCATTATGGTATAAAGTTCCACCTGGACATATCAATCTAAAATTATGAACAGTTTGAACAACAGATACATTCGAGTGAAATGCTGCATAATATACTGATGGACTAATTAAGGGCCATGTATTATGCACATGGACAATATCTATCTTATTCGCTAAAATAATTTTTTTTACTTCATGATAGGTTTTCAATGAAAAAACCGCATTAAATGGGTAACCTATTTTCCCAAATAAATGAAAATTATTTATTTCTTCGTTATCTCTGGTATATGTGATTACTTCGTGTCCATTTTCTTCAAGTAATTCTTTCTCATTTTTAAAAACAGTATCTTCCCCACCAGGAACTTGATAAAAATTATGTACCAATAGGACTTTAGGTTTATATAAGTTCTCCATTGCATCTCCAACTTTATTCTTCATTTAATTTTGGGATAATTTTATTTTCCAATTGCTATCAATTTTAAAAACTTCGTATTTGTTAATAGATATCTATTAAATAATCGCTTTGGATCTTGTAGCAATCGATATAGCCATTCCAAATTATTTCTTTGCATAAATTCAGGAGCTCTTTTAATATTATCAGCATAATAGTCAAACCCCGCGCCTACACCAACCATTAACCCTTGAATTTCCCCTTGATGGGCTGCCATCCATTTTTCTTGTTTTGGAGCGCCTAAGCCAATCCATACAAAATCTGGATTTGTATCATTAATCATCTTAACAATCATTTCATTCTCCTCATCGGTGATTGGGCGAAAAGGAGGGCTATACATACCAGCAATTTGTAATCCCGGATACTTCTGTTCTAACTTACTATATAATTTTTCTAATGTTTCTTCTGTAGACCCATAAAAATAATGACGATATCCTTTTTCTGCAGAAATATTGAAAATTTCTCCCATTAAACTTGGACCGGTAACACGAGCCATTTTACTGTGCCCACGTTTTCTTCCCACAGATGACAATGGACCACCATCAGGAAGAGCCATAATGCCTCCATTCTGGATGTCGCAATATTCAGGATCTTCATAGCTAGTTACTGTGGTATGAACGTTGGACACACATACGTAGTCACCTGACAAATCTTTTAAGTACTTTTTGAAATAATCCAAAGCCCATTCCGTATCGATAGCAGCGATATTTACACCTAAAATATTGCAAACCGGGATCTTCGTTTTATCCACTGTCCGCTTGTATGAATTATTCCATATAAAACCTTTAACTTTATCAGGTTGTACATTATAAACTGAATCTTTTGTGTTAATTTCTGCTGGCATGAGGTTCTCCTCCCCTATAACGTCTAACATCTATTTCTTATTCATATTTTCAGTCTTTACGAAATAGATCTCTTGTATAAACCTTATCTTCAACATCAAGCAATTCGTTTGCAAGGCGATTAGATACAATTACATCTGATATCTTTTTGAAATTATTCAAATCTCTTATAACTTCTGAATTATAGAATGTTTCCTCTTGTAAAGCCGGTTCGTAGACTACAACTTCAATCCCTTTTGCCTTGATACGTTTCATAATTCCTTGGATTGAAGAAGAACGGAAATTATCGGATCCTGACTTCATCGTTAAGCGATAGATACCCACCACTTTTGGATTGTGTTGTAATACCATATTGGCAACATGGTCTTTACGCGTGCGGTTGGATTCAACAATTGCACCAATTAAGTTATTAGGAACATCCTCGTAGTTGGCAAGGAGCTGTTTTGTATCTTTAGGGAGGCAGTAGCCACCATAACCAAATGAAGGATTGTTGTAGTGAGAACCAATACGTGGATCCAGACCCACGCCCTCTATAATTGATTTTGTATCCAGGTTGCGTATTTCTGCGTACGTGTCAAGTTCGTTAAAGTAAGCTACACGCAATGCCAAGTAAGTATTTGCAAATAATTTGACTGCTTCTGCTTCGGTGGAATCCATATGCAGAACTGGTATATCTTCTTTAATTGCGCCTTCGACTAATAGGTTCGCGAAGGTTTCTGCTTGTTCTGTTTTATCTCCAACTATGATGCGGGAAGGATACAGGTTATCATATAAAGCTTTTCCTTCTCTTAAGAATTCGGGGGAGAAGATGATATTGCTGACTCCATACTTTTCGCGGATCTGTTCGGTGTAGCCTACCGGTATGGTTGATTTGATGATCATTGTCGCTTCAGGACGATAAGACAATACATCCTCGATGACAGACTCCACCGAAGATGTATTAAAGAAATTTTTCTTCTCATCATAGTTAGTGGGTGTCGCGATGACAACATAATCAGTGTCCTTATATGCCAATTCTTTATCTGTTGTAGCAATCAGATTCAATTCTTTAGTCGCCAGATACTCTTCAATTTCTTTATCCGCGATTGGTGATTTTTTTTGATTGATCAGATTCACTTTTTCTTCAACAACTTCCAATGCCCGTACTTCATTGTGTTGCGCAAATAGGATTGCATTTGATAATCCTACATAGCCTGTACCCACAACTGTAATTTTTGCCACTTGTCCTCGTCCTTCTTTCATCTTCAGAAATATTATGTATGTTTTAAATGAGTGCTGTTGCTAAACCGATCCCTTTTTCCCAAGCACGACGCCCACGGTTTTGAAAAGAATCTTCAGGTATAACCCTAATGAAAAATTGCTGATATACTCGGTATCCAATTTCACGACTTCCTCAAAGTCGGTGATATCGCTCCGTCCGCTGATTTGCCACATGCCGGTCAGACCAGGTCTAGATGCCAGTCTGCGTTTGTGGTGCAGTTCATACTGTTCGTATTCATCCACTGTCGGTGGTCGTGTGCCTACCAGGCTCATGTCGCCTTTGAGGATATTGATGCTTTGCGGCAGTTCGTCCACTGATACGCGGCGGATGAATTTCCCGATCGGCAGGATGCGCGGATCGTCGTCCATTTTGAACATGAAACCGTCCATCTTGTTCTGGGCCATCAGTTCCTGCTTGCGTTCTTCGGCATCCATGTACATGGAGCGGAATTTGTAGATGCGGAAGCGTCTGCCGTTGCGGCCTACCCGTTCCTGCGAGAAGAAAATCGGTCCGGGTGACTGGATATAGATGATCGGCGCGAAAATAATGAAGGCGATAAGAGTCGCCAACAAGCCGGCCAAGCCGCCGCAGATGTCGATCGCGCGCTTGATGAACAACTGACGTGTTGTCGCCATCTTAATGCTGGTCGTCAAGACGGTGTAGCCGTTGATTTCCTCGACCACCTTATTCGGCATTTCGCTTGATACGTGATCCAAGGAGATATGGACCGTTATTCCCATAGCCAACAAACTATCCGTGATCGCTACAATTTCATCATAGGAGTTGCGTACATGGATGAAGACGCCATCCACCGTTTGCGTCCGCAGGTATTCATGCAAGGTGTCATCCGTCGCAACTACTGGAACGCCCTGGACCGTTTGGCCTATCATATCGGCATCGACAATCGCTAGGCCTTTAATGATGTAATCACTGTACTTCTCTTTTTGCAGCTGATCGATTGTTCTTTCGGCAACTGCTTTCGAGGTCACGACTAGCATGTAGGACAGGTTCTTCTCATTCGAATACGCGAGCAGCAATGCCCTCTTCAGTAACGCTCTGCCTAGCCAAGTGAACACAAGGTTGATTCCCCAAAACGTAAAAAGCACACTGCGGGAATAGCTCGCCGCCTGTTGTGTGGCGAACATATAGAGGGTCACCATCGCGACCAACATGCAGTTATGCTGCAGGACCGCTTTGAACTCCTTCAGATACCCCCTGCGCAGGATACCCGAATACTCCTCCGTAAAAAAGACAATAAAAATGTGCAGGATTGGGAGGATCACTCCCAACACTGCATAGATGGGCACATCAAAGGGCGAGGAGAGCCCGAAACGAATGATATATGAGAATATAAATGCTGCTTCCAATAAAAAAATATCATTTACCATAAAATCAAAATGCTTTAACCAACCACTGTTTGCTAATTTATACATCCTACATACCCCTCAGCCTTTTAAATAAACAACAAACTCCTTTTAATTGCGCTTATCTAATAAGCGCCATCACCTTTACAAACAACTTTGACTGTCTTGAACAAGATTTTGATGTCCATCCAGTAAGAACGCGTAACGACATACTCCAAGTCCAGATCCACCATCTGCGCAAACGTCAAGCGGCTCCGTCCGCTCACTTGCCACAACCCGCTGATTCCCGGCGTAACCAACAACCGCTGTTTATCATGGCTCGTGTACGCCTCAACCTCACGGATCAACGCCGGCCGCGGCCCGACCAGGCTCATATTTCCCATGAGGACATTGAACAGTTGCGGCAGTTCATCAATGCTGCACTTGCGGATGCAGGCCCCGATCTTCGTGACGCGCGGATCTTCCTTCATCTTGAACATCGCCCCGCTGACCTCGTTGTACTTCAGCAGCTGCGCCAACCGCTCCTCCGCGTCGACATACATCGAACGGAACTTGTACATCTTGAACAGCTCTCCGTCCTTCCCGACCCGGTCCTGGCTGAAGAACACCGTCCCTTTCGGATCATCCCATTTGATCAGGAACGCCACAACCAGAAACACCGGCGACAAGATAATCAGCCCGATCAGCGCCAAAACAAAGTCCGTCATACGCTTGCATGCCAGGTAAATCGGCTTGTTTCGCGCGACGACACTGGTCTCCAATCCAGTAAAAGCCGCAACATTCAAATTCTCTTCAATCTCCATACACAATATCCTCCTTCAGAAAATAAAGCTGTATCCTTTGTACCTCAACCGAACTCCGTTCGCTTACTAACGAAAAAAATATGCATAAAAATAGCTTCTTAACACCTGTCACCAAAAAAAAATTCATACTTTTTGCAATTAGTTATCAGAAATAATCCAGTTTTTTGATTAGAAAAAAATTATCCGTAGTCAATATTCAGCGAGTTGGATATATCCAGAGAAACAATATAAAATCCTTTAGCTACTTGATTTAAACAGTAACTTTAGGTAAATATTTCTAAAAATGATTAAACTCGCTTAATATATCTTAAAGTACTTATTATGATAACACTCCATTCACAGAATTTACACAAAAACTGAAATGTTTTCTCATATATACCGTTACTTTTCATAAAAAAAACGAAAAATTTACAAGTAAGCGTTTCAATTGTTAACATTCTGTGCGAATGTGTTTATTTCCTATAATAAGTTCCGAATTTATGTCGTCCGTATGATACTTCGGTTACGATTTACCGACAGCAAGATGACAAGGTGTGACTTCTTCAGTAACTTCTTGCCTAAAAATCACCGGCCGGCGGCTGGACAGGCTTGTGCTCCGATGAATGCGGCGTTCGCCGGAGTTCATCCTTCGGATTCGGCATTTTCCTCCGGCGAGAGCTAGCTCGCCAGAGGTCAACAAAACATATCTGAAATGAAAAAATTTGAAAAGTAATTTTATTGAACTACATCTTCACGATGCGTACTATTATAGCCCTTTCCTGACAGGTTTCTTGTTTTATAGTACTATAATCATAATTTAAGATATTCCCTATCCGGCTTTTCACTTTTCTAAGTCGAGTTGTTTATCCGGTGAAGTTGTCTTTCGCCGGAGAACAGAATTGCAAAAGAGTATCACCTTCGACCACGGCGGCTTCGCCGGTGTTGCGGTGCCGGGGAGACGCTGTCCTCCGTCCAAAACGCTCTCGTCGGAGCTGAGTAGCTGGCGCAAGGGTTGTTCTCCGACGAGGTGGCTGCTTATCGGAGTTGGCTGTACGCGCAGCGCCGATCCTATTTGCGACAGAAATCGCAACAATCGGTTGTAAGCCTATCCAATCGGTGGAATCTGGCTTATACTGGAACTATTGATTCACAATTGAACGGATGGAGGAATGTTTTTATGATTATTGATACATTGGCTAATATGGAATTTTATAAAGGTTTGAACGAGCAGCTCTACAAGGGGCTGACGTTTTTGAAGGAGAACGATGTCGCGTCGTTGCCTGTCGGGCGCTATGACATCGACGGGGATGCGGTGTACGCGCTGGTGCAGGAATACAAGACGCATCTGCCGAAGGAATGCCGCTGGGAGGCGCACTATAAATATACGGACATCCAGTACGTCGTCGAAGGCAGCGAAAAGATGGGCTGGAACACGTTGGATGGCGTCGTGAAGACGGAGGATCGCCCTGAAAATGACGTCTACTTCTTCGACGCGGAAGGCGATCATTTCGTGCTGCATGCGGGACAGTTCGCTGTCTTCACCACGCAGGATGCACATCGTCCGGGTTTGGCAGTCGATGGACCGGCACCGATCAAGAAAGTCGTCGTTAAAGTGGCGATGTAATACTGTAACCAAACAAAAGAAGCCTGAACCGTTATTGCATAAGCAATGCCGGTTCAGGCTTCTTTCTTATCTCAGGACGCAGCAAGCTAACTAAGAGACGCCCAAAGGGTGGCGTTGTTTCCTGTGTACAAATGCATTCCTCAAACCCATACCGTACCCGCGTGATAAGAATCTACTCAAAGCGCCTTAAGACGGTAATCAATATATCCATGTAGGAAAGCGTGGATATACCAAGGAACCAATTAATTGTGTATTCATCGGACAATGAAGGATTGCTTATTTTAAAGGATGCGCTATCTGTATGCTCGGCTTGCGCAGAGTCAATTGCGTTTGATCTGCTTATCCTGCAATTGGTACAAGCTTCTTCTATCGTGCTGTGCAGTCTCTCCGCATTGGCTTTATACCATTAATCGGCAACGTATGAGTTTTCATTTAGGAAAATACCTCTGGCAACCCGCCAAACCGGCCTTCCAGATACAAGTTGGTCCAATTGTGATTGTTGTAGGATATGTCCTTGAAATCATTCAGGTAAGTGATAAAACTGCTTTGACTTGAACGATCTTTTTCGATCAAGCAGATTTGTTCCTTAGCAAAGAATTCTGATGAAAGGAGCAATGGATTATGGGAGGCAACCAAAAATTGAGCCCTGCCGGCATCCTCCTGTTTCAGAAACTTTTTCAGGATTCCTTCCTGTATTTTGATGTGGTACTTGCTGTCAAATTCATCGGATAGATAGAGGGAATTGTTGATCAAAGAATTGAACAGGTTTATGGACTGTGACAAAAACTTTTTGGTCCCGTCCGATTCCAAGTCCAGTGGCAATTCGTAACGCTGCGATTGCACCTTATGGATTGCCGTGATCTTGTAATTGCTTTGATTTTTTATTTTTTCCAAGAATTTTTCGACGCTTTCTTCCGACTTTTTATCTGTGTCACGGCGAAGCGCGGTTACTGCTTGCACCAGTTCCTCAGTGATATCCTCTATGTTGAAATCGGATATCGCAAAATCGAAATCATACAACTCCCCCAATATTTGTTCCTTAAAATTCGGATCCTCATTCACTTTTTCAATAAAATCATTTAGGTTGCTGTAATCGCCGTTCATTGAAAAACCTTTTGTGATTTCGTTGTAGACTGCCTGCACGATTTTGTATGCCGTGCTTTTCACTTCGTCCTCATAATATTTTTTATTGATGCTGGAGTTCATCATTGCCAATATCGACTTGTAATCTATATTTTCTTGCGATAATTTTTCAACAATCTTATGAAGGCCATTCCTGGATGGATGCAGATCATCCCCCACCCGTTGGAAAATAACCTTTTTTGCGCCTAATTTTGTCTTTAAGATTTTTTCATAACTTAGTTCCTCATTTTTTACATAAAAATCATCCGGGTCAAAGCTTATTTTATAATAGGTTTTGACATCAATATGCTTGCCGTCTTCCGGAACAGAAGAAATGAAGCTTATGTCGAATGAAATATCGGTTTTATCTTGTGCTAATTTGAATGGGATAGGCCTGTGGATGATGTCTTTGCTGGAGTGCATCTTTTCATTTGTGGACAAGAAATAATTCAAAAAAGAAAACGCCAAGAGCAAATTTGACTTTCCGGAAGCGTTTGCTCCAAAAAGGATGGCACCATTCAAAATCGAACGTGTCAAACCTTCCTTATCTTTGTAGGAATAGATCGTATTCGTCCTGAATTTCTCAGCGCTGTTATATGGATGATCTAGCGACAAAGTCGTCTTGTCTTTGAAAGAGAAAAAATTTTCGACAGATAGGTAAGCTAGCATTTTATCCCTCTTTTCCTTGTTGTATTTAGATTATAACACAAAACACTGATTTGAAATAGATGACCTATTTAAAATGAGTATTTTTGCTATTTTTTGGATTAATTTAATCTATTGAGATGACATTATCACCTTCCTCATCAAAGAATTATTTTCGAGAGCAGTAGAATCGCTTTATAAGTACATATAGGTTTTTTTCACCGCAAAACTATTGTATTTACCGGAATAAGGAATATAATATGGATAGAAGATACAAGAACGGAGCTGGATCGAGATGAGAAAGTTATTGAACCCATACACGCCTGGTGCGGGTGTGCCGCCCAAGTATTTAGCCGGTCGTGATGCTACGATACGCGAAGCCGAAGATGCTTTGTTTTATATCAAGAACGGCGATTTTTCCCGTTCGGTTGTTTATTATGGCCTCAGAGGCGTAGGGAAAACGGTGTTGCTGAACAAAATAGAAGAGATGGCGGATGAGGAAGACATACGGTATGAACATCTTGAGATTTCGGAGCGCAGTTCATTTAAAAATAATATTTCCTTGCACATTCTAAAGCTGATCCAACAACTAAGCGCAAAAGCAAAAACAAAGGGTTATCTTTCCAAAGCATTGTCGGTTCTGAAGGCTTTTTCCATTAAATATTCGCCGGAGGGAGAAATCAGCCTCAGCATCGATTCGGAAATCGATTCAGCTGTCGGCATATCCGACACCGGAAATTTTGAAAACGACCTTACTGAATTGCTTGTGTCGCTGGGGACACTGGCGCAGAAACAAGGAACCGGGGTCGCTTTATTCATCGATGAAATCCAGTACATGAAGGATGATGAATTCGAAGCCTTGATTGCTGCGATACACAGAGTGAACCAAAAAGCGTTGCCGCTTATCATATTTGCGGCCGGCTTGCCGAAAATCGCCAAGATTGCAGGGGATGTGAAATCCTATGCTGAAAGGCTGTTCAAATTCGTTTCCATCGGTTCCCTGGAACAAAGTGCGGCGAGACTGGCACTGGAAGAACCCGCAAAAAAATGGGGGGTGTCCTACAGTGAAGTTGCCCTCGAAAAGATACTTCAAATAACCGAGTGCTACCCCTATTTCCTGCAGGAATACGGCAATCAAGTTTGGGCAAAAGTCTCGGTGGATAAACGCATCATTGATGCCACTATGGTTGACGAGGTCTATTCGGATTTCGAGAAAAGTTTGGATGAAAGCTTCTTTAAAGTGCGGCATGACAGGGCTACATCAAGGGAACTGGATTTTATGATCGCGATGGTAAAATGCGGCACTCTGCCTTGCTCGACAAAAGCGATAGCTGAACAGATGCAGTGTCCAGTAAGTGCCATATCGCCGTTGCGTGCGCAATTGATT
Organism: Trichococcus patagoniensis; assembly: GCF_003051085.1. Taxonomy (GTDB): domain Bacteria; phylum Bacillota; class Bacilli; order Lactobacillales; family Aerococcaceae; genus Trichococcus; species Trichococcus patagoniensis. Next base: position 37,084 of record NZ_QAOM01000002.1, on the reverse strand, counting down.
CATAAAGGCTTTATCTATTCGGCCAATCGCGGTGAAGTTGATTTCACCGTACCGCAGTTCGATAAATACCTGAAAAGGATCCACAATGTATAACAGAATACTAGCTAAAAAAAAGAATCAGGAGGTCGGGCATAAAACGACAACTTCCCTGATTCTTTTTTGCGACCATTCAGTCCAGATAAAAATACAGCGACTGCAACAGATACTCCGTTTCGTATTTTTCTGCCAACTTGAAGAGTTGACGTTTGACTGTCGCAAGCGTTCCGGTGCCGTTGCGATAGTTAGCGAGGTTCTTTTCGTACTGTCTGCGTTCGGCATCGGTCGCGTGCTTTTTGAAGTAACCCCAGACGTGAGCGGCGGCGTTTTCGGCGTAGCCGGGGCGGATTTCCTCGGCGAAGGCGGTGTCAATCAGGCAGTAGAATTCAAGGACCGGATAGGCTTCTTTGTCCTTCAGCAGTGTGCGGATGGCTTGGTAGATCGCCGGCGACCTTTCGAGGATGGCGTATTTATAGCGGCCCCACTCCTTTTCCAGCAGTCCCATTCTTGAAGTTGTAGTGGTCGCGTTTTGGCATTTGATGGCGGACAGATTTTTGTCCTTCACCTCCAGCATGATGTCGATCTGCTGGTCCGGCAGCTGCGCGTGGAAAGCCATAAACGGTTCCAGCTGGATCGTATCGGAATGGGCGCCTGGGCGTTTGCCGGGAGCCTGTTGGGAATAATGGATTTTCTGGTTGCCGTCGTGGGGGCTGCAGGTTTTCGCGGCTGCGGCGATCCAGTATTGGTCATCCCCTCCTGAAGGTGGCGGGTTAATGGCGTGGTGCAGATTATCGTAGACGGCCGGGATCTGCAGTCGGGCTGCCAATCCGAGGATGTCTTCGATATGGTAGAGACGGTCGTCGTTTTCGATGATGAGGCGGTTCTGGACGGTTTCGGGGAGGCGGCGGAAATTCTCTTCGAATCGCTGCAGCGCCGCCTCTTTGTCGCCATAAATACCGCCGACATGCAGGACGATTTTGTTGGTGCGATCCGCCCCAAGCGCGCTCAGGAGTCGGTCATGGTAGATCAGGTCCGCAATGGCGCGGTCCACGACATCCTCCGTCGGCGAGTTCAGCACGGTATACTGACCGGGATGCATCGAAACGCGGATGCCGCTTTTGCGGATCTTCACGCCGATGCGGTCGAAGGCGTCCTTGTGGATTTCCGTCCAGTCGAGCTTGTTGACGGGACTCGAGCCGAACGGGATCAGATCCGAGCTGATGCGGAAAAGCTTGATGTCGTTCTCCCGGTTGTAGTCGATCATCCACTCCAGCGCGACGAGATTGTGCGCGGTCACCTCCGTCAGCTTCTCCGCGGTCGCATTGCGCTGCATCACGCTCCGCATTTTGGTGTTGGGGGTGCCGATGTTGAGGCAGGCGTAGCCGATGGACATAAGGGGTCCTCCTTTCATTCAGAGTTCCCGATGGAACTCAATCACTGCATTACATATTTTTATTAGTTCTCGTACCTTTCGCGGTAATCCTTCAGCAGCAAATCGAACATGCGGATGCCATTGGCTGCGCTGGCGGCATCGGCGGGGCTTTTGGCTTGGCCGTTCAGTTCGTCGACGACGGTTTGGATGAACGGCATGGCGACATGCTCCGGTGTTGCGAAAGTGTAGGTCGTCGTTTTTCCGTCTTTGATGAGTCGGATCCATTCGAAGCTCGTGCCTTCGAAAACAAGAGTCCCTTCCGAACCGATGATCGTCACTTCATCCAGTTCGAAGTCCGCGACGTAACACCAGGCGGCCGATCCGACGACGCCGTTCGCGAAGTGGAAGGAGGCCGAGACCGTGTCCTCGACTGCATAGAGTCCGGCTCGGTTCTCGACGATGCCGGTCATCGCGGTGATGTCGCCGAAGTAATAGGCCAGGTAATCGAGCACATGCACTTGGATATCGAGATCCTTCCCGCCGCCTGCTTCCGGCAGCAAGCGCCAAGGTAGGTTGTCCTTGTCGAAGTCTTCCGGTGCTGGTCGTTGGTATTGGCGGATCTCCACCAATTGCGGTTGGCCGATGGCGCCTTCATCCAACAGTTGTTTGATTTTCTGGAATTTCTCGAGCGCTCGGCGGTAGAAGCTGACGAATACCGACAAGCCGTTTTCTTCGGCGGCATCCAGTATCGCTTGGCATTCCGCGAATGTCCGCGCCATCGGTTTCTCAATCAGCGGCACTTTATTCGCTGCGATGATGACCTGCATGGCGTAGTCGAAGTGTAGCCGGTGGTGTGGCGATATAGACGGCCGTGATTTCTTCGTCCGCCAGCAGTTCTTCGACCGTTTGGTATACCTGACCGTGGCCATGGCGTTTCACCCAATCATGGGCCTTGGCCTCTGTACGGTTGTATGCCCCCTTCAGTCGCGACCCATTGGCTTTATAGAGGCCTGGTCCGCTTTTCTTCTCCGTTACGTCGCCACAGCCGATCATTCCCCATACTGTCTCTTTCATATACTCTCCTCCTGATCTGTGTATATTGTTCATTGTACCATTCAAGCCCACGCACTGATGCGACAGAAAACTGAACATTCACTCCGCCGGAGGTGGTGAGCTTATTCTGTATGTTTCTCCGGCAACGCCTGTCCTGACCGGAGGCAAGGGTACTGAAAAGGCAACCAACTCCGGTCAACAATCCTTCGTCGGAGTTGGAAGCTGGCGCGAGGTGCGTGCTCCGGTGAGTGCTCTCTTCGTCGGAGTTGGTGTGTTGCGGGCGATTGGATACCGATAGGAAGCAGGAATTGATCACATGCAAAAAGCCGTAAAACACTGACAATATGCAGTGTTTTACGGCTTCTTTATTTTTCGTCGCCTTGCAGATAGGCAGATATCAATTTTTCGTTTTATATTTTTCTTGGAGTTTGGCCGAAGTGTCCTGCTTGAGTTCGTCGAAGTCGTTTGTAGTTTCCTCGCTTCTTTGAACGACATCCATGACAAACGCAATATATTCATCGTGTTCCCAGGTAGCGGTATAGCCGTTGATATGAAGGAAGATATCGGTTGCGGCTATCGCTGTCCGTTTGTTGGCATTTTGAAACAATTGTTTTCCTGCAATGCCCAGCAATAGCACTGCCGCTTTATCGAAAATTGTCGGGTAGGCGTCCTCTCCGAACGCGGTTGCCTTGGGCGCTTCAACCACTGCATTAAGCCCTTCTTTTTCTCTTACGCCTATAATCTCTTGGGGAGTGAACTTTTGGATGATTCTCGCGTTGATTTGGATCAGTTGTTCTTCGGTCAGATAGTTCATTTTTTACATGTCGGCCAATGATTTCATTACCGAGTCATACTTGTCGAAGTAATCGTCCAACATTGTGTCAAGCTCTTCAGTCCCTAAACCGTCTGGCTTAGCAGCCGGAGTGACTTTTGAGATTAAAACGGTGTCGACCTCTTTTTCCCCATCGTTCATCTTTACAGTGATGTACTGGATTTCGTCTCCAGGCTCAGCATGTAAAGTGCGCAGTACGTCCTCGGGCACAGAGATAACCACGCTGTTACCGGTCATTCGCAATTTGAAAGTGTTCACCTTTTCCTTCGATCGTTTATTGCTTTCAGCAAGCGAATAGCGGTAAGTGCGTTTGGCCGTTCCTCCTTTTTGATTTGTTGGTGGATTTATTTCTGACATGGCAGTTACATTCGTTTTAGCGTCCTTACTCATAGTATTCGACATCCTCTCGATTTTAATTTATTATTTCCTTGGATTTTTCTGGGATTGTGCACGCCTCATAACTGTATATACAGATTAACAGTATATACAGTTATTGTCAATTATCACTCCAAAGGAGAGAACCTCAGGGAATCAATACCGTCCTGGGCATTCGCCCGACATTGCTACACTTAGTCGGCCATTCGGCTGACATCATTCTTCGTTCAGTCAACAACTTTGCTTTTCGTCGGCTGTTCGGTATCCTTCGTTTTTCGTTCAGTCGACATATCCGTTTTTCGTCGGCTCTTCAGTATTCTTCTCTCTCGGTTCAGCCGACGACCCGGACTTCCGTCGGCAAAATCACCCCTTCAAAACAACCGAATGCCAAAAAAAATGGCTCCCGCCGCGGCGGGAGCCTAATTTGTGTTGCTTTATTAGATGAACAGATTCAAATTCGAATCCATCGTATCGCCGATGTAAGTTGCTACACCGCCGAAGTCGACACCGTCGATGATTTCTTCTTCCTTGATGCCCATGATGTCCATGGACATGGACATGGTGCAGGCTACCATCTTGATGCCCATTTTTTGGGCTTGGGCGATCATGACCGGCAATGGATCAACGTTCTTCTGTTTCATGACGGCTTGGATCATTTTCGATCCGACGCCGCTCATGTTCATTTTCGAAATCGGCAGTTGGCCGGCGTGGTTCGGCAACATGATGTCGAACATTCTTTCCATGCCGCGTTTGGCTACGCTGACTTTTTTCGGACGCTTGATGATGTTCAAGCCCCAGAAAGTAAAGAACATCGTCACTGGTTTGCCGTAAGCTGCCGCTCCTTTCGTTCAGATTTACTGCTGAAAATCAATCAACTAAAACAAATTCTGCACAACGTCGTATGATAGCTAAAGAAAATGGCCCAACACAATCTCCGCGCGGTATTTTGCGAACGGTTTTGTGTTGGACTATTCCGATGACTATTCGAATCAGTTTATAAAGGTTCCAAAACTGTCAGCAACAATTTTTCAAGATCAGATTCATCATATTTCGATTTGATCATCGCCTCTAGATACATCTGTGCATCCATATTTTCGTATCTCCACAAGTATCCTTTTTCCTTAGCATATGCTGCTAAGAATATGCGTATCGTGCGGCCGTTCCCTTCTCTGAAAGGATGCAGCATATTCAGCTCTGCTTTAAAATAGGCGAGTCTCTTTGCTGCTGTTTCAACAGTTTCCCACTTGCCCTCTATTATTAGCTCATTGAATAGACTATCCGCATAAGCGTCCAGGAATTGAAACTGACAAAATACTGTAGACTCTTTGATTAGATTGACATCCCTGAATTTACCCGCGAATGGATAAATATCCTGAAAGAGATGATGATGGATTGCCATGAAGTCCCATTTTGAGAATCCTTTGATAGAGTAGATTCCATTCTCTATTTCTGCATTTCTGACAAAAAAAGATAATGCTTCCGCTTGGGTTAATTTGTCTTGATTGCTTACACCCATAAGATTATGCTGCAACAAATACTCATCATTATTTCCTTTATTGTACTTTGGCATTTTCGAGTTCTTTCTTGATTAGGGCGATTGTAATAGACTTGCCGGAATTGACGATAGCGAGTGCTCGTTTTTGTAAATCTTCACTCAAATACAAATTCTCCATAGCCATATTCTTATTGATGCGTTTGACTTCCGGCGAGTTCATTTGCAGTGTTTTCATAATGTCATCAACCCCTCTCGTTCGTTACTTTATTATAATCGAAGACAAGGCCTTATGCTACTGAAACAGATTGGGGCGCTCCGCAGTAGATTATCAAAAAAGTTTTTGTGACTGGATATCAAATACTGAATCTAACTTCTGTTTTTGGCGGCTGTTCAGGTTACCGTCCTGGGCGCTCGCCCGGCAGACGGGCGTTTTCTCTGGTGTTTTGCGGTTTTCGGTATTCGTTCAGCCGAGAGATGCGTGCGCTCTCGGGTGTTCGGGATACCATCCTGGGCGTTCGCCCGACAGATGGGCTTTTTGTCTGGTGTTTTGCGGTTTTCGGTGATCGTTCAGTCGACAGTTGCGGGTGCTCTCGGGTGTTCCGGATACCATCCTGGGCGTTCGCCCGACAGAAGAGCGTTCTGTCTGGTGTTTTGCGCTTTTCGGTGATCGTTCAGTCGAGAGCTGCGGGCGCTCTCGGGTGTTCAGGTTACCGTCCTGGGCGTTCGCCCGACAGAAGAGCGTTCTGTCTGGTGTTTTGCGCTTTTCGGTGATCGTTCAGTCGAGAGCTGCGGGCGCTCTCGGGTGTTCAGGTTACCGTCCTGGGCGGGCGCCCGACAGAAGCACGATTTATCTGGTCTTTTGCGCTTTTCGGTATTCGTTCAGTCGAGAGATGCGTCCGCTCTCGGGTGTACGGGATACCATCCTGCGCTGGCGCCCGACAGAAGATCGATTTGTCTGGTCTTTTGCGCTTTTCGGTATCCGTTCTGTCGAGAGCTGCGGGCGCTCTCGGGTGTTCAGGTTACCGTCCTGGGCGGGCGCCCGACAGAAGAGCGTTCTGTCTGGTGTTTTGCGCTTTTCGGTGATCGTTCAGTCGAGAGCTGCGGGCGCTCTCGGGTGTTCAGGTTACCGTCCTGGGCGGGCGCCCGACAGAAGCACGATTTATCTGGTCTTTTGCGCTTTTCGGTATTCGTTCAGTCGAGAGATGCGTCCGCTCTCGGGTGTACGGGATACCATCCTGCGCTGGCGCCCGACAGAAGATCGATTTGTCTGGTCTTTTGCGCTTTTCGGTATCCGTTCTGTCGAGAGATGCGTCCGCTTTCGGCTGTTCCGGATACCATCCTGGGCGTTCGCCCGACAGAGGTGCGATCTGTCTGGTGTTTTGCGGTTTTCGGTGATCGTTCAGTCGACAGCTGCAGGCGCTCTCGGGTGTTTTGGATACCATCCTGGGCGGTCGCCCGACAGAAGTGCGATTTGTCTGGTGTTTGGTGGTTTTCGGTATTCGTTCTGTCGACAGTTGCGGCATCTCTCGGGTGTTCCGGATACCGTCCTGGGCTGACGCCCGACAGTTGGGCGTTCTGTCGGATGTGTTGTGGTTTTCGGTATTCATTCAGTCGACAGTTGCAGGATCTCTCCGCTGTTCCGGGATACCGTCCTGGGCGGATGCCCGACAGAAGTGCGATTTGTCTGGTGTGTTGCGGTTTTCGGTATTCATTCAGTCGACAGTTGCGGCATCTCTCGGGTGTTCCGGATACCGTCCTGGGCTGACGCCCGACAGATGGGCGTTCTGTCGGGTGTTTTGCGGTTTTCGGTATTCATTCAGTCGACAGTCGCGGGCGCTCTCGGGTGTTCCGGATACCGTCCTGGGCGGTCGCCCGACAGAAGTGCGCTCTGTCTGGTGTTTTGTGGTTTTCGGTATTCGTTCTGTCGAGAGATGCATGCGCTCTCGGGTGTTCAGGTTACCGTCCTGGGCTGACGCCCGACAGATGGGCGTTCTGTCGGGTGTTTTGCGGTTTTCGGTATTCGTTTTGTCGAGAGATGCATGCGCTCTCGGGTGTTCGAGTTACCGTCCTGGGCTGAAGCCCGACAGATGGGCGTTTTGTCTGGTGTTTTGCGGTTTTCGGTATTCGTTCTGTCGACAGTTGCGGGCGCTCTCGGGTGTTCCTGATACCGTCCTGGGCGGATGCCCGACAGATGGGCGTTTTGTCTGGTGTTTTGCGGTTTTCGGTATTCGTTCTGTCGACAGTTGCGGGCGCTCTCGGGTGTTCGAGTTACCGTCCTGGGCGGATGCCCGACAGATGGGCGTTTTGTCTGGTGTTTTGCGGTTTTCGGTATTCGTTCTGTCGACAGATGCATGCGCTCTCGGGTGTTCAGGTTACCGTCCTGGGCGGATGCCCGACAGATGGGTGTTTTATCTGGTGTTTTGCGGTTTTCGGTATTCGTTCTGTCGACAGTTGCGGGCGCTCTCGGGTGTTCAGGTTACCGTCCTGGGCTGACGCCCGACAGATGGGTGTTTTGTCTGGTGTTTTGCGGTTTTCGGTATTCATTCAGTCGACAGATGCATGCGCTCTCGGGTGTTCAGGTTACCGTCCTGGGCGGATGCCCGACAGATGGGTGTTTTGTCTGGTGTTTGGTGGTTTTCTGTATTCGTTCTGTCGACAGTTGCGGGCGCTCTCGGGTGTTCCGGATACCGTCCTGGGCGGATGCCCGACAGAAGTGCGTTTTGTCTGGTGTTTTGCGGTTTTCGGTATTCGTTCTGTCGACAGTTGCAGGATCTCTCGGGAGTTCAGGATACCGTCCTGGGCTGACGCCCGACACAAAGACCCGAATACCCAAAAAGCTCCCGTTGCGGCCTTCTCTGCCGCAACGGGAGCTTTTTTATTTTTTCTTTAGATAAACAGATTCAAGTTAGCGACCATCGTAGCGCCGTACTTCGTTTCCTGCAGGACAGTTTTCCTGGTCAGCCGTTATCATGATCCAGGAAATAGAGCAGCGTCTGCAAGTCGCTCGTCAAATCCACATGCTGGACGCGCACCTGTTCCGGAACGGTGAGGCGGATCGGCGTGAAGTTCAGGATGCCATGGACACCCGCTTCGACCAAGTGGTCCGCGGCCTCCTGGGCCACTTCCTGGGGAACCATCAAGATGGCGACATCCAGCTGTTGGATCCGCAACTGCGCGACCATGTCGGACATCGGATAGACCGGCACGCCGCTGAGGATTTTGCCGACGACCGCCTCATCGATATCGAAGGCGGCACTGATGCGCAGATTGTTGCTGACATAGAAATTGTGGTTCAACAAGGCCCGGCCGAGATTGCCCATGCCGATCAGCGCCACATTCGTGAGCCGATCCTGATGGAGCTCTTTATTGAAAAAATCCAGCAGATAGGCGACATCATAGCCATGGCCTCTTTTCCCGAGCGCGCCAAAATAGGAAAAATCCCGGCGGATCGAGGCGCTTTCCACCTTCACCGCCTCGCTCAACTCATCGGATGAAACATGTTTTTTGCCTGCGGAGTGCAAAAAACCCAAGTAGCGGTGATAGATCGGCAACCGCTTTGCCGAAGCTTCTGGAATAGCCTTCCTCATCATTCTGATTCCTCTTTTCTTTCTTCCTTCCTGGCACAGACTTTATTCAGCGGACAACCGGCGCACCTGCTGCCCGTTTTCTTGTCGCGGCTGATTTTCGCGAGGGAAACGGCAACGAAGGCGGCTATGATCAGGAAGACAATGACATCATCGAACATGACGGGCTTCCCCCTTTGCGTCTTTCTTCCGGATCAGGTAGCCGATGATTGCGGCCATCAGTGCGACCGCAATCAGGCCGGGGATCATACCAGGCCCGAAACGACCGGTCGTAAGCAGCGTGCCGATTTGGTGGACGAAGTAGGCGAGCGTATAGCCCATGCCGAACTGGAATCCGATTGCGCCCCACAGCCACTTGCTGCTTTCCATCTCGGCTTTCATGGCGCCGATCGCAGCGAAGCAAGGCGGTGTGAAAAGATTGAACAGCAGGTAGGCCAAAGCCGAAGCCGAGGTGAGCCCCATGATCGAAGCCACATCCTGGGCCCCGGAAACGAGGACCAGTTCCTCGGTGTCGATGAAATTGCTGATGCTGTAGACGACCGCCAAAGTCCCGACGACGTTTTCTTTGGCGATGAAGCCCACTACCGCGGCTGCCGCAAGTTGCCATGCGCCGAATCCGAGCGGGATCAGTAGGAAAGCGAGCGGCCTGGCTACGCCGGCCAGGATGCTGGTGCTTTCCATGCCCGCTTCCACGATTTTGAAGTCCCAGGTGAAGGTCTTCATGATCTGGACGATCACATTGCACAAGAGGATGACCGTCCCTGCGTTCACCACGAAGGCCTTCCCTCTGGCCAGCATCGAGATGGCTGCCCGCTTCAGGCTCGGCACCCGATAGTCCGGCAGCTCCATGATGAAGTAGGATTTGGCTGGACTGGGTTTCACGATTTTATGGACGATCCGGGCGGCAAAAATGATGATGGCGATCGCCACGAAATACATGGACGTTCCCACCCAAGCGGCGTCTTCGAAGAAAACACCGGCAAAGAGCGCGATGACCGGCAGCTTCGCTCCGCAGGGCATGAACGGCGTCAGCATGACGGTCGTCCGGCGTTGGCGCTCATCGCGGATCGTCCGCGTCGCCATGATGCCGGGGATCGCGCAGCCCGTGCCGATCACCATCGGGATGATTGATCTTCCCGAGAGCCCCACCTTTTTCATATGGCGGTCCATCACGACCGCGACCCGGGCCATGTAGCCACAATCCTCCAGCAGCGCCAAAAGGAAGAACAGCACCATGATCAGCGGCAGGAAGCCGATGACGGCACCGACGCCGCCGATGATTCCGTCCAGCAGCAAGGCGCTCAACAAAGGCGATACGCTGGCGCCGATCAGTCCCTCTGTCCAGACGTACAACCGGTCAATCCATCCGACCAGGATGTCGGCAAGCAGCGGGCCCACGTATGTCTGCGATACGGAGAACACGAAGTAGATGACTGCCGCAAAGATCGGGATGCCCGCTATCCGATGGGTAAGGACCCGATCGATTGCGTCTTGCCTCGTTTGTTTGGCGCTGTCGACTTTTCGGACTTCCACTTCTGCCACCACCGCATCGACGAAAGCAAACCGCTCGCGGTCGACAGCCGCAGCAGGCTGCGGCGTTTGTCCTTTGGGGCCGGCGGAGGGATGGAACGGCGCCGGCTGGCTTCGGCCAAAGCTGGCGGCAGCTGCGGCTATCAGTTCCACAAGGCCTTCCCCTTCGATGGAAGCGGTCGCGACGACCGGGCAGCCCAGCCTTTCCGCCAGTTTTTCCGAATCGACCGCGATCTTTTTGTTGTCCAGCAGATCGCTTTTGTTCAGAGCGATGACCAGCGGTATCCCCAGCTCCAGCAGCTGGGTGGTGAACAGCAGGCTTCTGCTCAGATTCGTGGCATCCACGATGTTGATGATCACATCCGGCGCTTCATTTTTGACAAATGCGCTGGTGATGTTTTCCTCGGACGTGAAAGCCGCCAAGGAATAGGCACCCGGCAGGTCCACGACCCGGATTTTCTTCCCGGACTTGTTCAGTTCTTTTTTTACGTCGCCTTCTTTCTTGGCAACCGTCACACCAGGCCAGTTGCCGACCAGTTCAATTTTCCCGGTGATGGCGTTGAATAAGGTTGTTTTGCCGCTGTTTGGATTTCCTGCAAGTGCAATGCGCATCTTCGTCCTCCTTGCCTTCTTTTTCCATCCGGAACGGTCCGCCCAGGTCGTTCGCCTGGATCAGGATCGCTCCGGCCAACTCGCTGTCGATGCTGTACCGGGCATTTTTGACGTGGATGATGTAATTCTCGTTCGACGCTGAAATGACCGTGACGGTTTCGCCTTCAAAGCAGCCCAAGGTGCATAAGAACTCCTTCATCCCTTGCTCTTCTGCAGCGATTCCTTTGATGACGTAGGGACGGTTGATTTCCGCGTCGGTCAGGTTGCGCGGCCGCGACGGATTTTCTGTTTGATTTTTTTCTTTGCCGCCGAACAAGCGCTTCATGAATGAACGTTTCATAAGAACCTCCTTGGTTCGTTTTTATCGGATCTGCCGTACTTCGGCAGTGTTTCGCCTGTTTTTGTACTTTTGGATCGGCAGGTTTGGCGCACGGAAAGAACGTAATAAGTGATTATTTTCACATGAAATCCCCTTTTTTGTGTGTCAAACCCTGCTGTTACTGGTTTATGCCCGCTTGATTGAGAATCATTCTCAATCAAGCGGGCAACCTAATCATATCACTTTTTCATCAGCATTCAACCCTCTGAAACGGAAAAAATGCCCTCCCGGATGATCCCTTCATCACAAGGGCAAGGACGGCTTTCTTCCCGCGGTCGATCTGTTTGGGGATCACTCCACGCTTTGTTTTGATGCCAGGCTTTTCCTTTTCATTTTCCTGCCCACTGCACTGAAAGCATAGGCCAGGAAGTAGGCGGCGACTGCTGTCATGACGATGCAGGCTCCGGACGGAATATTGAGGCCATATGAGAGCCATAACCCGCTGATGCTGAAAAAGGCCCCAAAAAGCACCGCGAGCAGCATGCGGTTCTTCAGTTTTTTCGAAAATAAGCCTGCCATTGCCGCCGGTGCCGTCAGCAAGGCCAACACCAAAATGATCCCCGCCACCCGGATCAGCGCAACGACTGTCATCGCCACCAGAACCAGCAGCAAATATTCCAAAAAGATTGTTTTGACGCCGATGATGGCGGCGAATTCTTCATCGAACAGATAGGCTTTCCAGGCATGGAACAGCGCGATCACCACCGCCAGCACCAGGAAGGTCACCACCAGCATCAGATAAAGGTCCGCTCTTGTCACCGACAGGATGTTCCCGAACAGATACGAATTCAGATCGGGCGGATAGCCCGGCATCAGCGCAATGAATACGATCCCGAAAGCCATACCCAGGGACCAGAACAAACCGATCAGGATGTCCGCTTGCACGCCGCCCTTTCGTTTGATGGTACCGATCCCGAGTGCCGCCGCTATGGAAAAAAGGAAGGCCCCGATGATCGGCTCAAAGCCGAGAAAATAGCCAAGCCCGACACCGCCGTAAGCCGTGTGGGCAATCCCCCCGCTCATCATAAGCAGCTTCTTTTCGACGATGATGACGCCGATGATGCCGCAGACAACACTGGCCAGCAGGCTGGCGATGAAGGCATGCTGCATGAACTGATATTCTGATAAGGCCTGAATCATTTTGTTGCTCCCTCCTCGTGCGCTTTTAGGACCCGGTGCGGAACGCCGTGTGCGATCAGATCGACCGGGCAGCCGTAAAGCTCGTTCACAACGCTTTCGTTGAGTTCCGGTTCACCATGGTACACTAATTTTGTATTCAAACATGCCAATTTTTTGACTTCGGACGAAATGGCCATCAGATCATGGGTGACGAGAACGATTGTCATGTCGGCATTGATTTCCCTCAGCAACTGATAGATCTGATTCCGGGAGTGCGCATCCACGCTGGCGGTCGGCTCATCCAGCAGCAGCAATTTGGGTTCCACCGCCAAGGCGCGGGCGATCAGCAGCCGCTGGAATTCACCGCCGGACAGTTCCGCTATCTGCCTTTTCGCCAGATGCGCGATGCCGACGCGTTCCAATTGTGCCTGCGCGATCACTTTGTCCGCTTCGGAATACTTGCGGAAGAAGGAAAAGCCCGGTTTGAGCCTCCCGGTCAAGACGACTTCCAGCACGGAAATCGGGAAGTGTTTGTCCATCGCTGCAAACTGCGGAACAAAGCCTACCGCGGCATGGTTCTTGCCGGGTTCCTGGCCATAGATGCGGATGCTGCCGGTCGTGGGCGGCACCAAGCCGAGGATGGCCTTCAATAAGGTCGATTTCCCACCGCCGTTCGGTCCGATGATGCCCAAGATTTCCCCGTGCGCGACATCGAAGCTGACCTTTGAGAGCGCGACTTCCTCCCCGTAATGGACGGAGAGTTTGTCGATCTGCAGGGCCGGCTCCGTCATTGCATCGCCTCGGCCATGGTCTGTGCCATGTTTTCCAGATTCGTGATGTAGTCCGCTGCCAAAGGGGCAAGCTGGATCGTTTGCCCGCCGAGCTCTTCAGCAAAGGCTTCGGCCTGGCTGCTGTCCATTTCTTCCTGATAGAAAATGACTTTGATGTTTTCCGCTTTGGCAAAGTCGACCATCTCCTGCAGATGCTGCGCGGTGGCTTCCTTGCCGTCCTGTTCCAGCGCGTACATGGTCAGTCCGTAGTCCTCGGCGATGTAGCCGAATGCCGGATGGTAGACGATGAATTGCTTGCTTTCGACCCCTTCCAACGCGGCCTGGATTGCTTGGTCGACTTCATCGAGTTGCGCGATATAGTCAGCCGCGTTCTGCTCGTAGGTTTCCTTGTTGTCGGGATCCAGTTCGCCCAGTTCCCTTGCGATCACCTCTACCATCACTTTTGCGCGCTTTGGCGAAAGCCAGATGTGCGGATCCCTTCCGCCGGATTCGAAGGTCCGATCTGCATAGACGGCAGCGACTTCATCTTCCAGCGGCACAACTTTCATATCCCCCACGTTCGGCAAGATATTGGCTTCCTCGGTCGCAACTCCGATCGAGAAATAGAGCGCGGCATCGCTGAACGCTTCCATTTCCTGGGCGGTCGGTTCATAGTTGCCGGGGTTGCTGCCTGGCGGGATCAGCGTCACGATGTCCACCGAATCGCCGGCCACCGCTTCCACAAACGTCCGCTCCGGCACGATCGATACCGCCACGACCGGTTTCCCCGGCTCTGACGTTGCCTCTTCATTCGCCGCATCGCTGCAGCCGGCCAAAGACACGGTGCTCAGCAGCAGGGCTGCCCCAATTAAGTTTTTGATCATTTTTTTCATAGTATATTTCTCCCCTCTTTGCGCTGTTGCCTCGGACCCCGTAAGTTCGGGCGGAACGAGCAAGGAGGCTATCTCTGGATGAAATAGCCTCCTTGTTGCTTTCAGCGTCTTCCTTTGGTTCCCTTTTATTGTTTTCAAAATGCGCTTCCGGCGTGTTTACTTGACTTCGCGGAAAGTTGCGCGTCTGCGTAACTTTTGCGAGTATTTCTTCATTTCCAGGCGCTCTGGATTATTGCGTTTGTTTTTGCTGGTCAAATACAAGCGTTCCCCTGTTTCCACGCATTCCAAAATAATATTAAGTCTCATTTTGTTCCTTCCTTTCTGAATGTTTTTTACCGGATCCGCTGTTGCTTCTTACCAGCTGGCTTTTTGGACACCAGGAATAAAGCCCATATGAGCAAGTTGTCTGAAGCTGATCCGCGACATGCCGAATTTGCGCATGTAGGCTCTCGGTCTGCCGTCAATCAAATCGCGGTTTTTATACCGGTTCGGATTCGAATCTTTCGGCAATTTTGCCAGCGCTAGATAATCGTTAGCCTCTTTTAGTTCTTTACGCACTGCTGCGTATTTTTCTATTACTTCCCGCTGCTTGCGAGCTTTTGCAATTTTTGATTTTTTCGCCATACAATCTTCCTTTCTATCGATAAGAACAATCCGCTTTGATGTAAAACGGAACGAATACGATTTACATTTGAAATTTATCATACTATAAATGGATTGTCAACATAAATAAATCTGAAGTTTCATTCATATGAGCGCGCTTCACGACAGCATAGTGACAGGATTACAAGCCGCTCCTAAGAAAAGCTTGACAATATAAAAATTTACAGATACGATTTAAATCGTAATTATTACGTTTTGCAACTATAGAGGCATCAACAACAGGAGGAAGCATGGAATTAAGTGTTTGCTTATCAAAACTAACAAAAAATGGGTATAAGCCTACCTCCCAAAGAAAGGCACTGATCAGATTGTTTTTGGAAAATAATCGAACAATGTTCTCCGCCAAAGAAGTCCGGGAGTATATAACCCATTTGACGGGAAAACAGGCCAGCTTCGGGAATGTCTATCACAATCTGTATTTGCTCTGCATTTTCGGCATCATCGACAAAACCGAATATTGCGGAGAATCGTTTTTTTATTTGAAAGAAATGAGTCAAAAAGAATCCGTCATGTTCATCTGCACCAACTGCAGGAAAATCATCTATTTCTCAAACGGTTTGTTTGAACAGTTTCTGAAAAAAGAAAAAGAAGAACATGCTTACCGGATCCTCAGCCAAAAATTTGAAATTTACGGCTTGTGTCCGCAATGCCGGGTGGCCGGGTAAGGACCCTAGCTGTCAAATGCAGGATCAGGATGTATCAGAAAATAATACAGGTGTTTAAGAGAGGAAGAATATTTTAGATGAAACAATCGATTCCCATTACGGTATTAACCGGTTATCTAGGCTCAGGAAAAACCACCTTATTGAATCACATTCTCCATGGCGATCACGGCTTGAAAATTGCGGTCATTGTGAATGATATGGGAAGTGTCAATGTAGATGAAGCGCTGATCAATCAAGGCGGATTCAAACGGACGGAAGAAAAATTGATTTCGATGGCCAATGGCTGCATTTGCTGCACTTTGAGAGAAGATTTAATCGTTGCGCTGGATTCCCTTGCGCAACTCCCGGATATTGACTACATTGTGATTGAGGCGTCAGGAATCAGTGAACCCATCCCGATTGCCCAATCGCTGACGCTGCCGGATAATCCTTTGGGGATTGACCTGACCGGTCAGGTCCACCTGGACACGATGGTGACCGTTGTGGATGCGAAAAGAATTTGGGATGACTTTGGCTCAGGTCAGCCGATTGTTGATCGTCAGAAGGAGATCGTTGATGAGGAAAATCGCGACATCCGGGATTTATTAATTGACCAAATTGAATTTTGCAATGTCTTGATTCTGAACAAGTGCGATTTGCTGGAGGAATGGCAAGTCGAAAAAATTGAAACATTGGTCCATTCGCTTCAAAGAGAAGCTAAAATCATCCGCTCAGTCAGATCTGAGATTGCATTGACTGAAATACTGAACACAAACCTTTTTGATTTAGAGCAAATGAGTTATGCAGCGGGCTGGATTAAGGAGTTGGAACTGGGCTATCAGGATCATGTCCCGGAAACGGAAGAATACGGCATTTCCTCCTTTGTCTATCGAAGCAACCTGCCGATGGATGCGGAACGCTTTAACGCCTTCCTTGAAAAGCATTTCCCTGCCTCAGTTGTCCGGTCGAAAGGCTTTGTCTGGTTTGCGCAACATAGTGATTTCTCTTCCTTGATGGAAACAGCGGGCAACCATGTCGACATTTCTCCATTGACCTATTGGCTGGCGACATTACCAAAAGCCGAGCGCATGCAAGTCTTATCAGAAGATCCGGAAATAAAAGAAAGATGGCATCCATTATATGGGGATCGCCTCACAGAAATCGTCTTTATCGGCATTGATATGCACCAATCCGGCATCGAAGCCGCGTTGGATTTATGCTTAGTGGATGAAGATGCCTTGCAGTCAGGTCTCTACAGCAAAACAAGCCCCTATCCATGGGAAGTCAGCAGCCTGTAAGCTTGCTTGCGTTTGATTCCGTTTGCCGGCTTGGCTGCGAGAAACGCTGTAGCTGCGGGCATCTACAGCAGTTGGTGATTGTCTGGTTTTCCGGGTTACCGTCCTGGGCGGACGCCCGACAGATGGGCTTTTTGTCGGGTGTTTGGTGGTTTTCGGTATTCATACAGTCGAGAGATGCGTCCGCTCTCGGGTGTACGGGATACCATCCTGCGCTGGCGCCCGACAGAAGATCGATTTGTCTGGTCTTTTGCGCTTTTCGGTATCCGTTCAGTCGACAGTTGCGGGCACTCTCGGGTGTTCGGGTTACCGTCCTGGGCGTTCGCCCGACAGAAGATCGATTTGTCTGGTGTTTGGTGGTTTTCGGTATTCGTTCAGTCGAGAGATGCGGGCGCTTTCGAGTGTATGGGATACCGTCCTGGGCTGACGCCCGACAGACGGGCGTTCTCTCTGGTTTTTTGCGGTTTTCGGTATCCGTTCAGTCGAGAGATGCAGGCGCTCTCGGGTGTTCTGGATACCGTCCTGGGCTGACGCCCGACAGATGCGCGTTCTCTCTGGTTTTTTGCGCTTTTCGGTATTCGTTCATTCGAGAGATGCGTCCGCTCTCGGGTGTTCAGGTTACCGTCCTGGGCTGACGCCCGACAAAAGTGCGATTTGTCTGGTCTTTTGCGCTTTTCGGTATTCTTTCAGTCGAGAGCTGCGTCCGCTCTCGGGTGTACGGGATACCGTCCTGGGCGTTCGCCCGACAGATGTGCTTTTTGTCTGGTCTTTTGCGGTTTTCGGTATTCGTTCAGTCGAAAGCTGCGGGCACTCTCGGGTGTTCAGGTTACCGTCCTTGGCTGACGCCCGACAGAAGCGCAATCTGTCGGTTTTTTTGTGGTTTTCGGTATTCGTTCAGTCGAGAGATGCGTCCGCTCTCGGGTGTTCGGGTTACCGTCCTTGGCTGACGCCCGACAAAAGTGCGATTTGTCGGGTGTTTTGCGGTTTTCGGTATCCTTTCCGCCGACAGTCGCGGGGGGATTTCTCTTGTTCCGCATTACTCATTGTTCCCCTCACAAACATGATGAATCTGTTACAATTAACGTTTCATTTCAAAGCAAAAAAAACCGAATACCATCCAGTATCCGGGAAAATTTATTCATGAATTCTTTGCTTAATACGCCAATCATTACATTCCCAACTGATTGGCTCAACAATCTAGAGTGATCCCACCATTCATCCTTTTCGAAAATTTTATATCATAGCTGACATTTATTTCATAATTTTTGATCCATCGGGACATAATAGCGTCCCGGCGCACTGCCGATTGGTTGCCATTCTTGCTTCAAAACCGCATAGACCCGATCTTTGTTCTGCGCGCAACACCAATCAGCCAAGCGCTTCGTGGTTATTTTTTCATACGGGAAAAGAAAATAAAAATCGAAAATACTGCTGCTGATGGCTTTTTTGATACTCATCTTCTTACCGCAACTCCCACAAACATGAGAACGTCCTGCATAATTTTTTGCTAGGAAACCGCATGACGGGCAATTGATCCCTTTCCCAATTTTCTCATAATCATACTCCAATGATTTGCTTGGGTAATCAGTAATATGTCGTTTCAAAAGTTCTTCCGCCAACTTCTCCATTTTTTTACTAGGTTGTTGAGTTGCAAGGTTTTGCAGCTCCCGGAAATGCTCCGGAATCTGACTTGGCAGAATAAAAGTTTCATCATATGGGGCTCCCAAAAGTGTAAATTCCGGATTTACAAATACAACCACCGCATCAACTTTGACTGAATATCCCATCTCTTGGAGCAACATTTCAAGTCTGACTTTGGTTTTTTGCAGCTGCATCGAGGGGTTTTCCAAAGTAGTTCCAGATCGCTTCGTAAGTTTTTCCTTTCCCCACAGATGCACGCCTTCATAATTCTTTATCTCGGCAAGTATTATTTTATCCGCAAACAGCAATAACGTATCCACTTGAAACGAAGAGTGTCTGATCTCCAACTGCAGATCATTCAAGATAATGCAATTCGGTTCCAATTTTTCAGTCAGAACATCATACCGGCACTCGCCCTCATGTCCTTTTTTACGGTTAAGCGAGTAATAATAATCTTCTTTCTCCAACGACATGCGTTGAGACAATATTTCATATGTTCGCAGTTGTTTTGATTTTGTGCGTTCTTTGAATGCCAATTTAGACACCTCCGTGATTGATGATTCTCCTATAATATCCGCAGATTTCGACAATCAGCGTTCTGTTGCCGAAGAAATTTTCTGATAGTTAAAATAACCGACAAAGTGCTCCTCACGGTTGTTCGAGTTACCATCCTGGGCGTTCGCCCGACAGATGAGCGTTCTGTCTGGTGTTTTGCGCTTTTCGGTATCCGTTCAGTCGACAGCTGCAGGCCGCTCTCGGGGGTTCCGGTTACCGTCCTGGGCGGACGCCCGACAGATGAGCGTTCTGTCGGGTGTTTTGCGCTTTTCGGTATTCGTTCAGTCGACAGATGCGTGGACTCTCGAGTGTTCGAGTTACCATCCTGGGCGGTCGCCCGACAGATGAGCGTTCTGTCTGGTGTTTTGCGCTTTTCGGTATCCGTTCAGTCGAAAGATGCGTGGACTCTCGAGTGTTCGAGTTACCGTCCTGGGCGGACGCCCGACAGAAGCACGATTTATCTGGTCTTTTGCGCTTTTCGGTATTCGTTCAGTCGAGAGATGCGTCCGCTCTCGGGTGTACGGGATACCATCCTGCGCTGGCGCCCGACAGAAGATCGATTTGTCTGGTCTTTTGCGCTTTTCGGTATCCGTTCTGTCGAGAGATGCGTCCGCTTTCGGCTGTTCCGGATACCGTCCTGGGCGTTCGCCCGACAGATGTGCTTTTTGTCTGGTCTTTTGCGCTTTTCGGTATTCGTTCAGTCGAAAGCTGTGGGCACTCTCGGGTGTTCAGGTTACCGTCCTGGGCGTACGCCCGACAGATAAGCATTCTGTCGGGTGTTATGTGTTTTTCGGTATCCGTTCTGCCGGCAGATGCGCGCTGTCTCGGGTGTACGGGATACCGTCCTAGGCGGACGCCCGACAGAAGAGCGTTCTGTCTGGTGTTTGGTGGTTTTCGGTATTCGTTCTGCCGGCAGATGCGCGCTGTCTCGGGTGTTCCGGTTACCGTCCTAGGCGGACGCCCGACAGATGCGCGATCTGTCTGGTGTTTGGTGGTTTTCGATATTCATTCAGTCGACACTTGCGGGCGCTCTCGGGTGTTCAGGTTACCGTCCTGGGCGGGCGCCCGACAGAAGCACGATTTATCTGGTCTTTTGCGCTTTTCGGTATCCGTTCAGTCGAGAGATGCGTCCGCTCTCGGGTGTACGGGATACCATCCTGCGCTGGCGCCCGACAGAAGATCGATTTGTCTGGTCTTTTGCGCTTTTCGGTATTCGTTCTGTCGAGAGCTGCGGGCGCTCTCGGGTGTACGGGTTACCGTCCTGGGCGTTCGCCCGACAAAAGTGCGATCTCTCTGGTTTTTTGCGGTTTTCGGTATCCGTTCAGTCGAGAGATGCGGGCGCTCTCGGGTGTTCTGGATACCGTCCTGGGCTGACGCCCGACAGATGCGCGTTCTCTCTGGTTTTTTGCGCTTTTCGGTATTCGTTCATTCGAGAGATGCGTCCGCTCTCGGGTGTTCAGGTTACCGTCCTGGGCTGACGCCCGACAAAAGTGCGATTTGTCTGGTCTTTTGCGCTTTTCGGTATTCTTTCAGTCGAGAGCTGCGTCCGCTCTCGGGTGTACGAGATACCGTCCTGGGCGTTCGCCCGACAGATGTGCTTTTTGTCTGGTCTTTTGCGGTTTTCGGTATTCGTTCAGTCGAAAGCTGCGGCATCTCTCGGGTGTACGGGATACCGTCCTGGGCTGACGCCCGACAAATGCGCGTTCTCTCTGGTGTTTTGCGGTTTTCGGTATCCGTTCAGTCGAGAGATGCGCCCGCTCTCGGGTGTACGGGTTACCGTCCTGGGCGTTCGCCCGACAGAAGAGCGTTCTGTCTGGTGTTTTGCGGTTTTCGGTGATCGTTCAGTCGAGAACTGCGTCCGCTCTCGGGTGTTGAGGTTACCGTCCTGGGCGTACGCCCGACAGAAGCGCGACTAGCATCCCAAGCAAAAAAACACACCGCATCCGCGGTGTGTTTTTTGCTTTGTGATTGTTTCATTCAAACATTCTTTTTGAATCGGCTTCACCAGATACGCGCTATCCTGGATTTAGTTATTAGGATGTTTTTTCTTTCTTAAAGTGAAGAATCCAATCACAAGTAACACAATGCCTGCCAACAAGTAGTTGAACGTATTCGTTGCAGTATTCGGCAAGACAGATCCTGTTGATCCTTTGTCTGCTGCATTCCCGAGATCAGTTTTAACTATTTGTTTGTTTTCTGCAGTCACTTTCGCAACTGTTTTTTGGCTGTAATCGATTGTAAAGGTCACAGGTTTCGTATTGCGTTCATAGCCTTTCGGAGCTTGTGTCTCTACAAATTGATAATCGCCTGGAAGTAAATCATTTACCCAGATTTTGCCATCTTTATCCGTGACTAAATCTGTGCGGATAACTTTTCCTTTGCTGTCTTGTAATTCGAAGTGTGCGCCTGCCAATACTTTATCGTTTTTAGCTGCGTCTACTTTCGTTAAGACAACACCACCGGTAATCAGGTCATTTTTGGCCATAACCGTCAAGGTCATTTCTTGACCCTTAACGATAGTGAAAGCCAACGGTGTTTTATCTAATTGATAATGTTGTGGTGCTTTTGTTTCAACAAAGTAGTAATTGCCTGGTTTCAGATTTTCAACCATCAATTTCCCGTCTTTGTCTGTCTTCAAGCCTTCGAAGAGGACCTCGCCCGCTTCGTTTGTCACGCTGAATTCAGCACCCATTAGTTTGTGTGATGGATCCAGTTTGTCAACTTTTATCAATGACACACTGCCTGTCGTCAACTCATTTGTAGCTGTTTTAATGATTGTTTCAATTTGTCCTTTTTCGATTGTGAACAAGATTGGTGTAGCGTCTAAGTCATAACCAAAAGGTGCTTTTGTTTCAATGAATTGATAATCGCCCGGTTTCAGATCGGAAACAAGGATACGGCCATCTTTGTCTGTTGTCAACTCGCTTTGCAGTAGCTTTCCTTCTGCATTACGCAATTCGAAGACAACATTTTCCAACGTTATTTTTCCATTGTCACGGTCCACTTTGATCAGTTCCACCGAACCAGTCGTCAGTTCGTTTTCAGCCTCAACCATTACCGTTTCCGTTGGTCCAAGAACGATTGTGAACGGAATAGGTGTTGCATCCAGGTCGTATCCGAACAACGTTGCTGTTTCAACGAATTGGTAGTCGCCTGGTTTCAAGTCGCCGACAATGATTTTGCCGTTTTCATCTGTTACCAAACCAGCTTGTAAAACAGTGCCTTCTGCATCCTGCAAGCTGAATGTAACGCCTGCCAATGGTGCGCCATCGTTATCAAGATCTGTTTTGCTTAGTTCCACCGAACCAGTTGTCAATTCGTTGGTTGCTTCAAGCAGAACGGTTTCTGTTGGTCCAAGAACGATTGTGAATGTGATTGGTGTTGCATCCAAGTCGTATCCGAACGCTGCTTTTGTTTCTACAAATTGGTAGTCGCCTGGTTTCAGATCTTCGACAATGATTTTGCCGTTTTCGTCTGTTACCAAACCAGCTTGTAGCACTTTTCCTGTTGCATCTTGCAAGCTATATGTGACGCCCGCTAATGGTAAGCCTTCGTTATCAAGATCTGTTTTGCTTAGTTCCACCGAACCAGTCGTCAGTTCGTTTTCAGCTTCCACCATTACGGTTTCCGTTGGTCCAAGAACGATTGTGAATGTGATTGGTGTTTCGTCTAAGTCGTATCCGAAGACCGCTTTTGTTTCAACGAATTGGTAATCGCCTGGTTTCAGAGCTTCGACAAAGATTTTGCCGTCTTCATCTGTTACCAAACCAGCTTGTAAAACAGTGCCTTCTGCATCTTGCAAGTCGTAGGTAACGCCTGCCAATGGTGCGCCATCGTTATCAAGATCTGTTTTGCTTAGTTCCACCGAACCAGTTGTCAATTCGTTTTCAGCCGTTACTTCGACAGTTTTAACGTCAGCCATGGTTGCAGCTTTTTCGATTGTAAATAGAATTGGTGTTGCATCAAGATCGTATCCGAACACTGTTGCTGTTTCCACCAGTTGATAGTCGCCTGGTAATAAGCCAGTGATCAAGATAGTACCGTCCGTACCTGTTGTAAGATCTGCTTGGAGTACATCGCCTTCTGCATTTTGCAATGCGAAGACAGCACCCGCAAATGGTCCATTTTCTTTATCTACATCTGTTTTAGTCAATTGGACATTGCCGCGGATCAGTTCATTCTCTGCAGTAAGTTGCAGTACTTCTTCTTGACTGCGCGCAATTGTGAAGGCAATTGGATCTGTTGTTAATTTGTAATACGTTGCTGCTTTTGTTTCGACCAATTGATAGTCGCCTGGTCGTAGATCAGTAAGACTGATTTTTCCTGAGGCATCCGTCACAAGCCCTGCTTGTAGGACAGTGCCTTCTGCATCTTGTAGGTCAAAGACCGCATCTGCAAGAACCGCACCGCTCTGATTATCTACTTTTGTCAGTACGACTGCACCTGGTATCAGTTCATTTGTTGCGTTTACTTGAACAGGGGTCGCCGGAGTACCGACTAGATTTCTTGCAATAGTGAAGGTATACTTTTGCGTACTTGACTGATAATCTGCTGCTGCTTGCGTTTCCAAGAAATAGTAATTACCTGGTTTCAGGTTTTCCACTTCAATTTTTCCGCTTGCATCCGTCGTCAAGTTGGTTGCAATGACTTGATTGCTTGCGGTGTAGAGTGTGAATGTTACGCCTGCTAATGCTTCAGCACTTGTACCATCTGTCTTCGTCAGAAGAACACTGCCGGTAATCAAGGCATTTGGCGCATTCACTGTGACGGCTGTTGTTTCACCGGCAATAACGTTGAAAATAATCGGTTCAGCATTTAATTCAAAAGCAGTTGGTGCTTTAATTTCCACAAAGCTATATGAACCTGGTTGTAGGTTTTCTACGAAAATAGCACCTAATGCATCCGTCCGTAAGATTGGGAAAAGGACTGAGCCATCTGCGCGGAGTAGTTTAAATTCTGCTCCTGCTAACGTTTCATTCGCATTGTCTTCGTTGAACTTAGTCAATATTACCGAGCCAAGCTTCAAGTTCTCAGCCGTTACTTTTGTAACTTCGGTTTGTTTTTCCGTGATCGTGAAAGGAATTGGATTGGTATTTTTTTGATAACCAGTCGGTGCGATAAGTTCGATGAAACGGTACTCACCGGCTTCTAAATCGCCACGATATAAGGTGCCTGTGCTATCTGTCGTCAAGTTTGCAATAGTTTGGTAGCTTTCGCCGACTTGCTTTTGTAATTCGAACATAGCGCCGGCCAATTTATTGCCGGTTTCTTTATCTGTTTTAGTCAATTCGACTGCTCTGATGATTTTTTTATTTGAAACCGTCAGTGTACTTACTTCTGCATCGACAGTAGCTGTTTGTTGGTCTGCGATACCGACCACATAACCCTCTGGTGCAGCAGTTTCTTTCACAATATAGTCACCATACAATAAATTAGTGAAGATAGCTTTACCATCTGCTCCAGTAACATACGTGCGTAATGCAACTTGTCCCGTTTTGTCATAGAGCGTGAAGCTTGCACCAGCTAAAGGTGCATTGCTGCCTGCAGCAACTTTAGTGATTGCGAGACTACCAACTTTTCCGTCGATGCCGCCTGCGATGCCGGCCGTTTGGATCCGCTGGTTGACAGAACTATCTGTAGGCACGCCTTTCGTTTCGCTGCCGGTGAACACCGCATCATTCGAGATAAAGCCATTGTCTTTGAAAAGGATATACGTATTGTACTCCAGGATATATGCTCTATCAATTTGTGAGTCCAAGAAAGTCAACGTGAAGGTTTCTGTTCCATCTGCATTTTCTCCGAAGGCTAGCGTATAGTCTACGCCTTCTACAAGAGCTGCCCCTTTATTGATTTGGGTTGGTGTTGTAGTTGTTGCGTATAATTTGAATGATTCTTTCTGGATAGCTTGATTCTTGCTTGGTGTATCCTTAATGACTACATTCGATACAGTAGATTGCGCATAATTTATTTTTACGGACCAATTTACGATGCGCGGATTGACTGCATTCTGAGTTGCTTGTTTTCCTGTGTACTCGCCACCAAAGGATGGAGATACAGTCGCCTTCAATTCGAAGTTAGAATCAGGCGTATCGGTCGTCACTGAAGCAGTGTTCGTATACGTTTTTGCGACCAATTGATCCTGTAGGTCGGTCTGGAAAGAAACTAAGTAAGCTGAACTGATATCGCCAAGTTTGACGCGGAAAGCAGGCTCTCCGGTTAATCCGGTGAATGTTTCCACTTGATAGTCGGTACCTCGTATGAGTTCTGTTCCCAGAGTATAACCATTTGCGGATCCTGTCAGGTTCATCGGGTAGACATGGATGTCTGAGCTATCGAAATTCTGATTCCCTTGAATAACGTCCCCCACGACAACATTAGATAATGTTTGATTGTTGTAGTTGACACCAATCTTCCAATCGATGACTTTGGTTGCTAAGTTATAAGAGCCACTTTTGAATCCATTCGCCTTCGTATAGGTATCTGGGTCGAAGGTTGCTGATCCGGTTGCGACACCCGATCCATTCGTACCATCAGGAGTCCATGTCATGTTGACTCTATTGATGTGAGTGCCATTTGTTTCGGGAACCGTTAGGTCATGATTGATGTCCGTAGTAAATTTGATGATAACTTTTTCAGTTACAGGTACTAGGAAATTGATTGTAATTTTACCAGTAAGTGCATCGTAAGACTGTGTATAGCCAGTACCTTCTGCCAAAGTTGTACCACCATGCGTAATGACCATATCTCTTGGAGTAAAGCCAACCGGCAACGTGTCGACAACTTGCACATTGGTCATTGTATATAGGTCACTGTTCAAGGTAATCGTCCAACCGGTCGTTTTGGCATTGTAATTGGTCTTGCTGGAGTCATTCGCTTTAATCAAGACTCCTTGACCAATATTCCGCGTTGCAGTTTTTGTATTACCGAACGCATCAGAAATAGTATTGCTGATTGTTGCATTCGTTTCTACTCGTTTAACAGAAGTCGTGTTGTAAATAATCTTGTAAGCAGTTGTCACAGGATCCGTGAACTGTAGGGTAAAGCCGGTTGCGCTTGGGGTAACTGTGTAGTTGGTCACTAGCTCTTGACCGGCTTCAGCTCCAGTATCCGGATTAATTGTGACTTTATAGACGTTAAAATCAGTTGCAGTAGTTGAGACTAGCTTTTGGTTGCTTCCAAAAGTATCCGTCAAATACGCTTCCGCTTGTGGAATCGATTTTTCATCGTAATTGTACTTAGCTTGCCATGTAATCTTCTGAGTCTGGCCGTTGTAGGCTGTCGTCGCTTTTTCCAGTGGTTGGCCGCGTTTGACAGTTACCGTTGCAGCAGCAGAGATAGGTTCTTGGTTTGAACCGCTTAGGGTTACGTTATTTTTATACGTTTGTCCTAGGTCATCTGTGATTGTTGTCTGGTAGACCAAACGATAAGCAGAGTCGATTGTTCCGAGGTTCAGCGGGAAAGCATCGCCAAAACCGTGATCCATTATTTCGACTGTCTTTGTTTCATCGATTGTTCCATCTGCATTCATGAAAAGTTTGAACACATGCAGCGATCCGGGTGTGAATGCATGCTCTCCAACGGCCGCTTCATCTGTAACGATTGCATTTTCAACTTCTTTAAGGCCTTTATTAAAATCAACGGTCCAAGTAAGCTTCTTTGCATTGTAGGCTTTATCCGGTACACCCATCTTATCGATTGCGTTCACGGATGGCATGAACTTGATTGGATAAGTGATTGACGTTCCATCTGTTAACGGAATGGTGATTTCCGTTTCGGCTAGGCCATCGTATTGTGAATCAAAAGACGAGAACAACGTAACGAACCCGCTGATATCGGAGCGATTTTCGATATTCTCGTTGAACGTGATCATTATTTTTCTGTCATTCGTGACGATGAAGGTCCCAAATACAGTGCCGTCTGCTGCTTTTAATTCATTCGATTCTGGATTTGGTAATACATCGAAAACATCCGGGATGGAGATTTCATAAGTCGATCCGGCGCCATAGCTGTGTCCGTCAGGAAGCGCGAAATTGTAAGTGACGGCTACCTCATATGATTCGAAAGGATCGTCTACTACGATTTCATCGCCTGGATTCAAGATAACTTCTGTATCCCCAATGCGATGAACCAATTTGACATTGGTGATAATGTTCTCCGTGATTGCACCAGTCGTGTAAAGAGCTTGGCTTGGTGCCATCATCATCATCATAGGTTCTTCTGCTGCTGGTTCTTCCGTTGCTGGTTCTGGTAATTCGGTTGGTTCCGCAACTTCAGCTGCAGCCGTAGCAAAGTTCACCTGGATTATTTTTTCATTTCCAGCTAATTGGAACAATAAGTCAGCCGATTCGGCATTGCCGATAACCGTCTCATTGAAGCCCGCTTTGATGATCAAACTACCGGAAGCATCAGCTTCGGCAGCAGCCGCTTCATTGAATTGAATGGCTACTGATCCATCCAGTTCCACCTGATAGGTCCCTATTTCTGTCTGATTTCCAGATAGTAGGCTACCTTGCTGCTGTTCCTTTATTTCCAGTTGCATCGGCAACTTGAAGGTGTAACTGTCTCCTTCTTGCACAGTCACCCCAGCCAATGACCAATCATAATTGATGAGGATTTTATCGCTACTGCTGATTCCGCCCGCTTCCACTTGATTTTCATCAAGGATGTTACCTGCTTCGTCGGTAATACCCACATCCATCAGTATATTTGGAATAGTATCCATTTCCATTGCAAATACTGGTGCGAGTGCTGCCGTAAGCGTGTTCATCAATAAAACAAAAACCAATGATAGCGCCGCTATCTTTTGCAGCCTAAATTTGCCTTTCATGTACATACACAACTCTCCTTTTCGTCTTGTGATGCAATCAATTATCTGATTAGATTTATTATAATGTAACCATCTGTAGTAAACAACATTTACATATATAAAATATCCCAATCTGAAAATAATATTTCAGATTGGGATATTTCCACAAATTTCAGATTTATTCAGTAGCATTCGCGGTCACAGGATAGGCATAGATGATGTAGCGGTCCGGGGCTGATCCGATGTATCTGAAAGGATAACAAGTCGATAGTGTCAGCACCTCTTCCCCGCGCGGCTTGATGACAGTCGTATCATCCGCTGCAACAATCTGCGCCTCCCGCATTTCATATTCGAACTTGCCGTATCCCATATCGACGATGAAACGGTCCCCAGCGATCAATTCTCCCAAGCGTTGGAAAACCGTTCCGCGATGGCCGGATAAAAGAATCTGTTCCTTTTCACCGGGCAGGGCCGTTGTAGGATAATGGCCGACTCCCTTTGCGAGCATTTCTTCTTCCGTCCCTTCAATAATAGGGTAGGTTTCATCGAGTTTCGGTATGGTCAAAATTCCGATGACGTCGTCTTGCTGGTAGTTTTGCGCAATCGGTTGGTAGTCTTGCGCGATTGGCTGACCCTCACTATCTTTTTGCACTTCTGGTTGAGATGCGATGACCGTTTTGGCAATGGCCAATGCCTTTTCCGTACCGGTCTTAGTCTCGTAAAACTCGTAAAGAGAGAGGCTGACTAACGCCAGCCCCACCCCAATTATGCTGAACCCAATCAATCTTTTCATATCATTCCTCCTCCTATTCATTTTTCATCCTAATTAGGGCCTTAGTGCTTCGTAATGACACTGGTAGTTTGACCTGTAACAACAGCACCGGCGAATTATTTTCAATGGCCTGATTACAGTCCATTATACGCAATAATGCGTTTGGTTGCCTACTCGAATGCTTGCAAAAAAATTGCGGAAGTTAGCGGATAACCTCGCCGGACAGCCGACTTATGTAGCGGGTGTCGGCTGTTCATGGTACCGTCCTGGGCGTTCGCCCGACACGAGGGCCTTTCGTCGGCTGTTCGGCATTCTTCGCACTTCGTTCAGCCGACGGATTTAGCGGGTGTCGGCTGTTCATGGTACCGTCCTGGGCGTTCGCCCGACACGAGGGCCTTTCGTCGGCTGTTCGGCATTCTTCGCACTTCGTTCAGCCGACGGATTTAGCGGGTGTCGGCTGTTCATGGTACCGTCCTGGGCGTTCGCCCGACACGAGGGCCTTTCGTCGGCTGTTCGGCATTCTTAGCACTTCGTTCAGCCGACGCCCTCGCATTTTGTCGGCTGTTCATGGTACCGTCCTGGGCGTTCGCCCGACACGAGGGCCTTTCGTCGGCTGTTCGGCATTCTTCGCACTTCGTTCAGCCGACGGATTTAGCGGGTGTCGGCTGTTCATGGTACCGTCCTGGGCGTTCGCCCGACACGAGGGCCTTTCGTCGGCTGTTCGGCATTCTTAGCACTTCGTTCAGCCGACGCCCTCGCATTTTGTCGGCTGTTCATGGTACCGTCCTGGGCGTTCGCCCGACACGAGGGCCTTTCGTCGGCTGTTCGGCATTCTTCGCACTTCGTTCAGCCGACGGATTTAGCGGGTGTCGGCTGTTCATGGTACCGTCCTGGGCGTTCGCCCGACACGAGGGCCTTTCGTCGGCTGTTCGGCATTCTTCGCACTTCGTTCAGCCGACGGATTTAGCGGGTGTCGGCTGTTCATGGTACCGTCCTGGGCGTTCGCCCGACACGAGGGCCTTTCGTCGGCTGTTCGGCATTCTTCGCACTTCGTTCAGCCGACGGATTTAGCGGGTGTCGGCTGTTCATGGTACCGTCCTGGGCGTTCGCCCGACACGAGGGCCTTTCGTCGGCTGTTCGGCATTCTTCGCACTTCGTTCAGCCGACGCCCTCGCATTTTGTCGGCTGTTCGGTGTTCTTCATTCTGCGTTCGGTCGACATCCTCGCCTTTTGTCGGCTGAACGACCCTTCCGAAACAACCGAATGCCAAAAGAAAAGACTCCCGCCGCAGCGGGAGCCGTATCGTTGTTGCTTTAGATAAACAGATTCAAATTCGAATCCATCGTATCGCCGATGTAAGTTGCTACACCGCCGAAGTCGACGCCATCGATGATTTCTTCTTCTTTGATGCCCATGATGTCCATGGACATTGTGCAGGCGACCATCTTGACGCCCATTTTTTGGGCTTGGGCGATCATGACCGGCAATGGATCGACGTTCTTCTGTTTCATGACAGCTTGGATCATTTTCGAGCCCATGCCGCCCATGTTCATTTTCGAAATCGGCAGTTTGCCGGCGTGCTTTGGCAACATGATATCGAACATTTTTTCCATGCCGCGTTTGGCGACGCTGACTTTTTCCGGACGTTTGATGACGTTCAAGCCCCAGAAGGTGAAGAACATCGTCACTGGCTTGCCGTAAGCTGCCGCTCCGTTGGCGATGATGAAGGAAGCCAAGGCTTTGTCCAAGTCGCCGCTGAAGACAACCATCGTCGCGCCGTCTTTCGTTTCCTGCAAGACAGGTGCTTGCGCGGCTTGGGCTGCCATTGCCGCAGGGTTGAAGCCTGCTGCTGGAACTGCCGGAGCTGCTTTGCCTTTGGAGATATGGGCGCGGACGATTTTGCCGTCGATTTCTTTCGAGATCAGCGTGTTGCCGGTGTTCTTCGTCCAGGCAGCGATGTCAGCCAGGAAGCCGAAGTCGGATGCTTCGATGATCAGCTCTTGGCCATCGACCATCTTGTCCATGTTCTCTTTCACTTTCAGGATTGGGCCCGGGCACTGCAGTCCGCAGGCGTCGACTTGGATCGTGTTGCCGACCGGTTGCGCGGCAGGTTTCGCATGCACTGGTTCGACATGGACCGCTGCTTCCGGCACGTCCTCTTGATAGGTCAAAGTTGTTTTGGCTTGTTTGTAGGTCTTGTAGCCGCCGTCCAGGTTCTTGACGGTGAAGCCGTTCTGCATCAGGATGCGGGCTGCATTGTAGCCGCGGTGGCCGACTTGGCAGAACACATGGATCGTTTTGTCTTTCGGCAATTCGCTCATGCGGTCGCGGATGTCGCCCAACGGAATCGTGTAGGCATTGCCCAATACGCCGGTCGCCAATTCGAAGTCTTCACGGACGTCCAACAGGAATGCGCCTTTTGCGATCAAGCCGTCGACTTCATGCCATTGGAAAGTATCGATTGTTCCTTCCAGCATGTTGGAAGCCACATAACCTGCGATGTTGGCAGGATCTTTTGCGGATGAATACGGCGGTGCGTATGCCAATTCCAGATCCGGCAAATCGTAGACGGTCGCGCCCAGTTTCATGGCTGTCGCGATGACGTCGACGCGTTTTTCGACGCCTTCCATACCGACTGCCTGCACACCCAATATTTTGCCGTCCAAACCGAACAACAATTTGATGTCCAACGGCGAAGCGCCTGGGTAATAACCGGCATGGGAGTTCGGATGGATATGCACGACTTTGTAGTCTGTATCCGATCCGTTCAATGTTTTCTCGTTGTTTCCGGCTGCCGCCACCGTCAATTCGAAGACCTTCGCAACAGAAGTTCCCATCGTGCCTTTGTAGCGGACATCCATGCCGTTCAAGTGATCGGCCACCAAGCGGCCTTGACGGTTCGCCGGCCAAGCCAATGGCACAACTGTCGGTTTGCCGTTGACGAAGTCGGTCACTTCGATGACGTCGCCTACCGCGAAGATATCCGGATCGGATGTCTGCAGCTGGTCGTTCACGACGATTGCGCCTCGGAAGCCTGTCTTAAGGTCGGATTCGACCGCCAATTCGTTTTCTGGCGTCACGCCGATGGAAAGAATCGTCATGTCCGTGTTCAGCACTTTGCCGCTGTTCAAGCGGACTTTCGTGCCGTTGTTTTCGAAGGCTTTGACGCCATCGTTCAAGATCAAGTTGACATTGTGCATATCGATATGTGCATGCACGGATTGGGCCATTTCGAAGTCGATCGGTGCCATGACTTGGTCGCTCATTTCGACCAAGGATACTTGGATACCCAATTCCCACAGGTTTTCCATCATTTCCAAGCCGATGAAACCGCCGCCGATGACGGTCGCGCGCTTGACTTGGTGCTCGTTGATGTAGGCTTTGATCTTGTCCATATCCGGAATGTTGCGCAACGTGAAGACATTCTCCGCTTCCTCGATGCCGGTGATGGCCGGTTTGATCGGACGTGCGCCGGTCGAGATGATCAGCTTATCGTAGCTCTCTTCGGTCGTTGCGCCGGTCAATACGTGTTTCACTGTGATGGTCTTCTCAGCGCGGTTGATCTTCACGACTTCGCTGAAGTTCTTGATGCCGATGTTGAATTTTTTGGCCATGCCACCTACCGTTTCCAGCAACAGGTTGTCGCGCTCCTGGATTACGCCGCCAATGTGGTACGGCAAGCCGCAGTTCGCGAAGGAGATGTATTCGCCCTTCTCGAAGATGACGATTTCGTCCTCCTCATTCAATCTTCTCAAACGCGCTGCCGCCGTCGCTCCGCCGGCTACGCCACCGATGATCACAATTTTACGTTTCATTATATAAAGTCCTCATTTCACAAAGTTTTTAAGTTTCGGTTGTATGCAGATAATAATACCCCGGTAGGTATAAATTGTAAAGCGAAATGTGTCGGGAATGTTAAATTTTTTTTGCACAAAGTCGCCGGGTGGGCCAGCGGGGGGCGTCAGGAGTCGGCTAGCTCCGACGAAAGGGGTGCTCGTCGGAGTTGGGGTTCCGGTGATATGGTTTCCTCCGATTACCGGCGTGAAGGTTCCCGCCGGAGATCGGGTCGGGGCGCTCTCTCCTCCGGTGAACGCCCTCTCACCGGAGTTGCGGTTCCCGGTATCAGTTTTCCTCCTGTGAGCGAATGCTGGCCGGAGCTGAGCTCCCGGTCGGAGGCTGTCCTCCGGCGAACAAAGGCTCGTCGGAGCTGAGCGTTTCCTGCGCTCGCCTGCTCCGGCGAAGCAAACCCTTATCGGAGCTGGTGCTTTCCTCCGGTGAACGCCCCTCTCACCGGAGTTGCGGTCTTCGCTATTGGTCCTTCCTCCGATGAGCGAATGTTGGCCGGAGCTGAACGCGTAGACAGATGCTGTCCTCCGACGAACGATGGCTCGTCGGAGCTGAGCGTTTCGTGCGCTCGCCTGCTCCGGCGAAGCAAACCCTTATCGGAGCTGGTGCTTTCCTCCGGTGAGCGCCCTTCTCAACGGAGTTGGGCTCTTCGGTATTTGTCTTCCTCCTGCAAGCGAATGTTGGCCGGAGCTGAGCGCGCAGACAGAGGCTGTCCTCCGGCGAACAACTTCTTATCGGAGGACAGAATTCCCATCTCGCACCAGCTCCGGCGAAGACTGTCCCCGTCGGAGAATAGTGTCCTGCCGCTATACAATCCCTCAGAAAAGCAAAAAGGCACGAACTCCGACGAAGATGCTGTTCGTCGGAGTTCGTGCCTTTATACATAATGGCGCCCGTGGCCTTTTCCCACGGGCTTGTAGTTTTTGCGGAGCACCCGATAGACGCGATCTTTGTTGTCCAGTCCGCACCACTCGGCCATCCGCGGGGTCGTCACTTTCGCATCCGGAAAAAGCAGCCGGAACTCTTCGATGTTGTGCGCGATCGTTTTGTTTGTTCGCCTCCTTTTTTTGCAAACCGGACAATAGACGGACTTGATGCCATCGAGGCGCACGGCCGAGCCGCAGTCAAGGCAGAAGAGCTCTTTTCGCAGCTTGCCGTAATCGATTGCCGGCAGTTCCTCGGAAAAATGGCGCGGATTGTGCATCCGGATCAACGCATCCGCCAGCCGCTGTTGCTCAGGCCCTATTTCTCCTTTCACCCGGAAATTCTGAAAATGACGCAGAATCTGCCCGGGAAGCAGATAATCCGTAATTTTCCGAGCACTCAGCAAATTGAACTCAGGATTGATGAAGACAACATAGCCTTCAATCGGCATCTCGATTTTCAGATCCGCAAGCAGCACACCCAATCTTGCCATGGTCCGATTCAGCTGGAGCGACGGATTTTCCATCGTGGCGCCGCTTGGTTTCCGGAGTGTCAATGGCCCCCACAGATGGTCCCCTTTGTGGTTTTTCGTTTCATACACCAGCAGCTTATCAGGGCAAATCACCAGCGTATCGATCTGGATCGAGATGCGGTTATGCCTCAACTGCAGGTCATTCAGCACCAAACAGCGCGAATCAAGTGTATCGGTGAGCACATCAAGCCCACATTCGCCCCCGAACCCTCCATCCATATGCAGCAAATAGTACTGATCATCCGTCCCCAATTTCATCCGCTTGGCTAATGCTTCATAAATGCAGAGCATCCGCGGTTTTGTGCGTTCTTTGTATGCCATAGTCTGTCCTCCTCAAAATATTTGTCACCAGTACTATCTGCATTCCATCCGGATTTGCGTTAATTCTGTTACGGCGACTTCCGACGACGGGGCTTTCGCAGGAGTTGCGGTGCCGGGTATTGGTCCTTCCTCCGGTTACCGAGGGCTGGCCGGAGCTGGACGCGGATTCGGAGGCTGTTCTCCGACGAACGACGGCTCGTCGGAGTTGATCGAGTTCTGCGGTCGCCTGCTCCGGCGAAGGGGGTCCCCGCCGGAGATCGGTTCGTGGCGCCGGGTTCTCCGGTGAACGGGTCTCTCACCGGAGTTGCGGTTCCCGGTATCGGTCTTCCTCCGATGAGCGAATGTTGGCCGGAGCTGGTCGCGCGGTCGGAGGCTGTCCTCCGACGAACGAAGGCTCGTCGGAGCTGAGCGTATCATGCGCTCGCCTGCTCCGGCGAAGAGGGTCCCCGCCGGTAATCAGGTCGTGGCGCCAGTTTCTCCGGTGAACGGGCTTCTCACCGGAGTTGCGGTTCCCGGTATTGGTCCTTCCTCCTGTGAGCGAATGTTGGCCGGAGCTGGACATGGATTCGGAGGCTGTCCTCCGACGAACGAAGGCTCGTCGGAGCTGAGCGTATCATGCGCTCGCCTGCTCCGGCGAAGAGGGTCCCCGCCGAAAATCGGGTCGTGGTGCCGGTTTCTCCGGTGAACGCCCATCTCACCGGAGTTGCGGTCTTCGGTATTAGTCCTTCCTCCTGTGAGCGAATGCTGGCCGGAGCTGAGCGCGGATTCGGAGGCTGTCCTCCGGCGAACGGGGTCTCGTCGGAGCTGAGCGTTTCATGCGCTCGCCTGCTCCGGCGAAGGAAGCCCTAACAGGAGCTGGAGCTTTCCTCCGGTGAATGGGCCTCTCACCGGAGTTGCGGTTCCCGGTATCAGTCCTTCCTCCTGTGAGCGAATGCTGGCCGGAGCTGAGCGCGGATTCGGAGGCTGTCCTCCGGCGAACGGGGTCTCGTCGGAGGTGAGCGTATTCTCGGGTCGCCTGCTCCGGCGAAGAAGGTCCCCGCCGGTGATCAGGTCGTGGCGCGCCGTTCTCCGGTGAATGGGCCTCTCACCGGAGTTGCGGTTCCCGGTATTGGTCCTTCCTCCTGTGAGCGAATGTTGGCCGGAGCTGGACATGGATTCGGAGGCTGTCCTCCGACGAACCAAGCCTAATCGGAGGAAAAAGTATCTTCTCCCCGCCTCAGCTCCGGCGAAGGCCGCGCTCGTCGGAGCTGCGCGGCCGCGGGATATTATTTGATTATTTGGTGCCAACCGCGCGGAACTTTGGTATACTTTGCTTAAGAAAGCAATCGTGAAAAGAAAGAGGGATATACAATGGCATCAGCATTGATCGTATACGCAAGTTTGACAGGGAACACTGAGGAAATCGCCGATATCGTCGCGGATCAATTGGAGGCGTTGGGCGTTACCGTGGAAGTAAAAGATTGTTCGCAAGTCGCTCCGGAAGATTTCTTGGGCTATGACATGAACATCATCGCGACTTACACATACGGAACGGACGGCGACCTGCCGGACGAATTCATGGACTTCTACGAAGAGATGGAAGACGTCGACTTCACAGGCAAAATCGCCGGCGTCGTTGGATCCGGGGATACATTCTATGAATATTACTGTAAAGCGGTCGATGATTTCGAAGCGCAATTCAAAAAATTCGGCGCGACAATCGGCGCAGAAAACGTCAAAATCGACCTGAACGCCGAAGAAGAGGATATCGCGAACCTGCAGAAATTCTCCGAAGCAATGGCAGCGGCGCTGAACAAATAACAGCAATAAACAAAAAGAAGAGTCGGCAATCGGGAATCCTTTCGTCGGGCTCTTCTTTTTATACAACAGGAAGGGGGATCATGATGGACGTCGGGATGGAATATGAAATTTTGATGCTGCAGCTGGGGTCGCTGGCGCGCAAGCTGTTCAGCGCCGAGGAAAATCTTACCAAGTATCAGGAAGCATTGGAAAAGGCCATTGCATCATTAGAGAAAGAGAACCGCGACCTCGATCGTTTGCGCAACGACAGTTTTTCGAATACGCTGCTGAAGCTGTTCGGCAATTTCGACCGCCGCTACGATAAGGAGTACAAAGAGATCATCGGCGCCAAAGTCGAGTTTGATAAGACCTACGCGATGAAGATCGCCGCCGCGCGCAGGGTCAAAGAGGTCGAAGCGGACATCGAGGAGAAAAAACTGCGCCTGCGCAACATCAAGGAAGACGTCCTGCGCAAGCATCCGGATATGAGCCAAGTCATCAGCGAGCGTCAGCAACAGATTCTCGCGCTGCAGCACGAATGGCGCGAAACGAACGAAGCCGAGCAAGCCGGAATTGCGGTGTTGGAAGCTCTCTCGGACATCATCACTGGCCTCGATGCCGCCGACGCCATCTCGACGTGGGATCTGATTACCGACAGCAGTCTTATTCTGGATTTCCTGAAGCATGATAAGCTCGATGCCGCCGAAGCCTCGTTGCTGCATCTCGAACAGACCGTTTATACTTTTGCGCGGGAACTGCGCGACTTGGATTTCGTCTTCGAGAGCGACCTCGAGACCATCTCCTCCACCCAGCGCGCCCTCGACATCTTCTTCGACAACCTTTTTTCCGACTGGGGAACGAAAGTCATCATCGAGAAGAACATCGAGAACCTGAAGAAACTGCAGGACAGCACCGAAGACGTCATGGAAAGTTTGGCAGAGAAGAAACGCGAGTTGGAGACGACGATGGAAGTGCTGGCGGTTGAGGAAGACAATGTGGTCTGAATAAATGCAAAGAACCGACTCGTCTGAGGACTGTCGGTTCCTTTTTTGTTTCGCGCGGGCGCGAACCAAAGGCAACTAAGCAAAATTGTCTGTGGTTAAAATTCTGTATCATTTGTAAATACGCTCTCAAGATATAGCAATTTTTGATAATTGTTAACACCACTTTACAACTTTTCACGCCCCTCAGGGCATAAAAATACAAACAACCCCAAATTTTTTGTATGATTGATTTGGAGAAAAAACCAACAAAAA
>NZ_QAOM01000001.1 GCF_003051085.1 Trichococcus patagoniensis | reverse complement strand
GACAAATGAAATCACTCCTTAAAATATCTGGCTTAGTCACCTTTATTTTAACAGAGTATTTCATTTGTCCTTTTTTTTGCACTTTTCACAAAAAAGGTGTTGATGAAATTTACTTCATCAACACCATTTATTATAGAACCCTTTTTTTTGTTTACCGTTCAGAAAAATAAGCAAAGAGGCCGCGGCCTCTTTGCTTTATTTGCGTTTGTCAGCACTTTGGATGACGGCCAGAACACCGGTTTCAAAAGAAAAATGCATCTCGGCCTCTTCAAACTCGTTGCTGACCAAAGCGATCGGGTAATCGTAATCTTTTCCGTTCAAAGGATAGACAACTCCCGTCAGGGTCAATTTCTTGATGGGAGTCATGCCAATGAACGACAAATATTTTTTATCCGTTTCTTTTTCCAGCACATAACTGCCGGGCATATAAAACCGCAAGGTGTTATGCCGATCCATTAGGCTGATTCTGCCTGCCATCCCTTTCACGACCGGATGGAACGCCAACCACAAATTGCTCATCAGATGGTCCAAACGCCCTCCGAAGGCACCCAGAAGAATGATTTCTTCCGGATTGAACGTTTCGATCGCATAGGCAATGGCCGCCTCAGTATCCGTTTCATCTTTTTGCGCAGGAAGGATGCGGCAGACGCGGCTTTTCTTTTTGATTTCTTCCATTTCTTGCGGGGTGACGGAATCAAAATCCCCGATGGCCGCATCGAAATGTGTGCGCAGCTCGGCAAGAGTCAATGCTCCGCGGTCCGCACCGATCAACCGATGACTTTCCGAAAAACGGTGGACCAAGGCGGCGACATCCGTCTGGTCGCCGCCGACCACAATCACCACTTTCTCAGACCGCATTATGGCAAGCATCCTTCAATCGGCTGATGGCCGCTGCTGGATTTTCATCGTCATAAATGTAGGAACCGGCTACGAATACATCCGCACCTGCTTTGATGCACTTGACGATCGTCTCATGTGTAATGCCGCCATCGACTTCGATTTCGTAATGATAGCCATGCTTTTCGCGCAAAGAAGCCAGCTCTTGGATTTTGTCCAACGTGCTTTCGATGAAGCCTTGGCCCCCAAAGCCCGGGTTGACTGTCATGACGAGCACCATATCGACATCGCCCAAAACGGGTTTGATGACGTCTACGCTTGTGCCCGGATTGATGACGACGCCGGCCGCAATGTTTTCATTTTTGATCATCTGGATCGCGCCGTGGATGTGCGCCGTAGCTTCCGCGTGGATTGTGATGATGTCGGCGCCGGCTCTGGCGAAAGCCGGGATCAAATTTTCGGGTGTGTTTACCATCAAATGGCAATCCAACGGTAATTTTGTGTGCGGACGGATTGCCTGCACAACATTTGGGCCCAACGTCAAATTGGCGACGAATTGGCCGTCCATGGCATCGATGTGGATATAATCGGCACCAGCTTGTTCGACCAACTTGACATCCCGCTCTAAATTCGCGAAATCAGCACTTAATATGGATGGAGCAATTTTCATTTTCACACACACCTTATCTCTTATTTTTTTTTATGTACATCGGTTTGCGTCCGACGATTTCCTCATGGAATTGCAGATAGTGTTCGTATCTGTATGGGGCAACCTCTCCGGAGGCAACGGCCTCTTTCACCCTGCAATTCGGCTCGTTGATGTGCATGCAGCCGCCGAATCGGCATTGATCGCGCAGCGCTTCAAAGTCCGGGAAAAAGGAAGGCAGATCGACCGCTTCAATGTCGATCAAGTCGATTGTACTGAAACCAGGGGTATCGGCAATCAGAGCCTCCCCAACAGGATGCAACTCGACATGCCGCGTCGTATGGCGGCCCCTGCCCAAGGCGGTCGAGATTTCGCCTGTCAGCAAATCCAATTCGGGCATCAGTTGATTCAACAAAGTGGATTTCCCGGCGCCGGATTGGCCCATAAACACCGCCATCCCTTTGCCCATGGTCCTGACCAGCGACTCCAAAGACGAGGCTCCTTCAGGATAATCCGATAAAATCATTTTGTATCCGATCGATTCATAATAGGCTTTGTACTGAAGCATGTCCGTCTTAGCTTTTTCATCCAACAGATCAATTTTCGTAACGTAGATGATGGGACTGATGTTGTTTGCTTCCAGGTAAACCAAGAAACGATCCACCAGATAGGAAGAAAAATCGGGTTCGATCGCCGACATCACAATGACGCCAAAATCGACATTCGCCACTGTCGGGCGAATCAATTCATTTTTCCTTGGGTAGATGTCCAGCAGAACGCCCTCCGTTAAGTTGTCACTTTCGAAATCGACAAAATCCCCAATAAGCGGAGCCATGTTTTTCACGCGGAAGTTCCCTCTTCCTCTCGTCTGATACGTTTGACCGTCCACATACACATAATAAAATCCGCTTATTGCTTTCCTGACTTGTCCTTTTTGCAAATCGACAACGCCTCCTAGTTTAGTTCTTTCTCTCTATTCTACACTGTTCTATAAAAAAATGACAAACCATTTTGATGTTTGTCATTTTTTGTAGCCTATTTGTTTCTATTGTGTTAGTTCAGAAGCTTCGTTGATGACTTCGCCATCCCTTTCGATCCGGTAGGAAGCGGAGCTGCCTTCCAGAATACGGAAATTCAACGTCACGACCTCATCCGCCGCTATATCGAACTCACGGAATACGTCACTGAGGGCATGATCTTCGTCCCCTATGTAGATGACGATATGGTTCGGCTCATCAGAAGAGCTACCGATGGCTGCATTGCTGTCCGCATTTCCACTGCCTTGACTGTTGCTGCTCTCGGAAACAGGTTCCGACACGGCTGCTGCGAGATAAGGAATCGTAATGGTGCGGCTGAAGGAAACAACTTGCGGCTCTTCAGGACCTATCGAAATCACCACACTCAAGGCATCGCCGGATACAAAAGCCGTCCCACCGGCGAGACTCTGGCTTATCACCAGGCCGGCAGCAATCGTATCTGAATAAGCTTCAGTGACCGTCAATGCGAGCCCGTATTGCCCTGCATAATCCTCGACGCTTTTTCGCGTATACCCCGATAGATCGCGCATCGTATAGGATTCATTTCCGTCGCTCACAAGAAAAGACAGCGTAGTTTCGCTTGGCCTCACTTCCGCGCCAGGCGCTAAGCTTTGGCTGATGATATTGCCTGCAGCGACTTCGCTGCTGAATTCGTGTGTCCT
Source organism: Trichococcus patagoniensis (assembly GCF_003051085.1). Taxonomy (GTDB): domain Bacteria; phylum Bacillota; class Bacilli; order Lactobacillales; family Aerococcaceae; genus Trichococcus; species Trichococcus patagoniensis. The sequence continues at coordinate 260,210 of NZ_QAOM01000001.1, read as the reverse complement.
TTCGATCGTAAAGCCTTCTTTACGCAAGTCTTCCAGAACACTTTCATATTCTTGGCCTTCATAGTCGAGAAGCGTGAACAATTCCTCGCCCAGACTGATAATCAGGTCGATTTCAGCGCCGGCTTCAACAGCTGCACCGATTTTTGGTGATGTTTCAATGACTGCATCTTCTTCGACTTCATCGCTGTGTTCTTCCGTTATATCCCCCAAAACCAATCCTGCGTCTTCCAATGCGAGCCGTGCGCTGGCTTGATCCATATTGGACACATCCGGAACAGTCAGCGCATCTGCTTCCTGGTTATTGTAAAAGAAGAGGAAAAAGCTGGCGATCAGGCCCAGCAGCAACACTCCGAAGAGAACGAATGTCCAGTTCTTTCGTTTTTTCTTGCCTCCAGCTGCCTCTCGCCCTGACTCGTATTCGTGGATCGGTTCAGCTTTCACGCTCGGTGGCGGCGAAACGAGCGTATTACCGCTGTCCGCTTTGGCCACTACTTCAGCGGATAGGGGGGTGAGTACTTTAGTTTCCTGCAACAAGGATACCGGCATAAAAGGTGCTTCGTGCAAGCGTTCCTCATTCAGGCAAGTATCGAGATCCGCCATCATTTCTTCACAGGTAGCGTAACGGTCCAGCGGTTCTTTCGCCGTGGCCTTCAGAATGACATTTTCCAAACTTTGAGGAATCTCCGGATGGCTTTCCCGGATGAAAGGCATCGGTTCCTGAAAATGCTTGAGGGCGACGCTGACGGCCGACTCCCCATCGAAAGGAACCGTCCCGCTGAGCAATTCATACAGGACAACCCCTAAAGCGTAGATGTCTGATTTTGAAGTGGCCATGCTGCCTCTGGCTTGCTCAGGAGACAAGTAATGAACGGAGCCCAACAGCGTATTCGTCTGGGTGATCGATGTTTCCGACAACGCAACCGCAATGCCGAAATCGGTAATTTTGATGCGGTCTTGATTATCGATCAGAATATTCTGTGGCTTGATGTCCCTATGGATGATCCGGTTTTTGTGGGCCAATGCCACAGCCGACAAAACTTGGTGCATGATATGGATCGACTTCTCCGGCGAAACCCTGCCTTGAATGTCGATGTATTTTTTCAGATCCGTGCCATCGATGAATTCCATCACGATGTATTGCAAGCCATCTTCTTCATCCACATCATACACACCTACGATGTTGGGATGGATCAATTGGGTGGCTGAGAGGGCTTCACGTTGGAAACGGCGCAGGGCATCCTTGTTGTCGCGGAAGTCAAAGCGCAATACTTTGATGGCGACCGGGCGATCCAGAATCAGATCATGGCCCAGGTAAACGTTCGCCATCCCGCCGCTTCCGATATGCCGGACGATTTTATAGCGGCCGCCTAATTTCTTTCCTGCCTCCACAGCGCTTCCCCCTCTCTATCCGTAAAATCAGCCAAAAGGGCTGTGATGTTGTCCAGACCGCCAGCCTCATTCGCTTTATCGACCAATGAAAGGACTTTTTCTTCAAGAGGAAGCCAATCCTTCAGAATTTGGGCGATCTCTTCATCATCCATCATGTTGGTCAACCCATCGGAGCAAAGCAACAACAGATCCCCCTGCACAAGCGGCATGGCCATGATATCGATATCCAGTTTCCGGGAAACGCCCAAGGAGCGCGTCAAAATGTTCTTTCTTGGATGATGCTGCGCTTCTTCCGGGGTTATTTCCCCTGATTTGATGAATTCATTCACCAAGGAATGGTCTTCCGTGATTTGACGGAGTTTATAATTTCTGTAGACATAAGCCCGACTGTCGCCGATATTGGCAATAATGATTTCCTTGCCCACGACGGCTGCCGCCACCAAAGTCGTACCCATTCCATCCAGGTCGCTGTAATCCAACGATTTTTGAAAAACCAGATCATTGACGCGCTGGATGTTGGCGATCAGCCAACGGGACAGTTCTTCGCTGTTCGTGAAACGGGATCCTTTCCAAGCTGCACCCAGATGGGATACCCCCATTTCGCTGGCGACATCGCCAGCCTTATGGCCACCCATGCCATCGCATACGATCATGAGCGGCTGCTGGGCTTCATTCACGAAATAACTCACATAATCTTGATTGATTGCTCTATTTTTGCCTCTATCACTTTTGAAGGCTATCTGCATTCTTTCCCCTCAATTCTTTCTTATCATTTACCTTTTTACCATACAGCTGATGAAGAATCCATCAGTTCCGTAATCATGCGGATATATCTGCACAAATCCTTCAGGAGTGAAAGATTTTTTATCCAAATAATCGGAGCGTACCGGGACGATTGCAAATTCGGCATGATTTTCAATGAATGTCTGGACAGTCATTTGATTCTCTTCTTTAGTTAGTGTACATGTACTGTACACTAAACGTCCACCTTTTTTTAGCAACGAACTTACAGAGTCCAGTATCCGAAGTTGTTCTTGATGCAAGTCCAAAAAGTCCTGCGCATTTTTCACATATTTGATTTCCGGCTTTCTGCGCATCAACCCCAACCCCGAACAGGGTGCATCCACGAAGATGGCGTCAAAGGATTCCGGTGCAAATGCTTTGCCTGCTTCTTTTGCATCCATCACCCGGGTTTCGATGCGATCGGCTACATGCAGCCGATCGGCATTTTGGTTGATCAAGCTTATCTTGTGCTCATACATATCCAAAGCGATGACTTTGCCGTTTTCCGAAGCCGAGAGATAACTTGCCATGTGCGTCGTCTTCCCACCCGGTGCGGCACAGCTGTCCAAAACCAGAAAATCCTTTTCCAGTTCTCCAACCGGTGCGACCAATTGGCTCGATTCGTCCTGAATCGTAAGGACGCCCTCTTTGAATAACGGGGAGTCAACGATTTTTCCGCCGCGGATCCGGATGCCCGAAGGTGAAACCGGACTTGGGACCACATCATAACCATCTGTTTGCAACAGTTCAAGAGCTTCTTCCCGGGACATTGCCTGTGACTGCAATCTGACCGATACGAATGGATCTTCCAATAAAGAAAAAGCCATTTTTTCGGTCTCCTCGATACCGATTTTTTCAATGAAATAGGCGACGAGCCACTTCGGCAAGCTGGCCCCTACGCTGATGCGTTTCTTGGCATTGCTGATCGATTTCCAATCGCGCAGCCCATTCCGCTGCACATTCCGCAGTACGCCGTTCACATAACTGGCGATGCCCGCATGGCCCTTAGCTTTAGCTATCTCAACCGCATCGAAAAGGACGGCATGATCCGGAACTTTCGTCAAATAGACCATCTGATAGGCGGAGACACGCAATAAATTAGTGACCCAAGAAAGTTGTTTTTTGGGATCCTTGATGTATGCAGAAAGGCCATAATCCAAAGTCATTTTTCGCTGGATGACGCCATAGACAATCTCAGTCAATAAGCCGGCATCTTTTGGTGACAACTTTTCGGATTGAATGACTTTGTTCAGCAGCAGATTGGAATACGCACCTTCATTCTCTACGCTTTCCAATATATCGACAGCCAGATAACGGACTGTGTGCTTGATTTTGTTTTTAAGTTTATTGTCCATCCGCTTCAAACCTTGTGCCTTCATGGATTTCACAGGCGCTGCCGCGCAAATAGTCTGCCGCTGACATGCGTTTTTTTCCGGCAGGTTGCAGTTCCGTCATTTTGAAGACTGTGCCTTCCCCGCATGCCACATACAGAGCTTCCTTGTCTGTTGCAAACACTGTTCCGGGTTCATCGTTCGTAGTAGGTTCGACAGCCTGTCCAGCCCATACTTTGATCCTTTGCCCGTCCAAAAGCGTATGCGCCACTGGCCATGGACGCATGCCCCGGACTTGGCAGGCCACTTGCGCGGCCGTTTTGGACCAATCGATGCGTTCCTCTTCGCGCTTGATGTTCGGCGAAAAAGTGGCTGCAGATTCATCCTGTTCTTGCGGCACAAGTTTGCCTTGGAAAAAATCAGGCAATGTATCGATCAAGAGATTTTTGCCCAGTTCGCTCAACTTCAGAAACATCGTCCCGACATCATCTGCCTCGGTGATGGGTATGGCTTTTTGCGCCAACACAGCCCCGGCATCCATTTTTTTCTCCATGTACATGATGGAGACGCCGGTCTCTTTTTCCCCGTTGATGATGGCGTAATGTACCGGTGCACCTCCGCGATATTTCGGCAACAAAGAAGCATGCACATTGATGGAGCGGAAACGCGGAGCGTTCAGCAGCTTGACCGGCAAAAATTGCCCATAGGCCGCTGTCACAATCAGATCCGGCTTCAAGGCAAGCAGCTCATCCATTTCGGGTGAACCGGAAATTTTTTCCGGCTGATAGACCGGCAGACCATGCTTCAGTGCGGCTTCCTTCACCGGAGAAGGCGTCAATATTTTCTTTCTGCCTACCGGGCGGTCCGGTTGGGTGACAACTGCGATCACATCATACTCATGCTGCAATAAAGCCTCTAAAATGGGCACTGAAAATTCCGGGGTGCCCATAAAAATGATTTTTTTCATTTGTATACCTCCTAGAAGAAATTGACCGGCTCTGAATCGATCGAAATATAGAGACCGCGTGCATTTTCTTTTTGTGACTCATCCAAAATCTGTTTCAATGCCGGATGTAGTTTGGTTTCCTGTTTGTATTTCACTAATATCTGAAAATAATAGCGGTTGTTCACTCTCGCGATGGACCCTTTGGATGGCCCGAGCATGATCGTGTCAGGCTCAAGCTTTTTTTGAAGAATCTCATGGATTTCATAAATTTTCTTCTGCGCTTTCTTTTCGTCGGGGTTGCTTACGGTGATGAGCGCGGTGTAAAAATAAGGCGGATAACCCGCTTTATGCCGGAGCGACATCTCGGTACGGTAAAAGCCTTCGTAATTATGTTGTTGGGCAAACAGGATGGCGTAATGATCCGGATTGTAGGATTGCACGACCACCTCACCGGACAACTCCGCACGACCTGCCCGTCCGCTGACTTGGGTCAGCAGCTGGAACGTCCTTTCCGAAGACCGGAAATCCGGCAGCCCCAATGAAGTATCCGCATTGATGACGCCGACCAACGTGATGTTCGGAAAGTCCAATCCTTTTGCGATCATCTGCGTACCCAGCAAGATGTCGGCCTCTCCTCTTCCGAATGCCGACAGGATAGCCTCGTGGCCGCCTTTCTTGCGGGTGGTGTCCACATCCATACGCAAAATGCGCGCATCAGGGAAGAGCATCTGCAGTTCTTCCTCGATTTTTTGGGTTCCCGTGCCGTAATAACGGAAATTGTGGCCCTTGCATTTCGGACAGGTGTTGGGGATTTCTTCCTCATGGCCGCAGTAATGGCATTTCATCGTTTTGCTGTCCATATGTAAAGTCAGACTGATGTCGCAGTTCGGGCACTCTAGGACAAAGCCGCAATCCCGGCACATGATGAAAGAGGAGTAGCCTCTTTTGTTAAGCATCAGCACAATCTGCTGTTTCTTCTGTAGACGATCCGTGATCTTTTCCTGCAGCACCATGGAAAAACTGCTGCGGTTGTTCGCTTTGAACTCATCACGCATATCGACAATCTCGACTTGGGGCAGCGCGCGCTGATTGAAGCGTCCCTTCAATTCGACCAATGTGTAAACCTTTTTTTGCGCTCTTGCCCGCGACTCCAGCGAAGGCGTGGCGCTGCCCAAGACAACCGGGCAATGGTTGTGCTGCCCGCGCCAGATTGCTATGTTCCTGGCATGATACTTCGGATTTTCGTCCTGCTTGTACGTGCTCTCGTGTTCTTCATCCATAATGATGATGCCGAGATTCTCAACCGGGGCAAAAATGGAAGAACGCGCGCCAACTACGACATCGGCATCGCCGCGGTGGATTTTGCGCCACTCGTCGTATTTCTCCCCCGCTGACAACGCACTGTGCATCACTGCCACGCGGTTTCCGAAGCGGCTCTTGAAGTGGTTGACCATCTGCGGAGTCAAAGCGATTTCGGGGACGAGCATCAAGGCGGTCTTGCCTTGTTTGATCACTTCAGCGATTAATTGAAGGTAGACTTCGGTTTTTCCGCTTCCCGTAACGCCTTGCAGCAGAAAAATCTCATGCCGTTCTTCCCTGATGCTGGCACCCATCGTCTGAAAAGCTGCCGTTTGTTCGTCCGAAAGGGGCAGCGCTTCGGTTTTTTGGAATAGCCTATCCTTAAAAGGATCCCGGAGTATTTCTCGGTCCGCTGCTTTGAGCCAACCCTTCTCTACGCCGGTCCGGATTGCGCTTGAACCGATGTCGAATTGATCCTTGTATTCCTTGGACGTCAACGGGGTTCCGTTCATGGACATGATTGCCGCCAACAAGGCTTGCTGTTGCTTAGCTGATTTTTTCAGGCTGCGGTAGGCGTCTTCCAGACTGTCCATTTCCAGATCGGAATAATAGACCTGCACCGTTTTTGCCTTCGCCTGGTTTTTCAGGATGTAATTGACTTCAATCTTCCCGGCTCGCTTCAATTCGATCAGTTGCGGCAAAATACCACGGTCGACGGCATTTTCCCAACTCATTTTGCTTTTCCCTTGAAAAAGTCCGTAGAAGGTGCCCTCGTCCAATTCATCGACAATCTCAATTTCTTTTTCGTACTTCGCCTTCATCAAAGGCGGCAACATCGTCTGGTAACAATGGATCCGATAGGCATAAACGGTTTCCGCCATTTCCTCGCCCAACAGAAGCAGTTCTTCGGTCAATGCAGGCTCGATATCCAATGGTTGGATGATTTCTTTCAGTTCCCCTTCAAAATCGGTGTGATCAGAAATTTCCGTGATGAACCCTTGGATGATGCGCTTGTTGAAAGGCACCTCAACGCGCATGCCCTTGCCTAATTTATGCTCCATAGCAGGAGGGATCGCATAATCAAAGGGACGATTGGTCTGCATTGCAGGTATATCGACAATCACTTTTGCAATTTGCAAATAAAGCCCTCCCCTTCATATTCTAACCATTATATTACTAAATTATGCCGATAAAGTCTTCCCTGAGATTTTCGGAATCAGAAAAGCTGCACGGGTTCGTTCAGCCCTGAAAGAAATTTAGGAAATCTGGCCCTGAATGAGCATCGTAGAGCGCAATGGGTCAGATTTATCTAATTTCCGAAGGGCTAACCTGTGAAGCTGGACATCATTTTGGGAAGCACGGAACATTTTGCGAACCTGTGAAACACCTACGGTGATGCACTTTTGGTTTAAAAATGCTTTATAATTTGCTTCGGCATCAAAAAAATAAAACTACTGATTTTGAAGTTCAAAAACAGTAGTCTTTTTTCATTCCTATTCTATTATCTTTCAGGGATGATGGATTTTGGATCGATTTCCAATTCGCCGGCAACTACTTCTTCCAGCGCACGTCCGACATTCTTGAATGACTGGTAAGTGTCCAATAAAGGCTCGGAGCGATCATGCAATTGATGCGCTCTTTTGCTTGAAAGAATGACCATTGAATATTTTGAATCCACTTGCTCCAACAATTTATCGATCGAAGGATATAACATCATAATATTTTACTCCCTTTCATCCGCACAGATGGTATCCAGAATCCGTGAAACTTTCAAGTGTTCGCTTTGGATGATGCCAAGCACTTTCTGTACCGCATTCTCTACTGTGTCGTTTTCTACCGCATAATCATAATACCGCATCAAACTAAGCTCTTCAATAGCCTTTTCCATTCTTTGCTTGATGATCGGCGACTCATCCGTACCGCGATTTACGATCCGTGATTCCAATTCGGTCATATCAGGAGGGGTCAAGAAGATGAATATCCCTTCAGGCATCCGTTCCTTCACTTGCATGGCACCTTGAACTTCGATCTCCAGAAAAATATCTTTTCCCGTATCCAACGTTCTTCTTACATAGTCGATTGGCGTACCATAGTAATTCCCAACGTACTCGGTATATTCCAACAGTTCATTATCGGCGATCATTCTGTCGAATTCTTCTCTTTCCTTGAAGAAATAATCTTTGCCATCCACTTCCCCTTCGCGCGCTTTGCGGGTCGTAGCGGAAATTGAATATATGAACTCCCGTTCACCACGAGAAAAAATTGCTTGTCTCACAGTCCCTTTGCCTACTCCCGAAGGTCCGGATAAGACAATCAACAATCCTTTTTCTGTCATTTAATGCCCACCATCCAATTATATTTTTACAGCATCGTACAGCCTAATGCGGCATTCTGTTTATTATTTCATAGTTTAACACAATTTCGTCAAGGTTAAAACCTTTACTGGAGTCTTCCGCCAACATTTTGTTAGTTAACGTTTTCAGCAACGGCACTCCTGAATGGGACGCGGTTGCCTCACAAAAGCGCCGGAAAGACAAAAGAACAAGACAAGGATATCCCTGTCTTGTTCTTGCGGCATCATGAAGCGCCCATGTCTTTGACTTTCATCATTCGGACGATGCTGGAGCGTTCGTTCTCCTCGAGTTTCATTTGGATGTAACGGATCGTCTCCTGCAACTGCGGAATCATTTTGTATTCCAATGCATTTACGCGCCTTCTTGTCTTTTCGATCTCATCGGCAAGCAGTTGGCATGTTTTTTCGATTTCCGATAATTTAAGCAATTTCGGAAGGATGTCTTCGATTTTTTTGATTGCATCATCCAGTTCACCGTTTGAGTTTACGTAGCCGTACTGCAAATCCGTGGATTTATCGTCTTTGTCGGCTATCGAAAAGTTCATTTGGGGAACGACGACACTCATGATGTTTTTTTCTTGGATGTCCAATTCAACCGCCGTAGCGGGTACAGCGAACAATTCTTCAATGAAAGCCTCATTCAGAAGCGACTTCGCTACCACGAAAGAACGCATGGAGGCGGTCAGTTCTTTTTCGACTTCATCCCTCAGGATATTGTTTTCGCGGATCAGATTGATGAATTGACGCATCAGTTCATCTTGCTTATCCTTCAGCAATTTATGGCCGCGGGTGGATAGCACCAGACGCGATTTCAGGTTGGACAGTTCCATCCGGGTTGGCTTTACATTCAATCTAGCCATGGACGATCACTCTCCCTTCGGCATAAACTCATCGATCATATCGCTCTTGATTCTCTTAAGTTCCGTTACCGGCAGGATGGACAACAGTTCCCAACCCAAAGCCAAAGTCTCTTCGATCGTTCGGTTCGTATAGAATCCTTGATTGATGTATTCTTCCTCGAAACGTTTCGTGAACTGCACATACAGTTTGTCCGTCTTGGACAAGGCGGACTCCCCTAGGATGACAGCCAATTCTTTTGCCTGTTTTCCTTTTGCGTAAGCCGCGAACAACTGGTTCATGGTTGGAGCATGGTCTTTTCTTGTCTTGCCTTCACCGGTACCTTTGTCTTTCAGACGTGAAAGGGAAGGCAGCACGTTGATCGGCGGCTTGATGCCTGAGTTGTTCAACTCACGCGAAAGGATGATCTGGCCTTCTGTGATGTACCCGGTCAAATCCGGGATCGGATGCGTAATGTCATCCTCCGGCATGGAAAGGATCGGGATTTGGGTCACGGAGCCTTTTTTGCCGATGATACGGCCTGCACGCTCATACAAGGTGGAAAGGTTCGTATACAGGTACCCTGGATAACCACGGCGACCCGGCACTTCACGACGGGCTGCCGAAATTTCACGCAAAGCCTCACAATAGTTGGTCATGTCAGTCATGATGACCAGGACGTGCATGTCTTTTTCGTAGGCCAGATATTCCGCGACCGTCAAAGCCATTTTTGGTGTGGCAATACGTTCGATGGCTGGGTCGTTCGCCAAGTTGATGAACATGACTGAGCGATCGATCGCCCCTGTCTTGCGGAAATCTTCCATGAAATATTCTTTTTCTTCAAAAGTGATCCCCATGGCCGCAAATACAACCGCAAATTTTTCATCGCTGTTCAAAACCGTCGCTTGGCGGGCGATTTGTGCAGCCAATTCTTTATGCGGCAAACCTGAACCGGAGAAAACAGGAAGTTTTTGTCCTCTTACGAGTGTGTTCAGGTGATCGATGGCGGAAATACCCGTTTGGATGAACTCATCCGGATAGTCACGCGCTACAGGGTTGATTGCCTGTCCGTTCACATCCAAGTTCATTTCCGGGATGATTTCCGGGCCGCCATCAATCGGATTGCCCATCCCATCGAACACACGGCCTACCATATCCTCAGAAACAGCTATGGAAAGAGGTTTTCCTCGGAAGCGGACTTTGGTGTCTTTGATGTTGATTCCGCTTGGGCCTTCAAAGATTTGCACCATCGCTTTATCTTTGCTGACTTCCAAAACTTGACCATGGCGGATTTCGCCGTTTTGCATTTGGATTTCAACCAATTCGTCGAATTTGACTCCCTCGATCTGCTCTACAACCATCAACGGGCCTACAACTTCGGTTACTGTTTTATATTCCTTAAGCATGGTGCGTCATCCCTCCTTCCGCAACGATTTCATGCAATCTTTTCTTCATGTCTGCCTTGATGTTCTTCATTTCGGCAAGGTCTTCTTCCCTGATGTATTTACTTCTTGCGATCCGGTCGCGCAATTCAACTGTGCCCTCAATGATTTCATTGAAGTAAGCGCCTAAACGCATCGCTTCACGCGCTTCTGTTTCGAAGTCCAGAATCATATCCAGCATCGCCAATTGCTTGTTGCGGGAAGTGTAAGTATCGACATCATCGAAAGCGTTCTGCTGCAGATAGTCCTCACGCAGCGATTCCGCGACCGCCATTGTCATGCGGTCTTTTTCGGACAAGGATTCGATACCGACCAAACGGACGATTTCTTCCAATTCCGATTCTTCCTGCAGAAGGTTCATCGCATGTTGAACCATCTCTGACCATTTTGTCTGTAAGGCATTGTTCAGATATTCCCCGACTTCGGTATTGTAAAGGGAATAGGAAGTCAGCCAGTTCATGGATGGGAAATGTCTTTTTTGTGCCAAATTGGCATCAAGCGCCCAGAAAACTTTAACGACCCGCAATGTATTTTGGGTTACCGGTTCAGAGGTGTCACCACCAGGAGGCGATACCGCTCCAATGGCCGTAATGCTTCCTTCACGATCTTCCGACCCCAAAGCCAACACTCGTCCTGCCCGTTCATAATACTCTGCTACACGGCTTCCTAGGTAGGCTGGATAGCCTTCATCACCAGGCATCTCTTCCAGACGGCCCGACATTTCGCGCAAGGCCTCTGCCCAACGGGATGTCGAGTCCGCCATGATCGCTACACTGTAACCCATGTCACGGAAATATTCCGCGATCGTGATGCCTGTATAGATGGATGCTTCACGCGCCGCAACCGGCATGTTGGAGGTGTTGGCGATAAGGATCGTACGCTCCATCAATGATTCGCCCGTGTTCGGATCGATCAATTCCGGAAATTCGTTCAATACGTCAGTCATTTCATTACCGCGTTCGCCGCAACCGACATAAATTACGATGTCCACATCACTGTATTTTGCGATTTGGTGCTGTACGACGGTTTTCCCTGCTCCGAAAGGCCCAGGAACAGCGGCTGCTCCACCTTTTGTGATCGGGAAGAACGTATCGATGACCCGTTGGCCGGTAACCATCGGCGTGTGCGGGTTCATTTTTTGCTTGAACGGACGTCCGCGACGGACTGGCCATGTTTGCAGCATAGTCAATTCTTTCGGGCCTTCTTCGGTTTCGATGACATATGCCGTGTCATCCAAAGTGTAGCTGCCATCCTGGATGGCAGTCAGCTTACCGGAGATGCCGTAAGGAACCATGATCCGGTGCTCGATGACTTTCGTCTCCTGCACGGTACCGACAATATCACCGGCTATGACGTGATCGCCGACTTTCTTCGTGGCTTTGAATTCCCAGACGTTTTCTCTCTTCAATGGTGGGATATCGGTCCCACGCACCAAATAGTTACTTTGGGTAATTTCACGGAACGTATGCAAAGGACGCTGGATCCCGTCAAACATCTGCGACAGGATGCCTGGTCCCAATTCGACCGACAAAGCTTCCCCTGTTGTGATTACCGGTTCCCCAGGACCAATACCGGAAGTCTCCTCGTAAACTTGAATGGATGCGACATCATTACGCATCTCGATGATTTCGCCGATCAATCCTAATTCGCCGACGCGGCAAATATCTTGGATGTTCGCTTCTTCCATTCCTTCCGCCATAACTAAAGGTCCGGAAACTTTTATTATATTTCCATTTTTCAAAAAAGTCCCCTCCAAATTATAAGATATTCTGTCCAACTGCTTTTTCCACATTCTCCTGAATGCGGCTTTTCCCGATATTCAACGTACCTTTATGGTTCGGAATCAGGATGATGGCTGGTTGGACACTGCTGTCATACCTGCTTACTGTATCAGGTATTTCTTTTGCCATTTCTTCCGTCAGATAAATGATCCCATAATTCTCCATCGCCAGGCGATCTACCGTTTCACGGGCAGTCTGGGCATTATGGCATGCAAATACTGCGAAACCCAAAATCTTAAAAGGAAGGATGGAATCTTTATCTCCCACAACTGCAATATTATGAGCCATATACAGGTCGCATCCTCTCTCTCAATATTTGTTCATCTATCTGATTGTCTTTACCCACTAAAATCAGGCGGATATTGGTGACTTCCTTTTCTTTGGCAAACAGATAACCCAACAAGGGAATCGGACCAAATGGCTGGTACAAGCCTTCCGCAACCAATTCATAGGTCAGTTCATCCACGAGTTTATCCAGCTTCTGTGTATCCACTTCATTTGTTGTTTCGGAAATCATATTGGATAAGCGCGTGCCGTATTCTTTACTGAAATAATGCTTGCGCATGACCGCGCTTGGCCCGTTGATCGATTCTTCAATCAAATCGCGTTTCGAAATCGAACCGGAACTGGATAAGACCGTATAGAGAAAACCGCGGGGCTTACTTTGTTTCAGGCTCCGGATCAAAGTCGAAAGATTATAGAGGTCGATTATGCCGTCCACCATTTTCGTGATGCTCGGATGTTGGATCTTGTCGCTGATGGAGCGCAGATGCCTGAAATAATAAGTATCCATAAAGATAGTGGCCGCTTCGATGCGATGACCTTCATCGAAATCGCGGATCGCCTCTTGAACACCTTCTATCAGAATCGGATGTTCGTCGTTGCCGTCGCCGGTTTCGACCAATTTCTTCAGACTGCCGATGGAATATTTGCCGATAGGTATCAACAGCTGCTCCAGATCCTCCCCCGAAAAACGTTGTTTCAATAACACTTTCAGGTTGTGATAGGTATAGCGCAACGCGAATAATTCCACAATCTCAGCAACCGGCGTGATGCTGAACAAGTCCTGATAGACCTCTGCCAGATGTTTCATGAGAAAACCTTCGAAATTTTTGTTCACCAGTGTTTCCTTCTCGTCAAACTCATAACCGGTACCTTTCAGAACATCCAAGGCATCTTTTAAAGAAGAGGCTTTCAGCATCCGATCGTAATCCGCTTCCGCCAATAGTTTTAATTCATAGGTGCGAAGTATCGTATTGACGCCTTTGTAATCAATCTCTTGCATAGTGCCCCTCCTTTACTTTTCGTCTTGGAATGCTAAAGTTGCCAGCTCTGCTGCAAAGTCGTTCTTTACATCTTCGATCAGATCATCGAAGCAATAGTTGTAGTCGACTCCGCCTTCCTGAAGGATGAATCCGGCTTTATTCGGAATGGACTCCTCAGAAATCTTGACAGCCGGATATTTGACCAACAGTTGCTGCAACTCTTTTCCCTTAAAGTGGGCGATCGATTTTGCGCCCGGAACAATGCTGTAGGCCTTCGAATCGCCAGCCTGAGCAAGCACACCGTTCAGGAATTGCGCAAAATGGGTTTCATCCCACGTGTTCATTTTTTCTAAAGCCTGCTGGAAGACCGATTTAAGGATGACCTGTTTCTCTTTCAAAACAGCATTGCGTTCTTTATTCTTCAATGTTTGTTGCTCACGATCAAAATCATTGGCAACTTTTTTCAAAATGGCAGCTTTGCGCGCCTTTTGTTGTTCAACCAGAGTCAATCTGCTCTCTTCTATCTTTGCGACAGAAATTTTTTCAGCATCCTCCAGCTTGTTTTGTCCTTTTGCTTTTGTCTTATTCAGGATCTGTTCAGACAAGGATTGTAGATCTTTCACGCTTTCTCATCTCCTTACTTTTTCTTTCATTCTTCTGGAGCTTTTGAGAATTAAGCGTTCAATACCATCAAGAATGAGATAACGAATCCTAGGATTGCATACGTTTCAACCATGGCCGCATAGATGATCCCTTTTGTATTTTGGTCTTCTCTCTTAGCCAAGATTTGCAAGCCGGCAGTAGATACACGGCCTTGAGCAATACCCGAAGTCAAGCCAGTGATAGCAATCGGCAGTCCGGCCATCAGATAGTACAAACCTTGAGCGACGGTCATTTCAGGTGACATTTGCAGATAAATCAGGAAGCCGATAACGAATCCGTACAAACCTTGGGTACCTGGCAACAGTTGCAAAATCAATGATTTACCAAATTTTTCTGGTTGTTCCTTAATCAGGCCAGCCGCAGCTTCACCTGTCATACCAACCCCTTTAGCCGAACCTGTACCAGCCAATCCAACCGCCAAAGCAACGCCTAAAGCCGCGAACATCATACCACCATTGTTGTCGATGAAATATTGTAACCATGTCATATTTTCCATTTTATAATTCCTCCAGTAACTAAGCTTCTTTTTTATTTTTTAAGTAAATGTATTTTTCTTCTGTCTTCAACGGCTCCAAGGCTTTTCCGCCGCCTTCATAAAATTTCCCGAAAAATTCGACGAACACAAGCCGTGCGCCGTGCACGTATGCGCTCAGCATGGACAAACCAAAGTTGACGCTGTGGAGTAGCACAAACAAAACCGCGCCAATGGTGAATCTTGCCCCTACTGGCAAGAAGTCGATGATCATATTGAAGGCAACCGCAATACTGCCACCAGCCACACCTAGCGCCATCAAACGTGTGTAACTGACCATGTCGCCAATATATCCGGTGATTCCATAAAGATTATACAATCCGGCACCTACGCCCAACGCTTTGTTGTCTGATGCCATAGCTGTAGCAAGCACGATCGCGACCGCACTTGTGATGGCAACTGCAGCACCAACGGTCACAAGAATCTGACTAGGGAAAAGCATCTGTCCGAACAGGATGAAGATAAGGCCCACAAATATACCCAACCATCCGATACTGTCGGAAATCGCGCCCAGCGGATTTTTATCGCGCAAGGACAGATAGGCTTTTATCCCCAAACCGAACATGATCTGAACAATACCGAACACTACCGATATCAACAGGATCGTATTGGCGTCATTACTCGTAGATAAAAGTACAAACGGCAATTGAACTCCGAAGAAAGAGCCGTAAACTAGCCCCCACAGTATGGCTGGATAGGACAGGATGTGAAAGAACAGCAGATTGGTGCGCATACCTTTATTGAAGTTCAGGAACTTCAATGCCAGCAATGTTCCGATAAGGAGCAACAGACCGTATCCGACATCCGCAATCATCATTCCGAAGAACAAGAGATAGAAAGGCGTCAATAGTGGTGTTGGATCTATTTCATCATATTTCGGCAAACTGTACATGGCCGTGATATTCTCAAAAGGAGTGATCAACTTATTGTTCTTCAAAACGGTTGGAATGACCGAAACATCCGAAGCGTCAGCATCATCAACCGTCAATGCATATTCATTCTCTGCGACAGTATCAGTCAACGCCAGCTTGATTTCTTTGACTTTATCTTCCTCAAGCCATCCCTGGATAACGAAGAGATGTTTCTCGTTGACCAATAATTGTTGGCTTTTGATCCGCTGCAGTTTTGCATAATAAAACTCGGACAGTAGCATTAACTGCCACTCTTCTGCTTTCATGTCGGAAAGATCCGCCAACAACTGTTTGTTTGCTCCACGGTTATCCTGAATGCGGCTTTGAACATCTGCCAAGGCCTCTGCAGGCGGCAAATCATACTCATACGTTAAAGGTTGGAAATGATTGCTGTCCAACAAAGCGTTTACATCAATATCTTTTGACGGATCATAGAAAATCACCGCTCCAAATGAATCTTTGTTCTGGAAGATTTCTTCCGTATAGACCAAGGAATTGGAAGTCACGTTTGTGATGTAATCGTTGGAGAGCGTCTGAGGAATCATGCCCACTTTGACCGCGATGTGTTCAAATGCTGCTGTATCTCTCGGATTGAATGATAATTTTTTCCATAAAAGCAGGAAATCCTCTTGTTCATAAAGATGTTTTTTAGCATCTTCGAGTTTCTTCTGTTCGGCTTTCAGACCCAACACTTTATCCAGAACATTGTCGGAAGAAAATTCGCCAACAGCCTTTTCCAGTTCTTCCAAAGACAAGGATTGTCTAGGGGTTGTATACTGTTTGATCAAAGACTCTTTCTTCAGATATGACTTCAAGAAAGATAAGGCTTCCGTGACATTTTCCAGATAACTTTCGGTCTTCTTGATATTTTGCTCAATTGACTCTCGTTCTTTAGGCGATAAGGATTGCAAATTTTCTTTTGCAGCAGGCAAATCGATGACTTCTAAGCTTTGCAATGTCTGGATAGCCGTCAATAGCTGCTCTTTTTTTTCGTGAAAAGAAATGAGAGTAATTTTTTTCATTTTAGCGATTGCCATATTTCCTCATCACCTCCCCAATAACGGCATTCACAAGTTCTTCTTCTTTCGCTTTAAACCGAGTCTGCAACTTCTCGATTTCCGATTTTTCACTTTCTGCGGAAGCGTTCTTGAGAATTGCCAGTTGCTCTGATTTTTTCACAAGTTCTTCGGATTGAAAAGTAGCTAACTCTTTTTCGATATTCCTTTTCATTTCGCCTATTTTATCTTGCGTATTCTGTTCAAGTTTGCGCAGTTTGTTCTGATAATCCATTTCAAGATCAGTTGCTTCCTGCTCAATCTTTTTAACTTCATCAAATATTTGCATCTTTCATTCCACCCCCATCCCTTATTTGATTCTCCTTAGGAAAAAAATTTTTTCCAATCAGTATTTTCATTATACATTTATTGTAACGGCCATTCAAATCTATTTGAACGCGATTTCGAGCGTTTTCAACAATCACTGCAGATTATCTAATAGGAAGAAACTTTCTTAATTTTACTCAAATTGTTAAATGAACATTTTGTGAACAAAAATCCACAAGAAGCATGCATCAATGCATGCCCTCCTCAGAGAGTCTCTTTTGTGGCCTAATTTTTACGGTGATTCCTCGAAGTACTGTCCGTATCTTTTTTCCTCCTTCAAAGTTAATGGGTGGCCAACACGTTCTTTCCATGCCGCTACTTTACTTGATAACGAGGAGTTTTTGGGCCAGTTGCAGCCGAAACAACAAAACTGCAAGCTGAGTTGCACGCCTGCTTTCCTGAAATTTCTTTGCGCGCAAAATAAATAGCTTGCAAAAAAGAACAAATGTTCTTATAATGGGTATACAAGACAAACACACGTTCGGAGGAACCAACATGCAAAACTACATCTATCCGGTATCCAATAATAACGAAACTCCTTCCAAAAAATCATACCTGCGCCCACTGTCGTCCGTCCACTCCATCAATGAAGCCATCCTGGATAAAGTGATGCCGATTCATCAGGTTGTCCGTTTCGCTAATCAAGCCTTTGAAAATAACACCCCTGTGTATGTTGTGATCGAAGAAAAACAGGGACCGAAAGCATATACAAGAACACTGGTATGGGGCAAGTTCAATTCCCGCGTAACCCTGAAAAGACAGGTTATGTTCACAACCGCGGATAAAAAAGTGACTTATCTGCTGAACATCAGCCAAATCTTGGCCATCCAACTTGGTTGATTCCCATCAGCTGATGATATATTCATAGACAAAAAGGAGTACAAGGCATTCCGTTAAAGACGAGATGCCTTGTACTCCTTTTTGTCATAATACTAGGAAAGTATATAATTTTTTGCAATTAAAAGTGCATCACCGCAGGTGTTTCACAGGTTTGCAAAGTGTTTCATGCATCCAAAAATGATGGCTAGCTTCACGGGTTAGCCCTTCGGAAATTAGATAAATCGGTCCTATTGCGCTCTTCGATGCTCAGTCGGACCGATTTCCTAAATTTCTTTCAGGGCTGAACGAACCCGTTCAGCTTTTCTTATTTCAATTCCCTAGAGTATCGGGGACAGCAATCTGGAAAAAGCCTGTTTGAATTTCCGGCCCTTCGATTGTTTTGCGAAGTAATCATGGGTTGCGCGTATACACTTTTCCTGATCTTCTTCAAAATTCGCGATCAATTCTTCGGCCACTTCACGATCATAAATAAAGGCATTGATCTCAAAATTCAGTTTGAAGCTGCGTACATCCATATTTGCCGTACCTAACGATACGATTTCATCGTCAACCACGATCACTTTTGAATGCAGGAAACCGTTCTGGTACATATAGACTTCGGCACCGTACTCTATGATGTCTTTGGCAAAATATTCCGTTGCCCGATAGACGAAAGGATGATCCGGCTTCGAAGGAATCATGATTTTGACGCTTACACCGGATAAGGCCGCGATTTTGAGCATTTCGTGCAGACTCTCGTCAGGTATAAAATAAGGTGTCTGTATGTAGATCGATTCCTTGGCTTGGCTGATCATCTTCAGAAAACCCATTTTGATGGTCTGATCTTCGTCATCCGGCCCGCTTGCCACAATCTGCATGGCTGTATCGCCTTTTTTATCGGCAATCGGGAAATAGGCCTCTGCATAATCTTTCCGATTCTTTGGCTTGGCAACCGCATTCCAATCCATGAAGAATCGGCTTTGAAGCGTCAGGACCGCATTGCCTTCTATCTTCATATGCGTGTCCCGCCATTCACCGAGTTCCCCTTTCCCCAAATACTCGTCGCCGATATTGAAACCGCCAAGGTAAGCAACTTTGGCGTCCACCACCATTATTTTGCGGTGATTACGATAATTCATCCGCAAATTGACGAAAGGTATTTTTGACCCAAAAAAAACTTCCGTCTTTCCGCCTAATTTTTCGAGGTTATTGAAAAATTTTGAATCATTCCCTCTGCATCCCATTGCATCGTAAACGACAAGAACCTCCACACCGGCTGCTGCCCTGTCTTCCAAAGCAGCCAGAATGCGTTTCCCCAGCTCGTCTGAGCGAAAAGTGTAATAAAGCATATGCACATGATCTTCAGCTTTGTAGATGTCCTGAACGAGCGCATCAAACACACCTTCACCGGTCTTGAATATTTCAAGTTTGTTCCCCTTAGTCAAAATGGATTCATCACTTTCCAGGAACAGGATAGCCGTTTTTTGTGCATAGTCGGTTTCGACCAAACCTTGCGCCAGATCTTCATCCTCCAACATCTCAATCTGGACCTTCGCCAACTGGGACATCCCCAAGCTTTTTTGCGTGCGCATATCATAGATGTTTTCTTTTGACATCTTTTTCCCTATAAAGAGATAGATGATGAAACCCGCCACCGGCAGCAGGTTTAAAGTCAGCAACCATGCCCAAGTGGCAGCGACGTCTCTTTTTTCTTTAAAGACGGTGATGATTGCACCGATTGTATTTAAAATGATGATTGCCGTAAATATTATTGACCAAATACTCATATGACCACTCCAAATCAACATAATGACAAAACATGTTACCACCTAATGATAGCACACGAGCCCACAAAAACAGAAAGACGAAGTCCGGATAATTAAAATCCGTCCTTCGCCTTCCATTTTTCAATCATTTAATAGTTTCGATTTTTCTTTTCTGCTCAGGAAACGGCTGCCTTTTGGAATGTACGCTTTAGGAGCGAATTTTGCAAGCAACACCAGAACGACTGCGCTGACGGCAAAAGTTGCCGCAAACGATAGCGCCTGTCCCGGAAGGAAATGTGCAAAATCAGAAACACCGGCAGGAACTG
Source organism: Trichococcus patagoniensis (assembly GCF_003051085.1). Classification (GTDB taxonomy): domain Bacteria; phylum Bacillota; class Bacilli; order Lactobacillales; family Aerococcaceae; genus Trichococcus; species Trichococcus patagoniensis. The sequence goes on along the minus strand of NZ_QAOM01000001.1, from coordinate 240,385 downwards.
CTTCCTTGCTGAGGAATATGTCCGAAATCAGCGCCCAAACAAAATAGACAAGCGTTCCGAAAAAGGATGCCGTCACTATATTCAAGGCTGCATTCGGGAAACGTTTATTGTTCAATGTGCGTTGCGTAAATTTCGCGAAAAAACCGGCGATGCCCACGAAAACGAACGGTGCCGCTTGGGTCAGGATATCTGCGGCAACATCCGTCCCCTCTCCTTTGAGCGCAAACAAAGCGAGGCCGGTCAGTGTTCCTGAAACCAGTCCAAGCAATATTCCTCTGCGGAGGGAAACGAAAAGCAACGGCAACAAAGCAAAAACAATAGTGTATTCTCCAAATGGCATGGCCACGTATGCCAAGGCGATCGCGAGCCCAGCAAACAGAGCTGCCTCGATCCAAGCCTTCGTACTATTAGAACCCATAAAGATGAATCTCTCCTTTTCAACAACGATCCGTTTCATTGCTTTTCCGGCAAACGGGCATCAGCTCTTCTTCTGATAATTGGATGCTTCCATGATGATCGGTAAAATGACCGGTTTGCGCTTCGTCTTTTCAAAAAGATAACGGCTCAACGAGTCACGTATCTCTTGTTTTAACTTGGCCCAATCAAAATCTTTCGTATGCAGGTTATCTTCCACTACTTCCCTGACGATATTCGAACTTTCCTTGACAAGCTCTTCGCTGGCTTTCATGTAGACGAAACCACGCGAAACGATTTCCGGACCCGACAAAATTTTGTTCAATCTTCTGGAGATCGTCACAACGACAACGAAGATGCCATCTTCCGACAACAGTTTGCGGTCGCGCAAGACAATATTGCCGATATCGCCGACGCCGATTCCATCGATCAGCACATTCCCGGCTGGGACCTGTCCCGTCATATGCATACGTCCTTTCGCATATTCGATGACATCGCCTTTGCCGGGGATGAATATGTTTTTGAACGGAATGCCGACTTCATTCGCCAACTGGGCATGTGCAGCCTGCATCCGGTACTCGCCTTGGACAGGCACGAAATACGTAGGTCTCAGCAGGTTGATCATCAATTTCAGATCGTTCGGCGAAGCATGTCCGGATGCTTTGTATGTTCCCGAAATTTCCCGCACGGACGCACCGGCGCGGTAAATCAAATTCTTGGTTTTTGCGACTGTTGTTTCCATCGCTGTGGAAGGCGTAGTCGTGATGTAAACCAAATCGCCCTCTTTAAGGTTCACTTGCTTGTGTCTGCCTTTGGACATCCGTTGCAATGCTTCCAACGGTTCCCCGCTATTGCCGGTTTCCAGCACCAAGACTTGCCCATCACGGTAATCATTGATGTTTTTTACATTCACAAGCAGATCTGGAGTCGGCAAGACTAGTTTTCCTAGTTTCATGGCGACGTCGACTGTTTCGACCAAAGTCGGTCCTGTCAAAAAGATCTTACGGTTGGCTTGGAGAGCGACATCAAAAACTTGCTGAATGCGCAAAATGTTGCTTGCAACACAGGACACGATGATGCGTCCTTCAGCATTGATGAAGGTATCAAGCATTTCTTCCTCAATCTTGCGGTCACTGACATTTTCCGTAGTTGATTCGGCATCTCCGGAATCGCTCAATAGTGCCAATACTTTGCCTTCGCCGATATCCGTAATTTTGCCGTAATCGGTCCGATACATCGGGGATGCGCTTTGATCAAACTTGAAGTCACCTGTATAGACGACACTGCCTTCTTCCGTCTTCACACAGATCCCTACAGAATCAGGGATGGTATGCGTGGTTCTGAAGAACCGGACGCTGGTATTTTCAAATTCAATTTCAGTGTTTTCATCGATGATGTGGTAATCCTCAAAGCCTGTAGCCAATCCGGTTGATTCAACCGCCAGTTTAGCCAACGCGATCGTCAAACCTGTACCGAACACGGGTGCATCGATATTCTGCAATAAATAAGGCAATGCTCCTACGGCATCCGCATGACCATGCGTCAGGAAAATACCCGCTATCTTATTTTTGTTTTCCTCCAGGTACGTGAAATCAGGGATGACAACATCAATTCCCAACAATTCGTTTTCCGGATAGAGCAGACCGCAATCCAATACAAAAATTAAATCGTCCACTTCCACTAAATACATGTTTTTACCGCTTTCTCTCACACCTCCGAGAGAAATTATTCTTACTTTACTCATTGTACCACCTCTTATTTTTCAGCTTTCTGTGCTGTTATCTATATTGATCGTTTGAATGCCTTTCTCCGTATTTTCGTCCCTGAAAATCAGCACGGCTGCTTTGCCGAGCTTCCTTCAGAGTCTACAAGCGAACGCGTTTTCTTCGCATCCGGCTAAACGTGACCGATATCCTCTCTGTTATATTATACATGATTATCGGCAAAATTGTAGCATTTGCTTCAGTTTCTGTTCCGGTTTTCTGAAAGTGCAAAAAAAGACCTGCCAAAAGGAACGGACCGGGAAGGTGTTTAACCAAACACCCTTCCCGGTCCATCCTTTGACAGGCCCTGTCATATCCGATTCTTCAGTTGACGCGGATTTGCTCATCCGTATTCAAAAATTCTACAGTAGGCCCATTTCGATCATTTTTTCAGCGATCTGCACAGAGTTCCAAGCAGCGCCCTTCAACAGGTTATCCGAAACAACCCACATATGGAAGCCATTGTCGACATCCACATCCTTACGGATACGTCCGACAAATGTTTCATTCTTTCCGACTGATTCGCGGGCGGTCGGATAGACTTGATTAGCTGTGTCATCCTGAAGCACAACTCCTGGAGCATCTTTCAGCACTTCCCAGATATCTGCGACAGAAACGTTTTTATCGTCCACTTCAAAATAGACGGATTCCGAGTGTCCGGACATTACAGGGATGCGCACGCAGGTAGCAGAGACTTTGATGTCCTTGTCTCCCATGATTTTTTTGGTTTCATTGATCATTTTCCACTCTTCATACGTGTAGCCGCCTTCGCTGAACACATCGATTTGCGGTAAAGCATTGAATGCAATCGGGAAATGCTTCTTATCGCCACCACAAGGCAAGATATGCGCGACCGGCTCTTCACCGTTCAGGACAGCTTGGGTTTGAGCTTTCAATTCTTCCAAAGCATGCAGGCCAGCTCCGCTTACCGCTTGGTACGTGGAAACGATGACGCGATCCAAACCGAATTTTTCGCGGATCGGTTGCAAAGCCACCACCATCTGAATAGTGGAGCAGTTTGGATTAGCTATCAGCCCTTTGTGTTTGCGCAAGTCTTCCGGATTCACTTCAGGAACAACCAATGGCGTTTCCGGATCCATACGAAAAGCACTCGTATTGTCGATGACGATGGCTCCAGCTTTGATCGCTGCAGGGGAGAATTGTTTCGTGATGCCGCCCCCAGCGCTGAATAAGGCAATATCGATGCCTTCAAATGAGTCATCAGTCGTTTCTTCAATCTGCAGTTCCTGCCCTCGGAAAGTCTTCACTTTGCCTACAGACCGTTTAGAAGCCAACAATTTCAAACTTTTTATCGGAAAAGAAGCATCCTCCAACAAGCCCAGCATTTTTTCTCCAACAGCACCCGTAGCACCTACAATGGCAACATTATACTCTTTCATCATTGATCCCTCACTCATTCATTTTCTGTACTATCTATTTTTTTAGGATTTGGATATCCTTCACTTAAGCATTTTACCATACTTTATTAGAAATTTTTAATCTATTTTTTAATTATCCAAAAAAACATTCCACGCAGAAACCCCGCCAGGGCTCTCTGTTTGGAATGCTGACTGTTGGCTATTTTGTTTTTTCCGATGATTCCGTGGATTTTCTGGATGCAATAACTGAACTGGGTTTCTTAATCCAAACGGACTCTTCCATCCTCCTGCAGAATGGATTCGATTTTTTTCTGGATTTCTTCCCTGCTGTGCACATTCGCGTTTTCGCATTCGAATGCTTCATCCCCACAAACCATGCACGTTCTCGGTTCATAGCCTATTTCCATTCGCTGCACCTCGATCATCTTGCCTTCTTCCAGATAAAACACGCTGATCGTGAACAGCTGGCCGAGCAAACTGCCGTCTTCTATCATGATGGCGGCTTGCTTCACAGCAGTCGGATAGGTATCGACGACGACAAAGTATTCCGGCCCTGTATCCAAATCCATCAATTTTTCATAGGTGACTTTCCATTTATTTGTTTGGATCGCATTTTTGACTTCTTGGATGCCGATTTCAGAAATCTGCCTTACGATGGCATTATATTTGACTGGTCCAGGAATATTGCATTTAAGGGAAATCAACGTCTGATTTGCGTTTGTCTTGCTGATTTCCTCTTCAAAAAAGGCACGTTGTTCCCTTGAGGCCAACACTTCCTTGAGCGTCGGCATTTGACCTTGCGAGAAAATAGATTCTGGCACCATTGCACTCATCCTTTACTGTTTTATTTTGTTCTCTTCTAAACAAACGGAACCGGAGCAGCCAGATTCGTTGCTGTTTCCGTTTGGTCCTTCTGCGCCTTCGAGCTGCCCGTGTATCCGACGACCTCGTGCTTCTTTATGATTGAACGACAGATTGGTTGCTGATAATGATGATACCATTATTTGTTACAAAAACTTACATGGAAGCTTCGCTATGTCCACAATTTTGCTACAAAAGAGTCCTGGAGGCGAAATCGGAGCCATTATTTGACTTTGCTGCTGATTGGACACAAGCGAATAATGAAACCACAAAAGCGTTTAAAGCGCTTTCATTAACGGAGACGATATAATCAGAAAATATATCCATAAAATGCAACCGTAAAAATTTGTTTCTCTTTACACTATAATAACGCTTTTATGAAAAAAATTCATTGATTTAATATTAAAATCTATTATTAATCAACATTACTCTATTTGTCAGGATTATTAGAATAATTGTGGCAGGCTTTCTTACGAGCGCGGACCTTAACTACCATCCGCAAAAAGAACAGGCATCGCCTTTTTGTGAAGGTTATGCCTGTTCTTTGCGTACAGTATTATTCTGTTATAAGCAGTTTACTTTTCTTCCTTAGTCAATAGTGCTTTACGGGAAAGATTGATTCTGCCTTGTCTATCGACTTCGATGACCTTGACTTTGACTTTGTCGCCGATGGCTAGGACGTCTTCGACTTCTTTGACACGCTCGTTAGCCAATTCGGATATGTGGACCATACCGTCTTTGCCTTTTGTGATTCCGACGAATGCGCCGAATTTTTCGATGCGTTTTACAGTACCCTCGTAGATTTCGCCGACCTTCACTTCATGTGTCAACTCTTCGATGATTTGTTTAGCGCGGGCAATCATCGCCGTATCAGCTGAAGCGATGCTCACGTTGCCGTCTTGATCGATGTCGATCTTCACGCCGGTTTCTTCGATGATGCTGTTGATCGTATCCCCGCCCTTACCGATGACGACTTTGATCTTATCAGGTTTGATTTGCATCATTTCGATTTTCGGAGCATATTGGGACAATTCTTCGCGAGGGGCTGCAATCGTGCTTGTCAGCTCAGCAAGGATTTCCATCCGCGCTTTTTTCGCTTGCATCAATGCTTCAGTCAGGATTTGTTCTGTGATTCCTTGGATTTTGATGTCCATCTGCAATGCAGTGATGCCTTCGCTTGTTCCGGCAACTTTGAAGTCCATGTCGCCCAAGTGGTCTTCAAGTCCTTGGATGTCCGTCAAGACTGTATAGTTTTCGCCTTCCATCACTAAGCCCATCGCGATACCCGCTACCGGCGCTTTGATCGGTACACCCGCGTCCATCATTGCCAGCGTGCTGGCGCAGATGCTTGCTTGTGAAGAGGACCCGTTGGATTCCAATACTTCCGAAACCAAACGGATTGTGTAAGGGAACTCGGCTTCAGTCGGGATGACTTGTTTCAATGCACGTTCACCCAAAGCACCATGGCCGATTTCGCGGCGTCCAGGACTTCCTGCTCTGCCGGTGCTGCCGACCGAGAATTGCGGGAAGTTGTAATGGTGGATGAATCGTTTGCTGTCTACCATGCCCAGGCCATCGATAATCTGATGTTCGCCCAGTGGAGCCAATGTACAAGTGGACAATGCTTGCGTCTGTCCACGCGTGAACAATCCGGAACCGTGTACGCGCGGCAATAAACCGACTTCTGAAGCTAACGGACGGATCTCGTCGATTTTACGGCCATCAGGGCGGATTTTATCGACTGTGATCAAACGGCGCACTTCGTCTTTTTCCATGTCTTCCACGATTTGGCGGACTTCTTTGGAGATTTGTGCAAAGTTGGCGTCATCCAGATACTTTTCTTTGAAGAACACGATTGCTTCAGCTTTCACATCTTCAATAGCGGCCTCACGAGCCAATTTTTCTTCTGTCATGATGGCTGCCGTCATTTTTTCGCCATAAGCAGCGGTAACTTCGGCTACAAGTTCAGGATTCAAAGATAAAAGTTTGACTGTCATTTTTTCCTTGCCGACTTCGGCTACGATTTTATCTTGGAAATCGCATAATTCCTGGATCGCTTTGTGACCGAACATCAATGCCCCAAGCATATCTTCTTCATTAACCATCGCAGCACTGCTCTCAACCATGTTGATGGCAACTCTCGAACCGGCAACGGTCAACTCAATATCGGATGCTTCATTTTGTGGAACGGTTGGATTCAAAACATATTCGCCATCCACGCGGCCAACATTCACTCCAGCGATCGGTCCGTAGAACGGAATGTCGGAAATCGCCAACGCCAAAGAGGAACCGAACATAGCAGCCATTTCAGGCGCGCAATCCTGTTCAACGGACATGACAACGTTTGTGATCTGCACTTCGTTGCGGAATCCTTCAGGGAACATCGGGCGGATCGGACGGTCGATCAAACGCGCCGTCAATGTTGCGTTTTCGCTCGGACGGCCTTCACGCTTGATGAATCCTCCAGGTATTTTACCGACTGAATACATTTTTTCTTCATAGTTCACAGTCAATGGGAAGAAATCGGTATCTTTTGGTTCTCTTGAACCTACAGCAGCCGTCAACACAACGGTATCTCCGTATCTCACCAATACCGCACCGTTGGCTTGCTTAGCCAATTGGCCGATTTCGACTTGCAGCAAACGACCTGCCCAGTCCATTTGGAACACTTTTTTTTCTGACATGTTATCATTCTCCTTTTGCGATGCTTCCCATCTACCAACTACTAAACAAATGTCAACCTACTGATGACTGTAAGCTCACATTTGTATAGTAGCGGTCTGTAGAGCGGGAGCCTCATTCCATTATAGCTGATTGCTCAGCATTTTTGCACTCATTGTCCAAAAAATCCCAAAAAATAAGCGAGATTCACAGTGGAATCTCGCTTCATATATCTTAGCCACGAAATTAACGACGTAAGCCTAATTTTTGGATTAGTTCACGGTAGCGGGGAACGTCTTTGTTACGCAAGTAAGCCAACAAATTACGACGGTGTCCAACTTTTTTCATTAAACCACGGTAAGAATGGTGGTCTTTTTTGTGAACGCGTGCGTGCTCGTTCAAGTGGTTGATTTCATACGTAAGAACTGCGATTTGCACTTCAGGGGATCCAGTATCTCCTTCGTGAATAGCGTATTCTTTGATGATTTCATTTTTAAGTTCTTTTGAAATTGCCATTTTTTTCACCTCTTTCATAAAGTTACCTTTAACTGAGTAAAACGTTGGTGATTCGTTTAACCAAGTTGAAGGTCGTATATATAATACATGGAACAGTTTAACGTAATTCCTTACCGATTGCAAGTGAAAATCACTTTTTTATAAACCTTTGTATTCAGCTTTCAGCTCCAATACCATGTCACGGATTTCAGCCGCTTTTTCAAAATTGAGGGCTTTAGCGGCTTCCCGCATTTCCCTGTCCAGTTGATCGAGCGCTTCGCGGCGTTGTTCCATCGTCATCGCTTTATAGACGCTCAAAATGCTGACGTCCCCTTCTGCATCTTCAGGTGTATGCGAGATGCTGATGCGGTCACGGACTTCTTTGATGATTGTTGTCGGTGTGATGCCATGCTTAATGTTGTAGGCTTCCTGCGTCGCACGGCGCCTGTTCGTTTCAAATATGGCCCGCTCCATGGAATCCGTTATGCGGTCCGCATACATGATGACCTTCCCGTTCTCATTGCGGGCCGCTCTTCCGATCGTCTGGACAAGCGAGCGCTCGCTCCGCAGGAAGCCTTCTTTGTCGGCATCCAAGATGGCGACAAGCGAAACCTCCGGAACATCCAACCCTTCCCGCAATAGATTGATGCCGATCAATACATCAAATTCTCCCAATCGGAGATTGCGGATGATTTCCGCTCGCTCCATCGTTTTGATTTCGCTGTGCAGATAATTGACTTTGATGCCGACTTCCTTCAGATAATCGGTCAAGTCTTCCGACATCTTCTTCGTCAAAGTAGTGATGAATACCCGTTCATTGCGTTCGACTCGCAAATTGATTTCACTTATCAGATCATCGATCTGACCTTTGATCGGACGCACTTCCACAATCGGATCCAACAAGCCGGTCGGTCGGATGATCTGTTGGGCAACATAAGGACTTTGTTCATATTCGTAAGGGCCCGGTGTCGCTGAAATATAAAGGATCTGATTGACCCGTTCCTCGAATTCCTTCAACATCAACGGGCGGTTATCCAAGGTGCTCGGCAGACGGAAACCGTATGCCACCAGCTGTTCTTTCCGAGAACGGTCCCCGTTGTACATGCCGCGTATTTGCGACATCGTGATGTGCGACTCGTCGATGACTGTCAAATAATCATCCGGGAAAAAATCAAGCAGCGTGTATGGTGGCTCTCCAGGAGCGCGGCCATCCATATGTCTGGAATAGTTTTCGATTCCGTTGCAGTATCCCATTTCCATCAACATTTCCATATCGTAGTTGGTTCGCTGTTCCAAGCGTTGGGCTTCCAGCAGTTTGTTTTCTTCGCGCAGCACCTTAAGGCGATCCTTCAGTTCTGCCCGGATCATATCGACTGCATGCAAGGTCTTTTCTTCATTTGCCACGAAGTGAGTGGCCGGGAAAATGGGGAAATGTTCGACGTCGTTCTTGATTTCTCCGGTCAGCACATCGACTTCCCGGATCCGATCGATCTCATCCCCAAAAAATTCGACACGGATAGCCTCATTATCGCGTGATGCCAGAAAAATTTCGACCACATCCCCGCGCACACGGAACGAGCCACGCCGAAAATCGATATCATTGCGTTCAAACTGCATTTCCACCAGCCTGCGCAGCAGTTCATTCCGTTCCATCTCCATCCCTTGCCGCAACGATAAGGTATGCTCTTTATAGTCCAAGGGATTCACCAGGCCATAGATGCAGGATACGGAAGCCACAACAATAACGTCACGCCTTTCCAGCAAGGAACTGGTTGCGGAATGACGCAGTTTGTCGATTTCATCGTTTACGCTGGATTCTTTCTCTATATAAGTGTCACTGGAAGGAACATACGCTTCGGGTTGGTAATAGTCATAATAACTCACAAAATATTCGACGGCGTTATTTGGGAAAAACTCCTTCAACTCGCCATACAATTGCCCAGCCAACGTTTTGTTGTGCGCAATGACAAGCGTCGGCTTGTTCACTGCCTGGATGACGTTCGCTACCGTAAACGTCTTACCGGTCCCAGTCGCGCCCAACAATGTTTGCGCCCGTCTGCCCAGATTCAACCCATCGACGAGCTCTTTGATGGCTTCCGGCTGATCACCGCTGGGCTGGTACGGGGAAACTAATTCAAAATGATCTTTCATGGACGATTCACCTCTTCACTTACTATTACAAGTATTTTACCACCCAAACATACTTTCGTACACTTTAGAGCTTTCGGCATCGCCTGGCCCGATTTTGACCCAAAAATTTCAAAATTTGTATCTCCAAATTCCAGGTCGCTAGGATTAAAAAAGGAATCTCTTGCATTTTTTATTGCACAACCCTCAAAAATTATGTATAATATGGCATGTTGGCAAAACAGCCTAATAGTTATAGAAATAAGGAAAGAGGGGTGAACCCAATGCCAAATATCGATTCAGCAATCAAACGTGTTCGCACTAGCGAAAAAGCTAACCTAAAAAACAACGCTCAAAAGAGTGCTATGCGTTCAGCTATCAAGAAATTTGAAGCTGCAGTAGCAGAAGGCGCTGAAAATAGCGAAGAATTATTAAAGGCAGCAGTTAAATCTATCGATTCAGCAGCTTCTAAAAACTTAATTCATCAAAACAAAGCGTCTCGCGACATTTCTCGTTTAACTAAAAAATTAGCAAAATAATTTTTTGATTTAAGAGACTTCAAAACGTAAGGCCGAAGACAGACCAGTCCAACTGGTCCGTCTTCGGCCTTTTTCGTATGTAAAGTAATTTGTATAAATTATCAAACTAAGAAGCGTATCACCGCAGGTGTTAAACTGATTTGCAACTTATTTCATGCATCCAAAATGATGTCCAGCTCCACGGGTACGCCCTTCGGAAATTATTTATGTAGGAACCCCTTGTCTCTTCGAGCCAAGGATACTGTTCGACTAACCTGCTGACGCAGGAAGTCTCTCAGCATATTGCGCTCTACGATGCTCAGTTGCATGGGACTCTTAGGGATTCATCCCTTAGAGCCCCAGTACAAGGTGACCGTAGGGAACGTTGCAAGGCACGATTTCCTAAATTGTCATGACTCTTGCGATTTCAATCGCTTAGAGGCATGATACACTTGACCGACTAGGTCACAGTGTACCCTTAATTCAGGGCTGAACGAACCCGTTTCGCTTTTCTGCTTTGATTTTATTGTTTGGGCATTGCGTTTGCGTAACGGATCAGAAACAGCTCAAATTGTATCTCCTTCAGCCCTTGCCCTGTCTTCATGTTGTATTCCGTCTCGACCAATCCCTTAAAAGCATCCGCCAAGACCTTTTCGGAAAGGTTCCTCACTTGTTGGAAAGCAAGTTTCACACGATAAGGATGGATCTTCAATACTTTGGTGATGTCGGTTTGTTGATAACCATTTTTTGAGAGCAGCTTCACTTGCAGCAACAGCCGGAATTGCCCCAAAAGGATAGCGTTGATTTTGATCGGTTCCTCTTTTTGGAGCAACAGATCCCGATAAATCTGGATGGCCAGATACGTGTTCTTGTTCAGAACCTGCGTCACCAATTCAAAAATATTTTGTTCCAGATTTCGCGGGATCAAGTCGATCACCATCTGTTTCTTGAGTTTCTTGTCTTCAGATCCGGCGAGAAACAGCTTAGGAAGCTCCCGCATCCCCCGCGAAAGTTGATTTTCGATCCGCTCGTAAAATAGCTCGAGTGCGTCGCGGTCCATCTGATAGCCTTCATTTTTTATCATATCCCCCAAAAATTTGCGGGCTTCTTTTTCCGCTAAAGGAGAGACATCCACAGTGACGGCCTTCTTAGCCAAGAGTTTCGATAATTTTTTTCTGCTGTCCAATTTTTCGTAAGGCGCAAAAATAGCCAGAATCGTTGTGGGCGAAGGGTTCTCCAGATAACTCTCCAGCCAGCCAAGATCATGCTCCAGCCCATTTTTGGCTTTTTCGGCCGTCAAAAACAGCGGGTTTTCGATGATGACCAAACGTCTCTCCCCAAAAAAAGGCAGCGACTCCGCATCTTCAAGAGCCCGATCCAACACTGTCTCATCCATATTGAATATACCGACATTCAAATCCTTGTCGGCTTCGTCAACCACCGTACGCAGCAACAGCTGCTTCGCTTCTTCTATAAAAAAATCTTCTTTGCCCAAAAATAAATAGACCGGCTGAAGCTGACCTTTTTTTATTTTGGACATCTCCGTTGTATAATTCACGTTTGGACCACCATTCATCATTTTTATTTTTTGTTCTCCAAAATGGTTCGCCATTCTGTTTCCCTTGAACCATACAGGAAGTGGATAGCGCCCTGTCGATCCGTGCGAAATATAGGGATATCCCGCAATTCCAGACGTTCCAGTATTTCCGCATCCGGATGACCATACCGGTTCTGTTTCCCTGCGGATATCAAGGCCAATTCAGGTTGGACATGATCCAAGAAGCCTTCCGAACTGGATGCTGCGCTCCCGTGGTGGCCAATTTTCAGGATATCGGTCTTCAAATCAGGATAAGTGCGCATCAGCAAATCTTCCCCTGCTTCTCCAAGATCACCCGTGAACAGCCAATCCAAACCGCCTATGCTTGTTTGGATGACCAATGAATCCTCATTTCCGCCTTCGCCCGGCGCTAAAGGGGCCAGGATATGAAAAACAAAATCAGCATCAATCTGTAGATCAACCTTGCCCAATAAAGGGAATAGATCCACTTGGTGTTGACTTTGCAGTTCAAGGAGCACTGCGGCGAACGCCGCATTCCCTTCCGCTCCTTTAGGGAAATAAACCGCATCAATCGGCAAACCTTCGGCGAGTTCCCGCAACGAACCGACATGATCCTGATCGGCATGCGTCAGAAAGACCCTGTCCAATTTTTTCACGCCTTCGGCTTTTATGATCGACACAAGCTTTTCTCCGGCTGTGGTCGCTGTTTCCCGGACTTGCCAGGCTTCTTTTTCAAAAGTCAGCATGCCTCCCGTATCGATCAGCACGGCCCGACGATGAAAGGGCGTTATGATCAGAATGGCATCCCCCTGCCCCACATCAAGCATGACGACTTTTCCGGAAGGCGCGAGCTGATGGGCGAAGGAAAACAGGCCGACAGCAGCCATCAGGAACCCGAGCACCCGGATATCCCTTTTTTTCTTTTCAACGCTCAGCAAGAGCAGAATCAAGGCGAGCCAGACCAACGCAAAATAAAAGGCGGGCGGTCTTCCTGTAACCAATGACGCAAAATCCAAATCCGCGGCTGCTCCAGCGAAGCTTTCCAATAAGGTGAGCAATTTGTCGGACACGGTGCAGAGCAATCCCAGCAACGGGGTTCCCGGGGAAAAAAGCACGACAAAGAACAACAACCAAAACAGCGGAAAAAGCAACCAAGAAAAAAAGAACGAAAAGATCACATTCACAAAGATCCCGAGCCACGAGACCTCAAAAAAATGATAGGCGACGACAGGAAAGGACGCCAATGTCATCAGGGCCGTCAAACAGATGTCCTTCAATAGCCCGTTCATTTTCCATTCCGAACTGACCGGAGCCACGAAATACAATACCCCGGCCAAAAGATAGCTCAATTGGAAACTTGCCGAATAGATCAGCAGCGGATTGTAAAAAACAGCAATCATCACCGTAAGCGCGAAGGCATCTTTCGCTTCAACCCGATGGCCGGTGATTTTCCCCATCAAAAGGATAAAATGCGTACAGATAGCCCGGAAGACACCGATTCCCCACCCGGTCAACACACCATAAGCGATCAAAAATACAACAAGCAGCTTATCCGTGGTCTCATGGCTGACTTTCATCCGCAGCAGGATAAAGCGCATCTGAGACAGCAACAGCTGGATATGCATACCGGAGATGGAAAAAAGATGCAATAAACCAATCCCACGATAGGCATCCAACGTATCCCCGGCAATAGCATGCGGCTGATTGAATAACATGGTTTGGATGTAGTCGGTAGTCTGGACAGCAGGCAACTTTTCCAACAGCAAAATGATGGATCTCCTGATGCTGCTGGGCCAGGACCAGAAAGAACGATCCTCGCTCCGGAACTGCATCGCTTCGATCGTGACGACCCAATGGATGCTTTTCGCATTCAGATAATCTTCAAAATCAAATTGGTGCAGATTCCGCTCAGCTTCCGGCTCCTCCAACTGGACTGTGGCAACGACCCGTTGGGGAAATCGCTTTTGTTCCCAGTTGAACTTTTCTTCTTCCGTTTCGATCGTGTAATAGAAATAAACTCTTTCTTCCTTGCCTTCCGATTGCAGCAGGGCTTCCCCTGTCAACAAATCGCCGTTGACCCGCATGTCGTTCGGATCCAACTGCAGCGCAGCCGTTCTGATCGCTTCCGCTTCCTGAGCAGAGAACGCAGATGCACTTGAAAAATCGTGGACCAGCAAGCTCAAAAAACTTGCGGTCACTACCGCGGCAGCAATGACGTTCAAAACCTTGGATTGCATAAAGAAAAGGCGCGCAAAAATGGCAACTAGCAGTACCCATGCAAAAACGTTGGTTCCGTCAAACCCAATAAGGGTCATCGGGAAGACGAGCAAGGCAGGCAAAAGCAGATAGCCTTTAATGGTCAGTCGTCATGATGACCGCAACAAGCAGCAGAGCCATCATCTGATTGTTCTTTTCGTTTCAGTAATTGAGAGAAATAATCCGGATCGAGGGGGACTTGTTCATACGGAATGTCCATTGCATCCAAAAGATGGACAGCGTAGGAGTCATTATGATAGTCTTCCAAATAGTAGATTTTCTTGATGCCGGCCTGCAAAATCATTTTTGTGCATTGCAAGCAAGGAAAATGCGTCACATATATTTCCGCATCCTGGGTCTGGGCGCCGAATTTGGCACACTGCAGGATCGCATTCATTTCCGCGTGGATGGTGCGGACACAGTGCCCGTTCACAACATAGCAGCCCTCATCGATGCAGTGGACATCGCCGGAAACACTTCCGTTGTATCCTCCGGCTATGATGCGTTTGTCTCTGACGATTGTGGCACCGACCTCCAAGCGTTTGCACGTGCTCCTCAGCGAGAGCAGCACGCTTTGTGCCATAAAATATTGATTCCAAGGAATTCTTTCCATGCAGTAACCTCCATCCATATATAAAATTAAGTATACAAGAGCCGCTCCCTTGATTCAATTTTATTTTGCGCCGACCGTGATTAGATTTTTAAACCCCTCGAAGGTTTTTTCACCGATTCCTGAAACTTCCATTATTTCCTCAATCGTCTGGAAAGAGCCGTTCTCCTCACGGTACGCGATGATGAGCACAGCTTTTTTTTCACCAATGCCATTCAATGTCTGCAGCAATACCGCATCTGCCGTATTGATGTCCACTTTCTCGGTTCCAGCCACCCCATTTCCGCTCTCTTGTTCGGCCAGCGGATTTTCCGGCACCGCAATCGGCCGCTCCGCTTCTTCCCCGATTGCAGGAATATAGATCACCATCTGATCCGTCACGCGCTGGGACAGATTCACTGTGTCGGCATCAGCCGTTTCGCGCAATCCACCCGCCAAATCAATGATGTCAATGACGCGCATAGCAGCCTCAGCCTGGTATACACCCGGGTTGCTTACGGCACCTTTGATGTCGACGATGATGATTTCCCGGACCGGCTCCGACTCTTCCGGCTGCTCTGGCGACTGATTTGACTCAGCGGAGCTGGCCGCCACATAGGTTTCATCCAACTGCAGCTCCCCTGTGCCGATTTCTTCCGTATTGCCGTATATCAACCTGCCCAAGCCAAAGAGACATACGACGAGAAACAAAAACAAAACAGCAAACCTGATCACTTCCTGTTTATGGCAAGCAAGCCATTCCCGAATAGCATCCAAGCTATCCCTCCTTTCGCATCCATTGACAACATACGCGAAAAGGCGCAGAAACATTCAGCCGTCCGAAAAAATTATCCGCCTGGTCATCAAAATAAAAAGGTTGGGAAAAGAACCAGCGGCTCCTCTCCCAACCTAATGCAAATGCTCGATTCATTCCGATATTTTTTTACCCTTGAACGCGCTGTCCTGGAATTTCTGAAGGATAGCGGCATTGATGTTGGCCGGCACCAAGGTGGATACATCCCCGCCGAACATCGCGACTTCCTTGATCAGACTGGAACTGAGATAACGATAGTTTTCCGAAGACAACAGGATCACCGTCTCCAGATCCGGAGCCTGCAGTTTGTTCATCGAGGCAATGCTGTGTTCATACTCGAAGTCCTTTACGTTTCGGACCCCGCGCAAAAGCGCGCAGGCACCGACATCCCTTGCCATTTCGATCGTAAGCCCACCGGTATGGCGGATGACACGGACCTTTGGAAAGTCACGCAAAGCTTCGGCAACCAACTGGATTCTTTGCTCACCGTCAAATAAAGATTGCTTGGATGTGTTGGTCGACACTGCAACAACGATTTCGTCGAAAACAATGGCTGCACGGGAAATCGTATCGATATGCCCGTTCGTCAAAGGGTCAAAACTCCCCGCAAATAGCGCTGTTTTTTTCATGGAATCAACCTTCCTGATAGTAGTCGAACATTTCGATAGCGATGGTCCCATAAACGGCACGCTTCCACTTTCCGTACGGGCCGATTTGTTCAGGCAACGTGTTCTCCTTTGCCATTTCACAGACAAATACGGTTTCCTCGTTGACCAACTGCAAGGCAATCATTTCAGTGATGTCAGCCACCGTCTTTTCTTCAGCATACGGTGGATCAAGAAAGACCAAAGAAAATTGCGTGTTTGGATTTTCCGAGGCGAAGACACGCAGATTTTTTCGCGCATCCCCTGCATAAAGGCTGAATTTCTCCGCTTCCTTCGTGACCGCGATGTTTTCCTTGATCGTATCAAGCGCTTTTCGGTTCTTTTCGAACAACACCGCTCTGTCGATCCCTCGGGATACAGCTTCGATCGACAAGCCACCGCTGCCTGCAAACATATCCAGGCTGATTCCGCCATCAAAGAACGGACCGATGATATTGAACAAGGACTCTTTGACCTTGTCCGTTGTTGGGCGTGTATTGCTGCCAGGAACGCTTTTCAATCTGCGTCCCTTGTATTCTCCTGCGATAACTCGCATCTGTCCTCACCTACAAACAAATATTTTTTATTTCGGTATGCATTCTAAAAAGAATAAGTCTTCGTTTCAAAAGCGGACACGTTGTATTCCGCTTCAGGATTACTGCGATCTTTTCTGTCAGGAAGAGCATTCTTCAGGGTCATGTCGATTTCAGGACGATGCGACAATTCCACTTTCCTGACAAAATGCAGACTGTTCAATTTTTCTGCCGTAGCCTGTGCCTCTTCCTGATCGACGTACAACAAGACATACTTCATTCTGTTGGAAACATAATGGATATAACCGTATCTTTTCAAATTTTTGATCTGTCTCAAGGTATAGACCCAGACGACGATGCCCTGCCTTTTGGTCACTTCTAAACTCATATGTTTACCCCCTACTGGAAATATGTATCTGACAAGCTGCAGGCATGTTTGATTCCCCTGATTGAAAAAATGGGTCCCCTGCAGAAACCAATATATTCGGTGAAATAGCATGCGCCAATCGCTCGGAAACCTTGTCCAAAAGCAGTTGTAATTCACGTTCCGCTGTCCGAAAGCGATAGACGGATTCATCCAAGTCCATGATCCGCTTCGCCTGGTAAACGCGTTGTTTGATTTCCGCATAACCCGGTGCAAAGTCAGGGTAGGCTTCGACCCGTTCGTATGCCTCTTTTGCTTCATTGAATGCCCTTATCTTAGCGTTGGCCTCTTCATTTTTTGCCAGAAGACGCTTTGCTTCCTTATAAGATGACATTGTTTCTCCACTGCAGATTGCTTCCACAAGCCGGAATGTTTGGTCTTCCAACGCAAAGTACGCTTCATTGATGATCATCTTATTCGCCTGCCTCGTGTGTTGATGATGTCTACTTTGTAGTATAGCTTGAAACAACGGGCGACTCAACCGTTTTTTATGGCGCTATAGGCTGTTCGCTCAAAAGAATCAATTGGTAATGCTCGTTGCCCGCGACAGCGTAGTGCGTCAGATAGTCATCAAAAATCACGTTATCCACTTGCAGCAACTTCAGGAAGAGCGTAGGAACACTGTAGCCTTCGTCATCAAAAACAAAGGCCGTCCGCGTATCCGGGGCAACTTCCGCTAATTTTTTTTCGATGCGTTGATCAGATAAAGTGAAGGCTGCCGTAAAATCGTTGACTCCTGCTTCACTCGGCATAAGTTCGCCCGCAGCCGAAAGCAACTTTTCGGATTCTTGGAACATCGCCAACCCTCTGCGTTCCCGCAGTACGCCCAAAATGCTTTTGATTTGCAGCACATTTTCCTCATCTGCAGCTACGCTTCGTTCCCAGTCGTCACGTCCGACTTCATAGGATTCGTCTGAAACGATGGAATAATATTCCAAATCCAGCAGCGCCTCATTCGAAAGGAAGTACATCCCATAAACCGTTTCTGTCACGTCATCAAACAGCAAAATCACAAAGCTGTCATTCTCGAACTGAATCAACGGCGTCAATTTTTGTTGTTTTTTAGACAAAGCCAGTTCATAGGGCGTATCGCTGACAGTAAGCTGAAAATTCCGTGCCAGGTAGCCCTCATCGAGTACGTTCTCCTGCGTCATGCCGATTGCGTACATGCCCGTTTCAATTTTGTTCCCCAAAATATACAGGGAGCGGATGATATCATCCTTGACGCCTATTTGGATATAGTCCGCAGCATTTGTTCCGAATATCCACCACTCACTGTCTCCGTAGGCTTTGCCTACACGAATCGGCTCCCCGTGCCTAGCCGTGTAGGCGGCAATGGGCTGGCCGATGTAGGATTCATAGCCCGTAACCGGCAAAGGATACCCTTCATTTTCATCAATGGATGTTTGTTCGTTCCTAGCGATGCTTGTAGGCGGCGGTGTTCGTTCCCCATTGTCCACATAGAGGGGGAGCGCATAGGCTATGAAAGTGAACAAAATGAAAAGTGATACTACTTTGATGGAAAAATTCATCCCTATCCCTCCTTGTGATTTCTGAACGTAAGATGGCAAAGAATACCACGATAAATCCTATTATACTCTATTTTTGTTCGATACGAAAAGCTTTCCGGCAGCTGATGCTCCGAGGCATCCGCTGGTTGGGGAATCGATGCATCCATTCAAAAAAAGAGCCGGATTCCCGGCTCTTTTTCCTGCTTATTTTGGTTGCTTGGAAATCTGATCGTTGATGTACATATTGTTGACCAGTCCGATGGAAACGGCGGATACCAACAAACTGGATCCTCCATAGCTGACGAACGGAAAGGTGACGCCGGTCAACGGCATCAGTCCGGTCGCACCCCCAACATTGATGACTCCCTGAACCAGGAACATAGTGCCGATTCCGATACAGACCAGTTGGGCAAACGGATCTTTTATTTTGATCGCATCCTTAAAAATACGATAGACCATATAGAAAAACAGTATCAAAACGAATGCAACACCCATCAGGCCCAACTCTTCCCCGACGATGGACAATATGAAATCGGTGTGGGGTTCCGGCAGATAGCCAGACTTCTGGATGCTTTCACCGATGCCTACACCGAAAAGGCCGCCCCTGCTTAAAGCGTAGTACGAATTCACCACTTGGTACCCGGAATCCTGTATGTCGGCAAACGGATCGATGAATGATGTGATCCTTTCCATCTGATAGGACTGGAAGAATGGGAGGCTGCTTCCGAATGTTTTCACCACGACGATGATCAGACCATAGATCGCTCCGATTGCCCCAAAAATCATTACCCCATATTTGACCTTGACTCCACTGTGAAGGAACAGCACGAGGCAGATGAAAGCAATGATGGCAGCCCCGCCGAGATCGGGCTGCAAGAAGACCATTATCACCGCTGCCGCCGTAATCAGGAGCGGTTTCTTCATCGTATCGTAAAAAACATCATTGATGCGGGACTGGTGTTTGGAAATGAACCAGGACAAGTAGAGGATCAGATTCAATTTCATGAACTCGGCAGGTTGGAATCCGAAAGATCCAATGTAGATCCAGCCGCGCGCCCCTTTCGTTGCCGTACCAGGCCAAAGCAAAAGGTACGCCAAGATACCGAAAAGAATATACAAAACAAGCATCAGCAGCTTTTCATTTTTGAACAGGCGTTTTGATAGGAATGAAACGAACAGGGCACCGAAAAGACCCAGGACGGCGAATAACATTTGCCTGTAAAAGAAGTGTTCCGAATTATTGTAATCCGTCATGGCGCGGTAACTGCTGGAGCTGTAGACCATCAGTATCCCGAAACCCGACAGGATGATGTATGGGATCAGAAGCCGCCAATCCATATAGGAGAGTTTTTTCTTGATTGCATTTTTAATCATGTAGACAACTAAACCCCTTTGTCGGCGGAATCATTTTTCGATTGATCAAAATAGTTCGTGTACATGGCGTTCAAGGAAGCCTCCAAATCACTCAATATCTTGTGCCCCTCTTCTTTCGAGATGATTCCCAATTTCACAGCATACTCGACTTCACGGGAGAATCCGTACATTTGCGTATCCACCACATCCTCAAAGGCTGGACAGTTCGCAAAGCAGAGGTGTTCTTTTTGGCTATTGATTAATTTGTAGATCTTTTCAGCATCCTGCATCAAGATTTCCAAAGCAGTCGTTTTGTTGATGCTATCCATTTTAATTCCTCCCCTCAAAAGTTACTTCATTCTATCTTGAAATACTCCGCATTCCTTGCGGTTGATACAAAAATTGTATGGTCTTTCTAGTATATTATACCAAACAAACAGGCCGACGCCTACCGTCATTCATCCCCCAACGGATTCCAGAGTAATGAAGAGAAAAAGGCCCGTGGCAATGGTTGCCACGGACCCTTCTTCAGAACTTGCTTTCGGATTATTCTGCTTTTTTCTTGCGTTTAGCAGATTTTTCGCGTTCATTTTTGTCTAAGATTTGTTTGCGCAGACGTACACTTTCAGGCGTCACTTCGCAATATTCATCTTCTCCCATGAATTCAAGCGATTCTTCCAACGTCAATGTGCGTGGGCGTTTGATCACGTTTGTAGAATCTTTATTTGCAGAACGGATATTCGTCATTTGTTTCGCTCTTGTGATGTTAACAGCGATGTCGGTGTCGCGGGCATTTTCGCCTACAATCATACCTTCGTAGATTTCCACACCAGGTTCGATGAAGATCGTTCCACGGTCCTCTACGCCCATGATGCCGTAAGTTGTTGTTTTGCCTGTTTCAGTAGAGACAAGCGCGCCTTTGCTACGTCCGCCGATTTTGCCTGGCAACTCTGGCAAGTACGCTTCAAACGTATGAGCCATGATCCCATAACCGCGTGTAATGGATAAGAATTCAGTAGAGTAACCGATCAGTCCACGTGATGGAACAAGGAAGATGATACGGACTTGACCATTGCCGCTGTTTTGCATATCTTGCATTTCAGCTTTGCGTTGGCTGATTGTTTCGATTACGGAACCCATATATTCTTCAGGGGTGTCGATCTGAACACGTTCAAACGGCTCGCATCTTACGCCATCAACTTCTCTGATGATAACTTCTGGACGGGATACTTGCAATTCGTAACCTTCACGACGCATGTTTTCGATTAGGATGGACAAGTGCAATTCCCCACGTCCGGAAACGATCCAAGCATCAGGAGAGTCGGTAGGATCAACACGCAAAGATACGTCTGTGTGCAATTGTTTCATCAAACGCTCTTCGATTTTACGGGAAGTGACCCATTTACCTTCACGGCCTGCGAAAGGAGAGTTGTTTGTAAGGAAAGTCATTTGCAATGTAGGCTCGTCGATATGCAGAACCGGCAAAGCTTCACGATGATCAACAGGAGTCACTGTTTCACCAACAAAGATATCCTCCATACCGGAAATCGCAATCAAATCGCCCGCCTTTGCTTCTTCGATTTCGATACGGTCCAAACCAAAGTAGCCGAACAGTTTTGATACACGGAAATTCTTGGATGTGCCATCCAATTTAAGTAAGGATACTTGGTCCCCAACTTTGATTGTGCCACGGAATACGCGTCCGATACCGATACGGCCAACAAAGTCACTGTAGTCAAGTAAAGCTACTTGGAATTGCAATGGTTCAGCAGAGTTGTCGATTGGAGCTGGAATGTGTTCGATGATTGCATCAAAGACGTTATCCATTGTATCTTCTTGTTCAGTTGGATCATCTGACATGCTTGAAGTACCATGCATTGCAGAAGCATAGACAACCGGGAATTCCAATTGTTCGTCATCAGCGCCCAATTCGATGAATAATTCCAGAACTTCATCAACAACTTCAGCTGGTCTAGCAGTCGGTTTGTCGATTTTGTTTACTACGACGATAGGAATCAGCTTTTGCTCCAAAGCTTTTTTCAATACGAAACGCGTTTGCGGCATCGTACCTTCGTAAGCATCGACAACAAGCACTACACCATCAACCATACGCATGATACGTTCAACTTCTCCACCGAAATCCGCGTGGCCTGGTGTATCCATGATGTTGATGCGCGTACCTTTGTATTGTACAGCTGTATTTTTCGCCAAGATAGTGATTCCGCGTTCTTTTTCAAGATCGTTGGAGTCCATTGCACGTTCCATAAGCTCAGTTCTAGCGTTCAATGTATCCGATTGTTTCAACAATTCATCTACTAATGTTGTTTTACCATGGTCAACGTGGGCGATGATTGCAACATTACGAATATCTTTTCTAAATTCCATTTGTTGTTTTCCTCCAAAATTTTACTTGTTTTTCACTGCTGTTTGATATGCCAACTGCTACTGCCATTATATAGTCGATCACAATTCTGAATTTGAACTTCCCATCAGTTTTCGTTTGCGGAATAGGTGAAAACCCGCTGAAAACTCATGAAGACAACTATCAACTTGTCCAGTCTATCACCTCCGGAACCATTTGGAAAGAAAAAAGTTAAATGTAACGGCTTTCTTGAAAAAGTTTTTCTTGGGGATGTCACTCCGCCTGGGATGCAAATGGCCAGCACGGATTCAGGGCCCAGCCCTCTTTATGGATTTATCCGCAAAAAGAGACATAATCCAGAATGATTATGCCTCTTTTTTTTTGATTGGGTCCTACATGTTTTTGATGACCAGTTCAGCAAATCCGGAGCAGCTGACTTTTTGGGCAGCTTCGTCCTTCATTAGATAATAGAAATCGCGTGTTACTGTTTTGTTGGCAATCGTCTTTTCGATGCCACGGGTGATTAAGTCACTGACTTCATTCCAGCCGATGTACTCGAACAACATAGCACCTGACAACAACACTGAGGAAGGATTCAATTCATCCAAACCGGCGTATTCCGGTGCAGTACCGTGTGTTGCTTCGAAAATGGCATGTCCAGTGTCCTCATTGATGTTAGCCCCCGGTGCAATCCCGATTCCGCCCACTTGAGCAGCCAACGCATCAGAAATATAGTCACCGTTCAGGTTCAATGTAGCGATGACATCATAGTTCTCAGGGTTCATCAAAATCTCCTGCAGGAAGATGTCAGCGATCCGGTCCTTGATGATCAACTTGCCTGCCGCAACAGCTTCTTCATAAGCTTTATCCGCTACCGCTCTGCCGTCTGCAGCTTTTACGGCATCGTATTGGGCCCAAGTGAAGACTTTGTCGCCAAATTCCCGTTCGGCTAAAGCATAGCCCCATTTTTTGAAGCCGCCCTCTGTGAATTTCATGATGTTGCCTTTATGGACCAACGTCACGGAAGTGCGTCCATTTGCCAATGCATACTGGATGGCGCTGCGGATCAAGCGTTCCGACCCTTCAATCGAAACTGGCTTGACGCCGATTGCTGATGTCTCAGGGAAGCGGATTTTGTCCACGCCGAATTGAGTCTGCAGAATCTCGATGATTCGTTTTGCCTCTTCGCTTTGCGCTTCGAACTCGATCCCTGCGTAGCAATCTTCGGTATTTTCCCGGAAGATGACCATATCGGTTTTTTCAGGTTCTTTCAGTGGTGTCGGCACGCCTTCGAAATAACGGACAGGGCGCAGGCAGACGAAAAGATCCAACGTCTGGCGCAAAGCGACATTCAAGGAACGGATGCCCCCGCCGATTGGTGTCGTCAGTGGTCCTTTGATGGCCACTAAATGCTCACGGATGACATCCATGGTCTCATCCGGCAACCAGGAACCAGTCAAATCAAAAGCCTTACCTCCTGCAAGCACTTCTTTCCAGACGATTTTACGGGAATCACCGTAGGCTTTTTCAACTGCTGCTTCAAATACTTTTTTGGATGCTTGCCAAATTTCCGGGCCGATGCCATCCCCTTCGATGAAAGGGATAATCGGAAAATCAGGTGTATGCAACCCTGTTTCGTTCATAACAATTTTTTCGCCTACTGTCATTGTGCAGTACCTCCAATAGTTTCTTTTTCGGACAAAGGGATGTAAGTCAGGTTAACGGATCCCACGTATTTAGAACGAGGACGGATCAAGGTAGCTTCACGCTTTTGCTCAAATACATGCCCTAACCACCCTGAAACACGGCTCATTGAAAACAATAGTGTGAAGAGATCATGTTCTATCCCAAAGCAGTGATACACAGTTGCAGAGTAGAAATCGACATTCGGAATCAAGCCTTTTTCCTTCAATAGATAGTCCTCCACTTCGCAGGAAAGATCATATAAATCTTCTTTTCCGAATTCCTTGGTCAATTCCTTAGCCATGCGTTTCAAATGTTTCTTGCGGGGATCTTCCGTTTTGTAGACACGGTGACCAAATCCCATGATTTTTTCTTTATTGTCCAATTTTGCTTTCAAGTAGCCTGGAACATCTCTGGTGTCTGATTCCGCTATTTCGGAAAGCATATCGAATACGCGCTCATTTGCTCCACCGTGCAAGGGCCCTTTCAGAGCCCCGATAGCTCCTGTGATGCACGAATAGACATCCGTCAGCGTAGACGCTGCAACGCGTGCAGTGAAGGTTGATGCGTTAAGATCGTGATCGGCATGGAGTACCAAACATTGATTATACGCTCTGACCAAATCCGGATTCGCCTCTTCGCCTGTCAACATATACAGGAAATTGGCTCCGAACGATAGGTCCTCGCGTGGCGCGATCGGATCCAAACCTTTGCGTAATCGGGCGAATGCGGCTACAATCGTCGGAATTTTTGCTTGTATCGAGATTGCTTGAATATAGACAGAACGTTCATCCATATCTTCCGCATACGGATCGAATACGCCCAATAGTGAGACTGTCGTGCGTAATACACTCATCGGGTGCAGATTTTGGCGGCACTGTATTTTCAGGCAAGCAATGACACTTTCAGATAAGGCCATATGCGTGTGAAGATCGTGCTGAAACTCCGCAAATTCTTCACGGCTAGGCATTCTTGAATTCCACAATAAAAAGATGATTTCTTCAAACGATGCATCTTTTTCCACTAATTCGTCGATATTATATCCTGAGTAGGATAATTGTCCCTCAACAATTGCGCTTAGGGAGGTTTCTGATACGACAACGTCTGCTAATCCTTTATGTACTTCCATGATTTTTCTCTCCTCTCAAAAACCTCTCTTCAGCAAATTGGATGGCTTGCTGCTTAGTAAGCAAGCCCCATTTTTTTACGGATCACCATCGGTAGGATGCCTCCGTTACGGTAGTAAGTCATATCCACTTCAGAATCAAAACGGGCAATGGTCGTGAATTTGATTTCTTGGCCATCGGATTTGACTGCCGTCACCGGAATTTCTGCATGGATGCCGACACTATCGTTCAAATCGATCGTGATTTTTTCCGATCCGTCCAGTCCCAAACTTTCTGCATCTTGGCCTGTTTGGTATTGCAAAGGCAATACGCCCATCATCACAAGATTCGAACGGTGGATTCTTTCATAGCTCTTGGCGATGACTGCTTCGACCCCAAGCAGTTTGACACCTTTGGCAGCCCAATCGCGGGATGAACCCATCCCATAATCATCACCTGCAAAAATCACTAATCCGGTTCCGTTTTGACGGTATCTTTCTGATGCATCAAAGATACTCATCTCTTCGCCGGTCGGCCAGTAAATAGTGAAGCCGCCGTCTTTGCCGGATACCAGTTGATTGCGGATACGCATGTTCGCCAACGTACCGCGCATCATCACTTCATGATTTCCGCGTCTTGCGCCGTATGAGTTGAAATCACGGACGCCCACGCCTTTAGAAGACAGATATTGTCCAGCTGGTGTGCTGATGTCGATGCTTCCTGCAGGGGAAATGTGGTCGGTCGTAACCGAGTCACCGAATTTACCCAATACCGATAGCCCATTCAAAGATACGATTGGTTTCGGTTCAGGCGATAAATTCTCGAAGAATGGCGGATTTGCGATGTAAGTCGATCCCTCTTCCCACTGGTACAAAGCGTCATCATTCGTTTCGATCGCATTCCATTCAGCATTGTCATCAAACACATGCAGATATTCCTCTTTGAATATCTCAGGTGTCACAAAATCACGGATCATCGCTTCGACAGCGTGTCTTTCCGGCCACAGATCCGCTAAGTAGACAGGTTGACCGTCTTTACCGTTACCGATCGGCTCGGTTTTCAGATCGATGTTCATCGTACCTGCCAACGCATAAGCGACTACCAATGGCGGAGATGCCAAGTAGTTGGCTTTGACCAATGCGTGGATCCGTCCTTCAAAGTTACGGTTTCCGCTCAATGCGCTTGAAACCAATAAGTCGTTGTTTTTGATTGCTTCTTCCACTTCAGGCAAAAGCGGTCCTGAATTTCCGATGCAGGTTGTACAGCCATAGCCGACAGTATTGAAGCCCAGTTCTTCCAGATAAGGCAGTAAACCGGCATTATCCAAATAAGCAGTAACTACTTTTGATCCGGGTGCCAAAGAAGTCTTGACGTATTTCGGAACGTTCAGTCCCAACTCCACTGCTCGTTTCGCCAATAAGCCGGCACTCAACATTACGTATGGATTCGATGTGTTCGTGCAGCTTGTGATGGCTGCGATCGCAATGTCTCCTGTTTTCATCTTCACTTCTTCTCCATCGAGGATCAGTGAAACTTCTTTTTCTGTTTCATCTTCGGATAATCCAAATCCGGCATTGCCTTTCGGGGCAACCAAGGATCTTTGGAAATCTTCTTTCAATTTCGATACCGGCACCAGATCTTGAGGGCGTTTCGGTCCCGCAACATTCGCCTCGATTGTGCTCAAATCGATTTCAACCACTGTGGTATATTCCGGTTCCGGATCCTCAACACGGTAGTAAAGATCATTTGCTTTAACGTATTCTTTTACTATAGCAACATGTTTTTCATCTCTGCCTGTCAACGTCAAGTAGTTAAGCACTTCATCGTCAACCGGGAAGAAGCCGCAGGTCGCACCATATTCAGGCGCCATGTTGGCGATGGTCGCACGATCCGCTAACGTCATGGAAGATAATCCAGGACCGAAGAATTCGACAAATTTTCCGACTACTTTCATTTCACGCAATTTCTGGGTGACTTTCAATGCCAAGTCGGTTGCGGTAGCTGCTTCCTGCAACGAATTGATGAAGCGTACACCTACGACTTCAGGAACAGGGAAGAAGGAAGGCTCGCCAAGCATGCTCGCTTCCGCTTCGATTCCGCCTACTCCCCAGCCCAATACGCCAAGCGCATTTGCCATCGTCGTATGCGAATCCGTTCCCACCAAAGTGTCAGGGAAAACTAAGCTTCTGTTTTCGTCGATTGCTTTTTCTGTGACGACTGATGCCAAGTACTCAATATTTACTTGGTGTACGATACCAGTAGCCGGCGGTACAGCACGATAGTTGTCGAATGCTTTTTGTGCCCAGCTCAAAAATTGGTAACGCTCCTGATTGCGTAAGAATTCCATCTTCATGTTAGCGATTAAGGCTTGCGGGGATCCGAAGTTATCTACTTGTACGGAGTGATCGATGACCAGATCGACAGGCACTTCCGGATTGATGATTGCTGGATCTCCGCCTAAATCATAGACTGTTTTTCTCAAGGAAGCCAAGTCAACGACTGCCGGCACTCCTGTGAAAT
This sequence comes from Trichococcus patagoniensis, assembly GCF_003051085.1. Taxonomy (GTDB): domain Bacteria; phylum Bacillota; class Bacilli; order Lactobacillales; family Aerococcaceae; genus Trichococcus; species Trichococcus patagoniensis. The sequence goes on along the minus strand of NZ_QAOM01000001.1, from coordinate 212,814 downwards.
CCTGCAGGATAACGCGGGAAGGTTTGAAGGGTATTTCGCCCTCGTTCGTTTCAGTTGCACTCCAGTTAGATAAAGTGACAACATGTTCTTCCTTGATGCCGCTTTCTCCCACTTGACGTAACAATGACTCAAGCAATACTCGGATTGAGTAAGGCAGTTTAGCAATTTTTATTTTTTCATTGTTTTCTAATTTTTTTAATTTATAGTATTCATACTGATGACCATTTAAACTAAAAGAAGCTATGGCATTTTGATTAGATTCTGACATTGTATAACCCCCGTTTATCATCTTTTTCACATCCAACTCACTGAATACGAAAATTATAACCATAATTTAATCAAATGTAAATGTTTTAAATAAAAAAAACACCACAACGATGCAAGAACAACCAGAAAAAGCTTACATGGATTTGTAAGGTTTTTCATTAGAAAAAATGAGAACCACGCTTCATCAGCCACAAAAATGAGAGCCTTCCTAATCTAACTCCATTAAAAAAGCTCATTTCTACTCATTTGTTTATCATCTTTTGGAAATTTCTCACATTTATTATTTTTAATCCAATTCTCTTTCTGAGAAAAGGCGTTTTACTTTTAAACGTAAGTTGACAAAACCGCTTATACTCTGCCTTCTCATGTCATAAATACTGACATCTTTCGTGAACCGAAAAAAAATGAACAAAATGCATTTTTCTGCATCTTGTCCACTCTAATTTTAATGTTGAGAAGGTTTGATCACTCATTGCCATTCGTTCTGGATCTCTTGGAAAGCATATCTGTTGGCGACAATCACTGCATTGTTCTGCAGCAGATTTATTTTTTCTCCCGTAACTTGTCTATAGACCAAGCCTACCTCTTCGGCTATGACCAATCCGGCCGCTATGTCCCATGGGGCCAAGGAAGGAGCGATATAAGCTACCAATTTACCGGAAGCAACCCATGCCGTTTCCAACCCGGCGGAGCCGTTCACGCGCAACCCACTGCTGTTTTTGGCGATTCTGCGCGCTTCATCCGCATCCGAGACCACCAATCGGTTACTGATTGCGACCAATCCCTCAGATAGAGGCAGTTCCTCTACCGTAGGCAGTCTCCGATCATTGCAGTAAGCCCCGTTATGCCGGATAGCAAAATAGAGCTCGTCCCGGACGACATCATAAATATAGCCCAAATGACCGACACCATCCTCATAGATACCGATCATGATGGCAAAATTTGCTCTCTGCTTGATGAAATTGAGGGTGCCATCAATCGGATCGATGATCCAGACAATTCCATCCAGATCCTGTATATCATGTCCTACGCTTTCTTCTCCCAAAATACGCTCATCCGGGAAATGTGCAGTGATTTTCTCATACAGGAACACCTCGATTTCCCGATCCATGTTTGTAACCAGATCCGTTCGCGATGTTTTTTCTTTAATTTCAAGCTCCTGGTTGAACGATTCCCGCAGCAAGTCTGCAGCTTCATGCAACCAAGACTTGATCAGGCTATGCCTTCTATCGATCTGATCCATCCGGCTCCTCCCTTCTGCCGCTCCGCTATCTGCGACTTATCCAGTCATTTAACGCTCCCCTAGGAAAATTTTATTCTTTTCGCTTTTCTTTATTTCCTGCAGCACTTTGTACAAAGAATAACCAGATTCTTTCTCGAACTGATTGCCGTATTTCTTTTCCTGACCGACTGAAGGCAGCACCGTCTTAAATTCACGGTAAGCCTGCATAAAGTCTTCTTTGCTGATTCCACTTTCATAAGCACGCTCGACAGCATTCCATAAAGAGATAACTTTAACGATCTCCTCTTTGGACCATTCTACTTCGAACGGATAGTCGTAATGTTGCATCTTGTTCCCTCCATCTGATTCCTGTTTCTACTATATTATACATGATAAAAAAAATAAAGAGAATCCGGATTCGGATTCTCTCTACTTGTGACTATTTTGGAATTAAATGTGGATCGGCATGCCCAAAGCCAATTCGGCAGCATCCATGATTGTTTCGGATAAGGATGGATGACCGTGGATTGTCAACGCAATATCTTCCGCATTCATTCCAGCTTCAATCGCCAAACCAAGCTCAGCGATAATTTCGCTGGCATTTACACCGGCAACTTGCGCGCCAACCAGAACATTATCTTCTTTTGTCGTAACCAAACGGACAAAACCTTCTGTCTGGTTCAATGACAATGCGCGTCCGTTACCTGACAATGGGAATTTAGATGCTTTTACATCCAAACCTTTGTCTTTTGCTTCAGCAGCAGTGAAGCCGATGGTAGCTAATTCAGGATCCGTAAAGGCAACCCCTGGCATAGCACGGTAATCGACTGCAGAAGGATGTCCAGCAATGGCTTCAGCCGCAATTTTAGCTTCGTAGCTGGCTTTATGAGCCAAAGCAACACCAGGAACGATATCGCCGATCGCAAAAATGTGTTTTACATTTGTACGGCCTTGATTATCGACCTTAACCAAACCACGGTCAGTCATTTCAACTCCGACTACTTCAAGGCCCAAGTCATCCGTATTCGGACGGCGACCGACCGTAACCATTACGTAGTCAGCTTCGATAACTTCTTCTTTTCCGTTTGCTTCATATTTGACGGTTACGCTGTCTCCGTTGTCGATGGCTTCTTTAGCCATTGCTTTCGTGACGACTGTAACACCTTTTTCTTGGAATGATTTTTCAACGAATTTAACCATATCTTTTTCGAATGTCGGCAAAATTTGTGGAGATCCTTCAAGAATAGTCACTTCAGAGCCTAGGTTAGCGTATGCTCCGCCCAGTTCGGTACCGATGACACCGCCACCGACGATGACTAATTTCTTAGGAACTTCCGTCAAATTCAATCCGCCAGTGGAATCGATGACGCGTCCGCCAAATTTGAAACCTTTGATTTCGATCGGACGGCTACCAGTAGCGATGATCGCATTTTTGAAAGTATACGTTTGGGCTGCATCTTCAGTGAAGACACGCAATGTTTCTCCGTCATTAAAGAATGCATTCCCAAGGATAATTTCAACTTTGTTTTTCTTCAACAAGTACTCAACACCGGACGTCAATGTTTTGACTACTTTGTTGTCTTTCCATTCTTGTGTTTTCGAGAAGTCCAGTTTCACATTTTCAGTTGTGATACCGAAAACCGAGGAATCCAAAGCTTCTTGATAATGATGTCCAGCAGAAATCAATGCTTTTGAAGGGATACAACCGACGTTCAAACAAACGCCTCCGATCCATTCTCTTTCGATGATTGCTACTTTTTGTCCTAATTGTGCAGCGCGGATGGCAGCTACATAGCCACCAGGTCCCGCTCCAACAACAACTGTGTCTAATTCAACTGCGAAATCGCCTACTACCATTGTCTATTCTCACCCTTCCATCAATAATAATTCTGGATCAGCCAATAATCTCTTAATGTTGTTCATTGCTTTTTGAGCAGTTGCGCCGTCAACGATACGGTGGTCGAAACTCAATGAAAGTTTCATAACGCGACCGACTGCCAATTCGCCTTCTGCATTGACGATAGCTTGTTGCGCAATCGTTCCAACACCTAGGATGGCCACTTCAGGGTAGTTGATGACTGGCGTGAAGAATCCGCCGCCAACAGAACCGATGTTGCTGATAGTAACAGAACCGTTTCTCATATCCGCAGCTGCCAGTTTGCCGTCATGGGCTTGTGCAGCCATGTTGTTGATTTCATCGGCAATTTTGAACATGCCTTTTGTATTTGCGCCTTTAACGTTCGGTACGTACAGACCATTGTCGGTGTCTGTAGCGATACCGATGTTGATGTAGTTCTTCAACACGATTTCTTGAGCTGCATCATCGATGGATGCATTCAGGATAGGGAAGTCGCGTACAGTCGCTGCCAATGCCTTAACGACATACGGCAAGAAAGTAAGTTTTGTTCCTTGTGCTGCAGCAACATCTTTGAATTTCTTACGGTGATCCCATAATTTGGATACTTCTACTTCATCAAACAAGGTTACGTGAGGCGCTGTATGCTTGCTGTTGACCATTGCTTTCGCAATCGCTTTTCTTGTTGGAGACATTTTTTGGCGTGTTTCCGCTTCGCCCATATTGGAAGAGAATGCTTGAGCTGGCGCTGCAGCTCGTGGTGCTTGAGCCGCTGCTACAGGGGCCGCTTGGACTGCCGCTTGTGCCGAAGTTTGAGCTTGGACTGCTGGAGTCACAGCTTTTGCTGCCACTGGAGCTACTCCGCTGAAGTTATCGATATCTTCCTTCAGGACACGACCGCCTTTTCCAGTCGGTGCAACTGAAGTGATGTCGATGCCTTTTTCGCGTGCGTATTGACGGACGGATGGCATAGCCAAAACTTGTTTGTTAGGATTTGCTGCTGCTGCAACCACGCCCGATGACGTTGGTGCACTTGAAGCTGCTGCAGGAGCTGCTGCTGCTTTTGGTGCTGCTGCAGCCGGGCCGTTTTGGCCTGGTGCATCGATTTCCACCAATACATCGCCGATGACTGCCACTGTGCCTACTGGCGCTACGATGCGGACTACTCTGCCTGTAACCGGAGATGGAATCTCTTCAACAGATTTGTCGTTCTGCACTTCAACCAATGTATCGTCTTCATTGATCATATCGCCTTCTTTGATAGGCCAAGAAACGATTTCGCCTTCCATGATACCCTCGCCTAGAGCAGGCAATTTGAATTGGAACAGTCCTCCTGTTGAAGCAGCAGGTGCTGCTGGAGTTGATGCCGCTGAAGTTGTTGCTGGTGCAGGAGCTGCAGAGCCTTCATCTTCATAACCTGGAGCATCGATTTCCACCAATACATCACCGATGACTGCAACAGTACCTACTGGTGCAACGATTTTCAAGACTTTCCCGGTTACTGGGGACGGGATTTCTTCGACTGATTTATCATTTTGTACTTCTAATAATGTGTCATCTTCATTGATGGTGTCACCTTCTTTGATTGACCAAGAAACGATTTCACCTTCCATGATACCTTCGCCTAAAGCAGGCAACTTGAATTTAAAAGACATTTTCTTAACTTCCCTTCATTTGTCTATTTTTGGATTTCCGACGCACAAAAGCGAACAAATACAATTCTATGGGATATGGAATTGTATTTGTTCAAGCTTTCAGCTCTTAGAAATGATAAGTTTCTCTTACTTTATTCTCGATATCAGTAGCATTCGGTAACCAAATGTTTTCTGCTTGACCGAACGGGAAGACAGTATCCGGAGCAGCTACACGTCCGATAGGAGCTTCTAACGATAACACTGCACGTTCAGAAATTTCGGACATGACCATTGCGCCCACACCAGCTTGACGCTGTGCTTCTTGGACTACTACGACACGGCCTGTTTTTCGTACAGAGGCAATGATCGTTTCGACATCAAGTGGAGCAACAGTACGCAAATCGATTACTTCAACCGAAATGCCTTCTTTTTCAAGTGTTTCTGCAGCTTTGATAGCTTCGCGGACCATTGCGCCGTAAGTGATGACGGACACGTCAGATCCTTCTTTTGTGATGGCAGCTTTGCCGATAGGAACAGTGTACGCTTCTTCAGGAACTTCCTCACGGAATGAACGGTACAATTTCATGTGCTCCAAGAAGACAACGGGATCGTTATCACGGATAGCTGAAATCAACAACCCTTTTGCATCGTATGGGTTCGAAGGGATAACCACTTTCAAACCTGGTGATTGAGCCATCAAGCCTTCCAAGTTATCCGAGTGCAATTCAGGTGTATGCACACCGCCACCGAAAGGAGAGCGGAAAACGATTGGCAGATTACGCGTGCCTGCCATGCGGTAACGTGTACGTGCAGCTTGTGCTACAACTGTATCCATTACTTCAAATACAAAACCGAAGAATTGGATTTCCGCAACGGGACGGAAACCTTCCAACGCCAAACCGAATGCCAAACCACCGATACCGGATTCAGCTAAAGGAGTATCAAACACGCGGTCTTCGCCGAAGCTCTCTTGAAGTCCTTGTGTCGCACGGAATACACCGCCGTTTTTACCAACGTCTTCTCCGAAGATCAAAACGTTTGGATCGTTTGCAAGTTCAATTGCAAGCGCATCAGTGATGGCTTGGATCATAGTTAATTGTGCCATGATTATTTAGTCTCCTTTGCTTCGTAATACGCGATTTGTTCTGCCATAGTTTGGTTTGGTTCTTCGAACATGCTCTTCAAGAAGTCAGATACTTTTTGTTTAGGAGCTTGGTCAGCTTCCTTGATGGCATCTTTGATTTCTTCTTTGACTGATTCGATGACTTCATTTTCTTTTTCTTCAGACCATAAACCTTTTGCGGTCAAAAATTTGCGCATGCGGATCAATGGGTCTTTTGCTTGCCAGCCTTCCAATTCAGCAGTGTCACGGTAACGCGTTGGATCATCACCTGATAAGGTATGCGGACCAAAGCGGTAGCAGATTGTTTCGATTAATACAGGGCCATTTCCTGCAACAGCATATTCTCTTGCTTTTTTAGTTACGGCGTATACAGCCAGCATGTCCATTCCATCTACCTGGATACCAGGGATTCCGGCAGCCATAGCTTTCTGTGCCAAAGTTTGAGCAGCGGTCTGCACGTGGCGAGGTGTTGAAATCGCCCATCCATTATTTTGGATGAAGAAGAGCGCAGGTGCTTTGTAGGATCCGGCAAAGTTGATTCCTTCATAGAAATCTCCTTGCGAGCTTCCTCCATCACCAGTATATGTGATGGCTACATTTTTCTTGTTGCGTTTCTTCAAGCCCAACGCGACACCGGCAGCTTGCACATATTGTGCGCCGATGATGATTTGCGGTGGTAAAGCTTTGATGTCGTCAGCGTATTTATTGCCATCCACGTGGCCTCTTGACCAAAGGAAAGCTTGCGTCAACGGCAACCCGTGTTTGACCAGTTGAGGAACATCGCGGTAACCAGGCAACAAGACATCTTCCTTGTCGATTGCTGCAATACTTCCTAATTGGCTCGCTTCCTGACCGGCTGTTGGTGCATAGAAACCTAATCTGCCTTGACGATTCAACGCAGTTGAACGTTCATGTAAAATTCTGGACCATACCATATCTGTCATGAATTGAACCAATTGTTCATCAGAAAGATCTGGCATAAGGTCAGGGTTTACAATATTCCCTTCTTCATCCATGATTTGGACCATGCGAAAATCTGTGTTCGTGCTGCTTAATAATGCGTCAATGTCGATTTTTGTTTGTTTTGTAGCCATGCTAACACTTTCCTCTCTATTCCCTTGATATTTCATCTCTGTCGATGAGGTTTATACAGATGATTTCAACTGTATCAATTCACAGTTGTTACATGAATAATTTACCACGCATCCGAGATATATGCAAGGCAAAAGGAAAGTTTTCGATTTTTGTGCACAAAATATCTAGTGCTACTTAATTGTAAGCGTTTAACATAGGTGTTTTGTTCATTATTTAACGAGCGTTATTTTTGTCTCTATGTTTTATTATTGATTCATTATTATTACGTATGTTTACAGATTGTCGCAATCAGACACAAGGATTCTGTATTAATCCTACATGAAATCTGTTTCTATCAAAATTATGAAGCATTGATGGAATAGGCTTTCATAAGTATAACAGCCAGTTTATTATAACTACCCCTTTTTGGATAACCAGTTTCAGCAATTTTTCATAACCAGTTTGCTATTATTTTGCGGCTTATGGCCTGCCATTCCATTCATTCACGAAATCACAATCTCGCCACTATGAAAATAGGATTAAAACGCGTGGACATTCCGCTCAAAAACAAAGAAAAAAGGTCATTTCAATTAAGAAATAACCTTTTTTATATAAATTTATGCTGAAACTTGTTTTAAACTAAACCCTGATAAATCATAGCATCGGCAACTTGCACAAACGCTGCGATGTTGGCACCTGCCAAATAGTTGCCCGGTATGCCGTATTCTTCAGCTGTTTTTTCAGCTGTCTTAAAGATGTTTGTCATAATCTCCTGCAGCTTGCCGTCGACTTCTTCGAATGTCCAATGACTATGGGCACTGTTCTGAGCCATTTCCAGCGCGGAAGTCGCTACTCCGCCTGCATTGGCTGCTTTAGCCGGCCCATAAAAAATGTTATTGTCTGCATAGATTTCCACAGCTTCCAAAGTGCTCGGCATGTTCGCGCCTTCGCTGACACAATAGACGCCAGCTTTGACTAATCTTTCAGCTTGTTCTTTGTCGATTTCATTTTGCGTTGCGCTAGGCAAGGCAATGTCATAGTTCAGATCGAAGTCCCATACACTTCCATCTTTATATTCTGCAGTCGCTTTTTCAGAAACATAGGCTGTCAATCTTTCGCGACGAACTTCTTTGATGTCCTGAAGCAAAGCGACATCGATGCCTGATTCATCGTAGATAAATCCATTTGAATCGGAACACGCCACAACCGTGCCACCAAATTCATGAACTTTTTGGATAGCATAGATGGCAACATTTCCGCTTCCGGACACTACCACTTTTTGGCCGGCAAACGATTTCCCGTTCGCTTTCAGCATTTCTTGTGTGTAGTAGACCAGACCGTATCCTGTCGCTTCTGTACGGGCCAAACTTCCGTTCATGACGACCGGTTTTCCGGTCAGAACACCTGTCTCAGCGCCGTTCAAGCGTTTGTATTGGCCATACATGTAGCCGATTTCGCGTCCGCCGACACCGATATCGCCAGCAGGGACGTCCAAAGTAGGGCCGATGTGTCTTTGCAGTTCAGTCATGAATGATTGGCAGAAGCGCATCACTTCAGCATCCGTTTTGCCTTTAGGATCGAAATCAGATCCGCCTTTACCGCCGCCGATCGGTAATCCGGTCAGGCTGTTTTTGAAGATTTGTTCGAAGCCTAAAAATTTCAGGATGCTTTCGTTGACGGTCGGGTGGAAACGCAAACCACCTTTGTATGGCCCGATCGCTGAATTGAATTGGACACGGAAACCTTTGCTGACTTGAACGTCCCCTTTGTCATCCATCCACGGAACACGGAAAGAAACGATGCGTTCAGGTTCTACCATTCTTTCAAGGATGTTCCATTTTATGTAGTGAGGATTCTTTTCCAAAGCTGGTTCGATCGTGTCGAACAACTCCCTTACCGCCTGTAAAAATTCTTTTTGATGCGGGCCTCTGTCTTCAACCTTTTTATAGACTTTTTCAATATAATCTTTAGCAACTGTCATAAAAATCATCTCTTCTTTCGCTATAAAGTTAAAAAAACCTCACACCGTCGTGTAATCATTTTTTCATTTTCCTATTTTACACATACCTCTTCTTTATTACAAGGAAAAAGATGAGTCTAGCTTTTTTTTTTCGAAACGTGTACTATGTAACGTGAAGTGTTTTGTAGTTTGCTAGCCCAATCATTTCAATATAAAAACCAGCAAAAGGAGGAATGCATGCATGATCACTATGGATAACATTATCCGGGAAGGTCATCCTACATTGCGGAGGTCGGCTGACTTGGTCACTTTCCCTTTATCTGCGGAGGATCGGAAAATCGCCGCAGAAATGATGGAGTTCCTTTCGAACAGTCAGGACGAAGAAATCGCCGAGCAACTCAACTTGCGCGCAGGTGTCGGTTTGGCAGCTCCGCAAATCGACGTATCCAAGCGCATCGTTGCACTACTGATACCCGGGGAGTATGAAGATGATCCTCCGGAATTGGCTAAAGTGATGTTCAACCCTAAAATCGTCAGCCATTCCATCGAAAGCGCCTGCCTTAAAGGCGGCGAGGGTTGCCTTTCAGTGGATCGCGAAGTACCGGGGTTTGTCGTCAGACACAGCCGGATTACGGTAGCTTACCAGGATGCCGAAGGAGTGACACACAAAGCGCGCTACAAAGGCTATACAGCCATTGTGGTCCAGCACGAAATCGACCATCTCAACGGCGTCATGTTCTATGACCACATCAATGAACAAGCACCCTTTGCAGTTACGGACGATGTCATCATCATCGAATAAGGAATGAAAAAGAAGAACGGACCTGCATTTGCGGACCGTTCTTCTTTGTTTTTATTTTGTAAGATATCTTTCCAGGAATTGCTTCGTGCGAGCCTCGGTTGGATGATTGAAGATATCATCAGGGGCTCCCTGCTCCAGGATGACGCCTTGATCCATGAAGATGACGCGATCGGAAACTTCCTTGGCGAACTCCATTTCATGCGTCACGACAATCATCGTCAAGCCGCTGTTGGCAAGATCCTTCATGACCTTCAATACTTCCCCCACCATCTCCGGGTCCAAAGCCGATGTCGGCTCATCGAACAACAGCGCATCCGGTTCCATCGTCAAAGCGCGGGCGATAGCGACGCGTTGTTTTTGGCCGCCTGACAACTGATCAGGTTTGGCGTTTATGAAGTTCCCCATCCCAACCTGTTCCAGATAACCCATGGCAATCCTTTCGGCTTCCTGCTGGGTTTTTTTCAGGATTTTCACAGGCCCTACCGTGCAATTATGCAGCACGTCCAGGTTGTTGAACAGATTGAACTGCTGGAACACCATCCCCAATTTGCTGCGGTACTTGAAGATATCGTGCTTCGAGTCCAATACGTTCTCGCCGTTGTAGATGATTTCTCCTGCTGTAGGTTTTTCCAGCAGATTGATGCAGCGCAACAGAGTCGATTTACCGGAGCCCGATGAACCGATGATGCACACAACTTCCCCTTTATTCACGCTGAAATCGATGTCCTTCAGCACTTCATGTTGGCCGAAGTTCTTCTTCAGATGCTGTACGTCAATTACTTTTTCCATCAAATGATTCCTCCTGTGGCAATTAATTTGCTCTGTCTCTTCCTGCTTGTTTTTTGCGAGCCATTAATTCGGGTGTAGTCAATTGGTCTTGGCCTGCACCCATCATCTGATAATTATCAGGGCCTTGCATTTTTCTTTCGATGGCACGCAGGATGCGCGTCACCGTGAAGGTCATGACGAAGTAAATGATTGAAGCCACGAAGAATGATTCGAAGTAACGGAAGTTATTCCCGGAAATCGATTTGGTCGTAAAGAACAATTCCGAAACGGAGATGACGTTCAATACGGACGTATCTTTGATGTTGATGACGAATTCGTTCCCTGTCGCCGGCAGGATATTCCGGATCACTTGCGGCATGACGACATTCCGCATCGTCTGCAGATGATTCATCCCAATCGCTTGAGCAGCTTCGAATTGCCCTTTGTCGATGGAAATGATCCCACCGCGGACAATCTCCGACATGTACGCGCCCGTATTGACCGATACGATCAGCAGCGCTGCGAAGATGCGGTTCATGTCGATATCAAATGCCAAAGCCGCCCCATAATAGATGACCATCGCTTGCACGATCATCGGTGTGCCGCGGAAAATTTCAATGTAGCATGACAGCAAAAAATTCACCACATTGTACACGTGTTTTTTCCATCCTGATTCCGCAACCGGGATCGTACGGATGACGCCGATCATAAGACCGATCCCCAGTCCAATGACGGTTCCGATTAAAGCTATATATAATGTTGTCCATGCACCTGACAAAAACTGTCGCCAGTTTTCTTCGATGATTCGGATAACCCAACTAAACTCCATTTAATTTATGCCCCTTTTTGATGTTCCGTCCGCCTTGGTTATTCAGCTGATGGTTGGTTTTTGATTGCTTCATCCATCATTTGGATGCGTTCTTCTTCGGTGATGCCGCTCAAGATTTCGTTGATCTGATCCTTCAATTCGCTTTCTTTGATCAAACCGATTGCGATTTCCGAATCAGCCGCGGACAATTCGAAGGTATCCGCTTCATCCAATGCGATCATTTTGAACGCGGAATTGGCTGCTGAAGCGCTGATGGCTTCTGGGCGTTCCGATACGTAAGCATCGATTGTGCCTGATTCCAAAGCTACGCGCATGGAAGTGAAACTGTCCATCGCTGGTTGCTTTTGCACGCCTTCAATCTGATCGATAACGCCATAGTGCAACGTGTTCAACTGTGCAGTTACTTTTGCGTCCGCGAAATCAGCCAAAGCTGTCGCATCTGCATAAGCGCCATCCGCTTTGACGACAATCACAAGTTCAGTCGTATAGTAGGAATCCGAGAAATCAATCGCTTCTTTGCGTTCCTCTGTCGGCGACATGCCTGCAACGATAGCATCAATTTTGGATGAAATTAACGCTGGCACCAAGCCGTCCCATTCCGTCTTGACGATGACCAATTCTTTGCCTAGGCCATCCGCCACTTTTTGTGCCATCTGAACGTCATAGCCGTTTGCGTAACCATCAGCGCCGTCGATTTTCACCGCACCGTTGCTGTCGTCATTTTGGGTCCAGTTGAAAGGAGGATAGCCCGCTTCCATTCCGACCGTGAATGTTTCAGAATCCGCTGAACCGTTGGCTGCGGATGAATCATCCGTTGCTCCGCTTCCGCATCCCGCCAAAATAAACAAACCTGTCAATGCCGCCAATGTCTTTTTCCATGTTTTTACTGTCATCTCTGTTTCCTCCTAATATTTATAGTCCTTTATTATGCTCAAAAAATTATAAACTTACCCTTCTTATCCGGTTGCTTTTTTGTCCACCTTTCGACCCATAGAGCGTCATAACAATGCTAATTCAGTCCGTTTTTGTGCAAAAAAATAGACTATAAAGCAAAAGGCCCTATAATCCAGCTTCCTTCTGCCCGCAATACCGAAAGTACTCCACAAACGATTTTGGGCAAATCGTTCTGACAGTGTCAGGATTCTTAACCCTGACCCCAACACAGCAAACGCTGCATTTCGGCGAACACCCCTTTCAAACGGGCATTTTACTCTTGATGTTCGCAGCCTCTTCCATTATTGTATGATCGTATGACATTATTGTATGTTATTATACTGTACGGATTTTTAATTTGCAACAAAAAGCGCTTTGCTCCGCCATCCGACACCCTATGCTCGCCGATGGCCACCCGCACGGACTGTGCCTGTTTTTTTAATTTCAAAAACCGGTTGCTGATGCTATACTGACTGCAACAACAAAAGGAAGGAACTACCTCAACAATGCTTACTATTCTATTCGATTTGGACGATACTTTATACGACACAGCAAGTCCCTTTTTCCGAGTGTTGGCAAATTACCGCTTGGAGAACAGCCACAGCGAGGAAGCCACCTTCGCACTTTTCCGCAAGCATTGCGATGCAGCTTTCGACCTGTTCTCCAATGGGGATCTGACCCTGGCCGAGTCCCACATCATGCGCACACAACACACGTTTGCCGACCTGGGTCTTCCGCTCACTGCCGAAGAGGCGATGCACTTCCAGGAAACCTACCAAAAAAGGCAAGCAGAAATCACGTTAAGCCCAGGGATCGAGCAACTGTTGAATGAGCTGAAAAGTCGGCATATTCCGATTGCGGTCTTCACAAACGGTCCTGAAAAGCACCAGATGAAAAAATTTAACGCCTTGGGCCTGGAGAGATGGGTGCCGCCAGCGCGCATCTTCATTTCCGAAACGATCGGTTTCCCCAAACCCCATGCCGAAGCCTTCACGCATGTGCAGAAGGCTTTGAAGGCGAACCCTGACGAACTGCTCTTCATCGGGGATACCTACGAAACGGACATCATCGGCGGCCAGACTGCCGGGTGGACATCGTTGTGGTTCAATCATCGCCGGAAACCGGAGGATGAAAAAGTCGTGCTGGAGCCAATCTTCTATTCTGTAGCGGAAATGCACCAAGCCATTCATGACAACATCTCAAAACGAAAGGAAATGTGACCTATGTTACAGACAAAATTAGCCATCATCGGGGTCGGACATGTCGGTTCGCAAGTATTGACCGACTGCAGCCACCTCAACTTATTTTCTGACATCGTCCTGATCGACAGCAACGAGGACACGGCAAGAGGCGAAGCCCTGGACCACCGCCATGCGCTGGCCGCCAGCTACCGGACAAACAGCAAAATATATGCCGGTGACTATGCGGACTGCGCCGATGCCGACGTCATCATCATTTCCGCGGGCGTCAGCGAAAAGCCGCGCCCAGGTGAGGAGATGCCCCCAAGAGCGTTGATGGGCAGAGAAAATGCCATTGAAATACGTAAAATCATGGCTGGCATCACCGAGCACACAAAAGACGCCATCATCATCCTGATAACGAATCCGGTCGATACGATCACCTATATCGCCGAAAATGAGTTCGACTATCCGAAAGGCAAGATTTTCGGCACCGGAACGACTTTGGATACTTTCCGCTACCGTCAGATTATCGCTGCCCACTATCAGGTCGATCCAAAGAACGTCAGCGGCTACATCATGGGAGAACACGGCAGCACCGCTTTCCCGGCTTTCAGTAGCACGACTGTCGGTGCACTCGCCCTTTCCCAATGTGATGCCTTATTGGACCCTGCGGAACCATTGGACCAAAAATTCGTCAGCCAGGAAGTGGTGCACACAGCTTCCGATGTCTTCAACTGGAAAGGTTGGACCAATTCAGGCATCGGGGAAGTCGCAGCAGCCTTGGCCAGGGCGGTCATGCTGGATGAGAAAAGCATCTTCCCGGTGACCGCAACCGTCGACGGCTTTTACAACTGCCATGGCGAAGCGGCCTTCAGCATGCCTTGCATCATCGGCAGGAACGGCTTGGAGAAACAGATTCCCTTACCGCTGGATGAAGAGGAATACGAAAAATTGCAGCTTTCCATCAAGGATATTCAGCTCACCCTGCAATCCGTGAGATAAGAAAAGCGCAACCGCATCATGGCCGAGTGGCACCGATGCGGTTGCGCTTCTTTTTGTTCTTGTATGGGCTTGGTTACATGCTGAGTCTGCCGTGTTCTTCATATCTTGTTACGGTTGTGATGGCATTCTGCTCATCCACAAACACCACAAGCGGTTTGTGTTCCTTCGCTTCCTGTTCATCCATCATGCAGTAAGCCATGATGATGATTTTATCGGACACTTGCACGCAACGGGCGGCGGCACCGTTCAGGCAAATCATGCCCGAGCCGCGTTCGCCTGCGATGACGTAAGTTTCGAACCGGGCACCGTTGTCGATGTCTACGATCTGCACTTTTTCATATTCGATCAGCCCTGCAGCATCCAGCAGATCCTTGTCGACAGTGATGCTGCCCACATAGGAAAGCTCCGCCTGGACAACGACGGCGCGGTGTATTTTACTTTTTAGCATATTGAGTTGCATTATTTTTCCCCCCACTTATTCCGTGATAAAATTATCGATCAGACGCGTTTTCCCGATATAGACTGCCAAAGCCACCAACACTGGACGCTCGACGCTGTCCACTTGCTGGAGCGTACGCGCATCCACCAGTTCCACATAATCGATCTTCGCTTTTGGTTCTGCTTGGATCGTTTCCGAAATCGCGTTCCGGATTTTGGCAGCATCCTTTTCGCCGTTCGCAAGCAGCTGCTTCGCTCCTTCGAGAGCTCGGCTAAGCACCAATGCTGCCTTGCGCTCATCCGCTGACAGATAGCTGTTGCGCGAGCTTTTAGCCAATCCGTCCGCTTCCCGGATGATCGGACAACCGATGACTGTGACGTCCATATTGAGGTCGCGGACCATCTGCTGGATGACCGCCAACTGTTGCGCGTCCTTCTGCCCGAAATAGGCGTGGTCCGGCTGCACGATGTTGAACAGCTTTGTCACGACTGTGCAGACGCCCCGGAAATGGGCCGGTCTGCTCTTTCCGCACAAGCTCTCCGTTAGGCCCTGCATGTCCACAAAGCTGCTGAAATCGGGATGGTACATCTCCTTCGGCTCGGGATGGAAAATCAGGTCCACTCCGCTGGCTTCACACAAAGCGGCATCCTTTTCCAGATCCCGTGGATAGCTTTCCAAGTCTTCGGAAGGACCGAACTGCATCGGATTCACAAATATGCTGACAACCACCCGATCGTTTTCGCTGACGGCTTTCTGCATCAAACTTTGATGGCCTTCATGGAGATAGCCCATCGTCGGAACAAAGCCGACCGACAAACCTTCTTTTTTCCAGGCCTTCACGGCACTGCGGATTTCTTCAACCGTTGCTGCAATCTTCATCAGTTATTACCCCTCTAATATAATTTTTCGATGACCGCATCGGACAACGCAAAGGTGTGCTCCGCTGCCGGAAACGCGCCGCTTTTCACTTCGGTTATGTATGCTTCGATGGCTGTCTGCATCTGTGGTCCGATTTCAGCATAGCGCTTGACGAACTTCGGTGTGAAATCGGAATAGAGCCCCAGCATGTCCTGATAGACCAACACTTGGCCGTCGCACCCGTTTCCCGCGCCAATGCCGATTGTCGGAATCGAGATACTCTTTGTGATCAGCTCAGCCAACTTGGCCGGAATGCATTCCAACACCACCGCAAAGGCTCCTGCCGCTTCGACAGCTTTCGCTTGCTCGATCAGGTTGCGTGCCGCTTCTTCATCTTTCCCTTGGACCTTGAAGCCGCCGAAGGCATTGACGGATTGCGGCGTCAGGCCGAGATGTGCCATGACCGGGATGGAAGCTTCCACGATCGCCTTGATCTGCGGGCAGACTTCAATACCGCCTTCCAGTTTGACTGCCTGTGCCCGGCCTTCCTTGATCAACCTGCCGGCATTGGAGACTGCATCATATACGGATGTCTGATAGGACATGAACGGCAGATCGCTTACGACCAACGCATCCTTTACCCCTCTCGCGACAGCTTTCGTGTGGTGGATCATATCCTCCATCGTTACCGATAAGGTGTCTTCATAGCCCAGCATCACCATCCCCAGCGAATCGCCCACCAAAACAGCGTCGATCCCTGAAGCATCGATCAGCTTGGCTGTGGAATAGTCATAGGCAGTCAGCATCGTCAGCCGCTCATTTTTCTGCCTGGCATTGCGGAAAGTCAAAACCGATTTCTTCACCCGAACTCTCATCCTCTCTTCATCCAATCTAATATATTATTCACACATTACGTTCTGCAGGGAATAATGTCAACTACTTTTTTAAACTGGAAGCCCTACCAAAAACATTTACTGTCATGACAGCTGGGTATTCTGATGGAAAAGGTCATCAGCAAAGTAGTCCGAACAAAAAAATAACTCTTAGAGAGTTGAGGAAACAGCGTCCTATCAACGATTCTAAAGGTTATTCCAATATTATGATAGGTTGATTTATCAATCATTGTTTATTAAATAAGCCTTTGCTTAGCGTTTGTTATATAGCAGGAAATGAAAGAATAGTTAATAGAATTAAATGTGTTTAACAAATTACATAGTCAAAAAATCCATAAGGTTATGGGTATTACTTATTAAGAAATGGAAAGTTTTTTAAGACCAGCTATTATCAACTGTTAAATTTCATTGTTTCTACCATATATAATAATCCCCAAATAAGCGCGTTGAGTTCTTATTTTATTAATCACCTATAAATAGTTCCAAATTTACTACAATTTTATTTTTATGCTCTTTCCATAAAGCATCAATAAATCGTATAGATTTATATGGCTCAATATTTCGGTACTCAAAATAATCTTGGTTAGTTTTATATAAATGGGATTTATATAAATGCCTTAAATTATCATTAGTACATTTATGAAATTCCGGATCATTCAAAACATACTCTTTGATTTTGCTAAGTAATTCTAATCTTCTTGGTCTACTTTCTTTATATTCTTGTTCCTTCTTTTTATTATATTCATCTCTACTAAAATATTTATTTACTATTTTGACAAGTTTATCATAATAATCTTCTGTATCCAAATAGTCATCATTATACCGTCCTCCAATGAAATAGCCTTGATAAATAGTGAAAAAACAAAGTTCATACGGCTTTGAAATATCTATAGCCGCAGCCTTTTTATTAAATTCCTCAACCTCTTCCCTAAAAGACTTTATTACACTCTCATCATAGGAACACATCCTTCTACAGACTTCTTCATCAATCTTTTCATCAGTAATCATAATATCTTCTTGGTCATAGTTATAGCAGCAGTAAAAGATATTCTTTAAATCGTTACTTTTAACAAAAGTAATTAAACTGTCGATTTTTTCATCTACAAGATTCATAAAGTTATCTTCATATTCAAACCCATTGTAAATTTCTATCGGCAGAATACCCTGTTCTTTGATTTTTGACTCCAATAAAGACTTATCAATCATAAAAAATACCCCCATCTTATCAAATATGCAAGCATAAATAAACATGAAATCAAAACACAACACCATTGACACTTGCTTTTATTATACTCTTTTGTTAGAAAAAAAATGAAATCGTGCTTTATATTTGCCTAAAAAGCAATAAAAAATAAAAGACTAAATAATAAACAAGGTTGCATTAGGTCCGACTCATCTTAGATAGAATTCCCTGAAATAGGGGTTCACCAAGTTAGGTGGTGAATTACCACACTCTTTTTTAGAGGCTGAAATATTTGGAAGCTCTGCTCTTTTTTGATGGTTTACATCGTCTTTAAGATTTGTTTTATACCATTCAAATAACAGATTTGGTATGATTGCAAAAAAGGAGTGAGAACATGAGTGATGAAATTAATTCTCGGAAATCAATTGATAGCTCAAAGATGAACGATTTTAAATTTGATCTTCCCCATCTTAACAATACGTTCAACTTTCATGATATAGGACTTATTAGCAATCCTACCTACGCTTTAATAGAGAAACAAGAAGAAGCAAACGCACTTTTAGGTCGCATAGTAGAAAATACATCGGTATTAAAAGAGTTAGTTGAAATTAACAGAAAAACCCAACTAAATACTGAAGAGTTAACATATGTTATGCGAGCCATATATAAAGTAGCTAAAGCGAAAGATAAAGAAGAATCGAATGCTTTTTTTACACAAGCATTAAAAGCAATTAACGACTCTGGCGAGGCAGTAAGTAATATTGCAAATTTAACTTCATTACTTATGGGAATATATAGTACAGTGAATACTTTATTTTAGGCATCTTCATATATCATCATTAAATACTAAATTCAATTTGACCTTGTTAAGAGGTTCGATAGTACAAAATATAATTAATCAACCAAAGAGCAGTTGCTGATGCTGTAGTGCTTTTCTGATTTTTGGACCTCCTGAACACGCATCTGCGCATTCGCACTAAAAATAATCCACGAGTAACAACAAACCTACTACTAGTTTTTTTCCATAACGGATAGCGATTTTCAGCAAAACATTTGCCCACCGCATCGAAGCGCTTGAGAAAGATAGGCGCACTCGGTATGCGGTGGTTGTCGTACTCGTTTTGATACCGAATCATGCTCGGGTTATCCAATGTGCCTATCCGCTCCATTTCCGTCTTCAGTAGAGCGAATTCATAACATTTAGCGACAATAAAGTAATAAGGTTTACTTCCGTAAAATACGGTATAATATATTTGTTGAAAAGATTCTTTTTAAGGACAAGAAAAGTAGGTGAACAAAGTGGGAAAATATCAATTGGATTACAAAGGTCAGGCAGCTGTGACGAAGTTTCATGAAAAACAGACGCCTGCCAAATTTGATAAAAAGCAGCAACTTGAAAAAATACGTGCGGAGTATTTGAAAAAGAAACAAAAACAAACAGGTGAACTACATCAGCACTGAAGCAACGAGATTCTGGGGGAACATCCAAAATTCGTCTAGCGAGCGTTTCAGCTCCAAGACAGCGGTTTAGGCTGGTTTTACCAAAGCTTGTCCCAAGCCAAATCGAGAGAATATTTTTTGCGGCGTTTACAGCGCGGTCGTGATGCGCGTGGCAGTTTGGAAAGTCCCATTCGCGGATATCCAAACGCTTAAACCTCTCTGTGCCCGCCTCCCCTTTTTGCCTATTATTGTAATATGGGGATGTCATAGATGCTGCTCCACTTTATTTTGAACACAAAAATGAGTACCTAATTTTAAAAATTAGATACTCTTTTTTGTTATTAAATTTGAAAGACGCCGTCATCCATGATTATCTTTTTCGCGCGCTCCTCGGTTATTTCCTCGAAATCTGCAAAGTGATTCATGACGATTTCTTCGTACCAATAATCGGATGCTTCCCAGGTTTTGCTCTCTGGGACGTACTTGAACATCCAGTCGCCGTATTTCAAAAGGAAATTTTTCCGATCCGCCCTCGTCGTTATGTAATATTTTGTCTTTCTCATCATTTCACCTCTTCCTTTTATTGCCTTTTGATACGCGCCTTTACCTCTGCCATTTTCACTCAAAGGTCACGGCTCCAATATGGCAGCAATTTCCATTTCTCAAATTTCGATAGGAAATTTCTATAATGTTTAATAGGATTCCATACCGTTTTTTAATATGGTATTCAATTCGTATTCAATAATCAGCGGGTAACGAGGCTTTTTTTCTCTTTGAACATAATTCGTTTTCCATTGAAAAAACCACACCGAAAGATGTGGTTCAACTGCCATTATAATTAATCAGAGGACAGTAGCAATAGTTACCGTAGTCATCTTGATTATAGTGCTCATTTTGATGTATTAAATGATGAGGATCTATAAACATAGGATAGAAATAGCAGTTTGCCTTATTATACAGCCCTACCAAACGTAGACTGCTTTTAAAACCTATGTACCACCAATCTATCCTATTTTCATTGAGCTCTTCAAAATTAATGCTCTGAATATCTGGACCGTGGATTTCTTTGGAAATAGCCTCTACCAATTTTCGCTTTTCCCCTGGTATCGGATGACAATGGCCGTAGTGTTTACTTGCATCAAATACGTCTAAAAAATTTTGATACAAGTTTGGGAGAACAACTGTAGTTATTTCAGTAATATTATCTGAAAATTCATGTGCATCCCTTAGCCTATTAGTAAATCCCTCTCTCTTGTAGAACGAATCAGTAGTATTAATCCACTTTGGATAGTATGGATAAAAATAAAATTCGCTCTTCTCTTGTAGCGGTTCTTGCCTCGGTATGTTTAGTGGAACTGAAGTAACTTTAGGAACTCGTGCCTGCCCTTTGTTCTTTGCCATTTTGCTAGCTGACCTTTGATCCGTAAAAATTCAAAATAGTAGTGTCCTTAATTTGATTCTGAGATGAATCCAAAGGACCTAATCCTTTTCTTGCTTCAATCCAAGGATCTTCACTATGTGTAAGGTTTTCTAGTTGATTTCCCGAAAATCCTCCGTAGATACTCCAAACTTGCTCCAAAACATCCGCCAAATCCTCGCCAAAGTCAAAACTAATATTTTCTTTCTTTTCGATGTCACGATAACCATAGCTTCTGTACTCATCATAAAGAGTTGCCACTACAGGACCGTGAACCCAAGCTTCAATAGGTTCCTCAAAAATCCTTACTGGCTCATCATTTTCAGATTCAGTTAACAAAGCCATAGCCCAACTGTACGCATAATAAACTAGCTTTTGTAGTTTCTTTGGTGAAACAGAACCCTTGGAGAGAAAGAAATCAGCAATTTGTTTTGCTGAATAAGTTGTCATATAAAATCCTCCTCTTATAAAGTATTTTTACTTTACTTAACTATATTAAACTACATCTCATCTTTTTTTGATACCTTTTTGATTCATTTTTTTTGATTTTTACGGAACATAAATTACCACTTTTAATCGAGCACCTTTTTCAACGCCTTATGAAAAACAGTTTTTGATTAATTGCGCCTCAGCACATATAATACGTTCAGAAAGGCAGTTCTTTTTCAATCCACCTCATTTATGAGCATTTCTATGTCCCATAAATAAAGACGCTCAGATGGCCATTTTTTGTACCCTGAGCGCCTTCTTTTCACTATCTTTTTTCCTTCCAGCAATCTTATCAAAGTTTTTTTCGATCCATTGTGTTGTCAGGTTCTTGTGAAACTTCCAGGGTTCCCTCTTACCGCTTGGATAGCGAACGAATTTCTCAAGCTCTTTTCGGTACGGGTAAAGGATCCGCTCCTTCACGAGTTCGCCATTCTTAATCTTGACCTGCTCCTTAAACCATGCCAGGGTTTCGATTTTGCCTACTTCCACTTTCCGCTTCATCTCTTCAAACTCAACTCGCGTTATTAGGACGTACTCATCTGGAATCTCCATCGCTAAATGTAATTTCTGAACCAGCGGCTTATGCTCTTAAGGTCCTTGGCTTTTTCCAGCTCTTTAGACAAGGTTTCAGCCATCCCTTTGATCGTGCTCTACGGAAGGTTTCCATAGGTCGTGATATCGAAATGGTTATGGACTACCTCGCTAGACGCCTGGTTCGAGTTGCTAACGCTAGTCGAGCTTCCGCTGCCGGATGATTCCTGTTCTTGAAACTTGCGATCAAGCGCTGAGCCTCGGTACTGCCCTGGGCTCCGGTGGCGAAGTGAGGAATCTCTAGCTTAAAGTCCTTGATACTCGGCAATACTTGTGTCCCTCTCGGAAGGTTCTGATAAAGCGTATCAGTACTCCGAAAAAGCCACAATGGGTCAGTCACGGCTCTTCCTTGCCACCGTCACCAAGCACTGCAGGATCGCCTTGGCCAGTCGGATATCCAAACAACCATGAATATCTATGCCCACGTCACCGAAAAGGCCAAAGAAAAAACGGCGGAAAACTTCGCGAGATACGTCAATTTTTAGGCGAAAAATCAATATGGTATTCAATGTGGTATTCAATACAAAAAAAGAGCCCTAGAAACGATTAGGAAATATTGTCCTATCAACGTTTCTAAGGCTTTTTAATTAATGATGTATGGAGACGATGGGGCTCGAACCCACGACCTCTTGACTGCCAGTCAAGCACTCTCCCAACTGAGCTACGCCCCCAAAATAACAGGGTATCAACGACGTTCGGCAAAAACGCCTTATGAATGATATGATACCCTATTTTCGCTCCTATAACAAGCCTAATTTTTCAAGTGCGTAGGCAATTCCGCCTGAATTGCAGTCTTTCGTGACAAATTTGGCGACATCCTTAACAGGATCGACCGCATTTCCCATTGCGACCCCATAGCCGACGCTGGAAATGAGTTCATAATCGTTGTTTCCGTCACCGAAAGCTATGGTGTCTTCATGCGCAAAGCCCAGATGCTTCGCCATCCACAGGGCAGTCTGTGCTTTTGATCCCGGATTCGGCAACACATCGACACCGGCATCGTGCCAGCGCACAAAACGGAATTCCGGAAAAGCGCCGGCTTCATAGATTGCTTTCTCTTCATCTTTATAGAACAAAAGTGCTTGATAAAGCGGATTGTTCAGATAAAAAGACGCATCATGGTCAGGGACTTCGAACTCAATGCTGCGCATCGCTTCGCTTGCGTTGTTCTCGATCGATTCATGGCGACGAGCCAAAGCATGAGCTGATTCGTAGACCATCTGATGGCCACTCTCATCGGAAATCTGCAGCAATTTTTCGAATGCATCCAGATCCAATTTGTTTTCATACTTAAGTTCATGCTTGAAGTAACCTGCAGCGCCGTTGCAGACGATGTAATTGTCCAATTGGAACGTATCGATGACCTCTTGGGCCAGAAACAGATTCCGCCCCGTCGCGATCGCGATTTCGTGCCCATTCTTCTGCAGTTGGCGCAAAGCTTGGACAGTGCTCTCAAGCGGCATCTTTTCATCGTTCAGCAATGTTCCGTCGATATCAAAGAAAATGAATTTTTTGTTGTTCAAATTTTCTGCTCCCCTTTTTCTGACTCGTTTTTGAATTGGCTGGTGTACAAATCGTAATAAAATCCTTTTCTTTCCAACAACTCTGCGTGTTTGCCATGTTCGATTATTTCGCCTTGATCCATGACGAGAATCAAATCGGCATCGCGGATGGTGGAAAGTCGGTGCGCGATCACAAAACTAGTCCTGCCGTGCATGATGCGTTTCATAGCTTTTTGGATCAAAGCTTCCAGTCTAGTATCTACGGAACTTGTCGCTTCGTCAAGTATTAAGATTTTAGGATCTGCGATGAAGGCGCGGGCGATCGTCAGCAGTTGCTTTTGCCCCAATGAAATATTCGAAGCTTCCTGGTTTATGACCGTATCGTAGCCTGCACCCAAAGTCTGGATGAAGTGATGGACATTGGCTGTGGTCGCCGCATCCACCACCTCTTCGAAGGTAGCATCCAGTTTTCCGAAGCGGATATTCCCTGTGATCGTGTCCTTATAAAGCCATGCGTCCTGCAGAACCATACCGAACTGCGAGCGCAAGTCAGCACGGGTCAGTTCTTTCGTGTCATAGCCATCTATTTTGATGGCGCCCGAATCCACCTCATAGAAGCGCATCAAGAGATTGATCATCGTAGTCTTGCCGGCGCCTGTCGGACCGACGATCGCCACTGTTTCGCCGCTTTTTACGTCGATGTTGAAATTTTTGATCAGTGGATCTTCTTTGTCATAGCTGAAGGATACATTTTCAAAAGTGACATCTCCGCGGATTTCCTTCGGCAAACTCATTTTCACTTCTGCTTGCACCTCCTCCTCTTGATCAATGAGATCAAAGACGCGCTGGATGGAAGAAGCAGCCGATTGGATGATGGCCGATAATTGTGTGATCGTCGAGATCGGCTGGTTCACTTGCCAGACGTACTGCACCATGGCCTGCACATTACCGATCGTCATCGCTCCAGCCATCGCTTGCAGAATCCCGAGCACAGCTATGATGATATAGGAAGCATTGGTGACGAGTGCCACAGCCGGTGACATCAGGCCTGAGATGAAGGCCGCCTTGAAACCATTCCTTTTCAGGGATTCATTGATGGAATGGAATTCATCGAAAGCATCCCCTTCTTTGCCGTAAAGCTTGATGATGGAGAAGCCGGTCAGCGATTCCTGAACAAAACCATTCAGCTTCCCGAGATATTTCGCTTGCCCACGGAAATACGGCTGCGACAGCTGCGTGATCTTTTTGGAAAGGATGGTAGCCAACGGAATCAGCACGACCATGGTGAGAGCCAGCTTCCAACTGATCGCGAACATCATGATAAGCGCAAATGTGATCCCCAAAACGGCATTCAGCACCTGCAGCAAGGATTGCTGCAGCGCATTGCCGATGGAATCGACATCGTTCGTCACTTTGCTCAATATGTCACCGAATTGGTTGCGGTCAAAGTAGGCAATCGGCAGCCGGTTCAATTTGTCGCTCAGATCCTTACGCAAATCACGCATGGCATCCTGAACGACATCCGTCATGAACAATTGCGAATAGAGATTCGTAGCTTGGTAAAGCAAGGCCCGAACAAAATAGATGAGCAGCACTTTCGACAAATAATCGTAATTGATGCCGGCACCTTCCACGCCTTTCAACATATCCGAAACATTTCTGCCGATTTCCGTGATGGCAAATCCGATTATGAAAGGCTCCAGTACGTTCAGTATCGTCATCGTTATGGTCAAAAGGATGGAGCCGAAGAACTTCATTTTGTAAAATTTGAGGTAATCCCATACCCGGAGCAACGTTTTTTTGTCCACTTTTTTCATGAGAGTTCCTCCTTGCTCATTTGCGAGGATGCAATATCATAATAGATTTCACAATTCTGCAACAGGTCTTTGTGGGTCCCCTGACCGACGACCTCACCTTCATTCATTACAATGATCTTGTCTGCATGCATGATCGTGCTGACGCGTTGGGCAACAATGATGACTGTCGCTTTTCCGGTCTCTTTTTTGAGTCGGGCACGCAAGGTCGCATCCGTCTTGTAATCCAAGGCCGAGAAACTGTCATCGAAGATATAAATATCCGGTTTACGGACGATTGCCCTGGCAATGGATAACCGTTGCTTTTGCCCGCCGGAAAGATTGCTTCCCCCCTCAGCCAAATGTTCATCAAAACGTTTTGGTTTGCGCGCTATGAATTCCTTGGCTTGGGAAATATCGGAGGCTTCTTCGATTTCTTTTTTTGAGGCATCCCATTTCCCGTAACGAAGATTTTCGGAGATCGTTCCGGTGAAAAGCAAGGCTTTCTGCGGAATAAAGCCGATTTTCTTGCGCAAAGCTTTCAGATTATAATCGCGCACATCATGCCCATCGATAAGAATGCGCCCTTTGGTGACATCATAAAAACGCGGAATCAATTGGATCAACGTCGATTTGCCGCTCCCTGTGCTGCCGATGAAAGCGATCGTTTGCCCGGGTTCAGCCGAAAAGGAAATATCTCTGATCACCGGGGTATCTGTGTTCCCTGGATACGCAAAACTGACCGCTTCAAACGTCAGATAACCATGAGTCAGGGTTTCCGTGATCCCTTCTTCGTTCTGAGATATGCTGCTGGTTGTTTCCAACACTTCCTGGATCCGCTTTGCGGAAACCGAGGCCCGCGGATACATCATGAAGACGACCGCAAAGTTCAGAAACGAGAACAAGGCATGGAAACTGTATTCGATGAAGGCTGTCATGTCCCCTAACTGCAGGCTGCCCCCCTCAATCTGCTCGGAACCAAACCACATGATGGCGATGATGATCAGATTGATGACATGTGAAAATACAGGTTGATTCCAGGCCATCAGACGAAAGAGTTTTTTTGAAACCACGCTGTAGGCGTTATTGACTCCCTCAAAACGTTCAGCTTGAAAAGCTTCCTGGACAAACGCCCGGATGACGCGCATGCCGGAAAGCGATTCCCTTAAATTCCCGTTGATGTCATCAAGATTTTGCTGTTGCGCCTCGGATAATGGTTGCGATTTTTTGCCGATCACAATGATCATCACAAGCAGTGCCGGAAAAGCCGGCAACAGGATAATCGATAAGTCCGGACTCGTGCGCGCTATCATAAAAGCGCTGGCGAACATCATGATGAAGGTCATCAACCCCATCCGCAACAGCATCTGGGCGAATTGCATCAGGATGAAGGCGTCATTGGTGACCCGCGTCACCAATGAGGAAACGCCGATGCGGTCATACTCTTCGTGGGAAAACGTCTGGATATTTTGGTACATGTCATTACGCATATCCGCTACCATGTTGGTAGTGATTCTGCCGGTTGCATAGGCGACAATGATTCTTCCCACAAAACCGACCAAGGCCAATCCGACCATGACCGCAGTCGTGCGCAGAATATTCTCTTTTCCGCCGCCTGCAACCGTCTCGTTGATCAAGCCTGCAAGCATCGTGGGCAATCCCAATTCCACAAGCACAAAGCCGAAAGCTCCCAACACATTTAATAAAAATAATTTGTTATACCGACTGATATAACGCCAAATTAAAGACATTTCGATACACCTACCTTAAAGGAAACGATTCGTCGGGTTTCTTCAGGACAAAAAAAAAGAACGTTATTATTTTTCTGCCCAGACTTCCAAACCCGCTGTATCCAGTCTAGCCAATTACTGTGTTTAAGTCTACAAAAATATTGATTGCTATCGTTAAAAAAAACAAAAGAGAATTGCCTTACTATTGGAAAGGCTTGCACCTCTGCAAAAATGATTTTACCAGTCATTTCTATACTAACTGCCTTAATTGTGGTAAACTTATAGTACCGATTGTATGAAAAAATACAACTATTGACCAAGTTAACAAACTAAGATTGTAATTTTTAAGTACAGTACTATCAAAAACAAATAAGAAAAATGGAGTGAACTATATGATATTTAAAGTAACATACCAACCAGCAAAATTTGATGCACCTACCAGAGAGAACACGGAATCTCTTTATGTGGAGGCATCCGATATCGTAATAGCCAGAAGATTAGTTGAACAAAATACCCCCTACAACATTGAATTCATTCAACCTTTGGAAGGCAGCCATTTAGAATACGAACAAAAAGATCCTAATTTCAAAATCACGGAGTTCAATGTATGAAACCTAACATAAAAAACAATGAAGTCGGTGTATTTGCTCTCGGGGGTTTAGGGGAAATCGGCAAAAATATGTATGGCATACAATTCCAGGATGAAATCATCATTCTTGATTCCGGGATCATGTTTCCGGAAGATGACTTGCTTGGCATTGATTATGTGATACCCGACTACAGTTATTTGGTGCAAAACCAAACCAAAATCAAAGGATTGTTCATTTCTCACGGACACGAAGATCACATCGGTGGTGTCCCGTTTCTTTTGAAAGAATTGAATGTCCCTATCTATGCAGGCAAACTTGCGCTCGCCATGATCCGCAACAAACTGGATGAGCACGGCTTGCTCAGGGATGCCATCCTGCATGAAATCAATGAAGATTCTGTCATCAAATTCCGTAAAACCAGCATCAGCTTCTTCGGAACAACGCACAGCATACCGGACACCATGGGGATCGTGGTCAAGACTCCACCAGGCAATATTGTGTTTACAGGGGATTTCAAGTTCGATTTCACACCTGCAAACGGCAAACCGGCAAATATCCATAAGATGGCGAAAATCGGGGAAGAAGGCGTCCTTTTACTTCTGAGCGACAGCACAAATGCAGAAATACCTACATTTACGCAATCAGAGCAAATTGTTGGTCAATCCCTTAAAAACATCATTCAAAAAGTTTCGGGAAGAATCATATTTGCTTCCTTCTCATCAAACATTTACAGATTGCAGCAAGTCACTGAAGTCGCGCTTGAAACGGGTCGGAAGATCGCTATATTTGGCCGCAGCATGGAGACGAACTTCCGTACGGCCAGAGAGTTGGGCTTCATCGTGGCACCGGATGATCTATTCATCGACACACGCGAATTGAACAGTCTTCCTGCGGATAAAGTGCTGATCATGTGTACGGGATCTCAAGGCGAACCGATGGCTGCATTGAGCCGGATTGCCAATGGTACGCACAGACAGATTTCTATCCACCCAGGAGATACGGTTATTTTCTCGAGTTCGCCGATTCCGGGCAACACAACCAGTGTCAACCGCGTCATCAACTTGCTTTTGGAAGCAGGCGCAGCCGTAATTCACGGTAAAGTAAACAACGTCCACACTTCCGGACATGGTGGACAACAAGAGCAGAAACTGATGTTGACATTGATGAAACCAAAATACTTTATGCCCGTTCATGGCGAGTACCGGATGTTGAAGATTCATACAGAATTAGCAGAATCAGTCGGAATCCCTGCCGAGAACTGTTTCATTTCCGATAACGGGGAAATTCTTGCTTTGACGGCTGACTCCGCGAGACGCGCCGGCAGCTTTACGGCAAACGACGTTTATGTCGATGGAAAAGGCATTGGGGATATCGGAAACATCGTTCTGCGCGATCGTCGTGTCCTTTCTGAAGATGGACTTGTAGTCGTGGTGTTGACCGTCGATTTCCGCAACAAGGATTTATTGGCAGGACCGGACATCCTTTCCCGCGGATTCATCTATATGCGCGAATCAGGCGATCTGATTAATGAAGCACAAGCAATCGTCCGCCAAGATGTTATTTCTTTGCTGAAGGGAAGCGACGCCATCACCGAGAAGAAATTGAAGGACACCGTCACGAACGCCATTCAGCCTTACCTTTATGAAAAAACGGCGCGCCGTCCTATGATTGTTCCCGTCATTATGGGCGTCTGAACCTGAAAACCTGAACTGAACACAAAAAGAGGGCCTGGATAAAAATCCAGCGCCCTCTTTTTATTTGTCCTCTTTATTTTGTGCGATGAAGTTATACTCCGGTTCGCGTTGTTTTTCATCGAATCCAACATGCAGATCATAGCCATTAAAGAACCAATCATCCGCATCCTCTACATAATATAAAATGCCATTGTATTCGGCTTTTCCGATCGGAGATACTGGCTCATCCACATCAAGCCCAACGGAGAACCCTTCATGTATTTGGCTGCTGCCGTAGACTTTCCCAAGGAAACGAACCCCTTTTTTGCCTGAAATGCCCATTTCCTGTTCAAACCACTTTTGTGCGCGTTCACTGATTTCTATTTTCATCTAGTCGCTGATCGGATAATCAGCCTGCCCCCTCTCACTGCTATCTATCGTATTCATCTTATCATAAGGAAGCATCATTTTATAACACTTTGCTCAAAGTCATTGAATCAGATGATGCTTGAAAGCATAGATCGTAGCTTGGGTCCTGTCATCCACTTCCAACTTTGTCAGAATGTTCGACACATGCGTTTTGACTGTCTTCAGTGTGATGAACAGTTGATCGGCAATGTCCTGATTGGAGTAGCCTTGCGCGATGAGCAGCAACACTTCCCGCTCTCTGGCGGTCAGCTCTTCATGCAACGGCCGGATATTCCTTTTCGAGA
This sequence comes from Trichococcus patagoniensis, assembly GCF_003051085.1. Lineage (GTDB taxonomy): Bacteria > Bacillota > Bacilli > Lactobacillales > Aerococcaceae > Trichococcus > Trichococcus patagoniensis. The sequence goes on along the minus strand of NZ_QAOM01000001.1, from coordinate 182,853 downwards.
AGCGCTCCAGCATTTTATCGGTCACTTCTGGCTCCAGGACAGACTCACCATGGTAAGTGGAACGGATTGCGTCGGCAATTTCATGAGCTGAAGAGGTTTTCAGCATGTAACTGGAAGCCCCAGCTTCCAATGCCGGGTAAACCTTCTCGTCATCGATGAAACTGGTGACGATGATGATTTTCGCTTTGGGCCATTCATTCAATATCGCTTTCGTCGAGGCAATGCCGTCCATGACTTCCATGACCAGATCCATCAAAATGATGTCCGGGCGCAAATCCAGGGCCATTTCATAGCCGATCAAGCCGTTTTCCGCTTCCCCTATTACTTCAATGTCATCTTGGATGGATAAATAAGCCGAGTACCCCAGCCTCACCATCTCGTGATCGTCGATAATCAATACACGTATCAACCTAACCCCTCCTAAAGGAACTTATTTCTGAAACTTCCGTCATCCTATTCAGCACTTGCATCATTTGTATTCACATTGGTATTCGGGATGCGGATTTCGATCACGGTCCCTTTTTTGGGGAAACTGATGATCTTACAGCTCCCGCCCATCCCCTGCACGCGTTCTTTGATGTTCATCAGGCCATAGCTGCCGGATTTTTCAATCGAGGTATCGAAGCCGACGCCATCGTCGTAAACGCGGAGACTGATTTCCTGCAAGGTTTGTTTCAGATACACTTCCAGATGGCTTGCCTTTGCATGCCTCAAGGTATTCGAAAGCAACTCCTGCACAATACGGAAAAAATGATCCTCGATGCCGCTCATCGTGTGGACATCGTCGATTTCCCATTTAATCGCGATTTGGACTTTCGACTTCAATTCCACCAACAACTGTTCGATCCCTTTTTTCAGGGTTTTGCCTTCGAGTTTGGTTGGACGAAGATGAAGGAGCAAAGCTCGCATCTCCGACTGGGATTCATTGATGATGCCTTCTATGAGACGCATCTGTTTCTGGATTTTTTCCGGAAAATCATCGGCTCGTTCATTGACCGCCGACAACATCATCATTGCGGCAAAAAGTTGTTGACTGACGGAATCATGCAGCTCCCTCGCGATGCGATGCCTTTCCTGCTCGAGAATTTCTTCTTTTGTTTCATTGCCGACCTGCTGCGGATGTGCACTCAGGTGCTGCACTTCCCGGGACAGGCTGAGCATCTTTTTCCTGAGCATTTCGATCTCAATATGGATTGCGTTGCAGTACTGGTCCATAAATAATGATTTATCCCGCTTTTTTGTGAATGCCGTATGCTCATAATTGCCAAGATAAAGCCAATGCAACTTATCCTTGATGCGGTTTTCTTGATTTTTCAAATAAAAGTGGGCAATCCAAGTTACAACGATCGCAGCAAAAAGCAGCAATACGATGATGTAAAGGAATGCCGGCACATAAAAACGATCCACCTCGAGCAGTTCCTGATAACTTAAATAAGGCCTCAGGGCAAATAAAACGCTGGCCGCGATAAAAGCAAAGACGCCGAGTATCGTGCCGAACAGAATCAAGATCGCGCTTCTCCTCATAGGTAGATCACCTCCAGATCACCCAGCAGGCTGTTGGACACGATTTTGATTTTTCGGTTTGCCTCATCGTAGTCCCGGCTGTATAATTTGACAGTTTCGTTGGTCAAGTCTATTTCGTCTTCATCGAACAGAAGCTGGCCTTTGATGGTGGAATGATGGACAGCCACTCCGATCCCCAACGGCACGATTACCCTGGTCTTTCCGAATCCTTTGCGGATCAGAATGATATTTTCCTCTTTCGGCAACAACGTATTTCCCAAATCGATTATCGTATCCCCCATGAATACGGTCAGATTGACATCATCCCATTCGTAGACATCCGACCCGATACTGGTGTTTCCGATCCACTTCTGGCGCTTTCTGGAACCGTTCCGCTGTTCCGGTTCTTTCGTTTTGACCGTACGAAACGCTTTTTCTTCCCAAGGAACGTCCACAAAAGTATCCAGCTTCAACTCAGACCAGATCCCTTTTCCATTGATGACAACGAACAGTATGAAAAGAATCAACATCAGCCACACCGAGAAAGTGGAGAGTATGCTCATGCCTACCATAAACCATCCGATCAAGCCCAGAATCTGACGACGCTCGCCTTTTCCGGTGCCGAATTTGATGAATATCAATCCGAGCACAAAGACCAGCAGCAAATCTGTGTCCTGCACCAATTGAAACAGGACAGCCAACCCCAATAGGCTTTCAATGAGCATAAATAGTTTCAAGGCCCTCTTTTTCATCCCAGGCCCTCCTTTCTCTTCGATGTTTCATAAATTTCCGCTGAACGCTGGCTTACAGGCGCGCCAAGCAGGAACGTAAGTATCTGTTTCCATTATAGATTAACTGGATCGCTTTGACAGTGCGCTAAGGGTGGATAATAGGCTAAGACTAAAGTCGTACAGTCCAATTGATTGCATGTACCCTGTCATTCATTATACCCGCTGAGCCAAAAAGAAACATAAACAAACAGAGGATAGGACAGTAAAATCATTCTGAATGATTTTTGTCCTACCCTCTTCTTGAATGCTTTTTTTAAGCTTGTTCCACTCTGACGATTTTCACGTTCATATCGCCGCCCGGTGTGCCAATGGCGACTTCTGCGCCGATTTGCTTGCCTAACAAGGCTTTAGCGATCGGAGAATCGTTTGAAATTTTGCCTTCAAGCGGATCTGCTTCTGCACTGCCGACAATAGTGTACGTTTCTTCATCGCCATCCGGTAATTCTACGAATGTCACTTTCAGTCCAATCGAAACCACATCGCTGTCGACGTTTTGTACTTCAATGATTTCCGCAAAACGGATCATTTTTTCCAACGTTGTGATGCGGCCTTCGACGAAAGCTTGTTCGTCTTTTGCAGATTCATATTCCGAATTCTCGGATAGATCTCCATAGCTTCTGGCAATCTTGATGCGCTCAACGATTTCTCTTCTTTTGTTCACTTTTAAGTCTTCAAGTTCAGCTTCTAATTTGGCTTTACCTTCAGCTGTCATCGGATATGCTTTTTCAATCATAAGAAATATGCCCCTTTTAAGTAATGATTCAATATTCAATATTCAGCACAGGACTGCAGTTCCCTTTTTTTATTGATAGCTGTCCTCGAAAGCCGCACGGATCTGGGACAGGTAGCACGTCATCCAAAGAGAAATAATCATTTCCTGTGGCTCTACATCGTTTATTGGCTGCCTAATTAATAGTGAATTTAAAATACCATTTAATTCCAGTAAAAGCAATTATATTTTTAAAATATTACAGGTATCTATTATTATTCCGCATTTTCAGACAAAATTGAAGCAATTTTGGTAGTCATCAGATCGATTGCGACTTGATTTTGTCCACCTTCAGGAATGATGATATCCGCAAATTTTTTGGTTGGCTCGATGAATTGCTGATGCATCGGCTTGACCACTGTCAAATATTGGTGGATGACAGAATCAAGTGTCCGGCCTCTTGATTCCATGTCGCGTTTGATTCTTCGGATGATACGGATATCATCATCCGTATCCACATAGACTTTGATGTCCATCAGATCGCGCAGGCGTTGATCCTCTAAAATCAGGATTCCCTCAACGATTATGACTTCTTTCGGCTCACGATGGATCACTTTGTCGCTGCGCGTGTGCTTGGAGTAGTCGTAAACAGGTTGCTCGACGCTCTTGTATTGTATCAATTTTTTAAGATCTTCGATGAACAGATCCGTATCAAACGCAAACGGATGATCGTAGTTTGTTTTCAGACGCTCCTCAAACGGCAGATCGCTCTGATCTTTGTAATAAAAATCCTGTTCCAACAGCAAAATGGAAACATCGGTAAACTTGTCTAAGATGGCCCTGCTGACACTGGTTTTCCCGCTTCCCGATCCCCCTGTCACCCCAATAACGATAGGTTTTTTCACTGGTGTATTCTTCCTCTCTTCATGCAGCTCACTTTATTCGTCTTATTCGCTGTCTACGTATTGGCTTTGCAATTGCAAATGTTCTTCATATGTTTCGGAAAAATAAACGATGCCCGTTGTTGTGTCCGCAACGAAATACAGATAGTTCGTGTCAGCTGGTGACAGAGTCGCTTGAATGGATCCTTCGCTTGGGCTATTGAATGGCCCAGGCCCCATGCCTGTGTTTCTGTACAGGTTATACGGCGAATCTATTTCAAGATCCTTGAAAGTCACTAATTCCTTGTGCTCATTCAGCGCATACAAAATACTGATGTCCGATTGGATCGGCATATCGATTTCCAGACGATTAAAGAATACGCCAGCAATGTTCGCACGATCTTCCGGAGTAACGCCTTCTTTTTCGACAAGTGAAGCAATCGTCAGAATTTCATGAAGGGTATGGCCTGAAGAAGCAATCTGTTCTGCATAGGGCGTTAGCACTTCATTCGTCTTCTGCAACATCTGTAAAATCACTTCATCCAAACTATTTCCGGTCATATGATCATAAGTCGCCGGGTAGAGGTATCCCTCCAAACGATAACGCGTATCGGTGCGTTGGGATGCTTCAGTCAAAATATCAGGGTACTGTGCAGCTGCATTCGTGAGGAATTCCGGTTCATTCACTTTCGCCAAAAATTCCTCAGCTGTGAAATCCGTCTTCCCTTCGACTTCCGCTGCGATTTCTTCGATCGTATTGCCTTCTCTTACGATGATTTTGTGCTCGCTCGATTGTGGCACAGGACTTCCGCCCGCTTGAAGCGTCGCAATGATGTCATTAAGGCTCATGGAAGGCGATAATTCATAAAAGCCTGCTTGGAAATCAGAAACATTTTGCGTCTTGATGTAGTAGTTGAAGATGGTTGCGTTTTTGATGACGTTTCCTTCTTCCAACAGTTGAGTGATTCCTTTTGTGGACGTCCCTATCGGAATTTCCACTTCGACGACTTCCGTACTTTCTGGCTCTAATGGCTGAAGTGCGTCTGTTATATATTTGTAGCCGGCAAAGCCAACGATGACTCCTAGAAGGATCCCTATCGTTACGATTGCAAAAACAATTTTCCGCACGAGTGACCGTTCTTTTTTGCGTATTTTCATTTTGTCTACGGCTTCTTTTTCCAACGTAGGACGAATGAGTTTTTGTTGCCCTTGAGGTTCTTGCTGATCATTTTGTGACAAAGATAAGGCCCTCCTTACTTGAGTATATGGCTATTTGTGGATTATTAGCCATTCGACTTCCGTAATTATACACGAAAACCCATATAAATTGAATCTTTTTCGTTATTTGCATAGACATATAGAGCATATTGGACAGTTTTCTCATTATTTTATCAGTTCGGATCCGTTTGGATGCCAAAAGCTCAAAAAGGCGATGCAACAGTCGCAAAACAAAAGAGGATCCAGACAATGATTGCCCCGATCCTCCCTTATTATCCTTACAAGTCACTTACAAATTTATTGAAGGTCTTCGTCTTCCATAAATGTGTTCAGGACTTCTTCGATCATATCCCATTCTTCATCCGATTCGATCGGCTCTAAATCGCCTTCTCCGCCATCTTCGGTTTCAACATAGGAATAAGCCTGCAATTCGATTTCTTCTCCTTCAGGAGCTCCTGCTGGATAAACCAGCACGTAAGACTTTCCGAAATCTTCTGATTCGAAAGTGAATAAGATTTCGAATAACTCTTCATTTCCGTTCTCATCCACGATTGTGATGTGCTCGTGGTTATCTTCGTGGTCATGATCGTGGTCGTGATTATGGTCATGATCGTGATTATGTTCAGTCATGGTATGCACCTCTTTATCTAATTATTATTTTCATCGTTCAAACAAAGGATATTGTAACGCAAACAGGACAAAAAAACCACTCTCTTTACTGGCTGTCCAAATAATTCTGAAGAAGTATGACAGCAGCAAGTTTATCGATTACCTTTTTCCTTTTTTTGCGGGAAACATTTCCTTCATTGATCAACATTTTTTCTGCTTGAACAGTGGTAAGTCTTTCATCAACGTAATCGACCGGCAAACCTAGCTCTTTTTCAAGCAAATTTCCATAGGCGATGGAAGCCTCCGCCCGGAAACCAATGCTGTTGTCCATATTCTTTGGCAAGCCGAGTACAAACTTCTCAACTTCATACTCCTTAACCAATTCGGCAATCCGTTCAAGACCAAATATTCCGTTGGCTTCGTCGATTTTGACGATTTCTATCCCCTGCGCCGTCCATCCCATCGGATCGCTGATGGCCACTCCCACCGTTTTGGACCCGACATCCAAGCCCATGAGCCTCATTGGATGATTCTGCCTGTTCCAGAAAGATAGCTCTTCACTAATTCCTCCATTATTTCATCACGTTCGTGACGGCGGATCAGGTTTCTGGCATCGTTATGACGCGGGATATAAGCTGGATCGCCAGAAAGCAGGTAGCCTACAATCTGGTTGATAGGGTTGTATCCTTTTTCTTCCAATGCGTCATAAACAAGGGCTAATGTCTCTTGGATATTCTTTTTCAGATTATCATCAAAATTGAATAACATCGTTTCATCTTTCGAACTCATAGCGACACCCCAGTTTTCTTTAGTATATTTACCATTTTACAAGAAATGACTAAAAACTACAACAAAGAAATACCGCCGCCCTTTTGCGGATCTGCATCGCGGCTTATCTGATTATCCCTCCTGTTTGTATATTCCGCATTTTATTTCATGCGGATTGACCCAACAAACAGGGACCGGCATCTTTTTGGATGCCCGTCCCTGGGAGAGGATGCTTATTTTGTATTTTCAGCGATCCAGGCCGCAACGTGTTTCAGGGCATCCGGGATGCCTGCTGGGTTATTGCCGCCTGCTTGTGCCATATCCGGACGTCCGCCCCCTTTGCCTCCAGCAAATGGAGCGAGCGTTTTGATCAGATCACCGGCTTTCAGGCCTTGTTCCAATTTATCTTTGGAAACGGCAGCAAGCATATTGACTTTGCCGTCTGTGGCCGAAGCTGCCACGAAAAGATCAGAGACTGCCTTTTTACGCCATTGGTCAGCCAATTGACGCAAAGCATTCATATCCTGATTCTTCGTTTCATAGGTGATGTACGTGACGCCGTTGACGGTCTCCACATTCTCAAACAGATCTTTGGCTTCGGCATTCATGATTTTGGCTTTCAAGGACTCATTTTCGCCTTGCATTTCCTTCATTTCTTGCTTGAGCTGATTGATTTTACCGGCAACTTCTTTTGTTTGTTGGGCTTTCACAAGCTGTGCCGCCTCGCTCAACTCAGCCTCTTTTGTACGGAAATACTGGTAAGCTGCCTGTCCGGTCACTGCTTCGATGCGTCGGACGCCTGCTCCGATTCCGGATTCCGACAAAATCTTGAAGACGCCGATGTCCTGCGAATTTTGTACATGAACCCCGCCACATAGTTCGACAGAGTAGCCGCCGACAGCAACGACTCGGACTTCTTTGCCGTATTTTTCACCGAACAAAGCCATGGCGCCCATTTCTTTCGCTTTATCGACGGTTGTTTCAACCGTTACGACTGGCAATGCTTCCCAAATCTTTTCATTCACGATTTCTTCCATCCGCACTAGCTCTTCTGCTGTGACTTGCCCGAAATGGGTGAAGTCAAAACGAAGTTGATTCGGATTCACAAGTGAACCGGCTTGATTGGCATGATTGCCCAAAACATCCTTCAGCGCTTGGTGCAACAGATGCGTCGCCGTATGGTTCTTGGTGATGCTTCTTCTGCGCGCTTCATCCACGTGCAGGACATATGTTTCGTTCGAATGGATTTCCGTCAGGACACGCGCGATGTGCATCGTTTGGCCATTAGGGGCGCGTTTGACATCTTCGATTTCTGCGATCACTTCACCAGCTTCGGTTTCGATCGTTCCTTTGTCCGCGACCTGTCCACCCATTTCTGCATAGAAAGGTGTTTCGCGGAAAATGATTTGAACGCGATCATCTGCAGCTGCTTTTTCGACGATTTCGTCATTCGCAACCATCACTGAAAGCTCGGACGAAATTTTTGTTTCTGCATATCCGGAAAACGTGCTTGGAACCAGTACTTCAGCCCAGACCGGAGATTGCACGGAGAAAGAGTCTTCCACTTGTCTTGCCGCACGGGCGCGGTTGCGTTGCTCCTGCATCTCTTGGTTAAAGCCTGCTGTGTCGACTGTGAAGCCTTTTTCTTCGGCGTATTCGCTCGTCAATTCCAATGGGAAGCCGTATGTATCATACAGTTTGAAGGCATTCGTGCCATTTACGACTGTTTCGCCCTTTTTGTTCATCTCTTCAAAGACGCTGTTCAGGATATCCATCCCTTCATGGATCGTTTCCTGGAAACGTTGCTCTTCATTCGTGATGACTTTGATGATGAAATCTTGATCCGCTTTGACTTCAGGATAATAAGATTCCATGATAGCTGCCACAACCGGAACCAATTCGTTCAGGAACAGTTTTTCGATACCCAATTTTTGGCCATGCATGACAGAACGGCGGATCAAACGGCGCAAAATGTAGCCGCGGCCTTCATTTGATGGCAAGGCACGGTCCCCGATCGCAAAGCTGACGGCGCGGACGTGATCAGCGATGACTTTGAAGGAAATATCCAATGTTTTGTTTTCACCGTATTTCTTTCCGTCACTCAACGTTTCGATTTTTTCGATGATCGGCATGAACAGATCCGTTTCGAAGTTGGTCGGTGTGTTTTGAACTACGCTCGTGACACGTTCCAGACCCATCCCCGTATCGACGTTCTTGTGCGGAAGCGGCTCATAGGTGCCATCCGGTTTGTGATTGAATTCGGAGAACACTAGGTTCCAGATTTCAAGGTAGCGTTCATTTTCACCACCCGGATACATTTCAGGGTCTCCGTCAGGCAAATCCTGGAAGGACGGTCCACGGTCATAGAAAATTTCCGTATCCGGTCCGCACGGTCCTGCTCCGATATCCCAAAAGTTGTCCGCGATCGGAACGATATGATTTTCCGCCAAACCGACTTTTTCTTGCCAAATACGTTTCGTATCCGTGTCTTCCGGATAATAGGTGACGTAAAGCAGCTCCGGATCGAACGCCAACCATTTTTCATCAGTCAGGAATTCCCAAGCCCAAGGGATCGCTTCTTCTTTGAAGTAGTCCCCGATCGAAAAATTCCCCAACATTTCAAATAAAGTATGGTGTCTTGCCGTCACGCCAACATTTTCGATATCGTTTGTGCGGATGCTTTTTTGAGCATTGGTGATGCGCGGATTTTCAGGAATCAAGGTGCCGTCAAAATATTTTTTCAATGTCGCTACACCTGAGTTGATCCATAATAGGGTAGGGTCGTTGACCGGTATCAGCGAAGCGCTCGGTTCCACTTTTGATCCTTTCGTTGCCCAAAAATCAAGATACATTTGACGGATGTCACTGCTTTTCAGATTCTTCATTATTACCTTCCTTTTCTCTTCATTGTTTTTTGGAGTGGACAAAAATAAAAAACACCCCACTGCATACAAGGACGAATCACGCGGTACCACCTTGTTTGCAATGAAATGTTTTGATCATTCATTACCTCTCGGATCCGTTAACGCTGGAAGCGATAGTATTTCTACTATATTCATGCAAAGGGAGCACAAACGGATGCGTTTCCTTTCACCAAACGGAAACTCTCTTTTGTTATCCATTTCTATAATCCTCTGCTTCAATCAAAAACTAGTATAACCAAAATACCGCCCGCATGCAAGCACGAAAAGCTGCCCAAATCACATTTCTATGCGGATGGAACGTCTTGCGCAGTAATAACCGGGTGACAATGGCTCTTGCTGCTTCTCATTCAAAGCATCGGCATGGTTTTCATAATAGGTAGCGTATGGCAGGAGTTTCTCCAGTATATTCTCGGCTTGAATGAAAATCCAGCCGCCTTTGGCCAACAGCCCATCTTCGACGAGTTCCGGTCCCCAGCCCATATTCGCGATTTCCAGACCGAACATGTTTTTTTTGTAGAGGTAGCTTTCATCCGGTTCGAACAGGTTGCGATGCAACTGATTGCCCCAACGGAAAAGCCTACGGGTGGATGCCCCGCAGCAATATTCCCATTCATCGCTGGATAGCAGCCCCATGCCATCTTTCTCCAATTGCTTGCGCATTTCTGCATAAGTTGTCTGGTAAGGCGCGTATACGGTGTACGTATCCAAATCTTCATTCTGCCTCAGGAAGAAGGCATCGTTTTGGACCAGATGCGCCGGAAAATCCGCAAATACCGAGGATCCCGTAGCGCTTGGCATCAAGGCCTGGTGGATGTCTTTCTCGTGTATGCTGAACCAATCGGCCTGGCCTTCAAATTTCCCGTTTATGACTGCATAATTCCCGACTTTCGTCATTCCCGCATAAGTCGGACTGACCTCGACCAATAACGGAGGAATCTCTGTCGTCCGGAGCTGCGACATTTGGCTGTTGACCAATTCTTCCAATTCATCCAAAGAATGGATCGGTTCGATTTTCTGCTTCATCCAATGATCGTCATGCAAAAACTCGGCGCCTTGAACAGATAGTTTCAGGCAATTTTCGATGGCGAGGTACATCTCTTTCCTGTCGGAGCTGATGTCCAACGGGTCCAGGCCATTGATTCCGCTGTCCCATCCGAGGACGGCTTCCTTATGCCCAGGCACAAAAACAAACGGGGCACCGTTGATCTCCACTGTAAACGTCTCGGTCTTGATTCCTCCCATCTGGTAATACGCCGGACGGATATCCGCGACAGGCAACAGGGGATTCACAAAATAACGGACAACGCTGCTGGCCAGAACAAGCTTGTGATCCATCGGGATGTTCTTCCAGTTCGGATTCATCAATTGATCAAATAGTTCCATGATACCACTCTCTTCTTGTAGCTGTATTGGAAAACCAGTAAATTGCTTTACTGTCAGTATAGCAGAATATTGAGTCGGCGAGTAGCTTATTTCTTTTGCCGAATCGGCCGGCTTTGGATGGGACCTTGATTGGAGCATTCTGCGCTGATTGATTTTCTGACAGCAGAAAAGTCCGCAGACAAATTCTTCATTGTCTGCGGACTTCTCCCGGATTATTTTTCATTCATGAAAGTTTCCGGTGTTATATTTCCCATGCCGATCATTGGATCGATACTTCCATCCGAGATCTGTCCGATCGTCAAATGGTAGACGGGTATTATTTTTGGAGACTCTTTGTTTTCTGGATTTCGGGTTGCGGATTCGGTATTCGACCCACCGACTTCATTCCCGGCGCTGGGTGCCTTCGTTTCCTTGCTCTCGGCGGGTTCTTCCGCAGTGAAGACTTTTTCATTGTTTAGGTTGCGTTCCAGTTTTTCATGCAGCATCGTTTTCCGGATATCGCCGGTGCTTACGACTGCCGTTTCGAAAGCTTCGTAATCCCCGCACAAAATCAATTTGCTTTTGCTCCTGGTGATGGCTGTGTAAAGCAGATTGCGGCGCAGCATCCGCCCGTACTGTTTCACCATCGGCAGAATGACCATCGTAAATTCGCTGCCTTGCGATTTATGGATGGAACAACAGTACGCCAGCACGAACTTGTTCCAATTATTACGATTATAGGTAACCTCGACGGTATCGAACAGGATCGTGATCTGGTCGACTTTCTCTTCCGTTTCCTTGGCGAATTGGATGGCAGTGATTTCACCCATGTCCCCGTTGAAGACATTATTTTCCGGTTGGTTCACCAACTGAAGCACCTTGTCGCCTACCCGATAGACGACATCAAAAAAAGCGACTTCCCGTCTTTTCTTGTTCCCTTTCGGATTGAAGATTTCCTGCATCATCGTATTGATGGCATCAATGCCGGCAGCGCCTTTGTACATCGGCGCCAGAATCTGGATATCCTTTGCGGTGAAACCTTTTGACTTCGCCTTTTCGACGACTTGGCGGATCACCAGTTCGATCTGGTGCGTTTGGCACGGCAGAAACGACCGGTCCGCTTGATTGTTCCGGAAATCGCGCGGGAGGATGCCGTTCTTGATTTCGTGAGCCAATGGGATGATCGATGAATCGCCGGATTGCCTGAATATCTCATTCAGCTCGACCTGCGGCAACGCTTTGCAGTTCAGAAGATCGAACAACACTTGGCCTGGACCGACCGACGGCAACTGGTCCTTGTCCCCCACAAACAGCACTTGCATGCCCGGCGGCACGGACTTCAGGAGCCTGTGCATCAACCACGTATCCACCATCGAAACTTCGTCGATGATCAACAGCTTACCTTCCAACTCTTGGGTATAAAGCTCCTCGGATTCCTTTTCTTGGCCCGTCAAGCCCAGCAAGCGATGAATCGTGCTGCCGGGCAGCCCGGTCGTTTCCTGCATCCGTTTTGCAGCCCGTCCGGTCGGAGCGGCAAGCAATATCGGGAAAAGTCCGTCTTTGTAATCGTGAGGGTCTTCCGGCAGATCGTTCAATTCGGAGAACATGCGCACGATCCCTTTCAGAACGGTCGTTTTGCCGGTACCGGGTCCCCCGGTCAGGATGAAGAACGGTGAAAGCAAAGCTGCTTTTATCGCTTCAATTTGGGAGGCGCCGTAGCGGATCTGCAAGTTTGATTGTAGCTGCTCGATTTCCAGATCCAAATCCACTCCCGGATAAGCAATGTTCGTCTTTCGTTTCAGAAGCCTATCGATCGATGATGCGATGCCCTCTTCTGCGAAATAAAGGGATGGGATGGCAAACCGACTGTGATCCTCGACCACTTTCATGTCCATCACCATCTCCATCAGCGCCTCGATGACGGGCGCATCCTCGATGATGAAGCGCCGGCTTTGTTCAAGCAAGTGGATCGTCCGCTCAAGCAAAACGGTCCCGTCGGCATAGGTGTCCCCGTTCGAGAGGCAAAGTTCCTGCAATGTCGCAAACAAGCCACCCTTCAGCCGGCTTGTGTGATCCGGAGCGAAATTCAACTCCTCCGCCAATTGATCGGCCTTCTTGAAGCCGATGCCTTCAATGTCCTCAAGCAGTCGGTAAGGATTTTCATTAAGGACAGTCAGCGTTTCGGTGCGGTAAAAATGGAAAATATTCGCTGCCTGATTATTGGAGAAACCATAGTTCCCCAAAGCGATCAGGATCTTCTCGGTCCCTTGCGTCTGCATCAGGACATCGCGCATCATTTCCCTTTTTTTGGGTGTCATACCGCTGATGTTTTTCAGCGCCTCCGGGTCATCGAGGATGACGTCGACCGCTTCCTCGCCAAAAGTCTCGACGATTTTTTCGGCTGTCCGTTTACCGATGCCCGGGAACCGTTCCCCCGACAAGAAAGCAATCAACCCATTCTTGGAGGTGGGTTTTTCCTGTTGATAGGAATTGGCTTGGAATTGGACGCCGTATTTTGGATGCTCCACGACCTCACCGAAAAAGCGGTAGGCTGTATCTTCGGTTATCTGCCCGAAGCTTCCGGTGACAACAATTTCATCATTATTTTGCGGGAGATTTGATTCACTGACTGAAATCAGCATGACTTTGTAGAAATTACTCGCGTTTTCATAGAAAATCGCTTTGATTTCTCCAACGATATAGCCTTGTTCTGTATCCATCCGGATGTTCCCCTCCCTTTTTCTCAATTATTCAGACTTGTTACAAGATTCCTTAAGAACGATACCACAATTCCCGCCCAAATTAAAGAGAGGCCGGAGAAAAAACCGGCCTCTCACTTTGTATTCAGATGTACTGCAGGACGCGCTCGGCTTGATAAGCCTTGTCGATCGTTCCCCCACCCAGACACTCCATGCCGTCATAAAATACGACTGCTTGGCCTGGCGTGATGGCGCGGACCGGTTCAGCAAATTCCACACGGGCGGTCGTTTGGTCTTCGTTCAGGTAGACAGTGACCGCAGTATCTTGTTGGCGGTAACGGAATTTAGCCGTGCAGGTGAAGACGGATGGTTTCTTGCCTTCGGAGGTGAAATGGATATCGGTCGCATCCAGACTGTCGGCATACAGGTTCTCATGATGGTAGCCTTGGCCCACGTAGAGCGTATTGGTTGCCAGATCCTTGCCGATTACGAACCAAGGATCATCGGATTCCCCGCCGCCGCCGATTCCCAAACCTTTTCTTTGCCCGATTGTATAGTACATCAATCCGGCATGCTCACCCATCACATCACCGCTCAAAGTGACCATTTTGCCCGGGATCGCCGGCAGAAAGTTCGTCAAAAACTCTTTGAAGTTCTTCTCACCGATGAAACAGATGCCTGTCGAATCTTTTTTCTTGGCTGTCGCCAAACCCGCTTCTTCAGCGATGCGGCGCACTTCCGGCTTTTTGATTCCGCCCAGCGGAAACATCGTTTTGGAAAGTTGCTCTTGGGAAAGTTGATTCAGGAAATAGGTTTGGTCCTTGTTGTCGTCCACGCCTCTGAGCAGATGAGCAGTGCCATCTTCGTCACGGATGACTTGCGCATAGTGCCCGGTTGCAACATAATCCGCCCCCAGTTCCATCGCATAATCCAAGAAAGCCTTGAATTTGATTTCCTTATTGCACATGACATCCGGATTCGGCGTCCGCCCCTTCTTATATTCGTCCAGGAAGTATTGGAAGACCTTATCCCAGTATTCCTTTTCGAAATTGACGGAATAGTAGGGAACACCGACCTGCTGTGCAACGGCTTGCACATCCTTGTAATCTTCGGTTGCCGTACAGAATCCGAATTCATCCGTATCATCCCAATTCTTCATGAAAATGCCGATGACGTCGTAGCCTTGTTCCTTCAAAAGCAATGCTGTGACAGAAGAGTCAACACCACCGCTCATTCCGACCACCACGCGTATTTTTGAATTGTCTTGCATGCCTATCACACCCTTACTTGATTTGTGTATTTAATCACTTCTTACAATATATAAGTTAAACCCGATACAAAAAAACAGTTTACACCATCCCGGCGCATATTTCAAGCTTTCCTGCTCATCAGCAAACTACCTGCCCTTTACATCAGCCTGGCGATAAGCATCAAGATAACTTGATGGATAGGATAATAGGCATAACCGGCCCATTTCGGCAGCGGTCTGATCTGGAAATTGACCGGCAGAAGCATGGGAATGAGCGCCACTGCAGCGAGTGCCTGCAACGAGGGGAATTGCAAGGCATTCACCAACAAAAACAGGGCAATTCCCGCTGCGACATGTTTTTCCGACAGCACATAGATGGTCCATCCCATCAACAAGCCATACAAGCCGTATTCCGTAAACTGGACCAAAAAGATTGCCGGCAAGATGAAACGGTAGTCTTTGATCGATAAGGCAAAAAGTGCCAAGGTAAAAAGGATATTGAATACATTCCCTGTTTGGGCGGTTATCGGCATGCTGATGACCCCGGTAAGGACCAGCCGAAGCAGATACTTGCGGAAATCACGCGTTTCCCTTACCCCTTTTACCGTTGTGTACAAAAAGCAAGGAAAGGCGATCCGCCCGATGACACGCAGAAAGAGGAGCGAAGGGAACGGATAATAACCGATATGATCGATCGTCATAGTGAGGATCGCAATCCATTTGATGAGTGCCGTTTTGTTGTTGTACGCCATTCCGTCACTTCCGATCTTATTGAATTGTGTGCGTTTCAAAAAAATTCTGCAATAAAGAAAACAAAGCAGAAAACCTTGGAAGGATTTCTGCTTCATTCTCAGGGAAACTTTCGATCAGACTGTATAAGGCTTCGCATCCATATTCAGGTGTGCCAAAGCTTGCTCGATGTCTTCGATGATGTCTTCCACGTTTTCAAGCCCTACTGAAAAGCGGATCAGGCCTGGTGTGATGCCTGCTGCCGCCAATTGTTCATCGGTCAGCTGTCTGTGGGTAGAACTTGCCGGATGGAGCACACAAGTCCGGATGTCGGCCACATGGACTTCATTGGACGCCAACTTCAGGCTGTCCATGAATTGGATGGCATTTTCTCTGCTTCCTTCGATCGAAAGCGAAATGACACCGCACGTTCCGAGCGGCAGATATTTATTTGCCAATTCGTGGTACTTGTCTCCTTCTAAGCCAGGATAATTCACAAATTCGACTTTTTCGGATTGCTTGAAATATTCAGCGACTTTCAAGGCATTGCTGCAATGTCTGTCCATCCTCACAGGCAGCGTTTCAAGCCCCAGATTCAACAAGAAGGCAGCATTGGCGCTTGGGTATGCCCCCATGTCCCTCATCATCTGCACCCGTGCTTTTGTGATGTACGCAGCTTTCTCGAAGCTTTCCGTATAGACGATGCCGTGGTAGGATTCATCCGGTTCGGTGAATTCCGGGAAATTGCCGTTCTTCCAGTCAAAATTGCCGCTGTCGACAATGACCCCACCCATCTGCACAGCATGGCCATCCATGTATTTCGAGGTGGAATGGACCACGATGTCTGCTCCAAACTCGAACGGTCGGCAAAGGTACGGCGTCGGGAACGTGTTGTCCACGATCAAAGGCACGTTGTTTTTGTGCGCGATCGCTGCCCATTTTTCGATGTCCAGGACAGACAAAGCGGGGTTTGCGATGGTTTCGCCGAATACAGCTTTCGTGTTCGGTTTGAACATTTTTTGGATTTCTTCCTCAGGCAGTTCTTGATCGACAAATGTGCATTCGATTCCGAATCGCTTCAAAGTTACGGCAAACAGATTGATGGTTCCGCCATAAATGGAGGCGGTGCTGATGAAATGATCGCCTTCCTTGAGGATATTCATCAAGCTGATCATGGTGGCTGCCTGTCCGGAAGTTGTGCATAAAGCCCCTACGCCACCCTCCATCGCCGCAATTTTCTCTTCCACGGCCGCAACAGTAGGATTGGAGATGCGCGAATACATGTGTCCGGCCGCCGTCAAGTCGAATAATTTACCGATATGCTCCGTCGAGTCATATCTGTACGTGGTGCTTTGGTAAATCGGAAGCGCACTTGGCTCACCGTTCCCTGGGTGATACCCTTCGTGTAAACATTGTGTTTCAATTCTCATCATTGACCCTCCTCATTAAGATAACGCTCATAATCTCATGTATATTTAACATTTTACCACAATTCCAAAAGGCTTTGTGGAGATATTGAGACGAAATTGAAAGATCCTGAGGAACAAAAAAAGACAGAGGGTGTCTGTCTTCCGGACTTGCTATTCTTCGATGAACTGTACCGTACCGTTTTCAAAAGCCTTGATGCGCGCCAATGAATAGACATCCATGCCTTGCTCTTCCAGAATTTTTCTGCCTTTTTGGAAGGATTTCTCGATGACGATGCCGACACCGGCAATCTCCGCTCCAGCCTGCTTGCAGATCTCCATCAAGCCGTTGGTGGCTTGTCCGTTCGCCAAAAAGTCATCAATGATAAGGACAGAATCGTTCTCATCTAGATATTGTTTGGAGATTGTGATTTCGTTGGTGACATCTTTCGTGAAAGAGTACACGGTGGCCGAATACAAATTATCTTTCATCGTCAGACTCTTTTGTTTTCTAGCAAAAACAACTTTCACTCCCAGTGCCAAGCCCGTAAATACCGCGGGCACAATGCCGGATGTCTCCACCGTCAGAATCTTGGTGATTTTCTTGTCGGCAAAATACCTTGCGAATTCATCCCCCAATTGTTGCATCAATACCGGGTCGATCTGATGGTTCAAGAAATTGTCCACCTTCAACACGTTGTCCCCCAAAACGATGCCGTCCTTCAATATGCGTTCTTCAAGTAATTTCATAAAAAGTCCTCCTTAATCACATTTCGTTCTATCTATCAGCCGCTTGCGACAGTCGGCTGGCATGACTTATTTCCGTTAACAAATAACAGTAAAACAATACAGATAATCTTCGCTTTTGTCAACCATCCGTAGGCGTTGTCGCCGGTGGGGGCAAGCATCCACCCGGAAAAACGAACAAATTTCAATTCGGACAGTTTTTTATCCGCAGACGAAAAAACGAGAAGGATCCGGCTATCGGACCCTTCTCGTCTTCAGTTGTGAAGCTTAGTCAACGTACACTTCGGAATCTTTGTTCATCCATGCGTACAGTAAACCGATGATCAATCCGCCGCCGATGTAATTGCCGATCATAGCGAAGAACCAGTTCGTCAGAACGCTGCCGACTGTCATTCCTGGCAAAGCGCCGCCGAATGCGAAAAACGCAAGGCTGAAGGACGAGAAGTTGGCGATAACGTGCTCAAAGCCTAAAAATGCAAAGATGAAGATGATGAAAATGGTCGAGAAAAGCTTGCCGGCGTCATCCTTCATATGCGCGCTCACAAATACAGTCGTATTTACGATGACGTTTGCGAAAATACCTTCGGCTACCATCTGGATAGGTGTTTTGAGCAACTTGCCTTCAACTGCATGGAAAAGGAAGTGCTCAGCCGGTAAATCTTGGAAAATATTCGTGAATGACATGACGAATGATGCGATTGTGCCACCGATAAGGTTAAATAGGATACAAGCGAATAAAATTGCTAAAGCTCTTTTTGGTGCCAGCACCTTGCGGTAAACGGCTGCTGTCATGTACATCATGTTGGATGTACCCAATTCTGTGTTCATGTAATTGATCATGACCAAAGACCATGCAAACATGAATGAGTAGAAAAATTTCCCGCTACCGGGCAGCATGTGTTCTGCTTTTTCAGCGACCATAACAGCGATTGATGTACCCAACGTCAAAAACATACCAGCAAGCATACATCTGATGAAATATTTTACTTGTGAAGTCTCAAATAAATGTGACTTCTTGAGGGCGCTTTTATCAACTGTAGTCATGGCTGCGCCTTGATATTTTTGTTCCACTTTCTTCATCTCCCGAATTGTTTGTGCGATTCTGAATAAGTATATCATATTTCATAAGAATTGGAATGAAAAAAACAGTGGATTGTATAATTATATTAATGCACTTATAGTGTGCATCGTGTTCTTTTGATGCACATGGATCTAAGCAGGTTACGTTTTTCAATTGGATGCAAAAAAAACCGGCCGTAAGATTAACTCTTACAGTACCGGTCCGTTGTTTTCAGATATCACAAATAAGTTTGGATCACTCCGACACTTCAGCCAGGACGCCATTTTCTACCAGGCTGTCCAAAATGTATTCCAGCTGCTCTTTCGCAGCCGACATGGTTTCCTTGCCATAGACCTCCACTGTCTGCAATCCGTTGCTCGTCGTTGTGGAAACTTTCAATGTTTTCAGATCGGCAGCGACGACAATTTTCACTTTGATCCCTTGTTTATGCAGCACGCTGTTGTCCAAATCGCGGACCATTTGGAAATTTCCGTTTTTGGTTTCTTCAAAACCATTGTCGCGCAAAGTGTAGCGTTTCACCTGTTCATTCAAATGAAAGGTTTTTCTGGATCCCTTTAAAGATACATTTTTTTCGAATGCCATATGCAGTCCTCCAAGATAACGTTTTCTCTATCATAACACATTTTTTTCTTTCGTTCAGCCGTTCTTGTATTGCTTATTGTGGATCTTTTCCAGCAATGCGATCAGTGTGTCCGCTTCATCGGTAGAGTTATCCGGTCCGAACGAAATGCGCAGAGATTCGGTTGCGCGTGGGTTACCTTTTCCGTACATCGCTGCCAATACGTGACTCGGTTCAAGACTGCCGGCAGTACAGGCGGATCCGGCCGCCAGCATGATTCCTTTGAGATCGCACTGGATCAGCATTTTATCGGAGCGCATGCCAGGTAGCCAAATGTTCAAGATGTGCGGTACCCCGTCAGTGTATACACCGTTGCATTCGAATGGGATACCGCTCTTTTCAAGTCCGCTCAGGAAATAATCGCCTAATTCACGCTTCTTACGGTTGCTTTCTTTGCGTTCTGCTTCCATCAGAGTGACTGCCTCAGCAAACCCCCTGATGTAGGGCGTATTTTCCGTACCGCCACGGTGGTCGTTCTCTTGGCTGCCGCCATGGATGAAATTAGGCAGATGCAGGCTATTTTTGCGGTATAAAAATCCGATTCCTTTTGGGCCATTGATTTTATGTGCGGAAACGGATAAGAGGTCGATATGTTGTTGCCCGACATCAATCTGCTCGCTGCCGTATGCCTGAACGGCATCGGTATGGAAAAGGATGTTCTTCTCGGCCAAAAATGCGCCGATTTCGGCAATCGGATTGATGCTTCCAACCTCATTGTTGGCATACATCAATGAGACTAGGATTGTATCCTCGCGAATCGCAGCCTCCACGGATTGAAGCGACACTTTCCCGGTATCGTCCACCGGCAGATAGGTCACCTCAAAACCTAATGTTTCCAGATAATGCATCGGATGCAGGACTGCGTGGTGTTCCGCTGCAGAAGTGATAAGATGTTTGCCCTTTTCCTTCAGAGCCAACGCAGTCGGTATGATCGCTGTATTGTTGGATTCGGAACCGCAGCTTGTGATGATTATATCAGCCGGGTCTGCTTGGATGGAAGCCGCAAAAATTCTGCGCGACTGGTCGATATGCTGTCTTGTTCGTCTTCCCAGAGCATAGGTGCTGGAAGGATTCCCGTAATCTTCGATAAGCGATTCCTGAATGACCGACACAACTTCAGGTCGCACCGGAGTCGTAGCGGCATGGTCGAAATAAATCAATTTGGTACCTTCTTTCTTTGACAAGTCTTTCTAGTGTTCAAAATAACTGTTCAGCCAACGGATTACAAGCATTTCTATATTGTTATCCATTCCCTCGGGGGGATTTTCTGCGCCTGCTGAAACCTGTTTCAGTAATTTCTTCGCTTCTTCAATATCTACACGACAGAAAAACGCATAGGCCGCCCTTATTCTGTTGTTTGCATACCAGTACCTTTTCAACAATGGGTGGGCTTGTATTTGGATGTATTTTTCCTCAGCGTTAGTGAGCCGACCGAACAGCGCATCGCAAAACAAAGATTCCATCACATAAATGGGCCAATAGACCGACTCTTTGACTGGACGATGGGCTGAAAAAGCCCGCAACAATGAATCGGCTTCTTCAAATTCCAGTTCCCCCAAAGCGCGGACATACGCGACCATGTAGAAGTAGTCAACCAGGAAGGTTTTTTGATACTGAGCATCTTTTAAGTCTTCGAAATAGGCGTCCGGCAAGTCCGCAAAAGGGACTTTGCCTTCGATAAGCCGCGCCATTTCCAATTGTTGGAACAGGAGCCTGCGCGCGGGCAAAGATCGGCTAACTTCCCTCAGCACGGCTCCATCATTCTGCCCTTTCGGCAGCAGGTTCGATAAAGCCATCCAGACAGGCACAAAACTCAACAAAACGAACAGGGAGCCTACTTTCGGCTCCATCAAAAAAGCCGAGCTGTACAAGGCTGCCCCCGTCAGAGCATTTGCCAAAATCCCACCCAGCAGATAACCGCGGTATGGCAATTCCGCATAGTCCCCGTTCGGTGGCGCCATCAAGCATTGGCCCGCCAGCAAAGGGGAAGCAGCCTGCATATGATGCAGGCTGTGATCCGCTTGGCTGTACTTGAAACGTCTGACTTGAAAGCTGACCAGCCGATAACCGCTCAGTTTTCCGAAGAGAAAATGTCCCCCTTCATGAAGAAAAATGTGCACATAGATGGATAAGAACAGGCCGGCCAACAATATGGGAATGAGGATCGGATCAAACGACAACAGTTGCCCCAAATTGTCGAATCCCTTCGCAATCATGTACCTGTATAGCATGATGAAGGCAATTGTAATATGGATGGCAATTCTCAGAAATGACTTTTTCATGAAGTTCCCCCTACTCTTCCTCCAGCTGCATTTCCGGGAACAATAAGCGCAGGATTTCCATCGTCAAACGTCGGCTTTTCCCTTGGTACGGATAAATGTGGATCAGCATGGCTGGGTTGAAGTTCGCCTCGATCACCCCGTAGTTCGGCTCCACTTTCGTGGCCGGGACTGAATGGTCCGGGATGATGATGTCCACTCCACAGACTGCAACACCCAGTGAGGCTGCCATCTGCACAGCCAATTGCTTGTAACTGTCGTCCATCTGATCCGTAAAATCAATCGAATCGCCGCCGGTACTGATGTTTGAATTATCCCGCAGACGGACAGTCGTGCCTGCAGGCGGGATACTGTCGAAAGTATACCCTTGTCCCTGGATCGTCAATTTTTCGAGCTCACCGGTCGCTATCAGTTCCAATGGGGAACGGTGATTTTTCCCGCGGAGACTGTCTTTATTCTTCTCCTCGACCAATTGACGGATCGTGTGGCTGCCATCGCCTACCACATTGGCCGGCACACGCAGCAATACGGCTTTTGTTTCATTGCCGATGACAAAGAATCGGTATTCGGTTCCGGCCAAGAAATCCTCGACCAATATATCTTCGTCCTCTTCAAATGCGATGCGTACCGCTTTTTCGTAGTTTTCAAATGTTGCGCCGTCCTTGAAGATGGAAATTCCTAAACCGTAGTTCGTTGACTTTGGTTTGACGACGATGCCTTTCCCGGCAAAGATAGAATAATCGCGCAGGGCTGCTGCCACAGAATGATACTCGCCGCTGTCCGGCACCGCGAATCCGTTCTCCGCCAGTATTTTTTTGGTGACGACTTTGTTTTCCATAATGAGCGGGCCGATATAGCTGTCCTTTGCCGTCATATTGCCGTTCTTTACGTATTCGCGATGGTTCTTGTAGGTCAGCGAGATGAATTGGTCATAACGGTCAAGCATGTTGATCTTCAAACCTTTTTGGATGGCATCGAACATCAGAATCTGCGTGGAGAGTTCCATGTCCTCAAAGCCCCTCAAGGCATACGGCCGTTTCCAGGCAGCTTCTTTGTACTTTTTAGCCAATGATGCGGCCCAGGTAGTTTTGTCTTCCCCGGCTCCCAATGCGTTGACCATCTGGCCCGCCACTGTTTTCTCTGGATTGTGGAATGCTTCGATTTTTTCTTTGACGATTGCGCTGATTTTCGCTTCTGCGCCGATCGCTTCCAGCATTTGCAGCATCCCTTCCATGACGGCTAGCCCTTCCGCTTGGAATGCGGATGGCTGCAAAGGATTCTCCAAAGCTGTGCTGTAATTCATTTCTTTCCCAATTTTCATCTCGTCTTCGCTGGCATCCTTCTCGATCCACAATAAATAGAGAAGGAAATAATGAATAAAATACATATCCTCTTTATGCATGCCGAACTCAGCAAATGGGTTCAGATCGAACAACCTGAATTCGAGATAGGCGATTCCGTTCGTCAGCAAATCACGCGCTTTGTTAGCCCCTCTGAAACGGACAGTGGAATAAAATTCTTTTTCGGCAATGAGCTTGCCGGTTGTCACCATTTCTTCGATATCCTGCACGTAGGCATCAATCGATTCAAAAGAAACATGCACGTCCGCTTTATTGACGTATCCGTACTTGCTGCTGCGGATGCTTCTTGTGTACCTGTCCAGAGGCAAATCGTGCTGTGTTTCTTTTTCAAAGTAGGAGCTGCCGGCGGATATGGATCCTCCCATAAGATAGGTCATGATCCATTGGTGACGGATGAAGTTATGCGCCATCTTCAAGTAGACATCCGATTGGAACGACTTAAGCGTCCCGGCAGACCCGGAAAGCTGATGAAGTTCTTTGATGAGAGCAGGATTCAACTCGAAGTTGAAGTGGATGCCGCTGACCATCTGTTTCTTGTTCCCGTAAACAGAGACCAAGTACTCCCGGTATGCCACATCATCCCCACTGTCCAACTTGGCTACTTTAATTTCTTCGCTCGCTGGCATGGTCGGCGGGATGCTGCAAGGCAACAGATATTCATCTTCCGGCAAGGAACGTAGCACGACATCATGGATAGCCGTCAGCCATTCATGCGTTTCCTCGATCGACTGCATCGGCGGTGTGATCAATTCAGGTTGGCTTTCCGCAAAGTCAGTCTGTATGTAAGGATGGAAACTGCGATTCCCGAATATGGTCGGATGGTTTGTCTTGGCGATCGTGCCTGCACCCGTTATACGTTGGCTTTCTTTTTCGATTCCAAAAGAGGCTTTCGAAAATAATGCCGATAATTTATGTGTTAAAATAATCTCTTTGAAATCTGTCATCATATACGCTCACTTTCTGTTTCCAATTTTCAATGTATTCATTATAGCTTTTCTGCTTGTAAATAGTAAAGATGTTGCCTGCCTTTCTTTTCAATCAATTTTCACGAATCCGCAAAAAATAACCGGGCGAATGTTTGTTCTTTTTTATCAGATGGCATATAATGGATAGAGAAAAAGGAGCGGAGATCAATGAAACAACCTTTAGCATACCGTATGCGTCCCGTCCATATCGACGAAGTCATCGGCCAAAGCCATCTGGTCGGCGAAAATAAAATCATCCGCCGCATGGTCGATGCCAAGATGCTTTCTTCCATGATACTGTACGGCCCACCGGGAATCGGCAAAACCAGCATTGCGAGCGCCATCGCCGGATCGACGCATTCGGCATTCCGGCAACTGAACGCCGCCACCGACACAAAAAAAGACCTGCAGATCGTCGTGGAAGAAGCCAAATTTTCCGGCCAGGTCATCCTTTTGTTGGATGAGGTGCATCGGTTGGACAAACCCAAGCAGGATTTTCTCTTGCCGCACCTTGAAAGCGGCCAAGTCATCCTGATCGGCGCCACCACCGAAAATCCATACATCAGCATCAGTCCCGCTATCCGGAGCCGGACCCAAATTTTCGAATTGAAGTCCCTTACCACCCAGGATGTCATATTGGCGCTGGAACGGGCCATTGCGGATGAAAAACGCGGTTTGGGGAAAGAAAAGATCGTGATCGACGAAGATGCCTTGCTTCATTTCGCAAGAAGCACGATGGGTGACGTGCGTGGCTCGCTGAACGCCTTGGAGTTGGCAGCCCTATCCACCAAACCGGATGCAGATGGCACCATCCATATCACCTTGGAAATCGCTGAGGAGTGTGTCCAAAAGAAGGCATTGGTCCACGATAAGAACGGCGATGCCCATTACGATGTCATATCAGCCTTCCAAAAATCGATCCGCGGCAGCGATGTCGATGCGGCTATGCATTATCTGGCCAGGCTGCTGGAAGCAGGCGAATTGCTGATCGCCTGCAGACGTTTGATGGTCTGTGCCTACGAAGACATCGGCTTAGGCAATCCGCAGGCAGTATCCCGGACCGTTTTGGCCGTTCAGGCTGCTGAAAAATTGGGCTTACCGGAAGCCCGCATTCCCTTGGCCAACGCTGTCGTCGATCTGGCCCTTTCGCCGAAATCCAATTCGGCCTATCTTGCCTTGGACAGCGCTCTGGCCGACGTGCGCGCCGGTAAGTCCGGCGACATACCGGATAGCCTGCGCGATGCCCATTACAGCGGCGCAAATAAGCTGGGCCGCGGCATCGGTTATCAATACCCGCACGATTTCCCGGATCACTGGATCAAACAACAATATTTGCCTGATTCGCTGAAAAATCGCCGCTACTACGAGCCCGCTTCGACCGGAAAATATGAACAAGCCTTGGCCAGCCAATTGCAGCACCGCTTCAATAAAGATTCCTAAGGATTGTTTGGCAGCGTTTAACCTGTTGCTGCTATACTGTTTCCGGATTGAAACTCTTGTGTTTTGCTTGCCAACGATTGATTAGTATGCTACTATACGTATATAGATTTCTGAGGTGTTCGACATATTCTCAATGTGTTGACCGAACAATTTATTACTACCTTGGGATCCTGTTTATTCCGGTGGATAACACGCCTTATCATTTGGTAGTTAGAGACTGGATATTGGAGCCCACCTGCTTATATGCGGGTTCAAAACTAGTAGAATATAACTCACCGGCACCATCGGATTTCTAATAAAGTTTTATACTTTTGGAGCTGCTCTTTGAGCAGCTTTTTTTGCAGACTAAAATATACGGGAAAGTACTTCTTGATCCATTATCCCGCAATTTCCTTGAGGAGGACGCACTTTGGTTGAATTGTTGATTGCCTTTTTTTCATTATTATTGGTTTCGACCGGACTTTTCATGACATTGAAAGGACCCACTGTCTTCGTGTTGGCTCCGGACCGGATCACCGAACAGCAACGCCATCAGATCTGGCTCTTTTTCCGTAACGGTGGAGCCCTGTACATGTTGATCGGTTTTCTCTGCCTGCTGACGATTTTCTTCAGGAGTACCCTGCTTTATGCATTTGCCGTTCTGATTGCCTCAGGGTATACAGCACTCTTCAGCATCCGGCTGGCCGGCATGATGAAAGATCAGGGCCACTGACCAAGAAATTCCCGGAAAGAATCGCATACGCTTTCATTTTTATGGAAAGTGAAGTAAAATAAACTTGTAAGCGATACTAGTTTAGAGGAGTGGTTAATATGTTTCAAGAGTATAAGAAAATTTTGATACCGGTTGACGGATCGAGAGAATCAGAATTATCCTTCCGTAAAGCAGTGGAAGTGGCCAAACGGAATAAAGCAGCCATCATCATCACTCATATTATCGATACAAGAGCCATACAAACCCCGACAGGTTTTGAAGGCAGCTTCACGGATGAAATCGTCCGCCAATCCAAAACGTTGATGGAAGAATACAAAACCTATGCTACGAATGAAGGCATAACCGATGTTCATACCGTCATCGAATATGGTTCACCAAAAGCCATCATCGCAAAAGATTTGCCTGCCGAATACGGCGTGGATCTGATCATGATCGGTGCGACCGGCCTTAATGCCGTCGAAAGACTGTTCATCGGCTC
Organism: Trichococcus patagoniensis; assembly: GCF_003051085.1. Lineage (GTDB taxonomy): Bacteria > Bacillota > Bacilli > Lactobacillales > Aerococcaceae > Trichococcus > Trichococcus patagoniensis. The sequence continues at coordinate 156,323 of NZ_QAOM01000001.1, read as the reverse complement.
CGTATCCGAGTACGTCATCCGCAACGCACCCTGCGATGTGCTGGTCGTCCGGACCGACCTCGAGAATAAACCAAAAGCTAAAAAATGATAGGCAGCAGCTTCCCCCCTGCCTCAGAAAAAATTCAAAATAAAAATTCCGTTATGCCAGTAGTTGGCATAACGGAATTTTTATTTTGAATGAATATTTTTAGCTGAAGCGTACGACGTCGCGAGCGATCATCATCTCTTCATCTGTAGGGATCAACAATACTTTAACTTTTGAATCGTCGGTTGAAATGATTCTTTCAACGCCGCGGACATTGTTCTTTTCGTCGTCGATTTCGCAACCGAACCAAGAAATGCCATCGATGATGATTTTACGTGTCTCTGCAGAATTTTCACCAACGCCGGCAGTGAAGACGATCGCATCCACACCGTTCATAATTGCAACGTATTGTCCGATGTATTTTTGAATACGGTTGTAGAAGATATCCAATGCAATTTGAGCTTGCTCGTTGCCTTTTTCTGCGGCTGTCTCAACATCGCGCATATCGCTTGATACGCCGGAAAGTCCCAACAGTCCAGATTTTTTGTTCAGGATGTCAACAAATTCATTGATATCCGTGATGCCCAATTTGCCCATCAAATAAGCGATCAAAGATGCATCGATGTCCCCTGAACGTGTTCCCATCGTGATGCCTGCCAATGGCGTGAAGCCCATGGATGTGTCGATTGATTTTCCGCCTTGGACAGCAGTGATGGAGCCGCCGTTACCGATATGGCACGTAACGATCTTCAACTCTTCGATCGGTCTGCCCAGCATTTCGGCAGCGCGTTCAGCTACGTATTTGTGGCTTGTTCCGTGTGCGCCATATTTTCTGGCAGCATATTTTTCGTAGTAATCCATCGGGATGCTGTAAAGGTAATTTACTTTCGGCATCGTTGTATGGAAAGATGTATCGAATACGGCAACACTTGTGATCTCAGGCAACAATTTCTTGAATGCACGGATACCGGTAGCGTTCGCTGGGTTATGCAGCGGCGCCAATTCAGCCAATTCTTCGATTTGTTCCAGGACAAGATCATCCACTCGCGCAGAATCTTTGAAGATTTCGCCACCGGCAACGACACGGTGGCCGACGCCTGTGATCTCATCGTAGCTTGAAATGATGTTTAGTGCTAATAATTGATCCAGTAAGTTATGCACCGCGATCTCATGGTTCGCAATATCTTCCGTTACTTGGAATTTTTCGCCTTCTCCGTGTTTGATTGTGAAGACGGAATCGTTCAAACCGATTCTTTCGATAATTCCTGTTGCAAGAACTTCCTGATCAGGCATAGCGTATAATGTAAATTTCAAGCTTGAGCTACCAGCATTGATAGCGATGATTTTTGACATTTTTTTCTCTCCTTTAAATTGACTGATTTTTCTTATATCTCCAATAAATATTATATCATCTTTGCGCTCCAATTGTGGAAAATATCCAGGAAAGATTGCATCTTTTGTGCGTTTTTAAGATCTGGAATTTCCCCCAAAAGCACTTGTTCGGCTTGTATCGATTTTTCACCATTTTTTTGAACAATAATGATTGATTTTTTCATTCCATTTTTATGGAACAGACCTTCCGGAAGGCTCAAAAACGCCTGTATATGAACGGTTTCCTTCAGCCACCCCATTAATACAGATGTTTTATCTGTTTCAAAAATGTCAGATGGTACGATAAAAACCCCCCAACCGGATTCTTTCAAATAGTTCACATTTTGTTCAAACATTAGGAAATGCGCAAAAGAATTTCCTTCCGAAAAAGCCGTTTTGTAGTTTTTTGCGCGTTCATTTACCGGATAATATCCGATTGGAAAATCGGATACCATGATATCCGAAGGCGCAACCAACAGTTCCTGCAGGCTGTCTGAATGGGTATAATGGATTTTTTCGGACAATCCCATCAAGGAGCCGCTGTTGGCCGCGACACTGATCAACAGGTCGTCGTTGTCAACTGCTTCCGCAGTCACTTCATTGCCACGGCTTGCCAAATGCGCCAAAACGATATTGAGAAGATTCCCTGTTCCTGCTGCCAGGTCTGAAACATGCAGTTTTTCTGTCTTATCTTTTTTTATTTCTCCGATGAAATAAGCGATCAGATACGCAATCGTGTCCGGAGTCATTTGATGATTCATCTGGAGCTTGTCTGCTTTCGTAGCTTTGATGAAAGTCAGTTGTATGCTCTTGCGGATGATTTCTTTGTCCAATGCTTCCAAATTCATCTTTTTGTAGAGGCTGTTCAGGCGTTCGATTGCCTCATTTGAGGGCAAACCTTCCACTTGTTGTGCTTTCCCTTCAAAGGAAAGATTTTCCAGCGTTTCGGACAACGCTTCTACATATGAAAGTTCAGCTTCCGTTTGAAGTAATTTGATGGCTTCATCCATTAAACCGAAAAGACTCTCAACATTTGTTGCTTTCAAGTCGTTCACCGTCCCTTACTTTTTGTTGTTCTGTAAAATACAAAAAAACCTGCGAAGGAAGTGACTGATCATTTGCCCCCGCAAGGTTTTTTGTGTGTATGTAATTGGTTGATCGGCAAAAGTACAAGTATTATTTAGCTGTAGGGTATACAGAAACTTGTTTTTTGTCACGGCCTAAACGTTCGAAACGAACGACACCGTCAACTTTTGCAAATAGAGTGTCATCTCCACCGATACCGACGTTAGTACCTGGATGGATTTTTGTTCCGCGTTGACGGTACAAAATCGATCCGCCAGTTACTGTTTGTCCGTCTGCACGTTTAGCGCCTAAACGTTTAGATTGGGACTCACGTCCGTTGGTAGTAGATCCGCCCCCTTTTTTGTGGGCGAACAATTGTAGATTCAATTTCAACATGTGGTTTGCACCTCCTTATTAAGTAGTACAGTTTTTATTGCATTTTTATGGTCACATAATCTGGATATGTCTGAGCGACATCTTCCAGCGAATAGAATAGATGCTTCAGTAAAATCTGCGTAATGTATTGCTGTTCCGCTTCCCTTTCAGAAAGTATTTCCGCATAGAGATACCCGCCTTCATCATTTGCTTCATCAACAAGCATCTGGTAACCGGCTAAACGTTCAACGCTATTCACAGTTTCGATGGCCAGTACAGAAACAGCGGCACAGATAATATCTTCACCTGCTACCCCATACCCGGCATGTCCCGTAATCTCGAAAGAAAGCAGGTTGCCATGGTCATCTTCTTTAAATTTCACTTCAATCATGTTTATTCACACTCTTATGCTTTGATTGCGTCAATGATTACTTTTGTATAAGGTTGACGATGACCTTGCTTGCGGTGTGTATCTTTTCTTCTCTTGTATTTGAAAGTAGTTACTTTCTTTTCTTTGCCCTGTTTTTCAACAGTGCCTTCTACAGAAGCACCTGTTACGAATGGAGCGCCAATTTTGGTTTCTTCTCCACCTACAAATACGATTTCATCAAAAGTTACTTTATCACCAGCTTCAGCATCTAATTTTTCAATGTAGATTGCTTGTCCAACTTCAACTTTTAATTGTTTACCACCTGTTACGATAATTGCGTACATATTCTCTGCACCTCCTTATTTTACTTAGACTCGCCAAACGAAGTGCCCTTTAAGGTCTTATGACTCCCATTCGTGCGGTTGTAGCTGTGGTGCGCACATTTACAACATTAATAGTTTATCAAAAACCAAGCCTCAAGTCAACCCAAATCAAAACATTCGTCAAATAAGGCGCCATTTGCCCCACTGATACCCCACCGAGGAGCAAAAATGGTAAAACAAAAAACAAGGCAGCTGCCCTGTTTCTTGTTCGGACTGTCCAATTTTCTGTGAACATGCCCTAATATCTAAACTGTTTTTAACGGTTCATGACGAATTCGCTTGAGGAAACAATCCGGGTGCCGTATTGTTGCCCGAACTCGGTATCATGCGTAACAATCAGGATACCGGTTCCTCCAGCAGCAATTTCCTGGATCAGCTTACCGATGCTGTCGGAAGATTCGCGATCAAGCGCAGAAGTCGGTTCGTCAAAACAAAGCACGCGCGGATTCAGCATCATCGCCCGGGCGATCGCAACCCTTTGCTTCTGGCCTCCGGATAAAGTCGACGGCATCGCATTCAGTTTGTCTTCCAATCCCATTTGCTCCAATAATCCAGCTGCCTTCGCCGCCAACTCTTCACGGCTGCCCAATTTTTGGGCAAGCGGCGCTTCCAGCAGATTTTCCAGCACAGTAAGGTTCGGGAACAAAGCGTAATCCTGAAACACCATGCCGATTTTATTTTGGTAAAGGCGCCTTTTTTTGCGGTCCGCATATTCTGCGCCCTTCAATCCTTGTTTGCACAAGATGGCATCCTCGATCGAAATGGTGCCTTGGTCTGCTTTTTCCAGATTGTTGAGCAAGCGCATCAAAGTTGTTTTACCCGTTCCGGAACGTCCCACAAGCACAACGATTTCGTTGGAATCGATGTGGAATGAAAAATCATCGATAACGGTTATGTCATGGTAAGACTTATTTATATTCATCGCATTTAATAACATGATTGCCGCTCCCCCCTAAAAGTTCCCTTTGGATTCAAGTTTATTCAGCAGCACCGTAATGACAGCCGTAACGGATAAATAGACGATGCCCACTGCCAGGAAAGGCACTAACGAGGCATACGTATTCGCAGCAATCTGCCCTGCGCGCAAGAGCTCCCCGAGGCCGATGACATAAACCAAAGATGTATCTTTTACCAGCGCAATCACTTCATTCCCTACAGATGGCAATACGATCTTGGTGACCTGCGGAATGATGATTTTGAAAAACCCTCTGACCTTACCGATACCCAACACCGAAATGGCCTCGAACTGTCCTTTCGGAACAGCCGTAATACCTCCACGGAAGATTTCCGCATAATAGGCAGCATAGTTGATCATATATGCCAAAATCGCGGCCGAAAAACGATCCAACGTAATGCCTATCAGCGGCAAACCGAAGAAAACAAACATCAATTGCAACAGCAATGGCGTTCCCCTCATGATGAAGACATATATCTGGATCAGAAAACCCAGCCACTTAGGTCCGTAAACCCGGATGACGGCAATCAGAAATCCTAACGGAATGCTGGAGATTCCTATGATGAAGAACAACTTAAGTGTCATCTTCAAGCCGTCAAGCAATGATGGCAGTATCGTCTGTATCAAGTCCATTTCATAAACCTCTTTCTTACCCTATATTTTCATTATTCACTATAAAACCATTTGTCGTATATTTCATCGAAGGTTCCGTCTTCCTTCATTTCGGCCAAAGCTGCATCGACACGCTCCTGCAAGTCCGTGTTGCCCTTTTTGAAGGCAACCGCCATCTCGTCTTCCCCGAAATTATCCTCCAGTACACGGTAGATGTCTTTGCCGGTCTGCTTCATGTAGTAACGCCCGTAGACTTCACCGACGACGATTGCATCCACGCGGCCTGATTCCAAATCGCTGAAGGAATTATTATTGGAAGGATAAAGCACCAGATCCCCACCCAACTTTTCAAATATCCCTGATGCATCTTCCATGATCTTATCCACTGAGCTGGAAGATTGTTGTGTCGAAACCAACTTCCCTTCCAAGTCGGCTTTCGTTTGGATGTCGCTGTCCTTCAAAACGATGATGGATTGCGCATCCACGATGTACGGCTTGCTCAAGAGAACTTTTTCAGCCCTTTCCGGCGTGATGGCATAGCCATTCCAGATCATGTCGATGTTCCCGGAATCCAATTCGGTTTCTTTCATTGCCCAATCAATCGGCTGAAAAACCATTTCGGCCCCGATCCGTTCACCGACCTCTTTCGCCAGATCGACATCGAATCCGATGATTTCATTATTGTCATCACGGAATCCCATCGGCGCAAACGTGTCATCCAAACCCACGACCAGCGTTTCCTCTGCAAGAGCTTCCGAGCTGGCGGAAGCGTCATCAGCAGCCCCGCTGCATCCAACCAACAACAATAAACCCATTCCGATCAAGGCAGCTTTTTTTAGTTTATCCAACATGCGGCTTTCCCCCTCAACAAACAATTTTATTATTCAGCGAACCAAGTTGCGTAGATTTCATCGTATGTTCCATCTTCACGCATTTCATTCAACGCTTTGTCAATCGCTTCTTTCAGTGCGACATCTTCTTTGCGGACACCCACACCATATTCTTCATCGCCAAAATTATCGCTAAGGACGGTATACTTTCCCTCGCCTTTTTGTTTCATAGTGTAACGGCCCAACACTTCATCAACAACGATTGCATCACTGCGGCCGCTTTCCAGGTCGTTGAACACATCATTGAAGGTAGGGTACAAGATTGGCGTGCCCCCATCAAACTTAGCAGCAATTCCCGTTTCATCGGCGTTGATGGCATCGAATGCTGCGGATCCTTGTTGCGTCGCGACGACTTTCCCGGCCAAATCGGCTTTTGTCTTGATAGCACTGTCTGCCATTGTGACGATGATTTGGCTGTTGTTCAGATAAGGTTCTGTGAAGAGCACTTTTTCCTTGCGCTCATCCGTGATGGAATAGCCATTCCAGATCATGTCGATGTTACCGGAAGCCAATTCGGTTTCCTTCATTGCCCAATCAATCGGCTGGAAAGTGATTTCAACATCCAAGCGTTCAGCGACTTCTTTCGCCAAGTCGACGTCAAAGCCGACGATTTCGCCGCTCTCATCTTTGAAGCCCATCGGTGCAAAAGTGTCATCCAACCCCATCACCAATGTTTCTTTGATCCCTGAATCTTCCGATCCGGTTGCAGCAGAATCCTCAGCAGCTCCTCCACCGCATGCAGCCAAAAAACTTGTAGATGCCAACAACATTAATGCTAACTTTTTCATATTCTTCTCCTCCATATATGTGTACTTTTTTATTACCGTATTTTGTGGTGGCTCCTCATCAATCCGTTTCCAATAAAAAAAGCCCTCTAACTTCCTGCTGAAAGTTAAAGGACGATTGAAGTCGTGGTTCCACCTTTGTTTGCGGCATCTTCACAGAAACCGCCTCATAACGTTCCATTCGAAACGTCAGTGCTGTAACGGGCACAACCGAGTCAACCTACTGAGAACAGCAGCTGCTGTCTTTTCGGCATTCTTGCTCAGAGACGTGATTTCACTGCATGCTATTGTTTGCTCACACCACCCGCAAACTCTCTGGAAATAGGCAAAAGTTACTTTTTCTCTTCATTGCATTTAGAATTTAAGACAATAATACCACAGCGTTCGTTAAATGCAAGCATTTCATTAAAAAAAATCTCATTCATTTCTCATCATGTTCAGTCGTACATCCAGCCCACAAGTTTAAACAATGGGTAATAAATGACAATGAACAGCACAATGTTCAACACGATGGTCGGTCCCAGACGTTCTGAAGCGAATGCGCTGAAATCAAGCTGCGTAATGTCAATCAAGCTGTAAAAGCCAAAAACGAATGAATCAACCATAACGATCGCTAAGATGAACAATAGGGCCAACACGAAAACATTTTCCGTCAAATATTTCTGCATTTTCTTCACGAAGTACACGATCACCGCAAAAGCGACTGCGTAAACGCCCAAAATGCCGCTGTAATAACTGTCGAACAACAGCCCGAACAGAACTGCGTACAACTGCATCGGCTGTTTGGGGAAGTAGTAGGAAAAAATCACGAATCCGAACAACGCCAAGTGCGGCACAAGGATATACTCTTCACTGACGAACTGGCCCGGGAAGGCATTAATCAAAAACCCATCCAAAATCAAAAGCAAGTAAAGCATCACGGGGATGAAATAAGTGTGATGCAAAGATCTGTTCTGCACCATCACTCACCACTCCCGCTCAGCCGTTTGATGACCGTCACAAAGCGGATATTATAAACCTCTCCGGCAGGCTCGATCGTCACCTGTTTGAACAGGCCATAGCTGTCCATGGATACTTCTTTGACGGTTCCGATCAACAAGGCGCTTGGCGAAACGCCGCCCAATCCTGATGTGATCACACTGTCGCCAGGATTGATCACTGCGTCCGGGGCAATCTGGGACATGGAAAGCATCTTCGTGTTCTCATCATAGCCATTGACAATGCCATGAACAGGTCCGGATTCCGTTTGGATTTCAGCTGACACACGGTTAGTCGTATCGTTTGAAGTGGTCAACAAAAGCACTTTCGCGCTGGTCGAATTGACTTCGGATACACGACCGATCAGACCGTTTCCAGCCATCACCGACATGTCGACCTCTACCCCGTCCTGGGATCCTTTATCGATGACGATCTGGTTCAGCCAACTGTCCGGGTTGCGGGATACCACAGAAGCATTGATTTGTTCATATTCTGACAAAGTGCTTTTCAGTTCAAGTTCTTCCTGCATCCGGGCATTTTCTTGCTCCAGATTATAGACTTTCACTTGCAGTTCATAAACGGTATCAATTTTACTTTTTAAAGATTGGTTTTCTTCATACGTATTCATCAGGTTATCGACTGAATCAACAAAATTCGCCACTACTTCCGCTGGCTTAGAAAATATTCTCGCAACGGAGCCTGTCACATCGTTCCCTACTTGTTGCGGTATCGATGTGTCTTCCCTGTTGTTTGTAAGAGAATATGCTATCAAGCTGATAAAGGTGATCACACTGATCAATAGGATAATCAATTTTTTATTGTTAAAAAACTGATTCACATTGACACCTCATTTCGCACATCACTTTCAATTACATTCATTATCTTAATGCCTTAAATTTTTACGTTTGTACACGTTGATATTCTTCAATGTTTCGCCTGTCCCGATGGAAACGCAATCCAATGGATCGTTGGCGATAAATACAGGTACTTCCGCTTCCGCCGAAATGACTTCAGCAATGTTCTTCAACAAAGCCCCGCCGCCTGTCAAAACGATGCCATGATCGATGACGTCAGCAGATATTTCGGGAGGCGTCTCTTCCAGCACTTCCCTCACGGAAAGGATGATGTTCTCGACCACATCATGGATCGCAATCGCTACATCCTCGGCATGGATCTCCAAAGTCTTGGGCAGGCCGTTGACCATATCCCGGCCCCTTATTTCCATGGAGCCGTAGGAAGCTGCCTTTTCGATGTCGGCACAACCGATTGTTATTTTGATGTTCTCGGCAGTCCGCTCGCCGATCAACAGACCGTACTTTTTGCGTATGAACTGAATGATTGCCTCATCCATACGATCGCCAGCGGCTGTGCTGGAACGGCTCGTAACGATTCCTCCGAGCGAAATTGTCGCGACATCCGTCGTCCCGCCACCGATGTCCACCACCATATTGCCTGTAGGCGCATGCACCGGAAGTCCGGCACCCACCGCGGCAGCAAAAGGCTCCTCTATGATGAAAGCTTCTTTGGCGCCGGCTGTCCGGGTGGCATCAAGAACTGCCCGTTTCTCGACTTCCGTCACACCACTTGGTACGCAGACCATCACGTATGGTTTGACGAATGCATTTCCAGTCGCTTTTTTGATGAAATATTTCATCATTGCGACAGTTGTATCATAATCCGCAATGACGCCTTCCTTCATCGGGCGGGATGCCACAATGGTGCCGGGTGTCCTGCCAAGCATCTGGAAAGCCTCTTCCCCAACGGACAGAATCTCCCCCGTATGGATATTTTTGGCGACGACAGAAGGTTCTCTGATCACAATGCCCTTGCCGGCTATGAAGACGATCGTATTGGCCGTACCTAAATCAATTCCGATGTTTTTACCCTTAAAATTCAAACTTACCAAGTACTTCTCATCCTTCCGTCTGATTGACTACAAACTCTCCCACAAACAAATTCTTTTCTATTTTACCACAAACCGGAACAAGAAAAACATCAATGTAACAAACAAAAGAAAGAATTAATCTATTTGACAGGAATGCCGTCGATCGGTAATGCTGACGTAAATAATTCACCCTAATTGACACAATATGTCTACACGAACCACAGCGACTCCTCCAGCAGGTCGGCATTTAAAAAGGGTCCGAGACAGTGTCCCGGACCCTTTGATCGTTTAAGTTAAGGAAAATTAGATTTTTTCTACGTTAGAAGCTTGCGGTCCACGGTTTCCATCAACGATTTCGAATGAAACTGCTTGTCCTTCTTCTAATGATTTGAATCCGTCGCCTGAGATAGCTGAAAAATGTACGAATACGTCGTCTCCGCTTTCGCGTTCGATAAATCCAAAACCTTTTTCTGCGTTAAACCATTTTACTGTTCCTTTTTCCATGAAAAATTCCTCCTCGTGCAAAGCACTGAAAATGTGATTCTTGCTTGTGGTACGATAGGAATGTTCAAGACAATCTTTTCTTTACCAAACAAAAACACTAATATAATGATATATCAGGTTTTCCGATATTGCAAGTTTTTTGCCATCAGATTTTCATTTTGCTTTGCGGAAATGGAGACTAAATGATGCCGTATTCCCGCAGACTGAGATAATCATCGACCCCGATGATGAAGTGATCGAGGATCTCAATCCCCATCATTTCTCCGCATTCCACCATCCTGCGGGTAAAAACCAAATCAGCTTCCGATGGATCGGGGTTCCCGGAAGGATGATTGTGCGCAAGGATGATCCGCGCCGCCGCAAACCTTACCGCCTCCCGGAAAATTTCGCGCGGATGCGCAACCGAACTGTTCAGGCTGCCGATGAATATTGTCTTCTTCTTGATGATTTCGTTCTTTGTGTTCAGATAGACAGCCACCACGTGTTCCTGCTGGAGATCGCGCATCTCTTTCTGCAGGAGTGTTCCGGCGCTTTGCGTCGAGGTGATCGTACCGCTCTTCAACTGCGTCGCATTGGCTACGCGGACACCCAATTCGACACAGGCTTTGATTTCGATCGCTTTGGTTCGGCCGATTCCGTGGATTGAAGTCAGCTCTTCCAACGATGCCATCTTCAAGGAATGCAGATCTTCGAACTCGTTCAGCACCCGTAACGCTAGCTGCATGACATTGCTGTCCCTGGGGCCTGTCCGAAGAATGATCGCCAATAATTCATGCGTCGCCAGGGCTTTTTCTCCAAATTGATCCAATCTTTCACGCGGGCGTGAGGCCTTCGGAACCTCCATCAGCAGATTTGTTTCTTGCACCATCCTGTTTTACCCCTTTCCTTCCGTCTACTCAATAGATACGCAGGAAGGAGCGGAACAGGTTATTTCTCTTTCAGCCAATCCATGACCGCATGCAGGTCCGGCATAATGGCAATCGTTTTTGCTTTCGCTTCGTCATCCGGAACGATCAGATCCGGAATCATGATCACTTCAATGCCCGCATCATACGCCGCGCGGATGCCGTTGAGCGAATCTTCCAGGATCAGACAGTCCTCTTTCGGAATGTCGAGGGGTTTCCAGGCGCTCAGGAAAATTTCCGGATCCGGTTTGGCGAAGGATACTTCATCTCCGCAGACTTGGTAGCGGAAATATTGCGAAATATCAGCCAATTCGAGGTAGAAGCTCACTTCTCTCCTCCGGCTGCTGGAAGCAACGACGCACACCACGCCTTCATCCTTCAGAAAGCCAAGCAGATCATAAAGGCCTTTTTTGATCGGAAGCCCTTGCTCGGAGGCGATGGCTGTCTGTCTCTTCTTCATTTTTCTCAGGAATCGCTCCGCCAGTTCAGCGTCGCCGAAGTCGGATGCCAATTCAGGCATCACATCCTTATCGGATCGCCCTACTTGTTTCAGGTAATAATCGAAGTCGAACGCTATCGGCAAGGCCAGCTCTTCCGCCAACTCACGTTGTGCCTGATAGCCCAACGTTTCCGTATCGAACATCAATCCATCCATATCAAAAATGACCGCTTTTTTACGCATCTCAAAACCCCTTATTCTTTAATAAATAATGTCTCACTTCGGAAAGAAAATACAGTGAGCCGGTAATCAATAACATGCCCTCTTCGGATTGCTTCGCCTTCAAATCATCGATAGCAAAGCGCCAATCTTCATAGGCCGCAGCTTCTGGTACGCTCATCCGCTCGCACAATTCCTTGACAGATGCAGCCCTTGGGAAATCGAAACTGGTCACGTACAGCTTGCTGTCCGGGATCGACTTGATCAACTGGCCCATTTCCTCCAAGTCCTTATCCGCCAACGCCGCCAACAGAATGGTGATATCTTTATCAGAAAATTTCTTCTTGACCGCTTCAGTCAGCACTTCCATAGCCGGGATATTATGGGCACCATCCAGCATGACAAACGGTTTTTGCGAAACGATCTCCATCCGGACTGGCCAAGCTGTCCCCAGAAGTCCTGCTTTGATTGTGGTCTCCGAGTAGCTTAAAGCGTATTTTTTGCAGAACAGCAAGTAGGTCTGCAGCGCAGTGGCCGCATTATCGACTTGATGGCCACCCATCAATGCAATTTCAAGGTTTTCAAAAGTGCCCAATGGAGAGGCAAAATCAAAGACTTCATGGTAATCGGAACCTTCATGCCAATTGGTGACGCTGAAGTCCGGTCCGAATGCATACAAAGGCGCTGCCTGTTTTTCCGCAGTGTTCCGCATCACCGACAAAGCCTCTTCAGGCAGTCTTCCGATGACGACAGGTGTCCCTTTCTTGATGATGCCCGCTTTCTGATAGGCGATCTCCGCTAGGGTATCCCCGAGAATATTGCTGTGGTCTTTGCCTATCGTTGTGATGAGCGCCAAATCCGGCTCGGCAACATTCGTGCTGTCGTACAAACCACCCAGACCGACTTCCAACAAAACGACATCGCACGGATAGGAGCCAAAATAGGAGAACATCATGGCGGTCACTACTTCAAATTCCGTCAACGGCCCCATATCCGTCCGGCCGATTTCCTCATAGAGTGCGTAAAGGATGTTCGCTTGCTCCAATACGTCTTCATCGGGGATGTTCGCTCCATTCACGCTGATCCTTTCATTGAAACTGACGATATGCGGAGAGGTGAAGGTTCCCACCGTATAGCCAGCCGCCATGAACAGGCTTCTTAAGTAAGCGACATTCGACCCTTTTCCATTCGTTCCGGCAATATGGATGGATCTGAATTTACGTTCCGGGTGATCCAGTTTTTCCATCAACCATTTCATCCGGACGATTCCCGGTTTAGGGCCCATGCCTTTGCGGGTATGGATCCATTCCATCGCTTCTTCATAAGTTGCAAACATCTACCACTTCACTCCATTTCCATTTAAGAAGAACCCTATCTACAAAGGAACTTGCCAATAGGGTTCTTCTTGTTCAATTCGATTCACTCATTAAGCTAACTGTTCTTTTAAGGCAGCAATGCGTTCTTTCACAGCCGCCAATTTTTCGCGGTATTCCGTTCCTTTTTGTTTTTCCCCGTCGATTACAGCCTGCGGGGCTTTGCTGACGAATTTTTCGTTATTCAATTTGCTTTCCACCCGATCGACTTCTTTGGTCAATTTCTCCGCTTCCTTTTCGAGACGGGAAATCTCATCTTCCAATTTGATCAGACCGGCTAACGGCATGTAAACCTCTCCGCCTGAGAAAACTGCGGTGACAGCGTCGCTGGCCGCCTGGATATGTAGACCGATTTCCAGCGTATCCGGATTGCAGAAGCGGAAGATGTACGATTCGTTGGCGCGGAAAATCGCCTCGGTCGCCTCGTCATTCACTTTCAGCTGCATCGGAACTTTCTTGGACAACGGTGTGTTCATTTCAGCTCGGACATTGCGGACGCCGCGGATCAATTCAATCAGTTTTTCCATCGCTTCCTCAGCTGCCTCATCGATATAGCTGTGATCCGCTTCCGGATAGGCTGCCGTCACGATGGAATCGCCTTGATGCGGTACATTCTGCCAAATCTCTTCGGTGACGAACGGCATGACCGGATGCAATAAGCGCAACACATTATCCAAAACATACGCCAAGATGCTGCGGGTTGTCTGTTTTGCCGCTTCATTTTCCCCTTGCAGAACTTCTTTGGACATTTCGATATACCAGTCGCAGTAATCATCCCAGATGAAACGGTACAACAAGCGGCCGGCTTCACCGAATTCAAATTTCTCGAACAGGTCCGTCACTTTAGTGATGGTCTTGTTCAGGCTGGAAAGGATCCATTTATCGGCGATCGTCTTTTCCCCTGAAATGTCGATAGCGTCGAATGTCAGATCTTCCAAATTGAGCAGCACGTAACGGCTGGCATTCCAGATTTTGTTGATGAAGTTCCAGGATGCATCCATCTTCTCATAGCTGAAGCGGACATCCTGACCAGGTGCGGAACCGTTCGCCAAGAACCAACGCAAAGCATCCGCCCCGTATTTTTCGACCACATCCATCGGGTCGATCCCGTTTCCGAGCGATTTGCTCATTTTGCGGCCTTGCTCGTCACGGATCAGACCATGGATCAGCACATTCTCAAACGGACGCTTTTCGGTGAACTCCAGACTCTGGAAGATCATCCGGCTTACCCAGAAGAAGATGATGTCATATCCGGTAACCAACGTGCTGGTAGGGAAATAGCGTTTGAAATCTTCCGCCTCTTCATCCGGCCAACCCATCGTCGAGAACGGCCAAAGTGCTGAACTGAACCACGTATCCAGAACATCCTCATCCTGCGTCCAGTTTTCGCTGTCGCTCGGAGCTTCCATGCCTACGTACATTTCGCCGGTTTCGTTATGGTACCAAGCCGGGATTTGATGTCCCCACCATAATTGGCGAGAAATAACCCAGTCATGGACGTTGCCCATCCAAGTCAGGAAAGTATTCTCAAATCGTTCAGGATAGAAGGAAACTTTTTCTTCTGCCGATTGATTTTCGACCGCACGCTCAGCCAATGGTTGCATTTTGACGAACCATTGCGTCGAGATGCGCGGTTCCACAATGACGTTTGTGCGTTCCGAATGTCCGACGCTGTGGGTCATTTCTTCAATTTTGACCAAATAGCCCAGTTCTTCCATATCTTTTATGATCGCTTTGCGCGCTGCAAAACGGTCCATTCCTGCATATTTTCCGGCTGCTTCGTTCATCGTCGCATCATCGTTCATGACGTTCACTTGCGGTAAATCATGGCGCAAACCGACTTCAAAGTCGTTCGGGTCATGAGCGGGTGTGATTTTTACGACCCCGGTACCGAAGTCCATCTCGACATAATCATCAGCGATGACTGGGATTTCCCGATTCACCAGCGGCAACGTCACGGTCTTACCGATGAACTGCTGATATCTTGCATCTTCCGGATGAACCGCGATGGCAGTATCGCCCAACATGGTTTCTGGACGGGTAGTCGCCAACTCCAGGAAGCCTGAGCCATCCGTCATCGGATAGCGGAAGTGATAGAAGGCGCCCTGAACGTCCTTGTGGATGACTTCGATATCGGATAAGGCTGTTTTCGCTTTGGGATCCCAGTTGATGATGTATGCGCCGCGGTAGATCAAGTCTTTTTCGTACAAGCCGACGAAGACTTTGCGGACCGCATCCGACAGACCCTCATCCAGCGTGAATCGCTCGCGGTCATAATCAACGGAAATACCCATTTTTCCCCATTGCTCGCGGATGACACTTGCGTAATCCTCTTTCCATTCCCATACCTTGTCGACAAAGGCTTCGCGGCCCAGGTCATAACGGGTAAGTCCATCCTCGGCTAATTTCGCTTCAACCTTGGCTTGGGTGGCGATGCCGGCGTGGTCCATCCCTGGCAACCACAGTGTATCGAATCCTTGCATGCGTTTTTGGCGGATCAACATATCCTGCAGCGTCACATCCCAGGCATGGCCCAAGTGCAGTCTGCCGGTTACGTTCGGAGGCGGAATCACGATCGAATAAGGTTTTTTGCTCTTGTCGCCGCTAGGTTTGAACAGCCCCGCTTCCACCCATTTTTGATATTTCCCTGATTCCACTTGCTGGGGTTGATACTTTGTCGGCATTGCGTCTGCTTTAGACATTCAGCCACTTCCTCTCTCTTTTACATTGATTTGTTGCGAAAAAAAATCGCCCTGCATACGAATATGCAGGACGATATGAATCGCGGTACCACCTAAATTACAGGAATCGGATCCCTGTCTCTCTTTTTGATAACGGAGAATACTCCGAGCTGCGCTACCCAGTCCATGGACCTTCACGCAACTTGCTCACAAGCTACTTCACTTTCCTTCCCCAAAAAAGCTTTCACCAAATGCTTTTCTCTCTTATGTGGTTCCGGGTAAGCTACTCTTCTTGATCGACGCTTATTTATACTTCACTAGTTTAGCACCTTTTGATTGAAATCTCAATGCGCTTAAAGCAATTTTTTTGCAGCCGCCAATGCTGCCGCTTCATCCGGTTCCGTCGCGATTTCAGGGACAATTTCACTGTAGGAAAGAACCCCTTCTTTGTCTATGACAAAGACACTGCGGGCCAACTTATTGTCCATTTTCGGAATTTTAAGTCCATAAACTTCTCCAAATTCGCCTGCATCATCATGCAGCATCTGCATATCGATGCCGTTCGCCGAGCACCAGCCGGCTAATTCTTCTTTTGTATTTTTCGAAACCGACAACAAGGTCAAGCCTTCGATATTCGCTGCCGTCTCGTTGAATGTGCGTGTTTGTTTATCACAAACGCTCGTGTTGATGTCCGGGAATACGCTGATCAAAACAACCGATCCGCGCAAATCATCCAAAGATACCTTTTCGTCTTCAATGTTGTACAAAGAAAATGCCGGTGCCTTCTCCCCAACTGTTGGTTGTGTCCCTAAAACTTCAACCGGTTCACCCTTTAATGTCACTTGCATAAAAACATTCCCCCTTATCCGATAGTACTCTCATTATACAGATAAGCGGTGATTTATGGTAAGGATACGCTCTTGCAGGGCGGGTTAAAGCAAATCCGAAAACAGAGCTTCATCTTGGCTCGCGGTGTCCTCCCGGCCGGTTATGCTCGTCACGACAATGCCCGCAACCGCGCGTGCCACGAGCGGTTCCACATCGAGGATCGCTTCGAAACGTCTGGCCTTGTCCAAATGCGGTTTCGTTTTGGGTGATGGTGGCGCAAAAATCGTACAGCAGTCTTCGAACGGTTGCACCGATAGATCAAAGGTATCGATTTTCTGCGCCAAGTCGATGATTTCCAATTTGTCCATCGTTGCGACAGGACGAATGATCGGCGTCGTTGTGACATCGTTGATGGCAATCATGCTCTCCAGCGTCTGGGAAGCGACTTGGGCCAAAGATTCCCCATTAAAGATGGCCAGCCCCTTGCGTTCGGCTCTGATGGCATCGGTAATCCGCAGCATCATCCGGCGCGTGATCGTCATCAGATAATCCGCCGGCACTTTCTCTTTGATTTCTTCTTGGATTTCCGTGAACGGCACTTCGATGAACTGGATTTCACCGCCGAATTTAGTCAATTTGGCGGCCAGATCTTTGGCTTTCTGCAATGCTTGCGGACTCGTGTACGGTGGGCTGTGGAAGTGAACCGCCTCGATCTTCACGCCGCGCTTCATGGCAAGATAACCGGCCACCGGCGAATCGATGCCTCCGGAAAGCATAAGCATGCCTCTGCCGCTGGAACCGACAGGCAATCCGCCAGCCCCTTGGTAGGTTTGCGTGCTGAGCATGATGCCATTGGTCTTGATGTCTACGCGCACAAGGATGTCCGGCTGCTTCATTTTGACCGAAATGCCCGGGAAAGCCTCCAGTACGGTTGCCCCCAGCTCGGCATTCATGAAGGTCGTGTCATGCTCGTAGGCGTGATCCGCGCGACGCGTGGCGATCTTGAATGTCTTTCCGGCAGTCTCCATTTTGGCAAGCAACTCCACCAATACCCGTTTCACTTCATCGAGATCACGCGAAACGAGATAGACCGGTGAAAAGTTTTGGATACCGAACACATGCTGCAGACGCTCGATAATGATGGCTTCGTCAGCTCCGTTCAGATTCAACAACATAGAATCGTGCTCGGGTTTGATTTTGATCTGCGGATGATCCTTTGTGACCATCCTGACATTTTGCGCCAACTGCTGGACAAAACGTTTTTTGTTTTTCCCTTTGGTCGACATTTCGCCAAAGCGGATTTGAATGTGCGTTTCCATTTATGTTCTCTTCCTATCTGTCAGTTATTCTACTGTATTTTTTTGAACTGTTCATGCAGCGTCCGGAAATGTTCAATGAAGGCTTCCGCTTCCGACTCCGTATTTTCGCCGGAAAGGCTTATCCTGACAGCACACTGGCTCCAGGAAACGGGCACACCCATCGACCCCAACGTATAAGGCGTGCCTTTCTTTCTGCTCGAGCAGGCGCTGGTTGTTGAAATGAGAATGTCATGGCTTTCGAAAGCATGGACCATCACTTCGCCCCTGACGCCTTTCATGGCAAAACAGAGGATATGGCCGGCGCCATCTTCAGGTGAAAAGATTCGGACATCCTCATATTCCGAAAGGGCTGCAACCAACTTACTCCGGACTATCCGTTCTTGTTTTCGGCTTGATTCGCTGCTTTCAAGATTCATGCGCAAGGCTTTTGCCATCGCTGCGACTCCCCCGACATTCTCCGTCGTGCTGCGCATGCCGGCTTCTTGCCCGCCTCCCGTCAACAACGGTGCAATCCGTTTGCCATGTTTCTTGTAGAGAATGCCTACGCCTTTGGGGCCGTGGAATTTATGCGCTGAAAGCGACAGGAGATCCACTCGTGGGTGTCGGATCAGCGGCTCGCATTCACCGACAGCCTGCACGGCATCCACATGGAAATGGACCCAAGGATAATTTTCCAGCAGCTCTCCGATAGCCTCGATTGGCTGGATGCTGCCGACTTCATTATTGATGGCCATGACGCTCAGCAGGATCGTATCTTTCCTTATGGCTTTCGCTAGCTCCTTGATAGATACGATTCCGTTCGCGTCGACAGGCAAGTAGCTGATTTCAAACCCTAACTTTTCCAGTTGCTCCAATGATTTGGTGACCGCCGGATGTTCAACCGAAGAAGCGATCATGTGCTTCCCTGCAGCGAACTTCTCAATCGCAGTGCCTTTGATTGCCCAGTTGTCGCTCTCCGTACCGCCGCCCGTGAAGAAAATTTCATCCGGCTGGGCACCCAGTAAGTGTGCAATCTGTTTGCGCGATTGCTGAAGCAGAGCATCGGCTTCATTGCCTAATCTGTGCAGACTGGAAGGATTGCCAAAAAATTGTTCATTGACCTTCCGGTAAGTATCCAAAGCTTCCGGATACATTTTTGTCGTTGCACTGTTGTCAAAATAAATCATCTTTATCTACACTTCCTTACTAACTTTGCACTCTCATCGGGACATCCTATCCATTATATAGAAAATGCCTGACCATTAAAAGCATGCGGCTGAATTTTATTCTTTTCTCATAAAAGATGGTCCAAAAAAGGGCCGAGACAATGTCCCGACCCTTGCGTTTTGTTTGTTCTGTATTTAATAGTAGCGACGATTTTTTTCTTCTTGATAGGATTCTTCCACTTTGCGGGAAGCACCTGCTTCGACGCGATTCAGCGGAATTTTGACAGCCTCCAACGCACCTTCGTAGTCATATTCGCGATGGAAAAGCACCAAAGCTTTGTTGATGGCATTTTCGATTTCCACATGCGAATGACGGAAACGGTTTGCGTACTGGATCATATACTCCGTCAGCATCGCATTGTCCACGATCGCTTGCGTTTGGTTATCCAACATTTCGATGTCCTCTTCGCACATCTTGGAAATGGCATCGATTTCGTCCATGTCGATCTTCACGCGGTTCAGCTTGGAAGCCAAATCCTCGATGCGATCCGTGACTGAGAAGAATAGATCTAAATAGATTTTCGGCAAACCCGGCAGATGGTATTTCTCGATGGTCCGTTTCATGTTGCGCATATCCAACTCGTACAGATCGATGCTGTCCTTGATTTCTTTTTCGCGGTTGCGCAGATCACTGAGATTGCTGACCAATTCAGACTGTTCCTTGTCGATTTCGGAAAGGCGTTGGCTGATTTTTTCGTAATATTCGCGGACAACCGAGTAGGAAATTTCGTGTTCCTTCATCATCTTATCGTAATAACGCAAAGCTTCATTTTCCTTCAGCAACTGCTCTTCGAACTCTTGTGCACGGCCCAATTCATTCTTGTTCAAGAAATAATTCTGGGAAACGCGGTCGATTTCAAGCAGCACATAGCGGTTGCTCTGCAGGACATGATCCATTTTCTTCTGCAGATTCGCCGTATGACGGCCCACAAAATCCTTGGCTTCCATTTCTTTTTCCATGATGGCATAGACCGCTTCGATATCGCGTTCGACCTTATCCATCTTTTTGCCTGCTTCATTGATATCAGCAAGGCCGATGGAATCTTTTGCTTCCTGGATTTCTTTTTCGACAGCAGCTATCTCAACGGACACATCCACACCTTCGAAAATGTACTTCTCATCCAACAGGCGTTGGTAGCCGTCTTTCAGATCATTCACTTGTTCTTCATACTCTGTTTTGATTTTTTCGTTCAGCTGAGGGATCTTTTCAACGACTTCTTCCATAACTAGCAAATCCTGCTCGATACGCGACAAGATTTCTTTGGCTTCCATATGATCGCCTTCGTTCGTCAATGAATTGAATTTCGTGAAATCCAACTCCATGTAATTCAGGTTCTTCTCCAACGTTTCGATGGCTGGACCGAATGTAAAGCTGTGCGCCAATAATTGTTTGCGGATTTTATTATAGCGTTCCTGGATTTCTTCCAACTCTTTGCGGTTTTCCTGGGCACTTTCCAATAGTTTTTCGAGTGCCTTGTTCACTTTTTCGACGCTGTTTTTTGTTTCGTCGATCAGTTGATCCGCTTGCGAAATGGCTTGCTTCGCCTTGATGAAATTCATGCGTTGGATGTATTGTTCGGCACTGACCAGCGCCGCCTCGATTTCAGGATACTGAAAACGCGTGATGGTCTGCCATGTAGCTTGCCAACTTTCATAGGTGCGCTTCGTTTGGCCTGTCAAATTCATATTTTTCAATGTGAACAGGTTATCAGCCACAGGGATGGCCATCGCTTTTTGTTTCTTCTCATCAATCGCCTTGATCCGATTCGCTTGTTGCCTCGTCAAATACATGATCGCACCGTACCCGATCAATACTAACAATATTATCGCTACTAACCAGTATATAAACTCCATCAATAAATCCTCCACCTATTCCGACAATTTCGTTTATTTGATCTTAAAATTGAAAACGCCCAATATATCTCATTTTTTAGTATAACATAGAAAGAACCAATCAGAAACCAGAAAATAATAAGGGAACTGAATTCCTTTACTTGGGACAGTGAAAGCGTTCCGCTGCTGGGCAAAGTCCGTCAAATATCACCTTTCCATTGCATTAACTGCTGTTGTTTGGTACAATAACCTTTGTGTAAAATAATGCAGCGAGAAAGAAGCACCCGCGTCAACAGTTCATCGCCATCGTTAGATGGTTCAATTGCGTACCCTTGCGGCTGCATAAGGTGAAGATTGAAGGATCAACTGCACGCATTGCTGACTTATCATTCTTATTTTACTCCAAAAATCAAACATTTATTGGAGGAATTTTATTATGTCACGTTATACAGGACCAAGTTGGAAACAGGCTCGTCGTTTAGGCATCTCCCTATTGGGAACAGGTAAAGAATTGGAGCGTCGTCCATACGTTCCAGGTCAACACGGCCCTAACAACCGTAAAAAATTATCTGAATATGCTATGCAATTGCAAGAAAAACAAAAATTGCGTCACATGTACGGCATGAACGAACGTCAATTCGCAACTTTATTCAAAAAAGCTGGTAAAATCAAAGAAGGTAAACAAGGTGTTAACTTCATGATCTTATTGGAACAACGTTTGGATAACGTAGTTTACCGTTTAGGTTTAGCTTCTACTCGTCGTCAAGCACGTCAATTAGTTAACCACGGTCACGTAACTGTCGATGGCAAACGTGTTGATATCCCTTCATACGAAGTGGCTGTTGGCCAAGTAATCGGCTTGCGCGAAAAATCTAAAAACTTGGTAGTTGTTAAAGCTGCTGCTGAAGCTTTGTTCGGACGTCCGGACTTCATCACCTTCGACACAGAAACATTCGAAGGTTCATTGAACCGTCTGCCAGTTCGCGAAGAATTGCCAGCTGAAATCGATGAGTCATTCGTAGTAGAATACTACAACAAATTAGGCTAATCTCCCCGGAGATCAGCTTCAAGGAAACGGCAAAGCAATTTGCCGTTTTTTTGTATAAGGAAAAGGACTGAACAGCGATCACAATCCCGCTGTTCAGTCCTTTTTAGTTTGTATTGGGTTACGCGATTAGCGGTAGTGTTTCATGCAGGCCTGGTAGATCGGCAGCAGTTCACGGAAAGTGTCCTCCATAACCGCCAGTGTACCTGCTTCAGTCGCTAAGCGCAGATCGGCTGGCGCCAACTTGCGGCCGATCAACAGCTCAGCTTTCTTTACATCCCGCAATCGGATCAGTACAGACTCCCAATTGACTGCCTCAATCGGAAGCACATCCGGCACGGTATGATCGACCGAAACGACGTAATCACGCGGCAATCTTTCCAGTTCTGGAATCCGTTCCAATAAAGCGGCCGCCATTTCTTTCTCTTTGACGGGTTGGTCGATCAGACAAAGGTAGAAGCTGACCCCTTCCTTCGCAATGCCGATCTGGAAGTGCGGATATTTCTTGTAGCCCCTCGCATCTCCACCGATGGCGCACCAGGTATTCTCGGGCGCATATTTTGTGCGGCGCAGATGTTTGGCGACATGTACAGGCACCGACTCGGGACCTGCTTCCGAAACGATGAGGTGGGCACCTACTTCCGCAAAATGCCGGAACTTGGGCTGAATCCGGTCGCGGATGCCTGCCATCCTTTCATCGAGTCCCTGAATGTCAAAAACGTTGAAGTCTGCCTTATCGAAATGATAACCTGCCAAATTGTGCACCTCTTTCTGATTTGCTTCCATCATTATAGACAAAAAATCAGAAGCTGGACAATTTTTTGCTTACTGGTAGCCCCCTGCGATCTCTTCGACCATCAGATGGATCGATTCTATCCCGCCGCCGGAGAGGTACCACAAATCGGAGGACAGGTTGATGATTTTGTTCTGTTTGTAAGCATCCGTTTGATAGACGAAATCATTCTCCAATAGCGCCGCGTTTTCATCGGATGCTGTCCCGATCGCCGCTGTGCGGTCGACAACAAACAAGATCTGCGGATTGATTTCCAGCAACCCTTCATACCCGACTGACTGCCCATGCGTGGAATCCTCGATTGCCGCATCAACAGGCGTGAAGCCCAATGTATCATAGATGAATCCGAAACGCGATCCAGTGCTGAAAGCGGACATGCTGCCATCGTTCAAGAGCAACGTTACTGTTTTCTCGCTGATTCCGGCTGTCTTCGCTTGCACGGCCTCAATCTCTTCGTTCAAGGCAGCGACGGCTTCATCGGCTGCAGACTCTTCGTCAAAGATCGTCCCTAAGGTAGTGATGTTCTTTTGGACCGAACCCCAATAATCCGTGTAATCGACATTGAGCACGACTACAGGCGCGATTTCCTCCAATTGTTCCGCAAAGTCCACCAATCGGTTCGAAATGATGATAAGCTCCGGCGCCAAATTCGCCAACGCCTCCACATTCGGTTCCTTAAGTGTCCCTACATTCTCGAATTGATCTGCCGTATCCGCCAGATAAGCCGGAATGTTTTCGGTCGCCGTACCCGTGACTGCATCCTCTTTACCCAATGCGATCAATGTGTCCAAATGTCCAAAATCCAAAACAGCCACGTTTTTCGGGTCTTTAGGCACTTCTACGGAGCCGCGTGCATCCTCGATGGTCACCGTCGCTTCGGATTCCGTAGTCGAAGTCACTGTTGTTGCATCTGCCGCATCGGCAGCCCCTTCTTGGGCGCCGCAAGCCGCCAGGGTAAAGATTGAAGCCAAACTTAAGATTGATTTTTGCCATTTTTTCATTTCTCATTCTCCTCTATGTCAAATTGCTTGATAGGTGCAATGTTTTTTTCCATCCGCAGTCGTGATGACTTCCAATGGCACTTCATATAATTCCTGCAAAACTTGTGTCCGAATGACTTCCTCGACTGTACCGCTCCGGAACACCTTTCCGTTTTTCATGGCGATGATGTTGTCAGAAAACACGGAAGCGAAATTGACGTCGTGGATGACGACCAGAATGGTTTTCCCCAATTCATCCGCCAAATTCCGGATGGTCTGCATCGTCACGATGCTTTGTTTCAGGTCGAGATTGTTCAGCGGTTCATCCAATAAGATGTACTCAGTATCCTGCACCAGTATCATCGCGATGGCCGCCCGCTGGAGTTGCCCCCCAGACAACGTATCCAAATAGCGGTTGGAGAATTCTACCAGGTTCAGATAGCCCAAAACCTTATCGATCATAGCATGATCTTCATTGTTCAACCTGCCCTTCGTATAGGGGAACCTGCCGAACGAGACTAGTTCACGGACCGTCATACGCACTTGATAGGCATTCTGTTGTTTCAGGATCGAAAGTTCCCTCGCCAGTTCATCGGATTGCCATGCCTCGATTTCTTTCCCGTGTATAGTCAATATGCCCTCGTCCTTTGTCAACAGACGGCTGATAACCGATAGGAGCGTGCTTTTGCCTGCCCCATTCGGACCGATGAAAGCCGTGATTTTGCCTTTCTCGATCGCCAAAGAGATGTCATCCAATACTTTTTCATCCTCGTAGGCTTTGCTGACGTTAGTGATTTTCATAGTTTGCCCCTTTCCTTCCATAATAACCAAAAGAAATAGATTCCTCCGAACAGTTCGACCAGAATGCTTAAATTCGTCTGCAGCTTGAAGATTTCTTCTGCCACGAATTGTCCGGCCACGACCATCACAAAACTGAGTAGACTCGCACCAGGCAACAGGTAGTTCAGGCAATACGTTCTGAATAGCCGATAAGCGATGTTCGCCGCCACAAAACCGAGAAACATCATCGGTCCGACGAGCGCTGCGGAGACTGTCATCAATAGGATGACATGCATGAAGGTGAGTTTCGTCTCCTTTTCAACGGCGACCCCTAAATTTTTGGCCGTTTGTGTACCCAGTCCCAAAACTTCCAATACCTTCCGCTTGCGCCACAAACTGAGGATCGAAAACACGGCGATCGGAACAGCTAAAATAAGTACGGAATCATTGATGTTCTGAAAACTGGCATACAGCTTCGTCTGCAGTTTGTCGTACTCATTCGGGTCCATCAGCACTTGCATGAAGGAACTAATGCTGTTGAAGAAGGTCCCCATGACGAGTCCGATCATCAGGATGACCTGCATATCATAATTTTTTCGGTTCCAAGAAAGCCGGTACAGCAAAAAGTAACTGCCCAGCATCAGTAACAGCAGGAAAATGAACTGCCATTCCGCATTCAACTGGCTGCCCAACAGCGAGAAACTGAAAAACATCAACACTGTCTGCAGGAGGCGATAGAAGGATTCGACCCCTAGAATGCTGGGGGTCAAAAAATTGCTGTGCACGACAGTCTGAAAGCTGACCGTTGCAAAGGCAGTGCTGATGCTGATGACCGCAAACGTCAAAAGCTTCGTGCTCCGCAACTTCATGATGAACATATTACCGTTTCCTTGGTTCCAGAAAAAATAAACGAAAGCCAAAGCCACTGCAATCATAGCCAACCGTTTCATGATGATGCGGTTATTCAACACGTTTTTCATGCTGTCCGCCCTCCCTTCAGCAACAGCCACAGGAACAAGCCCCCGCCGAAAACTCCCAGCACCGTTTCCACCGGAATTTCGTACGGTGGAATGACCGATCGCGCAAAGACGTCGCACAGCAACAAGAAAATTGCTCCGAACAGCGCAACCTTACCGTGTGTATTGCGGATATTGTCGCCGAAGCGCAACGACACGAGGTTCGGGATGATGACGCCCAAAAATGGCAGATTTCCGACCGTGCTCAGGATGACCGCCACAGTCAATGAGACGAACAGTGTCCCGATGAACAAGACAGCTTCAAAAGGCAGACCGAGGTTTTTGGCCGCGTCTTTCCCGAAGCGGGCAATCGTAAAATGATCGGCAAAAAAATAAAGTGCCAAAAACAACAGGAAAATGAGGTACATCCCCTCATATTGTCCTTTGATGACCAATGAAAAATCCCCTTGCATCCAGGCGGAAAGATTTTGCGTAACGTTGAAGCGGAAGGCAAAAAAATTGGCGATCCCTCCCAAAATATTTCCGTACATCAGCCCCAGCAAAGGGATCGTCATCTGGCTCTTGAAAGGCAAGCGATTCACGACCACCAAAAACAGGAAGGTCCCGGCCGCCGCAAAGAGGAAGGAAAGAGTCATCTTCCCCACAACCGATAAGCCAGGAAAGAAAATCATCCCGAACAGCATGCCTACCCTTGCCGCATCCACCGTACCCACTGTATCGGGAGCGGCAAATCGGTTCTGTGTCAATGATTGCATGATCAGCCCGGATAAAGACAAGCCCGCTCCAGCCAAGAGAACCGTAATCGTCCTAGGCAGCCTTGACGACAATAGTATCAGACGGTCCGTGTTGCTCCCGACAAGAAACTGTTCCACCGAAAATGCAGCGGTCCCCACTCCGAGGGAAAGCCCGATCACTCCTGCCAACGCCAGAACAAGCAGTAATTTCTTCAACATCTATTCACCATCTTCCAAAAGCAACTCCTTAATGATAACGATTCTAATTGAGAATCATTCTCAATTAATGGTATAGGTGCTATTCTACTTGATGCGGAAATAAAACACAATACCAAATATGAGATTTTCATGAAAAAAAGTAAGTGTCTTTAGAGGAAGCGTTTTCGTTTTTTCGGATCATCCGAAAAAACGAAAACAAAAAGATCAGCCCTTGTGGGACTGATCTTTTTGGTCTGTCTTCATTTTTTCAGGATACCCAAAATACCGCGGGAAATGACCCGACCGACTTCCCTGCCTACTTGTGACATCAAATTTTTCGTGAATCTGTCCATCGTCGAATCGCGGGAACTGCTCGACCTTTTTTGCTGAGTCTGTTCTTTTTTGGGCTCTTTTTCGAGCTGCTTCAACTGTTCGGCTTTTTCCCTGTCCCTTGCGGCAAGCTCTTCATTTTCCTCCAACTCAATCGCCTTGATTTCCGACAGTCGTTGCAGTTGTTCGTAGGAGGATTCCCTGTCGATTGTCTCGCTGTATTTATAATACAGCAAGGAACGGTTGATTTTTTCTTCTTTGATGAGCGGATCCAGGATGCCCATTTTGCTCTCCGGAGGATAAATCATGACTTGTTGAACATAGCCGGGAATCCCTTCCGGATCGAGAAAGGAAACCAACGCTTCACCGACCTTCAGCTCCGTCAATTTCTTGTCCAATTCTTCCCCTTCCTGCTGCCGGAACGTTTCGGCGACCGCTTTGACGGTCTTCTGCTCCTTAGGCGTAAAGGCTCGCAAAGCATGTTGAATTTTGTTGCCCAATTGGCTCAAGATAGCATTCGGCAGATCGGTGGGATTTTGAGTCACAAAATAAACCCCGACTCCCTTGGAACGGATCAGCCGGACAATGAGTTCGATTTTTTCCTCAAGCACATCCGGAACGTCCTGGAAAAGGACATGCGCTTCATCAAAAAAGAAGACAATCTTTGGTTTATCAAGATCACCGACTTCCGGCAATTGCTCATACAGCTCCGAAAGGAACCACAGCAAGAATGTCGAGTAGAGTTTTGGCGACATGAACAGGCGGTTCGCCATCAGAATGTTCACATAACCGCGCCCTTCCGCATCGGTTTTCAATAAATCTTGGATATCGAACATCGGCTCACCGAAGAAGAGATCGCCTCCCTGTTCCTCGATGACCAATAAACCTCTTAAGATCGCACCGATCGATTGCTTTGAGATATTCCCGTATTCCCGGCGTAGCTCCGTGGCGTTGTCTCCGACGAAATTCAGGATCGCCCGCAAATCTTTGATGTCGATGAGCAGGAGTTGTTTCTCATCCGCAACTTTGAACGCGATGTTCATGATCCCTTCCTGGGTTTCATTGAGTCCCAACAGCCGCGACAACAGGATTGGACCCATATCGGAAATGGTTGTCCGCACCGGTACACCGTTCGATCCGAAAATATCCAAGAGTTCAACGGGGTATGCGCGCGGCTCAAAATCCTCCGGCTGCAGCTTCGTTACCCTTTCCATTATTTTTTCGCTCAACTCACCCGGTTCCGCGATGCTCGCCAAATCCCCTTTGACGTCCGCAAGGAATACCGGAATCCCCGCCTTGCTCAATTGTTCCGCTATCACTTTCAAAGTCACCGTTTTCCCCGTACCGGTCGCTCCGGCGATTAAGCCGTGGCGATTCAGCTTATCCAGATGGATGATTGCCGGTTTGTCCCCTTTCCCGATCACCAGTTCTTGGCGCATCCAAAACCCCTCCTTAGCCTGACATTTCATTCTTATTGTACAATATTTTGAAAACAGCATACAACCGTAAGCTCTCTCTTTTTTGCAGTTCCAGCATCCTGCTGGCACAGAAAGAAAAAACCACTCAGCCGTTTTCGGTTGAGTGGTTCGGGCAAGCGATCGACAGCAAGTCGTTACTGCCGGTTTCCGCTATTCTTCGGTGTTTTTCAATAATTCGATGACCATTTCCGCGGATTTTTTTCCGGCTTCGGCGATGAACTCGTCGAACGTCAGCGCCGCGCCATCGCTTGCTCCGTCCGAAATGGCACGGATGATTGCGAATGGTGTGCCCAATACGTAACAAGCTTGGGCGATTGATGCGCCCTCCATTTCGGTCGCATAGGCATCAGGGAAATGTTCCTTGATGCGGCTTGTGCCGCTTTCCGAAGCGATGAAAGAATCGCTTGAAACAATCGTCCCTTGCACAGCATGCAAACCGACTTTTTCAGCTGCCCGCGTTATTTGTTCAACGATTTTTTTGTCAGCCGTATAATAATGCGGCATCTGCGGCACTTGTCCCACAGAATAACCGAATGCCGTAGCGTCCACATCATGGTAAGCAACCCTATCGGCTACGACGACGTCCCCCACATGCAAAGCTGCGTTTAATCCCCCGGCTGAACCGGTATTGATGACGAAGTCGGGACGGTAACGATCGATGATGAAGGCGGTGGCTATGGCCGAGTTGACTTTACCGATGCCGGACTGCACCAATACTACATCCTGATTTTCGATTTTGCCTCTTGTAAAAACGAGGTGGAAATGTGTTTCTTCTGTTTTGTCTGTCATATTTTCCAATAAAATACGGTTTTCTTCTTCCATTGCTCCAATAATTCCGATCATAAGTGTTTCCTTCCTTGTAGCTGCATTGTCAGGTCATAGGACGAAGGCTATCGCAAAAACCAAGATGATCAATAAGATGACGATCAGGATGGCTTTGTTCAGATAGTTGTCCAGTTTTCTGCCTCTTTCTTTGTCCGTCAGACGCTCCACCTTCGTTGAAGATGCGGATTTATCGGCCTTCCGGAACAGCTTCGCCTTTGGCTTGGCTGTCTTGGCTTTGTTGCCGTTTTCCGACCTTTTCTTTTCGGTCGGAATACTGCTTTTCTCAATTTTAGAGGGAGAAGGCTGCTTGGTGTTTTTTTCCGTTGCCGGCGCGGAACGCTCTGCGTCTTTTGCCTGCGGAGCGACTTTCTTTTCAGGTGTCCCCGGTTTTGTTGTTTGGTCCCGTTTGTACTGACGATAACGTTCCCGGGTGATCAGCGGTTTCTTTGGTTCCGACATACTATCCCTCTATTCTTTCCCGCAAAAGACGCATCTCCCAATACAGCATGGCATAGATTGTTTTCGAATCGCAGATTTCTCCGGATTCCTGCAAGGCTTTCGCTTCGTCGTATGTCAATTCCAAAATTTCGATGAATTCATCCTCATCCATCGGCAAAGAATTTTCGACTTTCGTCAAACCTTCCGCTAAATAGATTGTGATCCGTTCATCCAAATAAGCCGGTGTCGGATAAAAAACCGTCAATTCGGACCAATTCTCCGCACGGTAATCGGTCTCTTCCTCGAGCTCGCGGATCGCTGCCAGCAAAGGTTCCGCATCGGATGTCTCCAATTTGCCGGCCGGGATTTCGACTACGGTCCGATCCAAAGGTTTCCGGAACTGTCTGACCATGACCATTTTCCCATCGGAAGTGAATGGTATCATCGCTACAGCGCCCGGATGCCTGATCATCTCTCTGACTGAAGTTTTCCCGTTCGGCAGCAGCACTTCTTCCCTAACCAAATGCAGCAAGACACCATCGAATATTTTTTCGCTTTTCACTGTTTTTTCTTCAAATTCCATTTTATGTTCCTCCCAATCTACTATCCTGATCATGTATTATCATAACCTATCTTTTCGGCTATTTACAAGAGCCGCGAGAGAATCGGCCAAATCGGGAGTTGGCGATGAAAATCATCCTTTCGGCCGATAGGTGTCCATAATGCTTTTATGCTAGAATAATAGCATAAGCACAGACAAATTGAACAGCATGTTATCAAAGGAGGAAAAATTTATGTGGAGCAACATCAAAGACATATTGAAATACACGTTTTCCAGCGTCATCAGCCTGATTGCACTAGTGGTATTCTTTTTCATATTCGAGTTTGATTTCTGGACTTCGATCGGCCTGACCATCGGCTTGGGCGCCTTCTTATACTACGTCCAATCCGGAGGAAGGATGCAATGGTCGCCTAAGGCAAAAAAACAAAGAGGCACACTGGGAAAAGTGAGCGCCGACAAAGAAGCCTTCTACCATTCAAAAGGGATGACCAAGGAACAGATCGCCTATTTCCGCAGCACAATGGATCAAGCCAAAAATACGATCCAAGATATCGAATCCAATCTGCAGCAGCGCTCAAAATTGAAGGCTATCGCGGCACGCAACGATACGGTGGATATATTGCAGGATTTCTTCAAAAATATCGTCAATCAGCCTAACCGACTGCACGAAGTCGATAAATTCCTATACACCAATCTTCCCAACCTGAAAGAGCTGGCGGAAAAATACATCGCAATCGATGGCCACGTTTCCAAAACGAAAGAAACCTACACAGCCTTGGATAACTGCGCCAAAACAATCGATGATATGTGCCGTCTGATAGCTGAAGATTACGTGCGCTTCATGTCCAATGATATCGAGGACATGGATATCGAGTTGGAACTTGCAAAGCAAGTTTTGAAAAGGGATAATGAAGGAAAGCGCAACGAAAATGCTTTGAACGAAGAGCTATAGGGGGAATACTGATGGACCAATTTGATGCTACCGAAAAAAATGAACAAACTGACAGCAAGGATGTCAATCAAGAATTGGACGATTTGCTGGCCAATCCTTTTTCGGATCCGTTTGCCCAACCAGCAGTGGTTGCCGATAAAACCACAGTCGCCAACGAGGTGATCAACCCGGATCGGCTGATCGACCGATTGCCGGAAGAAAGACAAAAACAAGCTCTGGCATTAGCCGGCCAAATCGATGAAAACAACATGCAAGCCATCATCAGTTATGGCGCTGCAGCTCAAAAACAATTGGGCGAATTCTCCCATTCGATGCTGGACCATGTTCAGAACCAGGACACCGGCGAAATCGGCGATTCCCTGAATGATCTGATGTATCGCCTCAACGAAGCCAAACCGGAAGACCTGCGGGCAGAAGACAACAATGTCTTCCGCAAAATCTTCGGCAAGGTAAAACAATCCGCCTATGAAATGACGGCAAAATACCAGAAGATAGGCGCCCAAATCGACAAGATCGCAATCAAATTGGATAAAGAAAAGAATGGCCTGCTCAACGACAACGTCACGCTGGAACAGCTTTACCAAAAAAACAAGGATTATTTTGAGGCCTTGAACATCTACATCGCTGCCGGTGAAGTGAAGATGGAAGATCTTCAGAAAAATGCGATCCCGAAAGCGATCCAGACCGCTGAAGTTTCCCAAAGCCAGATGGATGTGCAGATCGTCAACGATCTGAAACAGTTCCTCGACCGTCTCGAAAAACGCACCCATGACTTGCGCTTGACCAGACAGATGACGATCCAACAGGCTCCACAGATCCGATTGATCCAAAACACGAACCAGGCATTGGCTGAAAAAATCCAATCCTCAATCCACACGGCCATTCCCTTATGGAAAAACCAAGTGGCCATCGCCCTTACCCTTCTGCGCCAAAAGGATGCAGTAACGGCGCAAAGGCAAGTATCTCAGACCACGAATGATCTGATGCGCAAGAATTCCGAAATGTTGAAAATATCAGCCATCGAAACCGCTAAAGAAAATGAACGGGGTGTGATCGATATCGAAACGCTCAAACAGACGCAGCAGGATCTGATCGAAACTTTGGAAGAGACGCTGAAGATCCAACAAGAAGGCCGGATCAAACGCAGAGAAGCCGAAAAGGAACTGTCGCTCATGGAAAATGATCTCAAAGTCAAACTGTTGAATATCCATCAACAGGAACAGCAACTTCACTAATACTAGAGGCTGCCTCTTTTTGAGAGGCAGCCCTTCATTTTCAGAAAACCTCTCATCCCGAGGGCTTATTATTTGTAACGTGACTCATTTTATATATAATAAGGGTATAGTTAATTAGAAATAACTATATTGTTACTGCACTCGTATTAGAAAAAGGAGGAAGAGAAATGGGCTTAATTTGGTCTTTAATTGTCGGTGGTGTCCTAGGCGCTTTAGCAGGATCGTTTATGGGTAAAGATATACCCGGTGGCATTATCGGAAATATCGTTGCTGGTTTCATCGGTTCTTGGTTAGGAACAACTTTATTTGGAGCATGGGGTCCTGAAATCGGAGGATTCTATATCGTTCCTGCATTAGTCGGAGCAGTTATCCTGATTTTCATCGTATCCTTCGTTATGAGAAGCATGAAGAAGTAATCTCTCCCTAGCGAGCATAAGCAGACAGTTGTCTGTTTTCTGATTGAAGCGTTGTTTTGCAATCCTGATGTGGATTGTCAAAACAACGTTTTTTTGCATGTAAAAAGCGCACCAGGAGTAATGAAACTCCCGATACGCTTTGAATTCGCTAATGTTAAAAAGAATAGGATTATAATTTTACAACGTTAGCTGCTTGAGGACCACGGTTGCCGTCAACGATTTCGAATTCAACATCTTGGCCTTCTTCTAATGTTTTGAAACCTTCGCCTTGGATAGCTGAGAAATGTACGAATACATCGTCTTTTCCGTCAACTTCGATAAATCCAAAACCTTTTTCGCCATTAAACCATTTTACTTTTCCTTGTTCCATAATCGTATAATACCT
The DNA here is from genome assembly GCF_003051085.1 of Trichococcus patagoniensis. GTDB lineage: Bacteria > Bacillota > Bacilli > Lactobacillales > Aerococcaceae > Trichococcus > Trichococcus patagoniensis. The sequence continues at coordinate 123,195 of NZ_QAOM01000001.1, read as the reverse complement.
CCAAAAATTTCATTGGTAAAATGCTAATACAAATATTTACTATCATATTAGTACAAGTTACTAATATAATTATAACGAATATCTTATCCGATTTCAAGAGGAAGTTATGCGCTTTCTTTGAAAAAATTATCAACGGTGGATAAAAACTGCACCTTTGCCCTAAAACAAACAGAAGCACGCAAGAATGACGTCAGAAGCCGTCCGCTTGCGTGCTCTTTACTTATTGTTTACATAATTTTAACGATTTTATTCAAGGCGGGATGGGTTATGCTTCTTCCTGCACGAGTGCCTCCGGATATTCAGATCTCACAATATCTGCACAGCGTTCGCATAAGGATGTTGCGTCCTGGATTGTTCCAACCTCTTCTTTGATGGCACGGCATCTTTCACAAGTTTCCCCATGTGCGTGTTCCACAAGGATCGCAAGATTATCGAACTGCATCGCTTCAGCTGGAGCAGCTGCCAATTCTTTGATGTCAAGCTGTGAAACGATGAATAATTGTTCCAGGTTCGCATCAAGGGACGAGAATAATGCTTTTGTATCTTCATCAACAAACAAGGACAGATGCGCTTCAAAAGATTTTCCGATCGTCTTTTCATTACGCGCAACTTCCAAGGCTTTCAAAGCCGCATCGCGGATATCCATGAATTTTTCCCATTGGCTTAAAATCTCTGCTTGGTTTTCACCGACGCTGCTTTCCGGCAATTCAGCCAGTTGGGCGTATTGTTCCTCTTCCTTCAGGAAACTCCAGATTTCTTCTGTTGTGTGTGGGATGATCGGCGTCAAAAGTTTAGCCAATTTAACCAACACTTCGTAAAATACGGTCTGCATGGCGCGTCTCTCTAGATTATCCTCTTTTTCGATATAGACAACATCTTTCGCAAAATCAAGATAGAATGCCGACAAATCAACTGTACAGAAGTTCATGATTGTTTGGTAGATGGTCGAGAACTCGTACTCCTTATAGGCTGTCACACATGTTTCAACGACTTGATCCAAGCGCGCCATCATGTACTGATCGACACTGCGCAGCTCTTCGTAGGCCACTGTATGTTCTTTTGGTTGAAAATCTTCCGTATTCCCGATCAGGAAACGCATAGTGTTGCGAATCTTGCGGTACGTTTCGGAAACTTGTTTCAGGATGTCATCGCTGATTCTGACGTCGGATTCGTAGTCGACACTGGACACCCATAGACGGACGATGTCAGCGCCCATGTTCTTGACGACTTTTTCCGGCAGGACAGTATTGCCCAATGATTTGCTCATTTTGCGGCCTTCTCCATCCAAAACAAAACCTTGGGAAAGGACTGTTTTGTAAGGTGCTACTCCGTTGATCGCAACGCTGGTCGTAATGCTCGAATTGAACCAACCACGGTATTGATCGGAGCCTTCCAAATACATATCAGCAGGGAATGTCAAATCTTCCCTTGCACGAAGCACCGCTTCATGCGAAGAACCGGAATCGAACCATACGTCCATGATGTCCATTTCCTTCGTAAATGTGCCGTTCGGGCTGCCAGGGTGGGTGAATCCTTCAGGCAGCAGGTCTTTCGCTTCTCTTTCGAACCAGACGTTCGATCCGAATTCACCGATCAATTTCGCAGCGTGGTCGATCGTTTCCGGTGTGATGACAGGTTCTCCATTTTCCGCATAGAAGATCGGCAACGGAACGCCCCACACACGTTGGCGGGAAATGACCCAATCGCCGCGATCGCGGATCATGTTGAACAAGCGGACTTTGCCGGATGGGTGCAGCCACTCTACATTTTCGATTTCGTCCAGGATGTCTTGACGGAATTTATCGATGGATGCGAACCATTGCGGTGTTGCGCGATAGATGACCGGTTTCTTTGTGCGCCAGTCATGCGGATAGCTGTGGACGAAGAAATCCAATTTCAGCAATGCGCCTTTTTCAGCCAACAATTCGGTGATCAGTTTATTGGCTTTGTCGTAGAACACGCCTTCGAAACCTGGCGCTTCAGCCGTGTAGCAACCTTTGTTGTCGATCGGTGATAATACTTCCAGACCATATTTTTTGCTGACCAGGTAGTCATCCTCACCGTGTCCAGGAGCGGTATGGACCAATCCTGTACCTGCTTCAAGCGTTACGTGTTCGCCTACCATGACCAAAGATTCGCGATCATAAAACGGATGCTGGACAGTCATGTACTCCAACTCCGAGCCTTTCAGTTCTTGCAGGATTTCCACAGATTCCCATCCGATGGCTTCCTTGACTGTGCCCAGCAATTCTTTTGCGACAACAAATTTTCTTCCGTCAGCGGAAACAACCACATATTCGAAATCAGCATTAGCGGAAATGCCTAAGTTTGCAGGCAAAGTCCACGGCGTAGTCGTCCAGATGACGAGTGCAGTATCGTTATCCAACAGGCCTTTGCCGTCTTTGATCTGGAAAGCCACATAGATGGAAGCAGACTTCACATCTTTATATTCGATTTCGGCTTCTGCCAGAGAAGATTCGCTTGAAGGCGACCAATAAATCGGCTTCAGGCCTTTATAGATGTAGCCTTTTTCCGCCATTTTTCCGAACACACGGATTTCGGCTTCTTCATATTTCGGCAATAAAGTCACGTATGGGTTTTCCCAGTCGCCTGCGATGCCCAAACGTTTGAATACGGTTCTTTGTCCGTCGATCTGTTTCCAAGCATAATCTTCACACAATTTACGGAAATCGGCCAAGCTCATCGCTTTGCGGTTCACGCCTGTATTCGTTAAGGCTTGTTCAATCGGCAGACCATGCGTATCCCAACCCGGGACAAAAGGGGATCGGAAGCCTGACATGGATTTCGAGCGGACGATGATGTCCTTGCTGATTTTATTCAGCGAGTGTCCCATGTGGATAGCGCCATTCGCGTACGGAGGGCCATCATGCAGGACGAACGTCGGTTTCCCGGCATTCAATTCCTGACGTTTTTCATAGATTTTCTTTTCTTCCCAATCCTTTTGCCATTCCAATTCACGGACAGGCAGATTGGCTTTCATTGGAAAAGCCGTTTTCCCTAGGTGCAGCGTTTCTTTCATTTTCATTGTCGGAAGCTCCCTTATCATTAATTTTTTCTACAAAAAAAGACCCGTCTCCAAAAGGGACGAAGTCTTCGTGGTACCACCCAAATTTAAAGCGACAACGGCCGTAACAGGCGATTATGCTTCCTCATTAAAACCGTTAACGCTGTTCAGGCGACCTTTTTTACTTATGTTTGTTCAAAAAGATTCTCATGGAGGATCCTTAAAATAGAGGGACTTATTGGCCTTTCACCATTCGCCAATTCGCTGGAAGTTTCTTTTTTTCGGGTGTTCCATTCTTCAATACATAGATTTTACTTGTTTTCTTCCGGAATTTCAATAGCTTCCACAGCAGCTTCCGCAAGTTTCTCTTCAGCTCTGGCTTCTTCGGCCAATCTTCCGCCGATTTCGAATTCGGCTGCATCTTCAGAGTTGGCGACCAATTCGTCGATGATGCGTGTGCGGTTGGACAACACTTCATTCAAGGTTGGCGTTGAAACTTGCCCTTCCGGCGAAGCGTTCAACAAGTTATTCCACTCATCATTCATGATGAGGTTCAATTGCGACTCAACCAAAAGTTGCAGTTTCTGTTTGAAGTTGCGGCTTTCCTTGCGGACGCCGTCAGTTTCTTCATTGATTTTTGTCGCTTTTCCAGCTGCTTCATGCAATAAGCGATCCGCACTCTTTTCGGCTTCGAACAAAATGATTTCTGCCTCTTTGCGCGCATTTTCTTTCAGTCTGTCGGCAGCATCCTGCGCCACTACGATCGACTTGTTCAAAGCATCCTGCAGGTTGCTGAAATACTGAAGTTTTTCTTCGGCAAATTTCAGTTGCTTTTGCAGGTCTTTATTTTGTTTGATGACTTCTTCAAATTCTTTTGTGACAGTATCCAAAAAGTCATTGACTTGTTCTTTATCGTACCCTTTTATTTTGACAGGGAATTCCTTGTGTTGAATATCTAATGGAGTCAAGCTCATCTTATACACACCTTTCGTTCTTGTCATTCTTATTTGTACAATACGCCAAATTCGACGCGCCATTTGTCTTTCTTGGACTTTCCTTCTATAGCTTTTATCTGAATCCGGCCATAACCGCGGATGGACACGATATCCAACAGCCCCAATTCGAAATCGGGACGTTCAAATGCGGCCCAATTCAATTTCACTTTTCCGCTGCTCACCAATTCTTTTGCGCGTTGTCTCGATATGTTGTAGATGGCTGCAATCACTGTATCCAATCGCAGCGAGCTGACCGTGTCATGCACGATCGTCCAATCATCGATAGGTGTGATCAGATCAGTGTAGGTCCGATTTTCCAGGCGGACACTGACCTTGCCTATCTTAGTGACTTGCGAATGCACATAGCTTGCTATGTTTGACGCCAACAAAAATTGCCAGCGGATACCATCAGACAGGATATCTCCGAAAAGCTCCCTTTTCATGCCGGTTCCGATAAGCGTCCCCAGTATTTTCCCATGGGTCAGACTGGCGAATTTCGATGGGTACACTACTTCAGTAAGCTCCATTTCAAAGTCGCTTTGCGTCGGACTGAAATACTCAGGGCAAATGATTGCCCGCTTGCGCTCCGCCGCTTCGTAGCCCCCATAGAATTGGACATGAATTTCACCTTTTTTCCCGACCATCATCTCAAGGATGTACTGCTGTCTCGGATCCAAAAAATCCGTCAAATAAGGTGAATAGGTTTCCTCCGCTTGCGTAATCCAAGATTGGGCACTATCAATGAATGGCTGCTCTTCCTTGCGGAAATGTTGATAAACTTCTTGCATACGAATCCCTCACTTTTTCGTTTGATGAAAAAATGTCCGTCAATTCAGCAATCTGATCAGGAAAAAGATAACGACCTGCGCTCCATACTCCACCAAATTCAGGAACAGGATGCCCGCCACTACACTGAAGCTCATCATGCCTACAGATGGGATCAATCTTCTGAATATATCCAGGTAAGGCTCCACAATACTGGAGATAAAATAGCCGAATTTGGAACTTCTTGCACCCGGCAACCAACTCATCAATGCGTATACCAGCAGGACGGTTGAATATGCCGATATGCCCCAACGGATAATCTGTAAAAGCCAAATCAATATTTGTGTCATTTTGTTTCCTTTCTAGTAGAACGAACGCTCTTCCTCCAGTGTTTCGGCCAGTGCGCCTTCGACTCCGACTGAAGCGGGGGTGCATAAAAATATTTCATCGCCAACGCGTTGGATTTCTCCCCCGATCGCATACACCGTTCCGGTCAGAAAATCCACGATCCGTTTTGCTTGTTCCGCATCTATCCTTTTGAAATTAAGGAGGACTGCTTGGTTCTTCAGCAGATTATCGGCAATCTTCTCCACCTCGGAATAGACTCTCGGCTCCACAACATGGATGCTGGCTTTTTCGGTCATTGCTTGTTGATTCATAGGAATTACCTTTGCTTTCGTCGATCTTTTTTGGGTGCTCCGATAGGACGGAGCCCCTTCTTCATTGCGCTCGGACCTGCGGACTGGAACGACAGCCGATGGTTCATCGACTTCCTCAAATCCATCTTCCTCATCTTCAATGACAAAGTACTTTCGGAATAAATCTTTCAGACCCATAAGACCCCTCGCTTCTTCTTCGTCTATGCTTCTGTTTCAGCAAAGAACGCCGATCCGACACGTACGAAGGTCGCACCTTCGGCAATCGCTACCGGATAATCTTGGCTCATGCCCATGCTCGTCTCCGTACATGGCGCATAAGGCAAGTTCAACGCCGCTACTTGCTCTTGCATTATTTTCAGATCTTTAAAGCATTGACGCAACTCCACGTCTGTCGCATCAATGGGTGCCATCGTCATCAATCCGACAACGATGATATTCGGAAAACTTTCCAGACTCTGGATGAAAGGCACTGCCTCGGATGCGGAAAGCCCATGTTTTGAACTTTCACCTGTAACGTTGACCTGCACGAAGCAAGAAACAGGCTTTTCCGCCCGCTCATTGATTTCCTTTGCCAATGACGGACGATCCAATGCGTGGAAGTAGGCGATGCGATTGATCACCTGCTTCACTTTCCTTGTCTGTAAGGTACCGATGTAATGCCAGCTGATATCTTCTTGCGGAAGAGCTTCCTGCTTTTCGAGCAGACCTTCGAGGCGATTTTCTGCAAAGTGGCGGTAGCCCAAGCGGTACAATTCCTCCACTTGCTCTGCAGGTTTCGTTTTCGTGACGGCGATGACCGTCACATCTTCCCGATTGCGTCCGGCTGTCAAGCAGGCTGCTTCCACAGTTGACTCCACTTTCCGGCAATTTTGCTCAATATTCATTCTTATCTGCGTCTCTTGCGGAAGAAAGGTGGTGTATCCAATGAATCCTCTCCACCGTTTTTATCTTCTTTATTTTCGTGATAACGTGGATAATTATTTTCTGTTTGTTTGACAGGGTATTCTTCCGGCTCAGGTTGGACCGATTGGGGCGCCTGTTCTCTTACGTTTGTGTCTCTGCGGATATCCCAGTCGCCGAATAGGTCTTTGGCTGGTTTTTCTTCTGCTCGTTCAGTCGGAAGTTGTTTCTCCGGGTACGAAACAGGTGCGTTCCCTACTTCTTTACGCCCCTTAAAAGCACTGCCTCCGCGATTAGCGGTTTTTTTTTCATCTTTTTTTTTGTCATCGATTCCTGTAGCGATTACTGTAACGATAACTTCGTCGCCCAAGTTTTCATTGATTGAAGTACCGAAGATGATGTTCACTTCGGATGATGAAGCTTGTGCTACGATATCACTTGCATCTTGTGCTTCGAACAACGTCAAGTCTGAACCACCCGTGATGTTCAACAAGATCTGCTCGGCGCCATCGATGGAAACTTCCAACAATGGGGAAGAAATAGCTTTTTTGGTTGCTTCTGCTGTACGGTTTTCACCTGAAGCGATACCGATACCCATCAAAGCAGAACCTTGATCTTTCATGACGGTCTTCACATCAGCAAAGTCCAAGTTGACATATCCTGGAGCTGTGATCAAGTCTGAGATCCCTTGAACGCCTTGACGCAATACATTATCAGCTTCACGGAAGGCTTCCAGCATAGGCGTCTTTTTGTCGACGATTTCCAACAGACGGTTGTTTGAGATGATGACCAATGTATCAACGTTTGCTTTTAAATCAGCGATACCTTCTGCAGCATAACGGCCTCTTTTAGGTCCTTCAAAAGTGAACGGACGCGTCACAACACCGACAGTCAACGCGCCAAGATCCTTGGCGATTCTGGCTACGATAGGGGCTGCACCAGTACCGGTACCGCCGCCCATTCCGCATGTGACAAAGATCATGTCTGCTCCAGCCAAGGCTTCAGAGATTTGTTGTTCGCTCTCTTCTGCAGCTTTGCGGCCTACTTCAGGAACTGAGCCTGCGCCCAATCCTTTCGTCAATTTAGGCCCGAGTTGGATTCTTGTTTCCGCACTTGATGCATTCAAGGCTTGTGTGTCCGTATTGGCCACGATGAATTCAACACCTTTAACGCCTTCTTCGATCATACGGTTAACGGCATTGCTTCCTGCCCCACCGACACCGATAACTTTAATTTTTGCTCCATCACTCATGCTTGAATCGAATTCCAATTCCATTTCATTTCCTCCTATTTCATACCATTCTTTTTATGTTCAGCGTGATTATTCAAACAGATTATTGAACCAACGTTTTAATTTCCCGACTAAGCTTTCTTCGTAATGATCCTCATCGGCATAAGTCTCCTGTTCATAGACAGGTTCTTCGATGACTGTCGGTTGTTTCGGAGCTTTCGATTGCAAAGGGATCACTTTTCCTGTCACCTGTATTTTCCCTTTGGCAACACGGTAAATGTCATCCAGACCCGCAACATACTTGATCAGGCCGATGCTTGTTGCATAGATCGGATTGCGCATCCCCATCTGCTCCGGAATATACAGCTTGACGTTGATTTCAAAAATTTCTTTTGCCAAGTCAACGACGCCCGGCAATGCCGCTGCGCCCCCGGTCAGAACGATACCGCCGGGTAGGTCGCGGGCTTCCACTTTATCCAAGGCACGTTTGATGTTTTCGAAGATCTGCACAAGGCGCGCTTCGATGATTTCGGCCAGATATTTCTCATCCACTTTCACTGGTTCTTCTTTCCCGATCGTTTCGACAGGGAAAAATTCTTCATCGGACGCGTCTTCGGAAATGGCATAACCATATTCGCGTTTAACGCGCTCCGCATTTTCCAACGTCGTGTTCAAGATGATGGAGATGTCCTTGGTCACAAGATCTCCGCCCTCGGGATCAACAAATGAAAATTTCAATTGATCGTCGTGCATGACAGAGGCGCTTGTTTGGCCGCCACCCATGTCGATAAGGATGGTCCCGAAATCCCGCTCGCCCTTATTCATGGCTACGCTTGAGATGGCCAATGGCTGTACAACCATATCTTCGATTTGAAGACCCGCTTTTTCTACACAACGTTTGATGTTATGGATGATTGTTTTCGGACCAGTGATCATGCTTGCGTACAATTCAAGACGTACACCGATCATGCCTCTCGGGTCCCTGATGCCGTCGAACCCATCTACGATGAACTCTTCAGGGATGACGGAAACGATTTCTCTTTCTGGTGGAACGGAACGGACTTTTGCGGCAGCAAAGACGTTTTGCACATCCTTGTCTGTGATTTCCTTGTTTTCGCTTGCGACTGCATACATCCCGTGGCAAGGTTCGATGCTGATTTGATTGCTTGGTATGCCTACGATGACGTTTGATATCTGAATATTCGCTTTTCTTTCAGCTTGACTGACTGCACTGCGGATTGACTCGACCGTTTCATCGATATCAACGATGACGCCACGGCTAAGACCTTTGGAAATTTCATTACCGACTCCAATAATGTTCATTTGATCTTTCACATATTCTGCGACTACAACTTTTATTGAAGTGGTTCCAATATCTAGACTGACGTATATTCCTGAATTCTTCATGGTTTTATTGAAACCTCCGTTTGACATAATGGCTTGTGTAAACATCCGCATTGTTCCGAAAAAAATTGTCGGTTGCTGATACGTGATGCCAGAAAGCTATACCTTATCATTTTATCATAATAACTCTTCATTTACGAAGATTTTTACAAATAATTCTATCAGAAGGAAGTCTGACAAAAGTTATTCAATCCCTCAACAATGATCGGAATCATTGTTCAAGGATTGACTGCAAGTCAATCCTAATCTCTTTCAGCTCATTCGGCTGGAGTGGTGGAATCTGCCGAGGCGGACGCTTCCTCTTCCGTTGCTTGCGCAAAGGGCGTAAAGTAGACACCCACTTCAAGATCGATGGTCCCTTTCGTCTCGCCCAATTGGCTTACGATGTCAGGGTAGTATAAGATCTTCTCGGCAAAGGATGGCAAGATCGCCTTCACTTCATTCCCATCGTTCATATAGACCGTGATTGCATAAGGATTTTCTTCCGTTCCGGTATATTTGATTTCAGAGATGCTGTTCTGGACACTGTCCGTCAATTGCATATATTGTTCGAGCAGGTCCTCCAGATTTTGGTTCATTTCAAAGCTTGTGATGATCGGGTTATTCCCGATCGGAACCTTCAATTCCGTGTCTGCCACAGTGCCGTTCTCCAGGACATTATAATAGCTGCCGCCCGAATAAACATAGGCAATGGTTTCGTGTTCCGTCACATGGATCGTGACATCGTTCATGCCGCGCAACGTCACTTCCGCTGTTTTGACTTGGGACAAAGTATTAGTGATGTAGGCATGGATCTTTTCATCATTCCAGACGACTCCCAAGGCGGTCAGTTTCCCGGTGATATGGCTGGCATCGATGATGCTTTGTTCCGGAACATCTTCGGCCCCTTCCACATAGATGTCCTTGACTTTACCGTAGGGGGAAACCAGAAAACTGCTGCCGATGGCCCCCACCAAAAAAATGCTGTACCAGCCAAGGTACCCTTGTCGTTTGCCGGTTTTCGCGGTTTCGGAAAGGTTTTTCCTTGGTTTCAACTTCGCTTTTTTCTCTTCCAACAAACGATGGGTGCGGCCGTTTATTGTGATCTGCTGCTTTATCTGCGCCTTGTTTTGCCTTTCCGCTTCAGCAGTCGCGCGCTGCCAGGGAGTCCCTGCCGACGAACTCTTACTGTTCAGCTTCTGCCGGATTTTTCCGAAAACCATCTGGCCTCCCTCCCTTTCTCACTTTTTCAAAGCCAGAATGACATCGATGATCCGGTCTGATGCATCCGTTATGCCCATCTGTTTGGCTTGGAAAGCCATTTCTTTGCGTCCCGTTTCATTGGTCATCAGCTTGTCGATGGCGTCAAACAAGGATTGTGCCTGCAGATCCTTCTCAAGGATCATTTCGGCTGCCCCATTTTTCACTAGGCTTTCCGCATTTTTTTGCTGATGGTTGTTCGTGACATACGGACTCGGGATCAGGATGCTCGGCAAACCCAAAGCCATCACTTCCGTCAATGTGGTCGCACCGCTGCGCGATACAATCAAGTCGGTACGCTTGAACAATTTCGGCATGTCATGGATGTACGGCACAATCCGGACGTTATCCAAACGGTCCGGCAGCGCGCTGATTTCCTGCTCCACTGCTTTGTAGTGGACGTCTCCGGTAGCCAGCAGCACTTGATACGGCTTGTTTTTGAAGAGCGGGTAGGCGGCTGCGAAAGATTCATTCAGCTTCCTGGCTCCGCGGCTGCCGCCAAAAATCAAAACGGTCGGCACTTCTTCCTTCAATCCGTATTCCTTCAGGTCGGCGCTTTCCTTAATGGAGGCCACTTCCTGCGCCCTTGGATTCCCCGTGAAAACAATCTTCTCTGGATAGGCGGAGAAATCACCGCGGGCATCCTCAAAACAAATGCAGATGCGGTCCACAACTCTGCTCAAAAATTTATTGGTGACGCCTGCGACTGAATTTTGCTCGTGGATGATGGTCGGCACGCCCAATTTGGAGGCGGCATACAGGACGGGGGCGCAAACATAGCCACCCGTCCCGATGACGACATCCGGCTGGAATGCTTTGATGATTTTCTTCGAGTCCGAAATGCTCTTGATCATCAGGTAGACCGTCTTCAGGTTCTGAAGCGATAAACTCCGGCGCAGCCCTTGGATCTTGACGGATTTGAAGGCCACGCCAGCCTTTGGTACGATTGTGCTTTCCAAACCGCGGTCCGTTCCCACATAAAGGAATTCACTGTCCGGATATTTTTCTTTGATTCGGTTCATCAGGGCTAACGCCGGGTAGATATGCCCGCCTGTTCCCCCACCGGATAATACTATTTTCATAAGCACATAGGTTCTCTAGAAAGAACCATCCTCCTCACTCGTGGCTTTGACCAAGGAATGGACAACATCCGTGAATGTTTTGCCGCGCACTTCAAAATTTTTGTACTGATCCCAGCTCGCGCAGGCCGGTGACAACAGGATCGTGTCGCCTTCTTCGCTGTACTGGTAACTGATCGGAACCGCACTGGCGACATGATCCGTCACGACGATTTCTTTGATGCCGGCTTGCTCGCCTGCAGCCTTCAATTTCTCGGCAGTTTCCCCGAAGACGATCAACGTCTTCACATTTTCAAGAAAGGGAACGAGCTCTTCGAAGGTATTCCCACGGTCCAATCCTCCCGCCAACAGGATGATTGGAGTCCGGAAGCTGCTCAGAGCTGTTTTGGTTGCGAGAATATTCGTTGCTTTCGAGTCATTGTAGAATTTTCTTCCGTTGAGCTCGGCTACAAATTGGATCCGGTGCTCGACGCCATAAAAGAGATGGAAGGCTGATACGATAGCCTCATTCCCTACACCAGAGAGTTTCGCCACAGCGATCGCAGCCAGTGCATTTTCGATGTTGTGTTCGCCAGGAACCCTCAAATCGGAAATAGCCATCACTTTTTCGCCCTTGAAATACAGCGAACCTTCTGATGCATAGGCGCCATCTTCAAGAACCTGCGTACGTGAAAAAGGAATGATTTGCGCTTTTGAAAGCTGCGACATGTTACGCAATTCGGCTTGATCCCAATTCAAAACAAGATAGTCAGCCGCGGTTTGATTCTCGGTTATGCGCCACTTCGCTTTGACGTATTCCTTGCGCTCCCCATGATAATCCAGATGGGCTTCCGTGATGTTCGTGATGACGGCGATGGCAGGCCGCATCGCTTCGATACCCATCAATTGGAAGCTGGACAACTCCATAACAACATCGTCGTCCGCAGTCGCCACACGCGCCACTGCCGATGCTGGCACGCCGATGTTGCCGGCTTTATAGGCTTTCCCTATTTTTCTGCCCGCATTCAACAGGTCCGTGATCATCGTCGTGGTCGTGGTCTTTCCGTTCGTGCCTGTCACACCGATCAGGCGGCCTTCGAGGATTTCCGCTGCCAACTCGACCTCTGTCAATACGGGGATTCCCAATTCGAGGGCACGTTTGACCATCGGATTGTTGTACGGGATGCCCGGGTTTTTGACCATGAACGAGAAAGATTCATCCAACAGCTCGATCGGATGGGATCCAGCGATCACTTTGATGCCGGATGAAATCAACTCCTTCGCATCCGGATTGTCGTTCAATTCCTTTGCATCATTGACTGTGACCATTGCGCCGAGTTCAAGGAGCAGTTTGGCCGCATTCATCCCGCTGAGCGCCAAACCCAGCACCAATACTTTTTTGTTTTCGAATCGATTATTTGTTTTCATGTCTTTTTCTCCTTTCGCTTAGACAAGCAGCCACAAGGCTAAGATTGCAGAAAGCAGACCTACAGCCCAGAAAGTCAGGACGACGCGCCATTCGCTCCACCCGCTCATTTCGAAATGATGATGGATCGGCGACATCTTGAAGATGCGTTTGCCGCGCAATTTGAAGGACCCTACCTGCAGCATGACGCTGGCTGTTTCAATGACGAAAACAAGGCCGATCAGCAACAAGGACCATTCCAGATGCAACGCCAGCGAAACGACGGCGAGTCCTGCGCCCAACGCCAACGAGCCGACGTCGCCCATAAAGATCTTAGCTGGTTTCTTATTGAAAAAGAAGAAACCGATCAGGCCGCCCACGATCGCAATACAAAACAGCAATACTTCCAATTGTCCTTGGCGGTATGCCAATATGCCGTACGCGGTATAGGCGATGCCTGCTGTGCCGGCAACCAATCCGTCCAATCCATCGGTCAGATTCACAGCATTCGAAAAACCTGTGATCCAGATGATCGTAAATACAGCGAACACCAACCAGTTGTGGATCTGTCCAAAGAAGGGGATTGTGATCAATGGATCCGAACCCGACAAGTAGAACAGTGCGACGAAGACGAAAGACCCCACCAATTGCGAAATGAACTTCTGCTTGGAAGTCAGCCCTTCATTTTGTTTTTTGAATATTTTCAGGAAATCATCCAAAAAGCCGATAGCTGCAAAAAACAACAGCACGAACAGCAACATAGCCAGCTTTACGGTGAGGACTTCCTTCCAGATCGCTGTCCCGATAACGGTAAGGATCGCAGCGATGATGAAGACGACCCCTCCCATCGTCGGTGTGCCGCTTTTGACTTGATGCCATTTCGGGCCTTCTTCCCTTGTGATCTGTCCGAATTGTTTCACTTTAAAATAGCCGATGAAAATTGGCATCATGCTGATTGTAATGGCAAAGCTGATCGATAAAGGCAACAGCATTTCTGTCCAATGCATATGATTTCCTCCTAATAGGTGTTTAACATTTTTTGATTGATTGTTTTTATGAGTGTTGTTTCTGAACGCTTACTCCAAAATGATCTTGACTTCCGTAGCAGCGTTCAGGATGGAACCCGTCTCCAGACTCTGGAAAACCACATAGCCTTCCCCTTCAAAAGTGAAGTTGATGCCTGCGATTTCTGACACTTTCAGGACATCGTCTTTTGACCAGCCGTAAACATCAGGCATCGTCATCGCACCTTCCGTCATGAGGATCGCCTTCTGGTTTGTGATTGTCTGTGTCCCGGCGTATGGATATTGTTGGACGATCCGGCTGCCGCTGCCGATGATTGCTGTATCATTATAGCCGACAGCAGTCAGGGCCGCCAACGCCTCATCTTTGGACATAGTTGTCACTTCAGGCATCGACGCTTGATTGACGTCTCCGGTCACTTCTGTATTCAGGTTGTCATACTCGATTGCCCTTGTCATGAATGGATTGAATATTTCCGACAAATACTTGGAACCATTCAGGCTGTCCAAGTTGGCAGGCCGTTTCATGGTCAAATACAGGATGTAGCTGGGATCATCCGCCGGCGCAAATCCGACCACCGAATAAAGATAATTGGAGTAGCCGGTGTAATATGCGCCTGTTGTGGAATTCACCACTTCTGCCGTACCCGTTTTGGCAGCGATCTCTGTCCCTTCGATCTTGTAAGCCTGTCCGGATCCATTCTCGTTGTAGACGACTTCTTTCAGGTAGGTCAGTACCGTCTGGGCGGTTTCCGCCGTGATCGGGGATCCGACTTCTTCCGGTTCGTTAACGGTGACCTCGCCCGTATTCGGATTTTCTGTGCGATCCAGATAGTTCAGTTTCATCATGGTGCCATCATTTGCGATTGCCGTAAATGCTTGCATCAATTGGAAAGGCGTAACCGTTACCCCTTGTCCGAATGCCGTATTCGCCTTTTCCAGCGGATACGTATAGCTGTAATTCCCAGTTGCTTCATTTTCCAGTCCTGAATCGGTTGATTGGCCGATGCCGAAAGCTTTCATATAGGACTCCCAAACGTCGTAACCCATCGTTTGCACCAGTTTCACGAAGGCCACGTTGCTTGAACGGGCCAATCCCTCGAGATAGGTGATATTGCCCCAACCGTCCTTATTGTAGTCACGGATGGTTCCGCCTTCCACTTCCACACTGCCGGAAGCGTACGTCGCAAACGGGCTGAATACCCCCTCGTTCACTGCTGCCGCCAAAGTCAAAATTTTGAAAGTGGAACCCGGTTCGTACGTATCCTCCACCAACAGATTCTGCCACTGGGCATCAATGCCATCTTTTGTCGTGGCGTTGAAGGTGGGCCGCTGGGAAGCCGCAAGGATCGCACCTGTATCCGGATCGACCAACATAGCTGTCATCGATTCCGGTTCGGCCTCTGCATACACTTGCGACATCAGGCTTTCGAGATAAATCTGCAGGCGACTGTCGAGGGTCAGATAAAGATTATCGCCTTCGACAGGCTCCTTTTCCTGAATCTGCGTTCCTGGAATCAGATAGCCCTTGGAATCTTCTTGATAAGTGACTTCACCATCGCTGCCGTCCAGCTCATTATCGTACAGGGATTCTATCCCCATCATGCCGACCAATTTCTTTTCTTCGTTTGTGTCTGCTTCTTCTTCGCTGGCTGAACTTTGCGCAAAACCGACAAGATGGGAAGCAAAAATCCCGTTCGGATAAAGCCTGGATGGCGTTTCCTCAAAAGTGATGCCCGGAAGGTCTTCCGCTTCAATGCTGGATTTGGTCGCATAATTCAGGTTCGTTCCTGCGCTTCCGAATTCGACCTGCTTCAAGGCCCCTTGGTTCAGGATGGTCAGAATGTCTTCTTTGCTCATGCTGATATATTGTGCCAGTGCTTCAGCTGTCTTTTCCTTGTCGACGATATGATTCGGATTTTCTGTATCTTCACTCCATTCATCGGTCAAAACGGCCACCAACGAATAAGAAGTAGCATCCAAGGCAATGGGATTACCACCTATGTCATAGATGGTACCTCTTTTTGCGGCAAGGATACTACTTCTGGTATATAAATTATTAACATGCTCGCTTAGATTCTCGCCATTTACCTTCTTGGTGATCATGATCATAGAAAAACGAAAAATAAATACAAGAAATAGTAAACCTGTCAAACCAACCATGATACGAGTCATTTTTTTTCGATTTCTTTGAGGATTAGCTGTTTTTTTCATCGCGTAACATTCCTAACGTTTGCTTCATTCATTTCCAGACCAAGTTCTTTTGCTATCTCGATGATGCGATCGTATCTTGAAAGTTCTTGGACTTCCTGCTCCAAGTTTTGATTTTCTAAACCGATCGCAACGCTATCATTTTGTAAGTCCTGTAACGCTCTGTTCTGATTGGAGAGGGTCACTTGTGTAGCCAGTGACAGCAGCAATACGACCAATGCGCTGAACAGCGTGATGGTGATGGCAAATTTTTCAAGTTTTACATATTTATCTCTAACGGCTTTGTAGCCTTTCGGTTCAGGCTGGCCTTGTTTAGGTTCTGTCAGTTTTTTCGGCAGCGTCGGTTCTGCTATCGCCGCCTTATATTCAGGTAATGCCACTTAATCCTCTCCTCCCCCGCAATAAATAGTGCAACTCAGGCACAATTTATTCGTTCCGACTGATGATCTTTCGTTACCGAGCTGCGGTGCCCCTGTTAATTCTTGACTCTTTCGATGACACGCAATTTTGCACTTTGAGAACGCGAATTTTCACTTAATTCCGCCTCGTTGGGCATGATTGGTTTGCGGCTGATCAACTTGTAGTCTGCTTCATATTCCTCGGGAAGAATAGGCAACAGCAGCAAGCTTTCCTCTTTCGAGCTCGCTTCTTTGAAAAGAACTTTAACGATCCGGTCCTCCAAGGATTGGAAGGAAATGACGCTCATGCGCCCTCCGATGTTCAGCATCTTCAAGCCATCTTCTATCGAATCTTCAATAGCGGATAATTCGTCGTTGACTGCGATGCGCAACGCTTGGAAAATGCGCTTAGCCGGATGTCCGCCTTTTCTTCTGGCAGGTGCAGGGATGCAGTCTTTGATGATTTCGACCAGTTCGCCGGTCGTCTCGATCGGTTGGGTTTCCCTGATTTTTTCGATTTTGCGGGCAATCTGTTTTGAGAATTTTTCTTCGCCATAACGATAAAAAATCTTCACTAATTCACCAAAAGGCCACTCATTCACAATGACGCGGGCCGTCAATTCCTGTTCTTGGTCCATGCGCATGTCGAGTGGTGCATCATAACGGTAACTGAACCCTCTTTCAGCTTGGTCCAATTGCGGGGAAGACACTCCCAAATCATACAGGATGCCGTCCACGCCAAATACATCACGGTCTTCCAGTTCTTCCTTGATATTCCGGAAATTGGCCTTGATGAGTGTCACCATGCCTTTTTCGATATACGTCGCCAACGTTGCTTCAGCATTTTCGATAGCGATACGGTCTTGGTCAAAGGCATACAGATGCCCATTTTCATTTAATTTTGATAAAATCACGCTGCTGTGTCCGGCACCACCTAAAGTGCAATCGACATAGATGCCATCTGGTTTGATGTTCAAACCATCGATGGACTCTTTTAACAACACGCTATAATGTTCAAATTTTTCCATTTTTACACCTACAATCCAAAGTCGATCATCGTTTCAGCAATATCTTCGAAGTTTTCGGCAGCCTCATCAGCAAATTCTTCCCACTTCTCGTTGCTCCATATTTCAATACGGTCGGCTACTCCGACAATACGACATTCTTTTTCAATTTTCGCATAATCCAATAATGTTTGAGGGATATTGATGCGCCCTTGTTTATCCAATTCAGCTTCCATAGCGGCTGAATAGAAGAAACGGGTAAAAGCACGCGCATCTTTTTTGGCAAGGGGCAGCTGTTTCAATTTCTCTTGGAGCAGCTCCCATTGGCTTAACGGATAGCCGAACAAACAGCCGTCCAAACCACGGGTGATGATGAACGTATCGCCTAATTCCTCACGAAATTTTGCGGGCATGATCAATCTGCCTTTAGCATCTATATTGTGTTTGAATTCGCCCATCAACATAAAGACACTCGCCCCCACCTTCAAATATGTTCTCAGTCTACCACATCCCCCCACTTTCCACCACATTTTCCCGAACAATTCATAAAAAAAACAAATTGATTTCGACAAATAATCGAAATCAATTTGTTATCATCTATCATTTTGTTTGCGGGACCGATATTTTGCTTTTATCGGACTTATGTAACTGGATGGCAGTTTCGTAAGCACTCCTCAATTCCGAACCGATGCAGCTGAGGTCCTTCTGGCGTATATGCTCCTGGCTTGCAGCCTTCAAAGAAGGCAGGTCACCTTCCAGAATGCCGCTGATCAACCTTCGGAAATCGTCATTCGTTTTGCCTTTGTAGACGTGCTTGCCATCGACCAGATCATCTTCATAAATCGGTATATCCCGGATCAGAATCTCCTGTCCCATGGCAAGAGCCTCCAGAAGGACGATTCCTTCCGTTTCTTCGTAGGTTGGAAAGAAAAACAGATCAGCACCGCAGTATGCGTTCCGGAGCTCATCAGGAGCCACATAACCGGCAAATTGCAGATTGGGTAATTTTGTCTCTACCGCTTCACGGATTTCTCGCGGAACTTGATGGAGGTTCAAGTACCCGAACCAGATGAACTGGTAAGCAGGCATCGATTTAGCTAAGGCGACAAAATCAAGGATCCCTTTCCGTTTGATGTAAAGTCCGACAGACATGACGACCTTGTCTGTTGCTTTATACCCGTATTTCTGGCGGAAAGACGCACCCATTTCCGCAGTCGCTTGGTAAAACGACAAATCGATTCCGTTCGAAATCGGTATGATCGGTTGTTGCAACCCCGCCCGCTGCAGCAATTTTTTGGAATAAGGGGTTGGCGTCAAAACCACATCCCCATGGCTGTAGCAGTGCAGAATCCACTTACTGAAAAGCGGTGCAGCCGCATTTGAGAAGATAAAAGAATTCTGGAAGTCCTCCTTTGTGGAGTGGGCATGATAAACAATCGGTTTCCCCTGCTTTTTAACTTTATGCAACAGACGATAAGATTGCCCGAAGTAGGTATTGATGTGCATCAGATCAAAATCATCTCTGTAATCTGTCGTAAAAGATATTCCTTCCAGTGTGAGAGCTTTTTTCTGGTGCTCGATGGCTCTGCCTAAACCGGATTTCCCGATGTATTTCATGCCTTCAGAGTACAATAATACTTTCATGTTTTCGTGCCACCTCATTCTTCAATTTTCGGACTAGCCCCTTACAAGGAAATAAATGCGCAACAGCACCAACATGTAATAAGAAAGCAGTGCCATCAAAAACAGTATTTTTATGAAATAACGATAGAACCGCTTCGGCTGATGGATCTTTTTGCGTTTGTCGAAATACAGCGTCTGCAGCAGACCGACGACGCAAGCCGCCAGCAGAAAGTGCGGCAAGAGTGAATACGTCAAACTGTAGACACTCAGCAGATGGATGCCTACGAACAAAAACGGCAACACAACATCCGCAACTGTCACTTGGATAATTTGTTTGTACCTGAGATACGACCTAAAAAATTTATTGATCAGAATGATTTCTAAAATCGGAAAAACATACAACAGAATTTCAAAATAGTGGAAGTTTTGCATCCCAACGCTCCTTAACAAAAATATGGCGTATATGCCCGCATACATACATTTTACATCATTCCGGAAAATTATGCCTCCTTGAAAAATGAGAACAAAAAAAGCCAGCAGAAAATTCATTCTGCTGACTGGAATTGCGGATGGCATTTCAGGATTAGCTTTGTTTTTCGATAACTACTTCTCCGTCATAGTGACCGCATGATGCACAAACGTGGTGGCTCTTTTTCAATTCGCCACAGTTAGGGCATGCGTTCAAGCCTGGAATTGATAACTTGAAGTGCGTACGTCTTTTTGCTTTTCTTGCTTTAGATGTTCTTCTTTTAGGTACTGCCATTTCCTTACACCTCCCTGTACTAATCGCTGTATTTAGTTAAAAATCAGCGTCAAAAATTTCACTCTGTTTTTTCTTCGTCTTCTAACAGGGCCTTCAGACCAGCTAATCGCGGATCGATCTGGTCGGTTTTTTCCTCTTGTCTCTTTCTTGCGAAAGATTCTTCGGAAACAACTTCCCATTCAGCGCCACTAGGCATTTCCTCGGACACCATCTCTTCCGGCGTGAAGACTTGTAGAGGCAGATTAAGCAGAATGTTGTCCTCGATAGCGGGGACCAGATTCACTTCATCACCTTCAAGCGGCAACACGACTTCCGCAGGGGTATCCTGCTCGAGATAGAGTGATTCACTTTCAGTGTACACTTCTTCGATTGCTAATTGCAAGGGTACATCAACTAATTCCAACGACCTTGACGAAGGCAGGGTAATCGTTAAATCGATTCGGAAATTGGCAAGCACAGAATGATTTTCGTATAATAAGAAACCTTCCGCCTTAATCGGCGACACTGCTTTGATTTCATTATTTCTTTGCATCAATGAACTTTCCCGGTCTATCATCCGAGAGAAATAGTACGGTTCACCACGATGTTCTTGTAATTCTTTTAATGGCCACTTCATTTCCATCACCCCTAAAATAACAAATTGAATTATACTAGTGAAAAAAAACTTTGTCAATGTATTTTCCTTTACATCAAAAAAGGAAAACGTTTTTTTACACTTTTAATTCTTTGGCCAACGCGATTGTTTTGTCCAAAAGCACCTTTTCCGCGTCGACGATCGGGTAGCGTTGTTCTTCATCTTCACTGTTCATCAATGAAACTTCCGTGCAACCCAACAGCACAATGTCCGCACCGCAATTTTTGAAATCTTCCAAAATTTCGTAATACAAAGGGAAAAATAAATGCGATCGCTCTTTGATGTAATAATAAATCATTTTATTGATCTTGTCTTGTAATTTTCTGTCCGGCAATACCACTTGGTAGCCTTTCTCAACGAGCCGATTTTCGTAGATGCGGCTCTGATGCGTTCCCTCTGTGGCAAATAATCCGACTTTTTTTGCGCCCTCATAGTGTTCCGCAATATAGTCGACCGTAAGATCGATCATATTCAGAATCGGAATATCCGTTTCCTTTTGAATATCATCGAAGAAATAATGGATAGTATTGCAGGGCATGATGATGAATTCTGGCTGAAGAAGATTCAACATATGAACATCTTCTATCACCGCTTCCACCGGATTCGGTTTGGTCGGATCCAAAATATATTCCGTACGATCTGGAATATCAGCGTGATTCATCAGAATGTAATTGAAATAATCTTGGTCGTTTTCGGGGAAATGACGCTTATTCATTTCAACAAGAAAGTTGGTCGTCGCCAGCGTTCCCATTCCTCCAAGAATACCAAAAAATTTTTTCATACTTTCTCATCCCTCGTTTCCCGTTTGTTTCTTGATTCAGCTCATTCCTCTGGCGGATGCTCTCTGAATTTTTTGTAATAATTGAATTTGGAAGCCAGCACATAGAATTTTCTTTTCGGGCTGACTTCAAAAGGCGCATCCAAAGGGTGCACTACTTTCCCATCTTTGTACAGCTCTTTTACTTTTTTCCGCAATACATCGGACTTGACATACTTCAGCAAAAGATTCTTTGGTGTCATAGTGAACAAGGCTTCATTCGTGTTGATCGTGACCCCAAGTTTTTTCTTGGCTATGTAATCTTCAACATAGTATTTCGCAACATTATTCCCGCTGGCGGTAACATAATAGTTGCTGACGCCAAGACGCCCGTTCAATTCAAAGAAAACATAGTCATCTTTGCGCTCATCGTACTTCACGTCAAAATTGGAGAAACCATAAAACTCGGTTTCCGCAATCAGTTTTTGAACGGAAGCAACAATCTTCTGCTCTTCCCTTGCCCAAATCGTCAGGTGGTTTCCGATGGCGGATGGCGTATGGTCTTCCAAGAGGATATGGCCGAACGCAATCAGCTTGATTTCCTTGTCCCTTGGCGAGGTGTAGACCGTCACGACACCAAGATAGGTGTCATCGCCGGGCACGTACTCCTGCAGGATCAGGTTGTCTGTGTAGCCGTTGTCGCGCACTAAATGATAGATGCGTTCAAGATCTTTTTCATCCCGTCCGATGAAGACTTTTTCTTTGCCTTCAAAATGCAGCCCCTGGTACAGGATGGCGTTCGAAGGCTTGATGATGATCGGAAATTCAAACGGCAAGCCCAGTGAAAATTCATCCATGACTACAGTCTTAGGATAAGGAACACCTGCTTTTTCACAGATGGCGTAAAAACTTTCCTTATTGGTCGCCCGCAGGAAGACATCTTCATCCACATATGGAATGATCCAATCATCACTGAAGCGGTCCTTCGTTCGGATCAACAGTTCTGCATAGCGATCGTCTGCCCCGAAGATGATTTTTTTCATATTCGGATAGTCACGGCCGATTTGCTGAATGGTCTCAAAAAAATGATCCAGGTCATCGATTCCCGGTTGGATGTAATGCTTGATGATGCGGGAATTGCCGATAGGGCCTATGATCATCGGGCTGATAAGATTCGTTTTAACTTGATACGCTTCATAGAAAGCTCTCGCCAAACTATAGGCTCCTCTGTTCCCCCCTACGATTACGGGAACGAAACTGACGGAGTTGGCTTCTTCGCTCATTTGATTGTCCTCCTTAGTGCCTAGAACCGAACATTAAAGGCTCTAGCATCTATTAACCTATCCATTATATTTCTTTGATTGTGGCCAGTCAAACGCTTCTTGCGATTTTTCATTAAAGTTTTCATTAATTTTTTTAAAAAACTTAGTCCTGATCCCTCGGCTCGTTGCGGATGTAAATGGGCGACCGGGTGAAATTCTGTTCCTCCAAAACCGGAATGGCTCCCAAACGATAGATGCGGTCACTCCTGATTTCCAGTTGCAAGTCCGCTGTATATGGCTCACGCAATTTCGTGATGATAGGGGTCTCCGTGTTTTTTTTCAAGATGTTCAGATAGCGTCTTCCGGCTTCCGTAAATCCGAGCAAGCGGATAGTACCTTCTTTTTCCTGGAAAGTAGTCGCTTCCGCTTTGGTTATCCCCAACAGGATATAGGAACAGATCCGCTGCAGCCGGGCCCAGGTCCAACGCTTGTTCTTCATGCGCCGAATGAAGGCCATAAAATCAGCTGCATCCTCAGCCTCTTTTTTCAATCTGTATTCGATGCCTTCTTCAACTTGATAGATGTTCCGGAGTTCCGCATGCGAAAGCAGCATGAGCTGATATTGCAGCATCACCCAGTATGGCGCCCAATCAAGCAGAGGACGCCTTTCCAGCGCCTCTAACGTCGCTCGCGGCACAAACCTGCCAATGTCCTTCCTTTCGGTTTCTTTTCCGTGGTGGAGTGACCATTCGCGAATGGCGGTCCCGCTTGCGAATTCTTGTCCGAAAGCATCACTGTCGTTGTGTCCGGCACCGCGCCTAAGCACGATGGCCGTTTCCATCGGTTCGGGGAATTGTTCATTTTCTTTGACATACGCCAATCCAAGCTGATTATTGGGCGTTGAAAAGGAAATAGCAGAACCTTGTGGGCGCAAGACTTCGGCAATGGCCGTTTCCATTTGCGCAGCATAGGTTCTGCCATCATTTCGGTAAGTCTGAAAAATCCGATCGATTTCCGATTCGTGTTCTCGCAAGAAGCGGCTGTGCGAAACGAAATCTTCCGCTGTTCCTTCTTCAGCACCGAATGCAAAGGCATCGCACTGCATCGCCTGCAACAAGCGGATGCCTGCTTTTGCGAACAGATCCGCGGACTGCACACTCCCCAAAATCGGCATTTCCACGACGATGTCGGCACCGTTCCGCAACGCGATTTCCGCACGCGTCCATTTATCCAACAGAGCGGGCGCGCCCCTTTGGACAAAATTGCCGCTCATTGCGACAACCATGACATCGCTGTTGGTCATCCGTCTGGCTTCCGACAATTGATAGCGGTGACCGTTATGGAAAGGATTGTATTCTGCGATTACACCACAGGCTTTCATCGAAGCGCCCCCTTTGGTTTCATTGTATGGTTTCGCAGTTTTTCACCTTGGCTTGCTTAAGCTTTTTTGCAGGCAAAAAACCAGCGCGGACTTTCCTCGCGCACGTCAGCTTCACCAAATTCGGCTGTAGCCGTCACATCGGTGAATCCGGCTTCTTCAAGGAGCCGCTTGTAGACTTCCAACGGGTACGTTCGTTCGCGATGGTATTCCGAATGGCGTTCAAACAATTCCGGATTGTTCTGGGATCCCACGAAGAAAGTCAAATCATGTTCGACACTGTTCGCGGCATCGCCGGCAAAACTTTCCCAGAGGAAGGCTCCCGCTTCATCCTGATAGATGTATTGATATCCCGGAAAAACGTTATTCACTTGATGCATCGAGTGGACGTCGAACAAAAAAACACCGCCAGGTCCGAGATTCCGGATGACGCTTTGAAAGACTTCCGCCACTTCAGCTTCATCAGACATGTAGCAAAGCGAATCGGAGAAGCACGTCACGACGTCAAAATCCCCCATCGGCTCCAATGAACGCATGTCCCCTACCGCCAACGCAAGCGTAACGCCTTCTTCCTGCATCCGGTTGTATGCAAGCGAAAGCATTTCGTCGGAGAGATCAACCCCCGTTACCCGATGGCCTTTTTTCGCCAATTCCACTGCAATCTTCCCTGTCCCGCATGCCAATTCCATGATGTCCAGACCGGATTTCCCGGCTGTATATTTTTCAACATAAAGAAGCCAGCTGTCGTAGACAGACTGGTCCATTATTTCATCATAGTAATGGGCAAAGATGTCGTAACTCATTGCTCAGTGACCATCCCCGAGATGTCAACCATTGGTGCATCACTCCATAATTTTTCGATGTTGTAATAGCCGCGTTCCTCATGGTTGAATACATGCACGATGACGTCGTTCAGATCGATCAATGTCCATTTGCCTGAATCTTTGCCTTCAACATTTTTGACTTCACCTTTGTTTTTGGCAACACTCTGCACGATTTCTTCCACGATTGCAGCGACTTGCTTTTCATTACGGCCGTTCATGACGACAAAGTAATCACCGATCGATGTCAAACCGCGTACATCCAATGCCATGATATCCTGAGCCAATTTGTCATCTGCTGCTTTAACCACTACTTCCAATAATTCTTCACTTGTCATTTTCATTATGATTTCCCCACTTTTCTTTGGATCCAACTGTTGTAGACATAGATTGTGCCGGGATAAATCGGCAGTTCTTTCTTCACCAGATGGATGATTGTTTTTTCTATTTTAAAATAAGCTGCCTCATCCAGGCTGTCCTCAGCCAGTTTTCTGGCTTCGTCTACGCCCTTGAATGCGCGTCCCGATTCGATGTAATCGGCGATGAAGAGGACTTTCCCGAGCAGCGTCATCATCTCGCCACCGATTGTATGCTGGCGGATCGCGTCAAGGATGTCCTCATCCGTGATTCCGAATACCGTTTCGGCATAATAAGCGCCGACAGGTCCGTGCATGATTTCGCTGCCGTAACCGGTCATTTCGCTGGCCATCCCTTTGGACAGGACGATTTCCTTCAGGCTTTCTGCAGCATGTTCTTTCGCGTAGTCGTGCAGGAGAGCGGCCAACGAACAAGCTTCCACGGATGCACCATATTTTTCCGCCAATTGGATGGAACAGGCTTCAACCCGCAGCACATGCTGGAAACGCGAGGGCTTCATCTGTTTTTCCACTTCCGCCAAAATGGCTTCCCGCGTCCAATCCGTATAGATTCCTGTATATGCAAGCTCAGTATTCGTCATCGAGATAGAGTCCTTCTTTCAAAATGTAGTCTTTGACGTCCTCTTTCACCAAATAACGGATCGAGCGGCCGGTTTTGACCATCTTGCGGATTTCCGTCGAACTGATGTCGATCAACGGCGCATCAACCCAAATGATCGGATAGATGCTTTCCCTTCCGTATCCCGGCCTGGCGACGCCAACGAACTGCACAAGTTGCACCAATTCATCGATGCGTTCCCACTTCGGCAAGTATTCCACCATGTCACCGCCGATGATGAAATAATAATCGGTGTCGGGATGCATGGAAGTCAATAGTTTCATCGTATCGATCGTGAAGCTCTTACCGCCCCGCTCCAACTCGATTGTTTCGATATCGAACAGCGGATTGCCCGAAATGGACAACCGCACCATCGACTCGCGATGCTTCGCCGGGATCGATTCTTTTTCATCGACATGAGGGGGCTCGGCATCGGGCATGAAATAGATCTTATCCAAGCCGAGTTGTTCCCCAACCTGCTGCGCGACGATCAGATGGCCTAAATGGGGCGGACTGAAGGTCCCTCCCATGATGCCGATGCGTTTCCGGTCCTGGAAAGCAATCTGCGTCTCGACCTCGGTTTCTTCGATGATCATATAATCCGTTTGTCCGATCAAATTTAAAGTTGTGATCAATTTTTTCTCACCTCAATAAAATATGGATTGGCCTGCCTTTAGATTTTTTCAACGACAGTCGAATAACGACGATTTTTTTCTTTGGTTGATGGTTTGAACAACACAAGCGTGCGCCCAATCTGTTGGACGACTTTCGCTTGCAGTTTTTCTTCGATCACTGCAGCGACATCTTCCGTTTCCTCATCCGTATTCTGCAGAAGAGCGATCTTCAGCAATTCTCTTTTTTCCAATGCTTCCCCGATTTGGTAAAGCATCTCTTCGTTCAATCCACCTTTACCCACTTGGAAGAGCGGATTCATATGGTGCGCTTCTTTTTTCAAATATTGTTTTTGTTTGCCTCTTAATTCCATTTGACACCTCAGTCTTTATATTCTAGAAAAATTATTTTTATTCAAAAGTGCATCACCGTTGGTATTTCACGAGTTAGTAAAATGTTCCGTGCATCCCAAAGTGTTGGCTAGCTTTACGGGTTAGCCCTTCGGAAATTAGATAAATCGTACCTATTGCGCTCTTCGATGCTCAGTCGGCACGATTTCCTAAATTTCTCTCAGGGCTGAACGAACCCGTTCCGCTTTTCTGATTATATGATCGGTTTGCGCATTACAGCGTCCACGCCTTGCGGGACCCATGCTGCGACTTTACCCGGTTTGCGGACAGTAATCCATCCCAATCCGGAAAATACGATATCGGACGGTACTTTGACATTGAACTCACGTCTGACCAACGGCGGGAAATTCTCCGCGTCTTCCACAGACGGCGGCTGAAGAAGGGTCCCCAGATGTTTTGCATAAAATTCATCCGCTTTCTCCAATTTGGTGCGGTGGATTTTCAAGTCATTCGAGAAATAACAAGTGAAGGACGATTTTTCCCCGCTGATGAAGTCAAAGCGCGATGCGCCGCCCAAGAACAGCGTCTGCTCCGGGTTCAATTGATAAGTGATCGGTTTGATTTCGTGTTGCGGCGCTACGAGCTTCAATTCTTTCGGGCTCAGCACATGCGCCATTTGATGATGATGGATGATCCCCGGCGTATCGATGAGGAAATGCCCATCGTCCAAAGGAATACGGATCTGATCCAACGTTGTGCCAGGGAACTGGGAAGTCGTGATGACATCTTCCTTGTTGCCTGTAGCCGCACGGATAATCTGGTTCATGACAGTGGATTTACCTACATTCGTAACGCCCACGACATAAACATCTCTGCCATCCCGATGCTCTTCGATGGTTTCCAACAAATCATCGATGGACGTCGCTTTCTTGCCGCTTACCAGCACAACATCAACCGGGCGCAAGCCTACTGACTGCACTTGTTCCGTCAACCATTGCTTCACACGGGACAGTTTGACCGACTTCGGCAAAACATCCACTTTATTTCCGACCACCAACACTTTATTTCCCCCCGCAAAGCGATGCAATCCGGGGATCATGCTGCCGTATACATCAAACAGGTCGATGACGTTGACGATCAAGGCATCTTCCATCGAGATGGTGTTCAGCATAGCCAAAAACTCATCATCCGTGACGGACACTTTTTCCATCTGATTGTAGTGGCGCAATCTGAAACAGCGTTGGCAATATAATTGCCCGGAATCCAATCCCTTTTGCAGAGCGGCCGCCGGGGTATACCCTCGTTCGGTCGGATCATCGGTCTGGATTTTCGCCCCACAGCCGATGCAATAGAGATCTTCTGTTAATTCTTCTTTAGTCAAGTGATTTCCTCCATATCATTCCTGGATCATTTTTCAACAATCGTTTCAGCAGTTTTCTTTCAAAGAATCGGTTTATGCGCGTATTCCATCCGTCCGAATTGATGATCGGCATTACCCACACACTCTTGACTCCCGCTCGATTTGCGCCAAAAACATCCGTAAGCAATTGGTCCCCAACCATCAGGCATTGGTCCAACGGAATCTGCAGCTGTTCTGCTGCCTTGATGTAGCCGCGGCGGGAAGGCTTCATGGATCTTGGCACATAAGACAATTGCAGCTTATCCGCGATTATCTTGATGCGCTTATCGCTGTTGTTGGAAATGATGACGACAGGTATCGCATTTTCTTTCATCAAAGCGATCCAATCCTTCAATTCCTGTGTCCCTTCCGGATTATTCCAGGCGATCAAGGTATTGTCCAGATCGGTCAGCAAACCTTTGATGTTGTTCTTTTCAAGTTGTTCCGGAGTGATGTGATAGATGGACTCCACCATCCATGTCGGTTTGAATTTATTTAACATAATGTCTCCTCATCAAAAAAATAAGAGGACGGGAAAAAGCAACAACGTCACTTTTCAAGCAGAACCCGAGAGAAATCCCTCCAAGTCGCGCCCCAAAACCGAAAAACTGCACGGCACACAATCCGAAAAAAGCATCCTGTACCCCACAAAAAAGTTTTGACCCAGCCTCACTACTATCCAATTGTATATTATAACCCCATTCCAGTAACATTATAAAGCATAAACAAAAAAATACAAGAGCGCGATGATTCGCGAGAGTGTGATGATTCGCGAGAGTGTGATGATTTGCGGGAGGGGATGAGCACTAAGAGGGCTAACACAAAGCGGACGCTTGCGCTTGGGCCTGGAAAGATGAATAACTCTCTGTTATCCATCTTTTGCGCTCCCGCGCGACCTGGAAAGATGAATAACTTTCTGTTATTCATCTTTTCTGCACGCTTTCGGCCCTAAGCTTGCGGGCACTAACCAAAAAAACAAAAAACCCGAGGATTTTACTCCTCGGGCCCACTATCATTTGATTACTTGCACACCATTTTTTTCAACATGCAGCAACTTGACTTCACTGTTTTTGACGGCGGCTTTTGCCGCAGCAACGAATGCTGCGGCTTTTTCAGGATGGATCATTGTGAGGATCGTCGTGCCGGCACCACTCAGGTAAGTTCCGTACGCTCCCATCGCATGTCCCAATTCCCGGACTTGACTCAACTCCGGAACCAAGGCGCCACGATAAGGCTCATGGAAGACATCCTGCTCCATCAATGCGCCCGCTTTTTCGATGTCACCCGAGAAAACAGCCGCCACCAGCATATTCGAGATGCTGCTGCCTTTGACAGCTTCCTTGAACGGAAGGGAATCCGGCAAAACGGCCCTGCTCGCCTTCGTCAACAATTCCTTTTCCGGAATCGTCACTACCAAGGCAACCTCAGGGAAACTTGCCTTCGTCCAATATACTTTGGAATCCAGAACAGTTCCGACAGTGAAATCCCCCGTGATCGCAGGCGTCACATTGTCTGGATGGCCTTCGATGCGTGTCGCGATTTGAATTTTATCATCAATGCTCAATTGCAGACCTGCACACTGATTGGCCAACTCGATCCCTGCAACAATGGCAGCTGAACTGCTGCCCAAACCTCTGGCAGCAGGCACTTCACTCGTCATCGTGATTTTCCTTGGTGCCATATTCGGCGCCAAAGACAATGCGGTTTCAATAATCAGATTCGTTTTATCAGTCGGGATCCCCGCTCCCAAATCATGAAGAATTTCCCACTCATCGGCCTCTTCTTTTACAGTCAATGTCAAATATAATGATACAGCCAATCCAAGGGAATCAAAACCTGGCCCCAAATTGGCGGAAGTTGCCGGTACACGGATATCAAACATCCTACTAATCAATCCTTTCCAAAAGAACGATGGTCCATCATTTCTTACTCTTTAGTGTGTTCGAAATACAAAAGAAATCCGATCAATGTTCCAATACTTTGAAATGGACTTTCAATTTCATATCATCATTATCTTCCATCGCTTGGATGATTTCATTTTCTTGCGCTTTCGACATCGGATGCGTAACGATGACAATGATCGCTTTACCGTTTGCCAATGGCTCTTGGATAATCTTATCGAAGCTCACTTCTGCAGTGGCGAAGATTTTCGCCACTTCCAAAAATTGGCCTGCACGATCGGTAACTTCCAAGCGCATGAATACAGGATTGATGACCTGCTCAGGCTTCGCGATTCGGGTCTCTACCTCATATTCATTAAAGATGTTACCAGTTATTCCCATAAGGATATTTTTAGCGATATTCATCACATCACTGACGACGGCTGTTGCGGTAGGCAACTCGCCAGCTCCGGCTCCGTAGAACATTGTTTCCCCAAGAGCTTCTCCAGCCACAAAGACAGCATTCATTTCATTGTTGACGCTGGCCAAAGGATGCGATTCCGGAACAAATACCGGTCCGACTTCCACGTTGACACTGTCGTCGATTTTTTCGGCAGTACCGATCAACTTGATTTTGTAGCCTAAACGATTCGCCAACTTGATGTCGTTGATGGAAACATTGCGGATACCCGTCACTGCTACATCATCCAAAGTCACATCATTCGTTCCGAAGGCAAGACGAGCCAAAATGACCATTTTGCGCGCTGCATCCAATCCATCGACATCGCTAGTCGGATTTTTTTCAGCGAAGCCCAATTCCTGTGCCAACGCCAAGGCTTCATCGTAAGAATAGCCCTCTTTGTCCATTTTTGTCATCATGAAGTTGGTCGTACCGTTCACGATCCCCATGACTTTTTGGATATTGTCGGAAGCGAAACTTTCCGTGATGGCACGCAAGATCGGAACACCTCCAGCAACAGCTGCTTCATACAAGAAATCGCATTTGTTCGCTTTCGCCAGCGTGACCAATTCTTTCCCATGCAAAGCCACAAGATCTTTGTTTGCTGAAACGACATGCTTCCCAGCCGCCAATGCTTTGGAGATGTAATCTTTTGCTGCCGGAACATATCCGATCAATTCTACGATGATCGAAATTTCTTCGTCATTCAAAATCTCATCAAAATTATCCGTGCAGTGAACAGACTCGCCAAAGAACGTTTTGCATTTTTCGATATCGCGGTCCAGAACGGTTTTGATGACTACTTCCTGTCCGACGACTTGCTTGATTTTATTCTGGTGGCCACCGATGATGCGGGCAACGCCAGTCCCTATCGTTCCTAGTCCTAATAAACCTACGTAAATCTTGTTTGCCATTATTCCACCTCTTCAATTATTTCCTTATTACACAGTATACTGAATGTTGCGGAATTACTCTACATAAAAATTAAAAAATTTTAATGATTGCCACTTTATTCCCATGAATAATGGAAAAGACAAAAAAAAGGCAGCGGGAAAATGAGTCGGCTCATTTTCCCGCTGCCTTAGTTCATGCAAGGATGGATGAATTAATCTTGTAATAATTCGTAAATTTCGATGGCAACTAAATCAAGATCATCAAATTGATAAGTTTGGTTTGAATCGTGTTCTTCCAATTCAAAACTTTCCGTATCGCGGTTGTATTTAACGACGCAACGTTCTACGCCTGCTTTTTCAAAACGACGGATTTCGACATCACCATTGTCTTCCATCATTACTTCTAGGCGACGAAGGATCGCTGAGAGCTGTGAAGGTTTCATGATATTTCCCCTTTCAAGACTAACTTCTTATTTATTCTAGCATTTTTTTTCTGACTGCGCATCAATTTACTGTAATTTACCTAAGAAAATCAATATTTGAGCATTGCGCCTTATTCGCCCCACCAAAGCTTCACCAGTGCTTGCGTACCGTCATCAGCGAAACCTTTGCCCGCCAATTGTTCGTAAAGGAGCGCTGCCTGTCTTGTAGCCGGCAAATTGATGCCCATCCTCTCCGCTTCATCCAGTGCGATCTTAAGGTCTTTCACAAAATGTTTGACGAAGAACCCTGCTGTGTAATCTTGCTTCAGGATCCGAGGGCCATAGTTCTTCAAAGACCAGTTTGCGGCACTGCCGGAACCGACTTGATCGATTACGCGTTCCAAATCCAATCCGGCAGCTTTCGAATAAACAAGCAATTCGGTCATGCCGGTCATCGTGCCGGCCACCATGATCTGGTTTGCCATTTTTGTGTGCTGTCCGCTGCCGGCTGGCCCTTGCAGCATCACCTTACTGGAAAATACGGAGAGGACTTCTTTTGCGGCATCGAATGTTCCTTCATCTCCGCCGACCATCGTTGTGAGCGTTCCGTTCTGCGCACCCTTGTCTCCCCCTGATACCGGAGCATCCAGAGTAGCAATGCCTTTTTCTTTTCCGAAAGCATATATTTTTTCCGCCAGAGTCGGCGTACTCGTTGTCATATCAATGAGGATATGGTGGTCATCCGCTTGCGAGAAGATTCCGGTCTCGCCAAAATAGGTCTCTTCAACGTCTGTCGGATAGCCTACCATCGTGATGACGATATCTGCTTTCGCTGTCACGTCGGCCGGCGTATCGCACCATTTTGCACCTTCAGCGATGACCGCATCGGCTTTGCTCTTCGTTCGGTTATAGACATGGACAGGATAGCCCGCTTTCAAAAGATGTCTGATCATGGACGAGCCCATGACACCTGTTCCGATAAACCCAATTTTTTCCATTAATAAATCCGCCCCTTCCAAAAGCTATGTTAACAGTATACCTTACGCCTTGCGCAGATAAAAACAAAAAAGCGCCGGGAAACAGATCATCCAAGCAATCTGCTTCCCGGCGTTCGGGCTCAACGTTTGATTTTCTCCAGGAGATTCACTCTTAATTTCAATTCTTCGCGCGGCTGCGATTCATAAATGTCGATACTTGTTTGATAATAGCTCAATACGGCATCCGCAAATGCTTTTGAAGAAATTTCCTGCATCAATTCATCCCATACTTCTTGGTTGATCGCAACATCGGAACTGTGAAAAAACTCCGCATATGCGATGATGGTCTTGCCGATTTTGTCATCCTCTTCGAATAACATCCCTAGGCTGTCCTCTGTTATCAGACCGGATAAATAGTCATTCCGTTTAGCAATGACCGGACACCAATTTACGATCGATTCCAAGTATGTCAAGCCTTGCGTCTCTGATTCGGAAGCATTGATATAAATATCCGCCATCTGATAATATTCGCTGACATCTTCATTTCTGACTTCCCCGACAAAAATCACATTAGGGATCAAATTCATTCCCGCCACCAACGCCTCCAACTCATGGCGCATCGGCCCGTCACCGACGAACACAAGCTTTGCGGATGGGTAGGATTCGACAACCTCAGGAAAGGCATGAACAAGCTTATCCAGATTTTTTTCTGAAGACAACCTGCTGAGGGAGAGCAGCACCAATTCGGAATCCGAAATGCCCAACTCTTCGCGCTTTCGGGATTTGATGCCGACAATCTGTTCGGGTATCTTGACACCCGTTGGAATGACGCGAATTTCTTTGTAGATGTTGTAGGATGCCAATTTCTCCTTCATTTGCTCACTTGGAGCAATGATGCCCATCGTACTGTTGCAGAAATAACGGGAGGCTATCTTCACCGCACGGGGTTTCACAACTTTCCCTTTAGCGATGTAGTGCAGATATTTTTCGTACATGGTGTGATAGGTATGCACCGTGGGAATCTCCAGCATGTACCCGACGAATTTCCCCGTCAAGCCCAAACTGAACTCTGTATGCGTGTGCACGATATCAATCTTCTGTTTCTTCGCTTCCTTCAACGCTTTGTTCATCCCTTTGACCGCAACCCTACGATCTTTGAAGGATAAGAACGGGATACTGGTCAAACGGATTATATTTTTTTCAGATTCGTCAGCTTTCGGGTCGGTTGTGGTAAAAATGATGACCTCATGACCTTCTGCCTCCAATTCCTCTTTCAAGGTGCGGATTGAAGTGGAAACCCCGCTCACTTGAGGAAAATACGAATCTGTAAACATGCCTATTCTCATGATTTCACCTCGAAAAAATCCCATCAAATTTATAATGACTCAATATGTTCAGTATATAGAACATTTTGATATTTGTCACTCATCCGCCAGACCTACTTTTTTAAAATATATTCGCTCGAAACGGGATGCGCAAATAACAGGTGCTGTATATCCAAGATCGGTTTTAAATCGCAGGCACACAAAAAGACCAGGCATGCAAGCATGCCCGGCCTTTTTAACCTGAATCGGCTAGTCTACTAATTTAGCTTTCATTTCTTCAACCAACGCAATGACTTCTTCAACAGTCGTGCATTCATTGATCGCTTTGTCCGCTAATGTTTCCATTTCTTTGGAATCCAAACGTTTCATCAAGCTGCGTGTTTTCAGGACGCTGGATGCGCTCATGGAGAACTCATCCAAACCAAGACCTACCAACAACGGAACCGCTGTTTGGTCGCCGGCCATCTCGCCACACATACCAGTCCATTTGCCTTCAGCATGAGAAGCATCGATAACATGCTTGATCAGCGTAAGGATAGCTGGGTTGTACGGTTGATACAAGTACGAAACTTGTTGGTTCATGCGGTCTGCCGCCATTGTGTATTGGATCAAGTCATTTGTTCCGATACTGAAGAAATCTACTTCTTTAGCGAATTGATGAGCTAAAACAGCAGCTGCTGGGATTTCGATCATGATACCAACTTGGATATCATCAGCGACTTCTACGCCATCGGCCAAAAGATTCGCTTTTTCTTCATCCAACATCGCTTTTGCTGCTCTGAATTCGTTCAGAGTTGCAATCATCGGGAACATGATGCGCAATTTACCGTAAACGGAAGCACGCAACAATGCACGCAATTGTGTACGGAACATCTCTGGTTCAGCTAAACAAATGCGGATTGCACGGTAACCCAAGAATGGATTCATTTCTTTCGGCAATTCCAGATAAGGCAATTCTTTGTCCCCACCGATATCCATTGTACGGACAACGACAGGTTTGCCTTCCATGCCTTCCAAAACAGCTTTATAAGCATCGAATTGCTCATCTTCTGTCGGGAAGTCCGAAGAATCCATGTACAGGAATTCAGTACGGTATAGACCTACCGCTTCAGCGCCGTTAGCGATAACGCCTTCCAAATCTTTAGGCGTTCCGATATTGGCTGCCAATTCGATATGTTTACCGTCTGCTGTAACTGTATCTGCATTCTTCAGTTTGTGCCATTCAGCTTGCATCGAAGAAAACTCTTCAGCTTTCTTCTTGTATGCAGCTAATGTTTCTTCATCAGGATTGATGAAGACGTCGCCATCCAAACCATCCAAAATGATGATATCGCCATCTTTGACGATTTGTGTGATCTCTTTTGAACCTACAATTGCAGGAATCTCCAAAGAGCGGGCCATGATTGCGCTGTGGGATGTACGTCCACCGATGTCGGTAACGAATCCTTTAACATAATCACGGTTCAATTGAGCAGTATCACTAGGAGTCAAATCTCTAGCAACGACAATCACTTCTTCAGTGATTGTCGATGGGTTAGGGATTTTAACACCCAACAGGTGGCTCAATACACGCTCAGTAACGTCGCGGATATCCGCTGCACGTTCTTGCATGTATGGATTGTCTTCCATCGCTTCGAACATACCGATGAACATGCCGGCAACATCAGAAAGTGCTGATTCAGCATTGACACCGTTGTCGCGGATGTTTGAATTCATTGATCCAATCATTTCTGGATCGGATAATACCATTAAATGCGCATCAAAAACTTGTGCTTCTTCTTCGCCAAGTGACACTGCCGCTTTGTCCCTGATTGCACTTACCTCTGATTTAGCGGTTTCAAAGCTTTGCAAAAGGCGAGCAATTTCGCCTTCTGAATCTTCCACTTTACGCTTCTCAAAGGATAGATCCGGTTCAGTAAGCAAATATGCTTTCGCGATTGCAATACCGTCACTAGCTGCTATTCCTTGTAAGTGGTTTTTCATATTACTCTGCTAGCCCTTCTTTTACCATTGTTGCAGTGATTCCAGCCATAGCGTCTGCTTCGTCCGGACCTTCTGCAGTGATGACAACATCAGCGCCTTGGCCTACGCCTAATGACATTACACCCATAATGGATTTTAAGTTAACTGATTTACCTTTGTATTCTAAATTGATATCTGAATTAAACTTGCTTGCAGTTTGCACCAATAAAGTTGCTGGACGTGCGTGAATCCCTGTTTCTGCGATTACGTGATATTCTTTTCTTTCCATGTCATAAACCCCTTTTGAGATGTATTTATTTAAGGTACTTTTAATACGTTTCCATTATAACAGAAAAATGGGAAACCGAATCAAAAATAACCCTTTCATTGAATAAGATTACCATCTTTCGCTTTATACTACAACTGTTTTAACCAGATTCGTTCAAATTTTTGTCATAATTGCGGAAATGCCACTAATTTAATACAACCTTCTCATATGGCTGGATGCCGTCCCGCGAATAATTTTTTTGCTTTGTTCAGGTCATACCACTTGAAAGTCAAAATAGGTCAATGTATAATGGGGGGCATAAGGTCAGAGTTGGTCAGGATACCTTCTCGCGAGATTTCCTTAGCCGTTACTACTATAATATACATGTAGCTATGATCCATATAGAAAGGAAGATTGCCATGCTTTGTCAAAATTGCGAAAAAAACCAAGCTTCCATTCATCTGTATGCCAGCGTGAATGGACAAAGACGCCAAATCGACTTATGCCAGAGTTGCTATCAAGAATTCAAAGCCGCTCAATCGCAACAAAACAATCCGAATCCAAGATCCCAAGGCCCCGTAGACCCTTTTTCTTTCGGTAATCTGGATTCCTTCTTCAAGAAAATGCAGCAAAACCAAGAACAGAATTTCCAACAGCCACCTGCCCCTGAAGCTGCCCGTGGAGGAAAAGGCGGCGGCAAAGGCGGCTTGCTTGACGAATACGGCATCAACCTGACGCAATTGGCCCGCGATGGCGGCATCGACCCTGTCATCGGAAGAGACAGTGAAATCGCACGCGTCATCGAAATCCTGAATCGCCGCACGAAAAATAATCCGGTACTCACAGGGGAAGCTGGTGTCGGCAAAACAGCCGTAGTGGAAGGCCTTGCCCAAAAAATCGTGGACGGTGATGTTCCTCAGAAATTGCTGGACAAAGAAGTGATCCGCTTGGATGTCGTCTCGCTCGTCCAAGGAACCGGCATCCGCGGCCAATTCGAAGAACGGATGCAGAAGCTGATGGATGAAATCCGCGCGAACAAACAAATCATCCTCTTCATCGATGAAATCCATGAGATTGTCGGTGCAGGAAACGCTGAGGGAAGTATGGATGCAGGCAATATCCTGAAGCCCGCCCTTGCGAGAGGCGAACTGCAATTGGTCGGAGCCACAACGCTGAACGAGTACCGCAGAATCGAAAAAGACGCTGCATTGGAACGCCGATTCCAGCCCGTCCGCGTGAATGAACCGACACCTGAACAGACGTTGATCATTCTCCAAGGCATCCGTCCGAAATACGAAGATTATCATCACGTCAAATATTCGGATAAGGCACTGGAAGCGGCTGTCAAATTGTCGCACCGCTATATCCAGGATCGTTTCCTTCCGGACAAAGCCATCGACTTGCTTGATGAGTCCGGATCCAAAAAGAACCTGACCATTAAGCCAATCGATCCGCAACAGATCGAGGAGCGCATCGAAACGGCGGAACGGGAAAAACAAGCCGCCCTGCATGCGGAAGATTATGAAAAAGCTGCCTATTATCGCGATCAGATCACAAATCTGAATAAGATGAAACAAAATCCGACGCCAGCCGATGGTGATCCCGTCGTCACGGAACAGGATATCCAAAAGATCATTGAGATCAAAACAAATATCCCGGTCGGTGAGTTGCTTGAAAAAGAACAAACGCAATTGAGGAATCTTGATGCCGATCTGAAGAAAAATGTCATCGGCCAGGACGAAGCCATCGACAAAGTATCCAAAGCGATCCGCAGAAACCGTATCGGATTAAGCCGCAAAAACCGCCCGATCGGCTCCTTCTTGTTTGTGGGACCTACCGGTGTCGGCAAGACCGAATTGGCCAAACAGTTGGCGATCGAAATGTTCGGTACAGAAGATGCGATCATCCGCTTCGACATGAGCGAATACATGGAGAAACACGCCGTCTCCAAATTGATCGGTTCGCCTCCAGGGTACATCGGCTATGACGAAGCCGGACAATTGACCGAGCGTGTCCGCCGCAGTCCCTACAGCATTCTGCTTCTGGATGAAGTCGAAAAAGCCCACCCGGATGTCATGCACCTCTTCCTGCAGATCCTTGACGACGGCCGCCTGACGGATTCCCAAGGCAGAACCGTCAGCTTCAAAGACACCATCATCATCATGACCAGCAATGCCGGCACGGGCGTCCAGGAAGCAAGTGTAGGCTTTGGCGCAGCCATGAAAGGCAAGACGCATTCCATCCTGAACCGCTTGAGCGATTACTTCAAGCCTGAATTCATCAACCGCTTCGATGCGATCGTCGAGTTCAACCAGTTGTCCAAAGAGAATTTGAGCAGCATCGTCACGCTTATGTTGGATGACGTCAACGAATTGTTGAAGGATAAGGAAATCAGCGTTACCGTCTCGCAGAAAGCAAAAGATCGCCTTATCGATCTGGGATATGACCCAAGCATGGGTGCACGCCCGCTGCGCCGCGTCATCCAGGATCAGATCGAGGACCAGGTAGCTGAATTCTACTTAGATAATCCGAAAATCAAAGATTTGTTTGTCGACGCAGATGAAGAAGGCAATCTGATTGTCGTCAGCAAAGTCGAACGCACAGAAACAAAAGACTGAACAACAAAAGGCAAGAGTTGTCACTGACTTCTCTTGCCTTTCTCGTTTGGAAGGTAATGAAAATTATTCATTTGTTTGTTTACTCTTTAAATAAATGAACAGTTGTTATATAATTATTCTATAAACAGCCAACCTAAGTTAGGGGTGTTCGTCCATGAAATTGATCGATGTTACAAATAGCCACGCTGATCTTGTACGTGAGCAATTGGCCAACACCGATGCTCAATTTGTCAAAGTGTATTCTTTGGGACAAACTACAGTCATCTTTACCGGTGCCGCAACACATGAGGATGTCATCATCCTCAACAAAAACCGTCGCGTGAAGCAAAGCGAAATCGACTTTGTTCTGACGAAATTGTTGCACCTTACCGTTGACGATGTGGAAGTTATGCCTGGTCATAACTTCGTGGAGCTATCTCATCTGAAATGATTGACATTTTCTGCAATCGAAAAAAAACTCTTCTTAACGCAAAACGCACACTGCTTTTCAGCAATGTGCGTTTTTTTTGATTTTTTGGTGATTCAAATCAAAGCAAAGCTGTCAATTTGACTTCCGGATATTTGTCTTCGAACCAACGCATAGCAAATTGGTTTTCAAAAAGGAATACAGGATTACCGAAACGGTCGCGGCACAATAGGTTACGGCTTGAGGACATGTTCGGATCCAGGTCTTCCGAGTCAATCCATCGGGCAATCTTGGAGCCCATCGGTGTCATTTCGACTTCCGCGTTGTATTCGTGCAGCAGGCGGTACTGGAAAACCTCAAACTGCAATTGGCCGACCGCACCCAGAATGTAATCCTCTGTATGGTAGGTTTTGTACAACTGGATGGCTCCTTCTTGAACCAATTGTTGCACACCTTTATGGAAAGATTTCTGCTTCATGACGTTTTTCGGAGTGACTTTCATGAACAGTTCCGGTGTAAATTGCGGCAACGCTTCGAACTGAAGGCCTTTTTTGCCTTCATAGATCGTATCGCCGATCTGGAAGTTACCTGTGTCGTATAGCCCGATGATGTCTCCGGCTACCGCCGTTTGGACTTGCTCACGGGAATCGGCCATGAACTGCGTCGTATGCGCCAGTTTGATCTTTTTGCCGGTACGGTGTACATAAACGTCCATTCCGGGTTTGAATTCACCGGAGCAGACCCGCACGAAGGCAATCCTGTCTCGGTGAGCCGGATTCATATTCGCTTGGATCTTGAAGATGAATCCGGTAAAGTTTTCATCCGTAGGTTCAACAATCTCTTCCGCTACGGTCATATGCTCACTTGGGCTCGGAGCAAAATCCACAAAGGCATCAAGAAATGTCTGGACGCCGAATCCAGTCAAAGCTGATCCGAAGAAGACAGGCGTCAATTTCCCGGCCGCGATCGCTTCTTCTGAAAAGTCGTTGCCCGCCTCTTTCAGCAATTGAACATCTTCAACCGCTTGGGTATAGATGGTTGATTGCATCACTTGGTAATCGCCTTCGATTTCGCCGTCTTCATTCAGCGGCAGAAAATCATTGTCTTCATTCTCTTCAGGATGAGTCAATTCCACACGATTATTGTAGATGTCATACAGGCCCAACAAATTTTTCCCCATGCCCATAGGCCAGTTCATCGGATAGGCATCGATCCCCAAAACTTCTTCCAACTCCGCAATCAGATCCATCGGCTCGCGGCCATCACG
Organism: Trichococcus patagoniensis; assembly: GCF_003051085.1. Lineage (GTDB taxonomy): Bacteria > Bacillota > Bacilli > Lactobacillales > Aerococcaceae > Trichococcus > Trichococcus patagoniensis. The sequence goes on along the minus strand of NZ_QAOM01000001.1, from coordinate 82,827 downwards.
GTCCAATTTATTGATGAAGGTAAAGATCGGAATCCCTCTCATGCTGCAGACTTTGAATAATTTCTTTGTCTGGGGCTCAATACCCTTCCCGCTATCGATGACCATCACTGCGCTGTCCACAGCCATCAGCGTACGGTACGTATCTTCCGAGAAATCCTCATGCCCGGGTGTATCCAAAATATTGATCTGTTTTCCGTCATAATCAACCTGCATGACCGAACTGGTTACCGAAATACCCCTTTGTTTTTCGATATCCATCCAATCCGATTTGGCGAATCTGCCTGATTTTTTCCCTTTTACCGTCCCTGCTTGGCGGATTGCGCCCCCGAACAACAACAACTGCTCCGTGATGGTCGTTTTACCGGCATCCGGATGGGAAATGATGGCAAAAGTTCTTCTTGCTTTTACTTTATCTGCTAATGTTTGAGTCATATTGTTCTCCTTTTTCGAATATCTCCATCGTGACATCGTGAACGCTATCTAAACAAAAAGATAGCATGAGCAATATGCACACGCTAACCCACGACAATACCTTTGTTATTATACAAGAAATCCGAGCATTCCACAAGATTGTCGTTGCGACAGTATGCGGGCCCAAAATAAGGGTTGGTAGCCGTGTTCATGCTGATCCCGATTGCAAGAAAGCAGTCTCACCCAGACCGACTTTTATCGATCCGGGCAAAACTGCTCAGCATTCATTTTGTTTCTTCTGTTAAATCGGCAGCTTCTTCGGCATCTGCCGCTGCCTCGTCTTCTTTAAAACGTTCTTTTGCGGGCCGATCATTTTCGTTCATGTAAGATACTCCGACTTTCAGCAGACGGCGATTGTCGAACTCCAACGTTTTGATGACCAATCCGTTTTCTTCGATGGAAGCTTCCTCATTTTCTTCCGGAAACTCACCCAACTCAGTCAAAAGATAACCAGCGATCGTATCGACATCCGCTGATTCAAGTTGCGTGCCAAAATAATCATTGAAGCGATGCAAAGGCGTAGCTCCATCGGCTTCGTACACATTATCGCCGACCCGCGCAATCAGCACATAACTTTCATCGTATTCATCCTCGATGTCGCCCACGATTTCTTCCAGAATGTCCTCCAAGGTCACAATCCCGACCATGCCGCCATATTCGTCATGGAGCAACGCCAATTGGTTATGACTTTTCTTCAGGTAGGACATCAATTCATCCGTCATGATCGTTTCCGGAACAAACAGAGGCTCATTCATGATTTTGCGCAGATCGATCTGATTTATTGGGGTATTCTTGGATTCCTTCAATAAATTCTTCAGATGCAACACACCAATTATATTGTCCTTGTCATCTTCATAGATCGGTATGCGGGTATACGGGGAATCCAATGCTGCTTCTATGTTCGCCTCCATATCATCGTTCACATTCAGCATGAAAGTGTCCGTCCGCGGCACCATAACCTCCCGGGCCATTTTGTTGTCCATGGAAAGCACTCCCTTCAGCATGTTGAATTCCATCCGTTCGATGGTCCCTTCATCGCTGCTCTTTTCCAACAGCTCCCGCACTTCTTCACGCGAAAACATATCGTTGCCGCTCGAGAACGTGATCGGCGTCATTTTTTCCAGCACACTGGTGGAAAAGGACAAAAACCAAACGAAAGGTTTCATCAGCTTTTGGACGACAGTGATGAAGCCCGCACCTGCCCGCGCCACTTCTTCAGGGCGTTGCAGACCGAGTTGTTTCGGATACAGTTCACCGAAGACCAAGGAAATGTAGGAGAGCGCTAATGTCACGATCAGGATGGCAGCCTGTTCTGCGCCGGGTATATTGCTCAAGTAGGGATCGAGTCTGGCTGCGAAAGTATTGGCAGCCGAAGCACTGGAAAGGAAGCCCGCGAAAGTAATGGCAACTTGGATAGTCGCCAAAAAATCATCGGAATGGTCCAATAGCGCCAAAATTTTGCGCGCTTTTTCATCCCCTTTGATAGCTTGATTCGCCACCCTATTTTTGTTCAGTGAAACAAATGCGATTTCGGATGCCGCAAAAAATGCGTTCACCAATGTCAATACCGCAATCAGCAGCAGTTGCCAAAGCAAGGTCTGATTACTGGGGTCTGTGGTCATAGATTGTTTCTCCTTCGTTTTTATATCTCTTTGAAAGTTCATTGTTACCTTTCATTATCTAATGACCCGGCCAAAAAAACAAGTGTTTTATCCGGAAACACCGTCCATTCCACAAAGAACCCCTCCGTTAATCAACGGCGCGATTAACGGAGGGGTTCCAAAAGATGGAATTGAATTATTTAGCAGCTAACTCCGCTTCTTGTTCCAAAGCTTTTTGAGCCAACAAGTTCAAGTAGTTCCAAGGACGGTCAAAATGAGGTTGGAAGAAGAAGTCGACAAGAGCCAAGTCTTCGATCGTCATTTTGTTTTGGATAGCCAATGATAAAGTATTGGCTGATTGTGTGATGTCATACTTGGACATCAGCTGTCCGCCGACGATGCGGTTCGTACCTACTTCGTAAACAAGTTTCATCAGCACTTTTTCATTTGATGGCATGAATTCCGGACGGTAGAAGTCTTCCAGAACTACGGAACGTGTTTCAAGTCCGAAAGCTTCAGCACTTGCATCGTTCACACCGGTAGAACCGATAGTGAAGCCATTCAGGTACAATCCTGAAGTGGATTGTGTTCCGCGGTATTTCATTTTAGGTCCGTTGATGTTTTTACCGACCAACAATCCCATACGCACAGCGTTTGTTGCCAATGGAATATAGGCATGTCCGCCGTTCGGATTGTAGTTTACCGCACAGCTGTCTCCTGCTGCGTAAACGTCAGGCAAGCTTGTTTGCATGTAATCATTCACGATGATCGCACCGTTCTTCATCATATCCACTTGGCCTTTGACAAGGTCCGTATTCGGTCGGAACCCTACGCATAAGATGACCATTTCAGCTTCGTATTCTCCGCCTGTTGTAACTACTGTAGTGATATCTCCAGCTTCGTTCTCTTTGAAGCCTTTAACCATTTCATTCAATTGTACTTTTACGCCATGTGCGCGCAAGTCATCTTCAAGGATGTCCGTAAATTCAGAATCCAAATATTTATTCAAAATGCGATCCAAACCATCGACCAATGTAACTTCTTTACCGTCGTTAGCAAAAGCTTCAACTAACTCGATACCGATGTAGCCGCCGCCGACAACGACGATTTTCTTTTTATCGTCTTTGCGAGCGATGATTTCTTTCGCTTGGTTATAGTTTTTGCAAAGCAAAACATTTTTGCTTTGGATGCCTTCGATTGGCGGGATGATTGGCCATGAGCCGATCGTTAAAACTAACTTGTCATATGTGTCTTGAAATTCTTCGCCGGTAACTAAGTTTTTCACAGAAACAGTTTTAGCAGCTGTATCAATGCTTGTTACATCATGTTGCATGTTTACGTTTGCGCCTAATGAAGCAAGTTCCTCAGGGTTAGAGTAGAATAATCCTTGTGGATCTTTTACGACACCGCCGACGTAAAGCGCAATCCCGCATGACAAGAATGAAACGTTGTCGTTTCTTTCGTATACTGTTAATTCAGTACCTGGATTCTCCTTCAAAATTGTCTTCACTGCTGACGTTCCGGCATGCGTACATCCCACTACGATTACTTTCATTGTACTTCCTCCTAAAATTTCCGTATTAATATATTTTGCACAAACCAATCGCCGTAATTCTCATAATTCATAATAAAAACTGCACAAATTGATTCGTTATGCCCTTAACACTTTTTACATAATAAAGGATTCCAAAGGTAAAAAGCAATCAATAACCCTCGGAATCCACATTAATTTTTTTTATTGTTTATGCAACACTTTTTTCCTTCTGTTTTTTACATAACGGTGGACATATTGGACGATTGTTTTCACGACTGCATATGCGGGAATCGCCAATATCATTCCCAGTACACCGGAGATTTTGCCTGCAGCCAATAGTAGAAACAGAATCGTCAGCGGATGCATATCCAGCGTTTTGCCCAAAACATTCGGAGAAATGATGTTCGATTCCACTTGCTGTACCACCAACACGACGACACAGACCAACAGTGCTTTTGTCGGGGAGATTGTCAACCCGATTATCGCTGCCGGAATCAAGCCAATGTATGGCCCCAGGTAGGGAATGATGTTCGTGATGGCTGCCGTGACCCCAAGCAGGAAGGCGTACGGAAGCCCGATCAGCAGATACCCGATAAAGGTGAACGTCCCGACGAACAGACAGACGAGCGCCTGCCCGCTGATGTATTTGGCGATTGTTTTGTTGATTTCCTTGAACAACGCAAGTACATCAGAGGAATATTCATGCGGCAGCAATTGAGCGACCGCTTCAGGAAACTTATGCCCATCCTTCAGCATGTAGAAAAAAATCAATGGAATGATGATGACAAGCAACGCGATATTAGCTACGGCCGAGAGTACGGAACCGATGCTGCCCGTCAAGCCATTCAGGAAGGCGCTGATGCTGCTTTGGATATTTCCGCTCAACTGAGACAATTGGGTCGGAATATCCAGACGCTCAACCCATTCCTGTTCAATCACTTGTTGATAGAGTTTATTCAAGGAACGGATCACGCTAGGCAAATTCGTCAACAGTTCTCCGATTTGGTTCACCAGATTCGGAATGAGTCCCAGAAAAGAGAAAATGACGATGCCGATCAGCAGAACCATGACGATGAGAATGCCTATCGGCCGTTTGATGTTCAGCCTGTTCTCGAGCATTTCGATGAACGGTGTGAAGATATAATACAGAAAACCCGCCACAAGAACTGGCGTGAAGATCGTCGAGATGAAGGCGCCGATCGGATAAAAAATAAAATCGATTTTGGTGGACACCCATATCAGGCACGCCATCACCAAAAGCCAAACACTCCAGTAGAGCAGATTCGTTTTCCTTAATTGTTCCATTCAATATCCTCTTGTTTCCCAGGCTGTATGCCAATCATCGGAGCGGACAGATACGCTTCCAACAGTTTGGAGCAGGCTTCCAAGGACTTCCGATGGGTACGTTCATAAGCATGGCTTGCATCGATCCCCGGTCCGATCAAAGCGTGGCGGACATCCCAACCCGCTTTCATGGCTGCTGATGCATCACTGCCGTAAAACGGATAGATATCCAGTTTATAAGGAATTTCCTGTGATTCGCATAATCCGACCAACTGTTGCCGAAGTCCGAAGTGGTAAGGACCCGATCCATCCTTCACGCAGATGGATACGGTATATTCGTCAGTTTGTTGGTCGTCGCCCATCGCTCCCATATCTACGGCCAAATATTCCACCGTGTGCGGCGGCATATTCGAGTTGCCGCCGTAGCCGATTTCCTCATTGTTCGAAAAGAAGAAACAAGTCGTGTAAGGCAGCGTCAAGTTTTCGTCCGCGATACGGTGCAGGAACTGCAGCAGGATAGCCGCGCTGGCTTTATCGTCCAGATGCCTTGATTTGATGTACCCGGTCGGAGTAATCTCCGTCCGAGGTGCAAAGCTGATGAAATCCCCTACGCCGATACCAAGCGCAGAAACATCTTTGGCGTTGTGCACTTCTGCATCCAGCCGGATTTCCATATTGTCCTGATTGCGATCGGCCGTGCGCGCGTCTTTATAGACATGGACGCTCGTTTGGTGCAACAATATCGTTCCCGTCCAGTCTTTTCCTGTGGCCGCACTATGGATTGTACAATATTCCCCATCAATCGAATGATAAGTGAATCCGCCGATCAGGTCGATTTTCAGTCTTCCATCCGGTTTGATTGCGCGCACCATTGCCCCTAGTGTATCGATATGCGCCGTCACGAATCGCCTGCTTTGACCTTCAGTGCCTTTAACCGTCACCATCAGACTGCCCTTATGATTTCTTTCAGGTTCATACCCCTTCTGTTTCAAGTTTTCATCCAAAAAATCAATGATTTCCGCCGTATATCCTGTCGGCGACGGGATGTTTGTCAATTGTTGGATCGTTCCCATTATATTTTGCATCTTCTTCACTCCTCTTGCTGATTATATTAGTATAGCAAAATAAGCCGATAAAATGAGGCAAAAGCAATTATTTCACACAAAAAATGCCGATTCATGTAAAATGGAACGAGAGGTTCCAGAGAGCCCAATAAATTTCGAAAGCGAGGAAAGCCCCTTGTTGCATTTTGAATGGACACATAATTTACAATCACAAACTTATCAGGATGCTTTAGCTATCCGCAAAGAAGTATTCGTGGAGGAGCAGCAGGTGCCGGTCTCCATAGAAATTGATGATTTGGAGGATAAGACCTTGCATATCGTCGGATATGCAGAAGCCATCCCGGTTGCCACCGCCCGGATCTATCCTATGGAAAACGGAAAATACAAGGTGCAACGCGTTGCCATCCGCAAAGCCGTACGGGAAAAGAAATACGGCAGCATCCTGATGCAGGAAATCGAAAGGCACGTCCGCGAACTCGGCGGCAAGCGCCTGTTCCTCGGAGCCCAGAACCACGCCATCGGTTTTTACGAAAAAGCCGGCTACACCATCTGCGGCGAAGAATACGAAGAAGCCGGCATCCAGCACCATGACATGGACAAAATAATAGAGCGTGATGATTCGCGTTTAGGGGATGAGCATTAAGAGGCTATTACGAGAACGGCCGCTTTTTGGCCGTGACGTAATAGCAGCTTAAGCGGAATCCCCTGCGAATCAGAACGCGTTTAAAAAGACTTCGATGATGCACTGTGACCGTACCGGTCAAGTGTGCCATGTCTCTAAGCGATTAAAATCGCAAGAGCCATGGCAAATCCCGGGTAGAAATCGAGCACTAAGCCAACAAAAAAAACAGGCAATGGACATAGCCGAAGCGGCTGTTTATCCCTTGCCTGTTTTTTTTGCACCTACATGAGTGTGCTGATAAAATGTTTCGCGATGTTGAAATAGATCAAAACGGAAGTCAAATCGCTGAATGTTGAGATGAACGGCCCGCTTGCAACGGCAGGATCAAAGCCAAGACGATCCATCAATACCGGAATCAAGCTACCAGCCAGATTCGCCACCGTGATGGCAACCAACATGGAAATGCCGATGATCCCACCTAAGATGAAGTTCTGTTTCCAAACACCGATGACAAGCGCAATCGTGACACCAGTAACCAACCCGGAAATCAAACCGGTCGCCAACTCGGATAAAATGGTACGGAACAAATTTTTCTCCTCATCATCCTGCATGCCGATTTTGCGGACTGCGACGGCAAGTGATTGTGTCCCCGCATTACCGGATGTTCCGGTGATCAAGGTGACAAATACGGAAAGGATCGATGCTTCCGAAATCAATCCTTCATATTGGCTGATCAATGTGGACGTTCCCATACCCAAGAATAATAGCGTAATTAACCACGGTAACCGCTTGGATGCAGCCACAAATGGGTTTTCTGATTGCTCCTCAACGTCGACCCCGGCCAAACCAGAGAAGTCACTGACGGCTTCCTCATCGATGACGTCGATGATGTCATCGACAGTGATGATCCCCAGCAATACATTGTTTTCGTCGACTACCGGCACAGCCAGGAAGTCATAGTCCCTGATTTTATGGGCAACATCTTCTTGCCCTTCTTTTACATTCACCGATACAATCCGCTCACTCATGATATCGCTGATCATCATATCTTCATCATTCACGATCAGATCCCTCAAGGAAATGACCCCGACCAGCACATTATCCACATTGACGACGTAGATATAGTAAATCGTTTCCGCATCAGGCGCTTTGCTTTTAAGGATAGCCATCGCGGATCGGACCGTCTGGTTGGCTACGATAGAGACGAATTCCGGCGTCATGATGGCCCCGGCAGTTTCGTCTTCATAATTCAGCAAAGCCCGAATTTCTCTCGCTGCCTCCATAGGCATCAAGCGCAGGTAAAGCCAAATCCGCTCATCCTTCAATTGCTTCAGCATATCTACCGCATTATCGGCGTACATGTTTGCCAACATATCGGCCGCGTATTGATTGTTCATTTCCAAAAGATACGCTTCGACTGACTCGACATCTTCCTCGATGATTTCGAACATGTCAGCCATTTCATTCGCCGAGAGATAATGATACATCGTTATGCGTTCTTCAGGTGCCAAAGCCAGATAGATCTGGGCCTGATCGTAGAGGTGATAGTCCAAAAAATCGGAACGGAATCTTTCGATATCCTCGCCCTGGAGCGATTCGCGGATTTTCGCCAACGCTTCGTCTAGTTCAAATTCATATTGTGGTTCCAACACGGATATCAGCCTCCTTGTCCCTCTGTCTGCTTTCCCATTTGATGAAATCATCCGGCAACGGTGCTTCTATCTTTAAAGGTTCTCCACTGATTGGATGCACAAATGCCAATGACTCGCAATGCAGGGCTTGCCGTAACATGTCTGGGTCAGCTTTCCCTCCATAAAGGTCATCCCCAAGCAAAGGCGCACCGATTGAGGTGAAATGCACCCGAATTTGATGGGTCCTGCCCGTATGCAACTTGATTTTCACAGTCTGTCCATCCGGATAGGACTTATCCAACCAATATTCCGTCAGCGCTTGTTTTCCGTCTTCCCGGACCATTCGCGTTATGATCGAATCCTCAGTCCTGCCGATGGGGGCATCGATGAATCCATGCGTTTCTGTCAGCACTGGTTCGGATAATACCGCCCTGTACGTTTTGTCGACTTCCTTGTTGCGCAACAGCGTATCCATCAGAGCATGCGCGTATCCATGCCTTGCAAAAAGCATGACGCCGGTCGTATCACGATCCAGACGCGTGACAATATGGATGACTTGGTCCACATAGCCTTGCTGTTGATAGTAGCCTTTCACGCGATTCGCCATGGAAAGACGCGGGTGGACCTTTGATGGGATGGAAGCAGCGCCAAACGGTTTGTTCACAACCAAAAAGTGCTCGTCCTCAAACAAAATGTCCAAAGGCATGTCCACCCCGACAGTCGTTTCGTGTTCCCCTTCATCCGGAATGCGGATCATCACTTTATCGCCTTTTTCCAAGGTCGCCAATACTGTTCTTTCTTTGCCGTTCAGCCAGATACTGCCTCCATCGAATTTGATGGTGGCCAACAGACTTTTTGATACGCCCTTTGAACGTAAAAAAGTCTTCATCAGTGTCGTCTCTTCTTTTTCATATACCCAGCTAAAAATCACTTTACACTACCCCTACTCTATACCGAATCTCTGTGTGCGGGCCCGCCGCCTTAGTTTGTCCCAAGCTATTTCAAAATTGGAACAGGTTACCCAGCAAACCCAATGGTCTTGAAACCTTCAGGATTCTGCTCAGCAACATACATTCCTATTCTAACCAAAATGAGGGCATTCCACAACTCATGCCCTGTCATCGCGCAAAAAAAAATTGCCCACAAAAAGGGCTGCACCATCTGACTCGCTGGTGCAGCCCTACTTTATTTGTTAATACTCTTTTTCAAAATCGATCAGGTTGCGGCTTGGTTTGCCGTCTTTTTTGAAACGCGCTGCATTTTCTAAAACGACCTCAAACAGATTGTCCCGGAAATGCTCAACTACCCCGGAAAAATGCGGCGTAACCAGTACCTTTTCATGATTCCACAAAGGGCTGGCGGCAGGCAATGGTTCCTCATCGAACACATCCAAAGCCGCATAAGCCACTGTCCCATTGTCCAATGCCTTGATAAGGCTAGCGGTGTCCACAGTGACCCCTCGTCCCATATTCACAAAGAGAACACCTTTTTTCATGCGCGAGAAAAGAGCATCATCAAAAACGCGGTAGGTTTCATCCGTTTGGGGGAGGATGTCCACGATAACATCGGCAAAGTCGATGACCGTACCGATGTTATCCATTTTGACCGTCACATCCAAACTAGGTATCTCCTTGCCGCTGCGATTGACAGCGATGACTTTCATGCCGAAGGCTTTAGCCAATTCTCCCAGGCGATTACCGATGTGGCCTGCCCCTACGATCATCATCGTCTTGCCTTTCAGTTCCTGGAGCTCCGTGGTCTGTTCCCATTTCCGTTGCGGCTGATTCAGGATTGCAGTCCGCAATCCGCGCATATGCGAAAGCAGTACACCGATTACGTATTCAGCTATCGGTTCGCTGTGGATGCCGCTCGCATTCGTCAAATAGATTCCCTTTCTTTCAAAGGTTGCTAAGGGAAGGCTGTTCACGCCCGCCGAAATCGCTTGGACCCATCTCAATGCAGGCAACTGCCCTCCCTCCAACAGGTTGGTCAATTTGTCATTCCAGCCGACAGTCCACTCGACTGTACCGAACGCTTCTGTTTCCGCTTCATCGGTAATCATCTCGTAATCCGGGTAGAGTTCCTTAAGCGTTTCGATGTGCTGTTCCTTCAAACGCGTCTTCAGCAGCCACTTTTTAGTCGCCATATTCACCGCTCCTTTGTCCGTTCGTTCCTGTCGTTTTTCTTTACGCCGATGAATGCATCTTCGACCCGATCCCAGAAATGCGTGTGACGATAACGCGCAAAATGCACACGCTCCTGGGCAATCCGATAAACCAATCGTTCGATGCTTCTTTTCTTGAATGTCAAATGATCTACAGACAAAATCAAGCGATCTTCCTTGTGCGGATAGATGACGATCCATTCGTCTTTCGCAATGATCATGGGCGAGCTCAGCGTCCGATAGATGCGGTTATTCACTGAAGCCATCTCCGTCAGCTGAATAGCTTCCGTTCGGGGATGGATAACAGCTCCGCCAAGCGATTTACTGAAACCTGTCGAACCTGTAGGCGTGGAAACACAAAGACCATCGCCCCGGAATGTCTCGAACAGCTCATCCTTCACGTAGATATCGCAAACCATCGTCCCGTCCATTTTCTTCAGACTCGCTTCATTCAAAGCGATATAGCGGGTTTCTTCCTCCTCATCCGCATACTTGACGCGGATATCGAGCAAGGGATAGCTGACACTTTCCCCTTTATCATGCTTAAGGCTTTCGACAAGCTCCGGCAGTTCGTAGGTCCGCCAATCTGTATAAAATCCCAGGTGCCCGGTATGGATCCCCACAAAACGCACTTGGCTCAATTGGCTTTCGTACTTATGGAAAGCTGACAGCAAGGTGCCGTCGCCCCCGATCGACACCACGAGATCCGGATGGTCCGTGACAATTCCGATTTTTTCAGAGAGGCACATCTCTTTGAATTTCGCCGCGACCGATAAAGTCTCTGGCGTCTGGTTATGGACCAGTGCAATTTTCATATTTGGACTCCTCTCGATCAACCTTGTCATCTTTATTCTTTTTTATCGGAAAAATAGCGCTGTGCATCCTTGATTTCTTCGCGTATTTCCGACATCTCTTCGTCAAGTTGGAAGGCTGCTTCTGCCGCGCGTATCAGGCGGTCATGCAGTTCTTCCGGATATTCGCCCCGATATTTGTAGTTCAACGAATGTTCGATTGTTGCCCAAAAATTCATGGCCAGTGTCCTGATCTGAATTTCGACAAGTATTTTCTTCTCTTCGAAAATGCGTTGGACCGGATATTCGATCACCATATGGTATGAGCGATAACCGCTCTCTTTTTTATGTGTAACATAATCCCGTTCTATGATGATCTTAAAGTCTTTTCTTGCCCGTAAAAGGCGCACAACTTCGTGTATGTCCTCTACAAATTGGCACATGATCCGCAGGCCGGCAATATCCTGCACGTCCTGTTCCAGTCTGGTCAGGTCAATATCCCGGACTTCAGCCTTTTCCAATATGCTTTCCTTCGTTTTGACGCGGCCAGTGATGAATTCAATGGGCGCGTGCGCATTCTCATCGCGGTATTGCTTACGGATTCCCTTCAGCTTAACTTTTAATTCGTCCACCGCTTGTTCGTACGGCGCTAAAAATGAATCCCAGTTTTCAACTTCCTTATTTTCCATAGAACGACACCCTATCATATAGTATATGCTACTTTATTTTATCACAATTATTTATGATTCTATACAATTCTTGTCGAAAAGGACCGAATTCATTTTTACTTCCAATATACACGGGATGCTTTTTGAACCAGCGGCTCTAAATAATCAACTCCACCTAACTTATGATACAATAAGAATAAGTTTTCACACCGCCTGCTGGTCTATCCGCTGGTGAACTGACTGTAACGAAGGTTCGAATTTTTGAACAGCTGTCGCGACCAAAACGAACCTCAAAACCGAAAGGAAGTAATCACGATGAGCCAAAATATTGAAAAAGAATTCAAAAACCTATTGAATAAAGAAGAATACGAAGCGTTGCTTTCTGCCTTCAACCTTGATGAAACAGACCCTGTCAAACAAACCAACATCTATTTCGATACACTTGATTATAAACTCAAGGGCCTGAACAGCGGACTGCGCATCCGTATGTATGAAGATAAAAGTGAAATCACACTAAAAACGCCTATTCAGGAAAATGAAAAATTAGAAACAAACGACGATCTACCTCTTGAAGAAGCAAAAGCTTTGGTCGACTCCCACCGAATGAAGACATCGGGAAATGTGGCCGATAAACTGAAGGAGTTAGGCATAGCTATAGAAGATCTTGTGATCATCGGGCAGCTCTCAACCATTCGCTATGATTTTCCCGGGGACAAAGGGACCTACTTCTTGGATAAAAGCTTCTACCAAGATCAAATGGACTACGAATTGGAATTTGAGGCCGACTCTTTGGAAGAAGGGGCTCTCGCTTTCCAAAGTTTCCTGAAACTTCACGACATCAAAGTCCGTAAAGCGAAACAGAAAATTGAACGCATGCTGGCCTATCCCAATTCGACGACACACCAATAGTCCGTAACCGACAACGGCCCATACAGTCAGACCCATTATCCGGAAATCTAAGCGGAGAATGGGTCTTTTTGCTTATTCCCTTGCGAGAAAACAGACAAAACCGTGAAATCCTCCCTCATAAATCGGATTTAAATGCATACAAGATAAAAAAATCAGTCGATTTAGTTGCAAATTAGTTAATTGTCTCGTAAAATACACCTTGACAATGAAACAGAAGATACTGAACAAGAAAAAAGAAGGCCTCACGGAAGAACTATTGCCTGACTTCAAAAGGTAGCTCTTCGAAAAGCCTTATTGCTACTTGTTTAGGCTTTTTTTTGGTAAACTTAAAGTAAGCAAAATAGGAAAGAGGGAGGGATAAAATGTATAGGTCAAAACAGAATACAACTGATTCTATCTCTTCTCCTCAACAGATTTTTGAGCTTTATCTATTTGTGAACCCGATCGGCTACAAATGCTACCGTACGGAACAAGAAGTCCTGAAATTCATGAGTTCGTTGGATGGACCTAAAGTCCACTTCCGTTTCATAACGTTCCATAATTTCAATACCGTCACTCAGTATATGAAGCGATTAAATTTACCGGAAAAAGATTTAACCTTACGTAATCAAATATATAGTTCAATCTATGATGCCTCATTGGCATACAAGGCTGCTTTGATGCAAGGCAAAAAACGCGGCCGCAACTTTTTGCTCCATCTGCAGAAATCACTTGCGGACGGCAAAACCATCTACTCAAATGAATTGCTGGCGGAAGTGGCAGCCAAAGCCAACCTGGATGTCGACATGTTCTTTGAGGACAAAGAATCTCCTTTCGTAAAAAGCAGCTACGAAGCAGATCAGCACATCGCACAGGAGATGAACATCAAAACGAATCCGTCGCTTGTCATCTTTGATAATCTGAATTATCAATACGGCCTTTTGTTGGAGGACAACATCACTGCCGAGGTACTTCATGAAGTGATCAAAGATTGCTCGGTTGCATGCGAACAGAAGAGTGCCACTATGAAAAAAACAAATATTACGACGATCGGAAAAAACTACCTACGCATCACACACTGATGCTAAAAAGCTTCGTGGTCCATTGAGGACCACGAAGCTTTTTTTGACGTTTCAGTTTATTAATGGTGCTCTTTTTGACTACGCTTGTTGCGCTGCAATCAATTGTTCCAGTTCATTCAGACGTTCCTCGAACACTTTCATCGCATCCTCGATATAAGCGGACTGGGTCATATCCACGCCTGCTTTTTTCATCACTTCAATCGGATAGTCGCTGTTTCCTGCTTTCAGATAGGAAAGGTACTTCTCCAGCGCGCCTTCTTCACCCTCCACGATGCGTTTTGCCAATGCCGTTGCAGCCGAAAAGCCGGTAGCGTATTGGTAAACGTAATAATTATAGTAGAAATGCGGGATGCGGGTCCACTCGATGCCGATCTCAGGGTCCTTTTCGACGGTCGAACCATAATATTTGGCATTCAGTTCTGCATAATAGGAAGTCATGAAATCTTGCGTCAACGGAACACCTGCCCAGGCTTGCTGATGGATGTAGTGCTCAAATTCAGCAAATTGGGTCTGGCGGAAAATTGTCCCTTTGAAGCCGTCCAGGTAATGATTCAAAATATAGATGCGGACCTTTGGATCGGTTTGGGTCTTCAGCAAGTAATCTGTCAAAATATTTTCATTCGTCGTCGAAGCGATTTCGGCAAGGAAGATCGAATAATCCCCGTACACATACGGCTGATTTTTTCTCGTCAGATAGCTGTGCACACTGTGGCCCAATTCATGGACCAAGGTATACAGTTCATTTAATGAATCTTGCCAATTCATCAGGATATACGGATTCGTGTCATAGGCGCCGGAAGAGTAAGCTCCGCTGCGTTTGCCTTCATTCTCAAACCAGTCGATCCAGCGGCTGCCGAATGCTGCCTGGAGTATAGCCAGATAATCCTCTCCAAGCGGCTGAAGTCCTTTCAAGGTTTCTTCCGTCGCTGCCTCGATGCTGTATTTGATTGGGGCTTCCCCTGTCAATGGCGTATACATATCGTACATATGCAACTCCTCGACATCCAACAAGTTTTTGCGCAAGTCCACATAGCGATGCAGCAAAGGCAGGTGCTCATTGACCACCTGGAGCAACGTATCATAAACCGCTTCAGGAATGTGATTGTTTGCCAGCGCCGATGCACGAGCAGATTCATATTTATGCACTTTGGCTTTGTAATTGTGCGCCTTCACGTTCGTGGATAAGGTGGTCGCAAATGTATTTTTTAGACCCTCATACGTTTGGTAGAGCGCTTTGAACGCTCCTTCGCGCACTTCCCGATCCGGACTTTCCATCAATTTCCCATACAAACCGTGAGTCAGTTGGACATCTTGGCCCTCTTCATTCTTCACTGTCGGGAAGGTGATGTCTGCGTTATTTAGAACCGAAAAAGTCTTGCTTGGCGCAGCAAAAATTTCCCCGGCCCCCGCCAACAGCTCTTCTTCTCTGGCGGACAGGACATGCTCACGAGCAGAGGTTAGACTATCCAAAAGATGCGCATACGGCTGCAGCTTTTCGTTTTCTGCGAAGTATTTCTCCAGCTCGTCCTCCGGAATCTCCAGTATTTCCGGTTCGAACCAAGACGTCGCTTCACTGACGCTCGTCAAGATCGACAAGGCTTTGTCGTGCAGATTCTGATACAGGCTGTCCGCAGTATCCTGATCATTCTTCAGATGGGAGTAAACATAGACCCGTTCCAATTTCTGGTTGATCTTGAGGACTTCTTCAATCCCTTTCAGCAAAGATTGACTGCTTGAGCCGACGGATCCTTGCAAGGCCTTCACGAACGGCACTGCACCCGCTAATTCGTCCAACGCTTTCTCGAAAGCTTCATCTGTCGCAAAGATCGCTGTCAAATCCCATGTGGAAGTCTCCGGGACCTCCGCTCTCTTCAGTCGTTTCTGTGTGCTTGTCATGCGGTTTCCCCCTCTAATTTTTCAATAGTATAATTTTATCATACCTTAGGGCCGAAAGGGTACTGGCAAGAATATACAAGTTCTAACCCAAGCACGATTGATGACCATCCGTTTTTCCTTCCAACGGTGCGGAAAGCAGAACCCATTCTTCCCTGCCGATGGCTGCGGCATGCCCATCCTCGACCAGGCGCATCATGAATTGGAGCAACGGTTCCCATAAATTCGCCTCATCAACTTCCTTCGATGTCCTTGTCCGGATCATGTTCATGCGTATGCATTTTGCCAGCCAATCAAGCAACTGTTTTTTTGTGAGAGGCTTTATCGTTTCCGGACCGCTGAAATCCCGGAGAAGATAGTACCGCCAGATGTAGGCCGGTGTGCGGATGCCTAATGTTCGGCAAGGCAATTCGAACAGAACTGCAGGCAAATGATAAAGGTCTTTCCGATCGAGATAGACCGCCAACAGAAATTTCCGGTGCTCCGGGTCGGTGCGGTACCGCAACAGATTGATATCCTTCGCCTGCATATGCTTTCGTGGGACATTTTTTCCGTAAGTTTTAGGCATCAAATCGGAAGCACCCGGCAACTGCCCCTTCCTATAGAGATTCTCTAAGCAAGCACGTTTGAGTCCCTCCAAAGGAATCGCCGTCTTCACAAAATGAAAACGATCATCACTGCCCAACTTGAGGTGGTGATAGATGGCCAGTTCTTCCGTCTGGGTATCCAGAATACCGATCCAACTTCCAAGTGCGACGGAATGCTTCAAGAATTGATAGATGGACTGCGTCATTTTGATGCCACCCGGTTGATAGTTCATCCCACAAATCCACCATACTTCGTAGCCGAATCGTTGGTATCCCTGTGTCCGGGCCAACAAATCGGCAGGAGAAATCGGACTGCACTGGTACTCCACAGCAATTTTCTTTTCATCCGCAAGAACAAGCAGGAGATCCGGGCGCTGCTGCAATTCCGGCAGCCAACACTCCAACATGACTTCAAAGCCTTCACTCTTGAACTTCTCAAAAAGCAACTGCTTCCCTTTCAGGTGGGGAAGCGTTTCGCCTTCCGAAAAAACGGCACAATCCGAATGTTGACGGTGGGCAAAATGTGCAACCATGATGTTTCCTTTTTTCAGCACCAACTTCCCCTTGCAGGCCGGGCAATAATATTCTTCACCCTTCTTGTCTTTTTCTTTTGAAGCCTGGTAAGCCTGAATCAGTTCCCCATTAGCATTTCTAGCAATCAGCATAAGCAACCGCCCTTTCTGTCTGTTTCCCATAATATCCGCAAAAAAATTAGAAAAGCGTTCCAAGCCCGCTCTGCCTCGAAAGAAATTTAGGAAATCTGGCCCTGCAACGTTTCCTACGGTCACCTTGTACTGGGGCTCTAAGGGATGAATCCCTAAGAGTCCCATGCAAATGAGCATCGCAGAGCGCAATGGGTCAGATTTATCTAATTTCCGAGAGGCAGGCTTGGAACGCTAGCCATCGGTTTGGAATGCAGAATGTTGTTGCAAATGGATAAAATACCTACGGTGATGCAATATTTACTTAAAACAATCATACTATTTGAAATGCAAAAAATCCGACCCTTTTCGGGGTCGGATCAGATTATTTAAAGTAGTGTCTGGCTGATTCCAATGCGTTGTCTTGGATGACCAACTTACCGTATTCGCCCAATATCTCAACAGCAATATCAGATTCCTCAGAAAATTCCAAGGCCTTCAAAATTTCATTGTCGATATTCGTTTCCGTCATCTCATCTATGAAGTAGACAACCGCCAAATAATATTGATTATCATAATAGTAAAGCGAAGATACGCCGCTCTCCAAAAACATCCGTTTCGCCAGCTCCAAGAAGTCATCAAAACTCTGGAATTTAAATACGACTTCCAAAGGTGCCATATCATCTTCTTCAGATTCAACATCCGTTTTATCACGTGCGTTGAAACTCTTTGTCTGTTTTTTGATATAATCCACTACATGCTCCAATTGATTGGAGCCATTCGCCATGTCGAAGTCGTCTTCATTATTCATCCCTTTACTGATGAATAACTCTAATCCATTCCCATTAGGCAGCACTTGGAAAGTAATTGCATCTGATTCATGAAATTGATTATCAACATCGACTTCCTCGAGGATGCTGTAGAAAAAGCTCTCGATTTGCTTTTGATTTCCTAATAAATCCAGAAAGGTGATGCCTCTTTCCTCTAAATCAGAATTCTCAATCAAAACGCGAATTGTGTTTTCGTTGATGTTTTCCATTTCCATCATGCTTCACCCCACTTTTCTTTCCCTATTTTTCTTATACCCATTGTAAATCAAATCGCAAAAATGTAAAGACAAAAGCATAAAATCTTTCAACTTCTCATTTGTTTTCTCATCTAAGCGTGTCTTTCATATCAAAATAATGAAGTTTGCCGGTCAAAAAAGACAAGTACAGCCGTTTGTCCGGTGCACTTGTCTGTTTATTCCTGTTTAGTTGCTGTTGACTAGAAGTTTGCCAATCTCTGCGCTTTTTGTAATTCCAGCGCGCGGACTTCCCTCGGCAAGAAACGACGGATTTCGTCTTCGTTGTATCCCACTTGCAAACGTTTCTCGTCCAGAATGATCGGACGACGCAACAGGCCGGGATTATCCTCGATCAAAGTGAATAATGTATTTAAAGGTAATTCGTCTAAGTCGATGTTCAGTTCTTGGAATGCTTTGGATCGAGTGGAAATAATTTCCTCAGTGCCTTCTTCAGTCATTTTCAGGATGCTTTTGATTTCAATTTCTGTCAAAGGTTCGGAGAATATATTCCTTTCAGTATAAGGGATGTTATTGTCTTCTAGCCATGCACGTGCCTTACGACATGAGGTACAACTTGGGGAAGTATATAATGTTACCATCTCTGATCTCTCCTTTATTCGTAAGTTTTATTTGTGAACCACTTACAACTATTATTATAAACCAAGCCACGCACAATAGCTATCCTTTTTTTTAGGGTTCTACAAATTTCTGTCACATTTACGACACATTCGCACTTTTTAATAGTCAGTAAATAGTTTGTGAAAACCTTATTTAACGGCATTTCCGACTTACATATCTCAATTCCGAAATTTTACAATTTATAATAAATATCGTTTGATAATTATTTTTTTCCGAATTCAGTCTATATTTTAAAAACGCTTCCATTCCCTCCGCAATCATCCGACTTTGTGCACCAGAATTAAATCGTGAATACAAACCCGATTTGCGTTATAATGAAAAGTGACGTACTTAAACTAGGAGGCTTTCTATGAAAAAGAAAATATTTTCCGGCGTTCAGCCCAGTGGTATCCCGACAATCGGGAACTATATCGGAGCGATGAAACAATTCGTGCAGCGTCAAGAAGAGTATGACTGCACCTACTGCATCGTAAACCAGCATGCGATAACTGTTCCACAAGATCCAACCACCTTGACCGAACGGACACGTGGTTTGGCGGCTCTTTATTTAGCGCTGGGAATCGATCCTAACAAATCGACTATCTTCATCCAATCGGAAGTCCCTGCCCATGCTCAAGCTGCTTGGATCGTCCAATGCAACACTTACCTGGGCGAATTGGAGAGAATGACCCAATTCAAAGATAAATCATCCAAACAAGAGACGGTTTCGGCTGGATTGCTGACCTACCCTCCTTTGATGGTAGCGGATATCGTCCTCTACAATACGGATTTTGTCCCTGTCGGCGAAGATCAGAAGCAGCACATGGAATTGACAAGGGACTTTGTGCAGCGTTTCAACAACAAGTATGGAAAAGGCAAAAAAATCCTCTCCATGCCGGAACCTATGATTCCCGAAGACGGCGGCCGGATCATGAGCATCCAAGATCCTACCAGCAAAATGAGCAAATCCGACAAGAACACCAAAGGCTACATCTCTTTGCTGGATGAGCCAAAAGTAATCCGTAAAAAAATCAAGAGTGCCGTCACCGACTCAAGCGGCATCATTGAATACGACAAAGAAAACAAGCCTGGCATCTCGAACTTATTGACGATCTTCTCAGCCTTTACCGATCGCTCGATCGATGACTTGGTCAACGAATTCGCCGGCTCAGGCTACGGCAATTTCAAAGAAAAATTGGCCGATGCCATCGTCGCTGAATTGGAACCGATGCAGAATCGTTATTACGAATTATTGAGTTCCAAAGAATTGGATGACATTTTGGATGCAGGCGCAAAACAAGCGAATGCAATTGCCTCCGAAACCCTGAAACGCATGGAAACAGCAATCGGCCTCCACAGATAATAAGAAAAGCGGTACAAGCCCGTTCTGCCTCGAAAGAAATTTAGGAAATCTGGCCCTGAATGAGCATCGTAGAGCGCAATGGGTCAGATTTATCTAATTTCCGAGAGGCAGGCTTGGACCGCTAGCCATTAAATTCGATCAAGGAAATGCTGAACGGGTTGTTCAGCCATAAAGATGCAAAAGAGAAGCTCCGCTAGTTGCGGGGCTTCTCTTTCTTTATCAGTACAATTCTTCAAGCAATTCTTCCGCTGTCACATTGCCGAAATATTTTTTGATGTCAAGTTCATTCAATTTAGCCAGGATATCCTCTTTGGCATATTTGACACCGATAAAAGCATCCTCAACATCTTTGATTTCTCCCAGTCCAAAGAAATCTCCAAAAACCTTCAGCTGTTGGATATGCCCATCCTCCACGTTCAAGCGGACTTCAATGGATCCGATCGGAAAACGATGATGTTTTTGGATCTCGAATTTGGGTGATTTGCCGTAATTCCAATCCCAGTTGCCGAAGTACTCTTCGCGGATTTCATAAACGCGTTTCCAATCCTCATCGGTCAAATGGTATTCTTTTACTTCCTCACGCGTCTCGACATCAAAAATCGACAACAACATCAAATCGCGGAATTCTTCCGTAGTCAGGTTTTGATAAGCCTCATCAACAAAAGGTTTGATGTTGGTCACGCGGCTGCGGATCGACTTGATGCCTTTCGATTCGATTTTCTCTTTGCGTGGTTTCAATGCGCCGGTTACGGCATCCAGATCGGAATCGAATAGGATCGTCCCATGGGCGGTCATCCTTCCGTTTGTCGCATACATGGCATTCCCCGAGAATTTTTTCTCTCCGATGACCAAATCGTTTCTGCCTTTTAATTCAGCTTCTTTTACGCCTACGCTGTGCAAAAAGGAAATGACCGGTTTTGTGAATTTCCCGAAATCGCGGAATGAATCACCGTCATCCTTCGTGATGAAGCAGAAAGAGAAGTTCCCCAAATCGTGGTACACTGCACCGCCCCCGGACATACGGCGGACAATGTGTAGCTTATTTGCTTCGACATAGTCCGCATTGATTTCTTCGATCGTATTCTGGTTGCGGCCGATGATGATCGACGGCTCATTGATATAGAACAATAGGATTGGCTCATCGAAGATTTTTTCCTTCAATAAAAATGTCTCCAAGGCAATATTTACGCTAGGATCCAGCTGTCCTTGATTATCCACAAAATACATAAGTTTTTCTCTCCCATTCTTCATTCAATTTGTTGTTTCGTACTGTTTCGTTCTGATTGATGGACGCGATCAGATTGTGATGATCCGGTCCTTTTCGGCAAGCGTGACGGATACGGACGGTGCTGCCTCTTTCGCTTGATCCAGCAAGACGGATAGCTCGCCTTTTTGAGGCAAATGCGTCAGGACCAGCTGTTTGACTCCAGCAGCTTGGGCTATCGCCCCAACTTCGCCCGCAGTCATATGCGCATGGTGACGCTCATTGCCATTGAACAAGTTCGCATCAGCCAAGAACAGGTCAGCGTCCTTCACAAAAGAAACGAATGCCGCTAGATAGGCTGAATCTGCACCGAAAACGAAGACTTTCCCGGTGGCGATCTCCTCGATCCGCAACGCATAGCAAGGAACCGGATGGATGGTTTTCAAAAAACGGATCCGGAATGGCCCCAAATCCAACGTTTCCGTTGGAACATAGGCAATCCCTTCACTCACTCCCGGTATAGCCAACAAGCGGAAAAATTCCGATTCAGTATGACCGTATATCGGAAGTATTTTTTTTGATTTGCCTTCTGCAGGCTCTTTCAGCTGAAAAGTATATTGCAGGACACCCAAGTCCGCAATATGGTCCGCGTGATAGTGCGTCAGGATGACCGCATCCAAATCCAACGGGTCCAGATGATGCTCCAGAGACAACAAAGCGTTGCTGCCTACGTCGATCAGTAGTCTGAAATCAGCGGATGTCAGCAGATATGCTGTCGTACCGACATCTTTTGTGGGATAGCCGCCCATGCAGCCCAAAATTGTCAATTCCATTAAATGTCCTCCAATCCAATATCTGATAAGCAAATAATCCTATCCAGATTATATCATGCCTCAAGCCATCCTCAATGGCAAACTCTTTCACGGCAACGAAAAGAAACAGTTTCAACACTAAACAACAACAGTTCGATATCGTTGGATTCATTATAGCACCAAACAAAAACAAACACTATATGAAATCAAAAACAGTCCGCCATTATCTGTAAACATACAGATAGGCGGACTGTTCCATTATGCATTCGGACTGTCATTATTTTCCATTTTTTTCATGTAAAGGATCGCCTCATGGGCTAAGCGTTTCCCCTCAATGATGGCATTTTCCATGCCATAACCAGTGATCCCGTTCCCCCCCACAAAAACGCCTCTTTTTGCATACTCTTGACGGACTGGATAGCCTGCATCCAGCATCTCTTGCCGTTGCTGCAAACTGAAATGGGGCACAGCCTTTTCCCAGCGATAAAAAGTGGACTGCAACGGGTCCTCGCTCAGAGCCAAAATTTCCTTCACTTCATTTTTGATGATATCCACCACAAGATCATCGGCTAATTCTATCAATGTTTCTTCCAGACGTCTGCCGAATTCCACAAGCACGTAATAATAGTCCGCTTGTTCAAACAGCGGCCATTTGTTGTTCAAAACGACAACCTTCGTGCTATGGAAGGAACTTCTCCGCGGAATCACAAACCCTTGCCCTTCAGGCATGTTTTTGACTGATTTTTTATTTATTTTGAAGAAAACTGTGCCGACACTCGTGCTTTGGGCCTTCGGAAAAGCAATTTCACTAGCGAACCCCTCCAAAAACCCAAGGGATTCCTGGGGGTTTGTTGTGACGACAACACTGCCTGCCCGCATGGATTCGCGTCCGTTCAATTCAATCAACAGAATGTCTTCTGACACAGCGCTCAACGATTTCACTTTCTGATTCAGGTATAGATGGCCTTCCGTATGTTGGGCCAGACGTTTGGTTAGAGTTGCTAAACCTTCCTTGAAGCTATACTCCTGGCCGGACCCATCGGCATAGCGCATCAGCTGTTCTTTTTTGTGCTTGCCGATATGCGCCTTCCCGTAGATGGTCACCAAATTTTCATCGAACAATTTTATCGGCATCAGTTCCATGGAGCCATAGACGTTATCCGGATAGTAGGGCTCAGCCATGTAATCGACCACTTCCCGTCCCAAGCGGAATTCCAAAAAGTTGTCGGTTGAATATTCCGGGTTCTCATGCAGACTTTTGGACAGAAAAATGCTGTTCATGAATGCCCGTACCTTTGCATCCAAGGTCAGTCCATTGGCCTTCCAAATATCGTTAAGAAAAAGCGGGATGCCGTGGTAGGTTGGCATAACGTCATCAATGACCGCATTTCCATCGAACAACACCAATTTGCCCCCATAGCTGAATTGTTTTTCATTTTCCAAGCCCAATTCCTGCAGAAAACCGGAAATATCCGTCCGCCTCGAATCGAAAGCCGTTGCTCCTACATCAATCGCATACCCGTCCACATCAATCGTGTGGATCATGCCGCCAACAGAGGATCGATCCTCCAGAACTACATATTCAAACGGGAGGTTTTGTTCCCGGATGGCTTTATCGATTTCATAAGCGGCCGTCAATCCTCTCAGCCCGCCGCCGATGATCGCGATACGTCTTTTCATTTTCTCCATCCTGCCATCCCCTCCTCTCGCTTTCTTGATACCCATTTTAACATTATCTATATCTTACTCTATCCACCCACGAAAATATGTGGATACTTTTCGACAGATGTTCATGCTGTTCCTATTTTTAGACGTTTTCGCGGATCTGATTGACCGTTTCGCCATCCAAACGTTTGACTAATTCCGTGACTAATTTGACAGCATTCAGATAGTCATCTTCATGAATCATGGACGTGTGCGAATGCAGATAACGCACCGGCACTGTGATCGCAAAGGAAGGAATGCCATCCAAACTCTGATGCTGGGCGCCGGCATCCGTTCCGCCGCCCGTGATGACTGTGTACTGGAAGGGAATGCCGCATTCTTCGGCAACTCCGACGATGAAGTCGCGCAAGCCACGATGCGGAATCATCGACGCATCATAAATCAATAACTGCGGCCCTTTGCCTAATTCGGAATCCGCTTCTTGAGGCGTCATTCCCGGGGTATCCCCTGCCGTGCCTGTGTCCAAGGCGAACGCGATGTCCGGACGGATCATGTGCGTGGCCGTCTTCGCGCCGCGCAGACCTACTTCCTCCTGGACATTTCCGCCGCTGAAGATCACATTCGGGTGCCCGGCTTTGGCGACATTTTCCAACACTTTGAGCGCAACGGCCAGACCGATGCGGTTATCCCAAGCTTTCGCCAACAGGAATTTGGAATCGTTCATGCGTTTGAAGGAAATGTAAGGCGTAATCATATCGCCGGGCTTGATGCCCCATTCCGCTACTTGTTCTTTCGAAGAAGCGCCGATATCGATGAACATATCTTTGATTTCATATGGCTTTTTGCGTGCTTCCGGCGTCAGGACATGCGGCGGTTTGCAGCCGATGACCCCGTGGCAGCGCTCGCCTTTCGAGTTGGTGATTTCCACTTGCTGGGCCAGCATGACCTGATTCCACCAGCCTCCCAAAGTTTGGAATTTGATGAAGCCCTTCTCGGTTATGTTCGTGACCATGAAGCCCACTTCATCCAAGTGCCCCGCCAACAAAATGGTCGGCCCCTCTTCCGTGCCTGTATGTTTGGCAAAGAGACCGCCCAATCCGTCCTGCGAAAAGCTTTCGGCGAAAGGTTCGGCATAACGTCTGAAGACTTCGCGGACCTCGCCTTCATTGCCCGGAACGCCTCTAGCATCCGTCAGATCGATCAACATCTGTAATTCTTTCTCTTCCAAAATGATACCCCCATTGATTTAGTGACATAATATCAGTATAGCATTCACAGTAAAAAAACAAAAAAATCGCCGCACTCCCAGTCAAAGAACGGGGAGGCAACGATTCAAAAATTATTTAGCTAATGCAGCTTTAGCTTGTTCAGCTACCGCAGTGAAAGCTGCAGCGTCTGTAACAGCCAAGTCAGCCAACATTTTGCGGTTCATTTCGATACCAGCAAGTTTCAATCCGTGGATCAAAGTGCTGTAGCTCATGCCGTTGATACGAGCAGCCGCGTTGATACGAGTGACCCATAATCTACGGAAGTCACGTTTCTTTTGACGACGGTCTCTGTAAGCATAAGTATAAGATTTCATTACTTGTTCTTTAGCTGTTTTGAATAATGTATGTTTTGAACCGTAATAACCTTTAGATAATTTAATAATCTTTTTGCGGCGTTTACGGGTTACTGTCCCACCTTTTACACGTGGCATAGTGATTTCCTCCTTATTAGAACCAAAGTTCTATCTCGTATTGTTGTTTAGAATTATTTCATTTGTGATAATTGTTGGCTGATGCGTTTCATATCAGATGCGCTGACCATTGAAGCCTGACGCAATTGACGTCTTTGTTTCTTCGTTTTTCCGTGGAATCTATGGCTTGTAAAAGCGCTCCAACGTTTTAGTCCGCCGTTACCAGTTCTTTTGAAACGTTTAGCTGATCCACGGTGAGTTTTTTGTTTTGGCATTTGTCTTTCCTCCTAAATTAAGTTACAAATTTATTTATCGGCTTTGGGCGCCAACATCAAGAACATGCTTCTTCCGTCCATTTTAGGATGAGATTCAATCGTCGAAACGTCAGTAAGCTCAGATGCAAGGCGATCAAGGACCCTTTGTCCGATCTCTTTGTGGGTGATTGCACGTCCTTTGAATCGGATGGATGCTTTCACTTTGTCACCTTTTTCTAAGAATTTGCGAGCATTCCGCATTTTCGTTTGAAAATCATTTTCGTCGATGGAAGGACTCAAGCGTACTTCTTTTAGGCTTACCACTTTTTGGTTTTTACGGGCTTCACGTTCACGTTTTTGTTGATCGAAACGGAACTTGCCGTAATCCATAATACGGGCAACGGGCGGGTTTGCATTTGGCGATACCAAAACTAAATCTAAATTTGCTGCCTCTGCAATCTGCAATGCATCACTTTTCGATTTGACTCCTAGTTGCTCGCCGTCACTACCGATAATGCGTAGCTCGCGGGCACGGATGCCGTCGTTAACCATCATATCTTTTGCTATGGTCGTTCACCTCCATGATATTTGAGAGAAAGAACGCAGAAAAAAGCCGGCGGGTCATAATAACCCGCCGACAATACTCGCATTGCTGCAAGTTACTTGTACATATCTGGCCCAGGGACGCAATTGTCCACTTAGGCGAGAAGCGGGTGCTTCTGCTTAATTTCTCAACTTTTATAGTATACCTTGTTTAAATGAAAACGTCAAGCGCATTTCTCTAAAAATGTTCTTTTTCAAGATATGATCAGATATTCAGGATTCAGGTGCGTATTGCCAGATTTCTTCGAGATCATTCGCTGGCAATTCCGCCACTAATTCATTGACTGTTTTGTTCCATTCCGGAACAACATATTCGGGATTCAGTTCCTGCAAGGGCAACAGCACAAAGGCGCGCTCCTGCATCCGCGGATGCGGAACGGTCAACCGTTCTTCGTCCAAACGCTCCACTCCGTACAAAACGATGTCGACGTCCAAGGTGCGCGGGCCGAATCGGATGGTGCGCACTCTTCCGAGTTCCTGCTCGATGCTTTGGCATCTGTCCAGCAAAGCCAAAGGCAGCAGGTCCGTTTCCGCTTCGAACACAAGGTTCAGGAAATCCGGTTGGTCGAGATAGCCGACGGGTTTCGACTCATAAATGGATGATACGCGTTTCACTTCCACATCCGGCAAGGCCCGGAAGAGCTCCAAAGCTTTTTCGAGATGGTCCGCGCGCGGTTCCAGATTCGTGCCTAAGGCGATGTACACGATAGGCATGCGCTTAGCTCCCTTCCCTTTCACGGTAGATTTCAACCGCAACGGAATCATAATGGCCGACGATCGGAGGATCCGGTTTGATCACTTTCACTTGGCAAGCCTGCAGCCCGTCGAAGCGCGTAAGCAAAGCGATGGCGATATGTTCTGCCAAAGCTTCGATCAGGTTGAAGTTTTCGCCCTCCACTACCGCTTTGACGGTCTTGTAGGCATGTCCGTAATGGATCGAATCCTCCATTTTGTCGCTGTAGCCGGCTTTTTTTGTATCGGTGTGCAGCACAACATCTACGTTGAAGCGTTGTCCCAACACCTTTTCTTCCGCATTCAATCCATGAAAGGCATAGAACTGCAGATTATTCAAATAGATTTTATCCAATC
The DNA here is from genome assembly GCF_003051085.1 of Trichococcus patagoniensis. Lineage (GTDB taxonomy): Bacteria > Bacillota > Bacilli > Lactobacillales > Aerococcaceae > Trichococcus > Trichococcus patagoniensis. Next base: position 55,554 of record NZ_QAOM01000001.1, on the reverse strand, counting down.
GGGCTCTCTCCTTTTTTCAACATGATATCCATCATCCGTGCCATTTCCGCATTGGCCTTCACATTGTGCACGCGGAACAGCTGGGCGCCGTTCACGATGCCCAAAGCAGTCGTTGCGGCCGTCCCCAGATCGCGCTCCTTGAAAGGGAGATCGCCAAGTGCCGTTCCGATGAACCTTTTCCGGGACGTTCCCAAGAGCACTGGGTACCCAAGATCCACAAATCGCTTCAGATGATGGACTACATTCAGATTATCTTCATAGGTTTTTCCGAATCCGCAGCCGGGATCCAAGATGATATTATGTCTCGGAACGCCAGCATCCACTGCGATCCGTACGCTCTTCGCCAAGTCAGCCAGCATATCTTCGATCAAAAAGGCATAATCCGGTTTTTCCCGGTTATGCATCAAAATGATCTGCACATCAAATACCGCCGCCACCGCTGCGATCTCGGGATCGTACTTGCAGCCCCAGATATCATTGATGATATCGATGCCCGCTTCACAAGCCGCGCGGGCAACCGCCGACTTGTAGGTGTCGATCGAAAGCGGCACATCGACTGCCTTTTTGAGTGCTTCAATGATCGGTACCACGCGGGCGATTTCCTCTTCATCAGAAATCTGAGTGTGGCCCGGGCGTGTGGATTCCCCGCCGATGTCGATGATATCGGCGCCATCCGCAACCATTTCTAGGGCGTGGGCAACAGCTTTTTCGACCGTATTCCACTCTCCACCATCAGAAAACGAGTCCGGCGTCACATTCAGTATCCCCATGATATGGCTGCGCTGCGACAGGTCATATACTTTCGTCTTCGTTGTTAGTTTCAAAATCCAATCTCCTCGTCAGCGTGTAATGTGTCTACAGTTTGATCAATTCCAGCACTTCACTTCTGGATTTGAATGATTGTTTGAATGCGCCACGGACTGCGGATGTCACGGTTTTGCTGCCCGGTTTTTTCACGCCCCGCATTGTCATGCACATATGCTCGGCTTCCAAAACCACCATGACTCCCTGCGGTTGCAAATGCTCCATCAGGATATCCGCAACCGTCGTCGTGATCCGTTCTTGGATCTGCGGCTTTTTGCTGACCTCATCCAGGATACGCGCCAGCTTGCTCAACCCGATTACCTGTCCATCCTTCGGCATATAAGCGATATGTCCCACCCCGAAAAAAGGCACCAGATGATGTTCGCAAGTCGAATAGAAAGGAATATCCTTCACTAATACGATTTCGTCAGTGTCTTCATGGAAGACCACCTTAGCGTGATCGGCAGGGTCTTTCTCGACACCGGAAAAAATCTCGGCATACATGCGTGCTACCCGCTTCGGTGTATCCTGCAATCCTGAGCGGTTCGGATCTTCCCCAATCGCCTCCAAAATCATTTGGACGGCGGTTTCTATCTTTTCTAAATCCATTTTTATCCTCCTAAACGCTCATTCCCCGGCTAACGCCGCAAGGGTGATGTCAGCGACTGCTTTAGCCGCGACCAATAGAGCTTTTTCATTGATGTCAAATTTCGGGTGATGATTATTGAAAACTTCTGCCTGATTCGGGCGGGCGCCGACATTCAGGAAAGCGCCGGGGATCTTCAGCAGATACTGTCCGAAATCCTCCGCTCCGGTGTTGGCCGAAGTCTCGATGACCTGCTTCAAGTAAGACCCCACACCATGCTTTTCCAGAACAGCGGCAGCTTTCGCGGTCTCCTTCGGATGGTTGTACAAAGGCGGATAATCGGAGTTGTAGTCGATCTCCACTTTCACGTCGTACATCTCCTCAAGACCGCGGCCGATTCGGTGGAAGTGTTCCTCGATGACCTTTCCGACCTCAAGATCCATGTAACGGGCATCCCCACGCAGGATCAGATTATCCTTGATGACATTGCTGCTGCCGACCGCCTCGAAGGAGCCGATCGTCACGACAGCCATGTCATAAGGGTTGATGCGCCGGGAAACGATGGTCTGCAGATTCATCACGAAGCTCGATGCCGCCACAATCGTATCGTTGGAGCGGTGCGGTTGCGAACCATGCCCGCCCGTCCCCTGGATCGTGACTTTGATGTCGCTGCAGCCTGCATAAGCGTAGCCGCTGGTATAAAAGACGGTGCCGACTTCGTAGTCCGGATAGAAATGGATGCCGTAGATTTCATCGACATCATCCAGCAAGCCAGAATCCATGATGCTCTTGGCGCCGGCCGGGGCCATTTCTTCAGCATGCTGATGCACGATTTTGACGGTGCCTTGCCATTTGTCCCGCAGGCGGATCAGACAATCTGCCAAGACCATCAGATAGGCGGTGTGTCCATCATGTCCGCAGGCATGCATGACGCCTGGATTTTTGGATGCGAACGGCAGACCGGTCTGTTCCTCAATCTGGAGCGCATCAAAATCCGCCCGTAGCGCGATGGTCCGGCCGGGTTGTTTTCCGTTGATCGTTACGACGATGCCATAGCCGTTTCCGACGTTCGTCTGCACATCAACCGGTTTATCCTGATAAAAACGGGCGATGAACGCAGCCGTTTCCTTCTCGTCGAATGACAGTTCAGGATGCTCATGGAAATGACGGCGCAAAGCGATCATGTCATCTTCGCGGCCGTCCAGCATTTTCATCAATTCATCTCTTAACATCTTCTCATCAACCCCCATTAAGCAAATTATATAAAGACGAAGGCCCGGAACACAAACTGCCATGTTCCGGGCCTTCATCAAGCTAACAGAATCAAAGCTACATCACTGAAACTTATTGTATCATGATTTGCTCAGAAAGATGTGGATTTGATAAGATTATTTGAAGTTTTTGATTTCAGATTGAACCTCAGCCAAGAAATCATCCATGCTGAAAGTAACCATTTCTTTCGATCCGTAGCGACGGACAGTTACGGTTCCGTTCAGCAATTCCTGATCGCCGATGACCAATTGGTAAGGAATTTTTTGAGTCTGGGAAGCACGGATTTTGTAACCCATCTTCTCGTTGCGGTCATCGACTTCGACGCGCATACCCAACTGTTCCATGACGGCTTTCAGTTCAAACGCTTGATCGGCATGCAGATCCAAGTTGACAGGGATGATCGTCGCTTGGACAGGAGCCAACCATACCGGGAATGCACCTTTATACTCTTCGATCAGATACGCCACAAAACGCTCCATTGTGGAGATGACGCCACGGTGGATGACGACCGGACGGTGGTTGTTTTCGCCGTCTTCGCCGACATAAGTCAGGTCAAAGCGCTCAGGCAACAGGAAGTCCAATTGGATAGTGGACATCGTTTCCTCCAAGCCCATCGCTGTCTTGAACTGCACATCCAATTTAGGGCCGTAGAAAGCAGCTTCGCCGATGGCTTCGAAGTATTCCAAACCAAATTCGTCCATCGCTTCCTTCAGCATCGCTTCCGCGCGGTTCCACATATCGTCGTCATCGAAGTATTTCACTTTGTCCTCAGGATCGCGGTAACTCAGGCGGAAACGGTAGTCTGTGATCTGGAAGTCAGCGTAAACATCCATGACCAATTGCAGCACGCGTTTGAACTCATCCTTGATCTGATCCGGACGGACAAAGGCGTGGGCATCATTCAGGGTCATTTCACGTACGCGTTGCAGTCCTGACAAGGCGCCGCTCTTTTCGTAACGGTGCATCATGCCCAATTCGGCGATGCGGATCGGTAATTCGCGGTAGCTGTGAATGTCGTTCTTGTAGACCATCATGTGGTGCGGACAGTTCATCGGACGCAACACCAGCATTTCGCCATCGCCCATATCCATCGGCGGGAACATATCCTCATGGTAGTGGTCCCAATGGCCTGAAGTTTTGTACAATTCCACGTTCGCCATGATCGGTGTGTAGACGTGCTGGTAACCCAAACTGATTTCTTTGTCGGTGATATAACGCTCAAGCGTACGACGAATCGTTGCGCCTTTAGGAAGCCAGAAAGGCAAACCGGAACCGACTTCAGGGGAAATCATGAACAAGTCCAGTTCTTTGCCCAATTTGCGGTGATCGCGTTCTTTTGCTTCTTCGCGCATCTTGATGAATTCAGCCAAGGCTTTCTTGTCGAAGAAGGCTGTTCCGTAGACACGTTGCATCATTTTGTTGTTCGAGTTCCCTCTCCAGTAGGCACCCGCCAACGACAACAGTTTGAACACTTGGATTTTCCCGGTTGCCGGCACGTGGACGCCGCGGCAAAGGTCCGTGAAGTCATCTTGCGTATAGACAGTGATGACGTCACCCTCAGGCAAAGCTGTGATCAATTCGACTTTGTAAGGATCATTTGCGAAGATTTCCAATGCTTCCGCACGGCTCACTTCACGTCTGACGATCGGATAATTCGCCTTCACGATGTTCATCATTTCCGCTTCGACTTTCGGCAAGTCCTCTTCGGCAAGCTGCACTTCCATATCGGTATCATAGTAGAACCCAGTTTCGATCGCTGGACCGACACCGAAATGGATTTCAGGGAACAAGCGCGTCAAGGCATGCGCCATCAAGTGGGCAGTCGAGTGGCGCAGGACACCCAATCCGTCTGCGTGATCCGGTGTCACGATTTCAAGCGAACCATTCGTCTCCAAGGGACGGGTGAAGTCGACCAATTCCCCGTTGAACTTTCCGGCCAAAGCCTTTTTGGCTAGGCTGTTGCTGATGCTTTTTGCTACTTCTTCCACTGTTACGCCGGCTTCGAATACTTTTACGGCGCCGTCTGGAAAAGTGATTTTGATTTCTGACATGCTGATTCCTCCAATTAATTAAATTCTGACCTTACATTGGTGATGAGAAATGCTGAACGGGTTCGTTCAGCCCTGAAAGAAATTTAGGAAATCGTGCCGACTGAGCATCGTAGAGCGCAATAGGGACGATTTATCTAATTTCCGAAGGGCTAACCCGTGAAGCTGGACAACTTTTTTAGATGAATGAACTTTTGTGTAAATTCATTCATGTTAAAAAAGGCAATAAAAAAAGCCCATCCCCAGCTTATGCCGGAAATGGGACGTGTCTACGTGGTTCCACCCAAATTCAAAGAGTGCGACAGGCATCCGCTTAAGATTCTGTCTCATCCTTACTTGAACGCGATAACGAGCGTACCGTTTCCCCCTACTGCAGTTTCAGGGAATCTCTCGAAAGGGGTCGATACATGATTGATTAGGATGTTTCACCAAGCCATCCCTCGCTAAAAATCAGTTCATCCACCGGTGTCTTTCTCATCGATTTGTCTTTCGTTTCATCTGTAGTCCATTTAAACACAAAAAATAGTTGTTTTCAAGTTTAATATAAGAAAAGCTGAACGGGTTCGTCAGCCTATTGCTCGAAACGACGGTTCTTCCCGGTCATAGGAATCTCGCGCGATAAGAAGCGGATCCGCTCCATCAGACGTTTCGCCTTCATCGGCTCGTCATCGCCCCGGTTGCCCATGCGCAAATGCTCCTCCAACTGCTGCATCGTAAAGTTGGAACTGAAGAATGTCGGCAAGTCTTCCTGCATGCGGTACTGGAGGATGACACCGAGCACTTCATCGCGGATCCAGGTGGAATTGGCTTCCGCTCCGATGTCATCCAACATCAGAATCTCCGCCTTCTTCACTGCATCAATCTTTTCGTTGACCGTGTTGCTCTGGATCGCCTGCTTCATCTCCATCGTGAAGGTCGGATAATGCATCAGTGTCGTAAGATGGCCGCCCATCGCCAATTCATGCGCAATCGCACCCAACAGATAGGATTTCCCTACCCCGAATGGACCATAGAAATAAAGCGCTTGGTGATGCACTTTCGGATTGCCATTGAATGAATCAATGAAATTCAACGATTCCAGAATGGCCGGCATCCGCTCGTTCGATTGGACAAAGCGATCCAACGTCGCTGTGCGGACATCCTTCGGCATCGACATCGAATGGACGCGGCTCCGCAATTCCTTTTCTTTTTCCCTCGCCATCGTCTCGTCCGTCGGTGTATAGACGACATCTATGTAACCGGCATTCAATACAAGGTTCGGCTCATAGCCGGGATTCTGCGATTCTTTCCCCAGCCGGATTTTCTCTTTTTCCTGCACATATTCGTGCAATTTCGAATAACTTCTCTCGACGATTTCCCGCGACAGTCGCTCTTCGTATTTCTGGAAGAACGCTTGGACATCGGCATCCTGCATAATTGTGTCGATCATGCCTTTGTAGCGTTGGCTGATTTCGGGATTGTTCATATATTTGTAAAATGCTCTTCCGATATGATCCATCACTCATCCCCTGCCTTTCCGCTACTTTTTAATTTTTTGATGCGTTCATTCAATTTTTGTTGCGCTTCCGGCGTCAGCGGTGTTTCCACAACCGCTTTGTGTTCCTCTTTAGCCCAATCCGGCAAGTTTTCTTTCTTGCGCGCCACCGTTTTCCCGTAATTCTTTGCGGTTGTTCGGCTGGCTGCCCGCTTCTCAGCTTTCGCTTTCATCTCGCCGGCGAATTGTTTCGCTTTCGCCAACGCTTTTTCGGGCGAATCGACGCCGTCCTGCAGCCAATCATTTGCGATGGCTTCCACATAGGCCTTGGAAAGATGCGGATTGTTGAGGATGACCAACACATAGTGCGTCAATACATTGAGCACACTTGGTTTGAAATCAGCCTTTTCCATCAGCGTACGCAGCAATTGCGTCTCCGAGGCGGTCACGATGCCGCCTTTCTGCTTTTTGATGCTCGTCAAAAATTGATGCGGCGTCAATTGTTCACAGGCCTTGATGAAAGAGATCTCTTCACTGGAAAAGCGTGCCTGAATCAATTTTTGTTCCCGGCCTTTTTCAGTATCTTTAGCCAATTGGATGCTCTGGGTGACTTTATCCTTAACTTCCAAACGAGTGCTGTGTCTCTGTTCATAGGCATCGGATACAATTTTTTTGAGCGCTTCTCCGTCCACTTTGCCCGATTCGATATCGGCGGCCTCCAGAATGAATTGAGCCATCTGCAGTTCGTCGCAACCATACAGCGTGTAGAGGATAGTGATTGTGTGCTCCAATTCCTTTGTGATGGATTCACGTTTGACGAATTGTTTGTTCAACAGCTGTCGGAAAAACGAGAAATCAAACCCCTCGTTCTCGATTACGGGCAGGCTTGCCGCGTTATCACCCAACAACGTATTATCGTTCTGCCTCATCCGCGCTTGCTCAGTAAAGGCGCTTTCCGAGAAAGAAAAAACATCCAAAAAGGACTTGGTGATATTTTCCGCAGTTTTTACGTCGCGGACTTGCCGGCTGAACCGTTGCTGCAACTCGCGGTATTTCCGTTCGCCGACTTTTTCATACAACAGCAACCCCATCAGGTCATCACTGAAAAACGCATGACTGGACAGCGGTGGCTGCAATTCGTATAGGTACTGCTTCTCAGGCTCGTTTACCAGAAATGTCTTCAGCAAACCGATCCCTTCCAATTTCACGCGCGCTTGATAGAACTCTTGGATTCCGCTATTCGATAAAGCCAATAATTCGGTGTGAAGCAACTCCTTGCTCCAATAGCTCTCTTGCGGAATCTCCGCAAGCAGCGTCAAATAGAGGCTGAATGCTTGCGGCCCGATGATGGGCTGATACAATTGCGTCAGGATTTTGCGGTCCACATCGGAAATCAAGTTCGTCTGACTTGCTCTGAAAGGATCCTTAGGACTTATATTTTGCCATGGATAGCTCATTATTCATTGTCTTCCTTTCCGGGGGCTGCCTCGTTGGGAGGAGCATCGGATGGTTGGATGTCTGAAGATTCAGCTGCTGCTTGTTCGGCTTTTTTCTTCTCCATGTTCTTCAATTCATCAAGGAAGGTTTTCCTGTCCGAAAATTGGCGGTAAACACTTGCGAAACGGATATAGGCGACGTCGTCTATTTTGGACAGCTTGTCCATGACGTATTCCCCGATGACGATGCTGGATACTTCATTTTCTCCAAGCGCTCGGATTTCGGCTTCCACTTCATTGACGACAGTCTCAAGTTGTTCGAGGGCAATCGGCCGCTTTTCGCAGGAGCGGATCAATCCCCGCAACAACTTTTCACGGCTGAATTCTTCGCGCGCGCCATTTTTTTTGATGACAAGCAACGGCGTTTGCTCGATCCTTTCGAATGTAGTGAAGCGGAAATGGCATTGTTCGCATTCGCGACGGCGGCGGATGGCTTTCCCGTCATCAGCCGGACGACTATCGACAACACGCGATCCGTGATAGTGACATTTTGGGCATTGCATCGGCTTTCCCCCTTTTCTTTCCTTTATTATCACTTCATTATAACATACTTGTGGCTCAAAAACCTTGAAAAGATGGTCTTTCCGGGACCATCAGGCTAGGCGGAAAGATGTCGGCGCAGCCATTCTTTGACTTGTTTTTCGGTTTCTTCGATCGTCCCGGAATTGTCGATGACAAAGTCCGCCAGCCCTTTTTTCTTTTCGATCGAAAGCTGACTTTGCATCCTCCGGGTGGCTTCATCTGCATCCAAATGATTGCGGCTCATCAGCCTTTGCAATTGCAGTCCTTCCGGAACATAGACGACCATCACCGCATCGCAACTGTCCGCATACCCGCCTTCGTACAGCAATGGGATATCAAGCACGATCAGTTCGTGCCCTTCCGAAATATAACGCTCTTTTTCTGCCTGTATCCAATGACGGATGCGCTCCTTCAGCAACGCATCCAGTTCTGCCCGCTTCTCCCTGTCCGAAAAGATCAGCGCCCCCAAATGTTTGCGATCCAGCGTGCCATCAGGCAGCAGATAGGCTTCCCCGAAATGTTCGATGATGTCCACTAACCCCGGCGCACCAGGAAGAACGACAGCTCTTGCTCCCAAGTCCGCATCCACGACCGGAATGCCCGCAGACAAAAACAGCTTCGCTACAGTCGATTTCCCTGTAGCGATGCTTCCTGTAAGACCTAATATATAACTCATGTTCGTTTATTTCGCCCCTTTGTACGCAATATCAGTGATGTCTGCTGCCTTCGAACGCGTCTTTGGCAGTTGTTGACAATGCGGACAATAATGCGTCCCTCGCTGTGCAACCCTTATTTTTTCGATAGGATGGCCGCAGTTCGGACAAGGCTGTCCGGTCTGTCCGTAAACGGCAAGGGAGACTTGGAATTTACCGGCCTCCCCCAACGTGTTTTTGTAAGTCCGGATCGTCGAACCGCCGGCTTCCACCGATCTACTGATCACATCGATGATGGCTTCCTGCAGTCTTTTGGCTGCAGCCGGTCCGATTGTATCGGCTGGTTGCAGGGGATGGATCCTGGCTTGGAAAAGCGACTCATCCGCATAGATATTTCCGACGCCGGCAACAATATTCTGGTCCAGGATGACCGCTTTGATAGCCCGATGCGACTTGGCAAGATCCTTTTTGAATTTGCTCAATTTGAAGAAATCCGCGGTCGGTTCCGGCCCCATCTTTTTGAAAGGTTCATAATCATCCCGCTTTTCGATCGGCAACAGCGTGAATTTACCGAACTTGCGCACGTCAAGGTAACGCAATTGGCGGCCATCGGCGAGATAAAAAATGACATGGGTATGCTTCTTGATCGGTTCACCGGATTCGCTCACCTCATATTTGCCTTCCATCCGCAGATGGGAAATCATCGCCCAGTGGTCCAACAAGAAAATCAGATACTTGCCGCGGCGTTCGATGGTGTGGATCTGTTCCCCCCGCAGGACCGTCTTGAACCGTTCCGTGGAGAAAGGCGGCGTGATCATACGATCCCAAAAGACGGCTACATCTATAATGACGGCTCCTCCGACAAGGCTAATGAGCCCCTTGCGGATGGTTTCTACTTCTGGCAATTCCGGCATAAGCAGCCCCCCTTTCTTTTATCGGTTTGTTCCTTGTTTATTTTGCTTCATACCAGCTATCACCGAAGTTACTGTCCACTTTAAGCGGCACAGCCAAGGAGACGGCATGCTCCATGATTTCCGGCACCAATTTTTCCAACACCGGGATTTCTTCTTCAGGGCATTCGAAGATCAGTTCATCATGCACCTGCAACAGCATATTCGCTTGAAGGCCTTTTTCCTTAAGGACTTTATCCATCCGGACCATCGCAACTTTGATGATATCGGCGGCAGTGCCTTGGATCGGCGAATTGATGGCAGTGCGTTCCGCAAAGGAGCGCAGATTGAAATTGCGGTTATGGATATCAGGCAGGTAGCGGCGTCTGTGGAATAACGTTTCGACATACCCGTTCTCTTTGGCTTCTTTGACGATATCCTCCATAAATTGCTTCACACCTGGATATTTGTCGAAATAGCGGTCAATGAACTCTTGAGCGGCTTTTCGGGTGATGTTCAGGTTTTGGGACAACCCATAGTCGCTGATACCGTAGACAACCCCAAAATTGACGGCCTTCGCTTGTCGGCGCAGATTGGCGGTGACGTCTTCCGGGTTTTCGATGCCAAATACGCGCATGGCGGTCGAGGTATGGATATCCTGGCCTTCCAGGAAGGCTTCACGCAGATGCTCATCCCCGGAAATGTGCGCCAGCACACGCAATTCGATCTGCGAATAGTCGGAGGCGAACAACTTCCAGCCTTCTTGTTGCGGAACGAAGGCTTGTCTGATTTTCCGGCCTTCTTCCATCCGGATCGGGATGTTCTGCAGGTTCGGATCGACGGAACTCAAACGGCCGGTCTGCGTCAACGTTTGTTGGTAACGGGTATGGATCTTGCCGGTTTCTGGTTTGATGAATTTCAGGAGTCCTTCCACATAAGTCGATTGCAATTTTGCCAACTGTCGGTAATTCAGGATGTGCTCCACAATCGGCGCCTGCGCCTGCAGTTTTTCCAGCACATCGACCGCTGTTGAATAACCTGTTTTCGTCTTTTTGATGGCGGGCAAGCCCATCTTCTCGAACAGGATGACGCCCAGTTGCTTCGGTGAGTTGATGTTGAACTCTTCCCCCGCTTCGGCATAGATGGTTTTTTCGATTTCAAGTAAACGGCCGGCAAATTCCTCTTTCATGGTCAGCAAGCGCTTTGGTTCCACCTTGATTCCTTGGATTTCCATATGCGCCAACACAAATGACAAGGGCAGCTCCATTTCGTAATACAGGTCTTTTTGCACGTTGCTTTCCAGCTCCGTATTCAATTGGGCAAACAGCGCTTGGATCGCTTTCACTTTGCGCGCCAAATGATCATGCAGCACGGCATCCTCGGGAACGGCCGTTTTAGCGCCTTTTCCGTAGATGGCCTCATCAAAGGAGACATCGTTGTAGCCATATTCCTGAGCGACTTGCGCAAGGTCTTTGCTGTTGTCCTTCGCATTCAGGATGTAGGAAGCCAACAGGATATCAAAGTCGATGCCTGCCAGCGCGATGCCGGCATAATGCAGCATGACCATCGTCCGTTTGCCGTCGTACACAATTTTGTTGGCTTCGGCGTTCTCAGCCCATTCCTTGAAAGCAAGGCTAGCCTGCACAGTTTCCAATGAAGCCGTGTATATTTTTTCGTCCGTGCCCCAGCTGACTGCCAGGATTTTCCCGTCGTGGTAGTTGTCCTCAAGCATCTCCACATAAAGTGCCATCCGGTCCGTAAAATGCTCGGGACGGATTTCGGTAAGGGCTTCGAAATGGATGTCCTCGAAGGATTCCGAGCGGTCTTCCGATGCCACGCCCAGTTTGTCCAGGAAGCCATTGAAATCCATTTCGCGGTAAAAATCGGTCAGTTTATCGATCTGTTTGCCTTCAACCGCGAGTTCATCGAGCTGCAACGTCACGGGCGAGTCCAGATCGATCGTAGCCAATGCTTTGCTCATGAATGCATTGGCTTTGTCATTGATGAGATTTTCTTTCATCTTGCTTTTCTTCAGTTCATCCACGTGCTCGTAAAGATTTTCGATGGAGCCGTATTCGGTAAGGAGTTTCAAAGCAGTCTTCTCGCCGACTTTGGTGACGCCTGGATAATTATCCGACGAGTCGCCCATCAGACCTTTCATGTCGATGATCTGCTTCGGTTCGATGCCGTATTCTTCACGGATGACGTCCGGGGTGTAGGATTTTAATTCCGACACGCCTTTGACAGTGATGTCGACCCGGATATTATCTGTCGTCAATTGGATCATATCCTTATCGCCTGAAATGATGACGACATCATAACCGGCCTGATCAGCCATCCGTGAGTAAGTCCCGATGATGTCATCGGCTTCATAATTGACCAATTCATAGGTTTTGCCTCCGAAAGCATGGACCAAGACGCCGAAATAAGGCCACTGTTCAGACAACTCCGACGGCATGCTGGCACGCCCGCCTTTGTAATCATCATAAAGGGCATTACGGAAAGTCGTTTTCCCTGAATCGAATGCTACCAACAGATGCGTAGGCTCTTCTGTCTGGAAGATGCGTTCCAATATATTATTGAATGCGTAGAGCGCGTTCGTATGCAATCCGTTCTTGTTGCGGAACCCATCCAGATTCGGCAACCCGAAAAAGGATCTGAAAGCTACACTGCTGCCATCCACCAATAGTAATTTTTTCTTTTTATCAGTCATCTGTTTACATCCTAACTCTGCTTATTCTGAATCGTCTGCTGCCATGGATGCGGACTCAGTTTCCGTATCGACAGTTTCCTCGACTTTAGTTTGCTCATTCATGACTACGTTCTCTTCCTCATCAAAAATCAACTTGCGAGGCGTCTCTACAATCAATTCAGCATCCAACACACGTTCGTTTTCCATATTCGTTCCGACAACGCTGATCGTCACTTGTTCCCGGCGCTCATCCACGCGCTCCACTTCGAAATTGAAAGTGATTGTGCTGTTGTGGTAGATCGGTTCAATCACATTCAAAGAAACGTCCACAATATGTGAACCCGGACCCGGTAAATGTTTGGAAACATTGCTCGTCAAAATCCCCACCAACAAAACGGTTGGCACGATCGGCTTATGGAACCGAGTCGTCTGCGAATAATCATGTTGAATATAGAGAGGGTTCCCGTCATTCGTCAACCCAAGATACAGCAAAATATCTTTGTCTTCGATGATTTCCGTGACAGTCAACGAATCCCCCTCTTGAATTTCATCAATCGATTTTCCAAGCTTTATATCTTTCAGACCCATTTTCACTTTTCCTTTCTTTGAACACATATATGTCTATCATATCAAAAACGCCGTTCCGATAAAAGCCGTTTAGCTGATTGAAACCATTTATTCCGAAAACCGGAACAAGCCCTCACCTGCTTGCATCAAAAAAGCCCAGGAAGCAATCCCTGGACTAACAGTGTGTGATGATTCGCGTCTAGATACCCGGACGTTGGAGTGAACAGTGGATGTCCACCTCTTTTGTGGACATCCACTGTTTGCGAAACGGGAGCGGTATCTGCGAATCAGAACCGTTCTATAACAGTGTGTGATGAATCCTGAGCTCAGAGTTTGAGCACTAACGAGGTTCAGAACCGTTCTATTGAATTAATTTGTTGTCGGCACGCTGTGGCTCAACAGCTCTTCATAAGCCAGTTCAAATTTTTGAACATCCCCGGCGCCCATGAAAATGGCGACAGCATCATGGAACTGCAACAGCGGAGACATGTTGTTGACGTTCAATACCGTTGCGCCTTTTTCGATTTTGTCAGCCAAATCGCCGATCGAAACCTGCCCGTCCTTTTCGCGAGCGGAGCCGAAAATATCGCAAAGGAAGACCTTATCGGCCAATTCCAACGACTCAGCGAACTCACTAAGCAGAGCAACCGTACGCGTGAAAGTATGTGGTTGGAAAATCGCAATGATTTCCTTTGTAGGGTATTTCTGTCTGGCCGCATCGAGGGTAGCGCGGATTTCGGATGGATGATGGGCATAATCATCGATGACGACCATATCCGAAATGTATTTCTCACTGAAGCGACGTTTTACGCCTGTGAATGTCTTCAGCTGCGCAGCTACCTTGTCATTGTCCAAGCCTTCCAACCAGCAGAATGTGATGATGGCCAATGAGTTAAGGATATTATGCGTGCCGAATGACGGGATTTCAAAATGACCGTACATTTCGCCATTTATTTCCACATCGAACTGACTGCCGGTTGTATCCTTCGTGACATTTTTGGCGACAACATCATTGTCTTCAGCAAAGCCATAAAATGTGACAGGATATTTGCCTTTCAATTCACGGACATACGCATCTTCGCCGCAAGCGATGACGCCTTTTTTCACTTGGGATGCAAATGAATCAAAAGCGCTGTAAACATCATCGATGTCTTTATAGTAATCCGGGTGATCGAAATCGATGTTCGTGATGATGGCATAGTCGGGTGAATAAGCCAAGAAATGACGTCTGTATTCACAGGCTTCCAACACAAAATACTCCGCATCTTCCCGACCGAAACCAGTACCATCGCCGATCAGATAGCTTGTTGGCGCAATCCCGTCCAACACATGGGACAACAACCCGGTCGTGCTCGTTTTACCGTGTGAACCGGTAATGGCGACGCTCGTATAGTTTTTGATCAAGTCGCCTATGAAATCATGGTAGCGGATGACCGTCAAACCGAGTTCTTTCGCTTTCGCGATTTCCTCATGGGAATCCGGGAAAGCATTCCCTGCGATGACAGTCAAATCGGGTGTGATGTTCGCTGCGCCGAATGGCATGATTGTGATGCCGGCATCATCCAACCCTTTTTGTGTAAAGAAATAAGTTTCGACATCCGATCCTTGGACGCGATAGCCTTTCCCATGCAGGATCAATGCCAACGCACTCATCCCAGAACCTTTGATGCCGACAAAATGATAAATCGTTTCCGTTTCCATAATTACCTCCAAGTGAATAAGAAAGGTTAGTCTTTCGGCTACCTTCTGATGTTTGTGTCACAAAACAATCGTTTAGGACCTGATGACTTGCTGTCCATTTATTGAATCGGAACCAGTATAGCACGTGCAGATTAAGAAAATACTTAAAATTATTTAAAATTTGAGGTCAAACATGTCAATAATTTCATTCAGCAGTACGTGCTGCGCACAAATCGGCCTGATGTTACAAAGCGATGACTAAAAATAAGAGTGGCTTACCGAATCGGCAGGCTCATGAACAAATTTTCCGGCTACATCATAAGCGCGTTCCTGCTCCATGATGCCCAACAGAGAGCGGTTCATTGCCCGTTTGGATTTACCTTCCAACGGTTGCAAGTCACTTGTTTCCACGCTGTCTTCCTCCAGGGCCACATCGTCTTCAACAGGGGAGGCAAGCTCGAAAATAAGCAAGTCCGAGCTATTCTTCTTCAATACTGCCGCAATCGCACGATAATCGATTTTCTTTTCTTTCAGGTTTTCCCAGCCCTTCAGCGGTTCCGGTACTTCGGTCAGTTGGAAAGGCCTTCTGCTCTTGTAGGAAGCGAACGGGTGCATGCCCAATTCCGTGCGGCGTTCCTTCTGCTTTTCGTCCTTCAGTCTTTTTTTCTCGACCGCAAAAATATCTTCAGCAGGCTTCACAGCTTGATCCCTGAAGGATACGAAAGCCTCCTTGTTGTGGCGGATATAAGGGACCGTGTCCATCGGATGCAGCAAATCTTGCGAGATGTAGGAGGACGGTTGTGCAGAATCGCCTTTTACTTCCATGATACCATGCTCTTCGTCCTCTTTTTTCAGGTAATTCGGAAAATCAAACTTATTTGTCACAGGATGACTTCCTTCCACCCCTGAACGATGGTCATGCCGAAAAAAACTTGGTCCATCATAGCGACTCATCCAGTCAGCTCCTCTCTTGTTTTGCTTCCGGTAATTCTACATCCGGTTTCATTGGAATTCCTTTATAATAGTACTTCTTTTCCGTCCAAAATTCTATAGGATTATTTGGAAAATGCTGCGCCTATTGCATAGCTGTCATCCAAGACGAGGATGCCTTTTTTGGGGCTTGCGTTTTCCAGTTGCAATTCTTTGGCTGAACAGATCATGCCGTGGCTGGCTACGCCGCGCAATTCACCCGGCCAGATAATCAAACCGCTGGGCATGACTGCGCCCGGCTTGGCTACGACAACGCGTTGCCCTTTTTTGATGTTAGCTGCACCACAGACGATCTGCAGTACTTCTCCGTTGTCCACTTCCGTTTGCGTAACGGACAGATGGTCGGAGTCTGCATGCGGCACGCACTCTTTGACGTAGCCCACAACAAATTTAGGCGAGCGATCGACAACGACAGCATCACTGAAACCTGCCGATTGGATCAAAGCATTCACTTTTGCCGCTTCTTCATCGGATAACAGTACTTGTCCGTTTGCATCCAACTTAAGCGTATCTGAAATCGAAAACAGATTGTAGCCCATCGTTTCATTTGTACGGTTGTTGAAAATGCGCGTCACATTCCCTTTTGATTCGCAGGATTGTTCTTGGCGGACGGCGATATCCCCTTTCGTCAACATTAATGTATCCCCGACTGCTTCACGATTATAAAAACTTAACCACATTTTGTATTTGCTCCTTTATGCTTCTTCATTTATTTTTCCCAAACGAAATAGTATCACAATTGTTCCAAAAAGGCTTCAATCTCTTTTTGCGTCTTCCGGTTGCGTGAAACGAAACGACCCAATAGTTCTCCCTCAGCATAGACGACGAAGCTCGGGATTCCGGAAATCTGCAAGGCTTCACCCAACGTACCGAAATCATCGCGATCTATTTCGACGAAACGAAAATCCGCGAATTTATTTTCCACCTCAGGCATGAACGGACGGATGTAATGGCAATCCGGGCACCAGCTGGTCATGAAGACGAATACCGTTTTTCCCGAATCGCGCAGTTCTTTGAATTGATCCAAATCTTTCAGTTTATCCATAATCAAGCTCCCCCTCAGTTCATGTCCATGATGGTTTCATAAGTGCTCTTGTCCAATGCTTTGATGACTTGTGCGACCATTTCCTTGGCCGCCGCATAATCATCGATGTGGAACATCGTCTGATGTGTATGGATGTAGCGCGCGCAGACGCCGATGACCGCGCTCGGCACCCCGTCGTTCATGACATGGGCGGCTCCCGCATCCGTTCCGCCTTTGGAAACGAAATACTGATAAGGGATATCGTGCGTTTCCGCCGTATCCAACAGGAATTCGCGCATCCCTTTCAAGGTGATCATGCCGGGATCCTGGATCCGCAAAAGGAAACCTTCCCCCAGATGGCCGAAAGTATCCTTTGTCGTCGTAAGGTCATCCGCAGCCGAGCAGTCCACCGCGAAGAACAGATCCGGCTTGAACTTGTGCACGGCCCCTTTTGTCCCCCGCAGTCCGACTTCTTCCTGGACATTTGCGCCAGCAATCAATGTGTTCGGCAATTTTTCATCCTTCAATGCTTCCAATGTTTCCAAAACGACCGTGTTCCCGTAGCGGTTGTCCCATGCTTTTGAAATGATTTTTTTCTTGTTGGCGGTCCAGATCGTTTCGACTTGGGGAACAATCGTATCTCCGGGACGGACTCCGAATGCCAACGCTTCTTCTTTCGTATCGAAACCAGCGTCGAAGAGGATATCCGTCACTTTGACTTTTTTTCCTTCATCGGCCCCACGCAACAAGTGCGGCGGAACAGATGAAGAGATCACAGGAATATCGCCTTTTGACGTCTGCAGCGTATAACGCTGTGCCGAAACGACATAGGCATTCCAGCCTCCTAGCGGCACGACCCGGAAAAGTCCGCGATCCGTGATGCCTGCCACCATAAAGCCGACTTCATCCATGTGCGCCGCCACCATGATACGCGGTGCAGTCTTATCTTCATGCTCTCTGATTCCGAAAATGCCACCCAAACCATCCGTATCGATGCGATCCACCAGTGGCGCCATTCTTTCGCGCATATAGTTCCGGATATTGCGTTCGTTTCCGCTTGTTCCCTGCAATTCCGTCAATTCTTTTATCATAGCAAATGTTTTATCTTCCATATTTGAATGGAGCAGGACACAACTTTATCCTTATGCCGCTCCCGGTCCCCCTTCATTGTCTGACTATCCTTCCCATTATAGCGCAGCATCCTTGTCATAGCAACGATTCCATTCATCAAGAAGTTCTGGTGGATGCGGGAAACGTTTCCTTTACGAAGCCTGTTGCTTGCGACGTTTCCCTATTATTTTTTTTGTTTTATTGCTATACTTGAGGGAGAAAAAAGAAAGCGCATCACTTTGAGGAGGAACACATGATGAACTTTTTGGAAAAATGCATGTGCAAAAAACACAAAGAAGAAATTTTGGGCGGCATTTTATTCGGAGCCGGACTTGTACTCGGCTCAGTCGTGACAGCCCTTTGCTATGAGCAGAAACGGACTGTAAACGGTGACAAAATACTGGAAAACGTCAAAAAGATGTTCTTGGCTGAAGCACCGATCGAAGGATCATGGATCGAACTGCATCCTGTCCCGCTCAGTCGTTATTCTTCAAAAACGGATGTGTATTACGGCGGAATCTCACGTAAAGAAGAAGGCGTGTTGGTGCAATATGAATTCATCGCCGACGCCTACACAGGGACCATTTTGGACTTATACAAACTCTAAAAAAAATCATGAAAAAAGAAGGGGCCGTCTCATTGAGACGGCCCTCTATCTGTCTGGTGTTTCTGCGCATTTGCGGGGGAGAGACCTGAGAGAACCCGCATCTGTCGGCTATTCGGATACCGAAGACCACAAAACACCCGACAGATCGCTCTTCTGTCGGGCATTCGCCCAGGACGGTGACCTGATCACCCGAGAGATCATGCATCTGTCGGCTGAACGGATACCGAAGACCGCAAAACACCCGACAGATCGCTCTTCTGTCGGGCGTTCGCCCAGGACGGTGACCTGATCACCCGAGAGAACCCGCATCTGTCGGCTGAACGGATACCGAAGACCGCAAAACACCCGACAGATCGCTCTTCTGTCGGGCGTACGCCCAGGACGGTGACCTGATCACCCGAGAGATCATGCATCTGTCGGCTTTTCGGTATTCATAGTCATTCCAACAACCGACAATCAGATATTCATTTGGTTACAAAAAAGAAGGGGCCGTCTCATTTTTTTGAGAGGGCTCCTTCAGTTTGGTTTCTGTTCTATTTTTCTGAATCAGCCGTTGCTTTCTTCGGGAACGCTGCTTCAACGCGGTAGATGCGGTCTCCTCTTGAAGAGAACTTCGCTTCGTACTCCGTCATGATGTTCCCCTCAAAGTCGCTCTTGTGCAGATCCAACCACACTTGCTTCAACGTCATTCCGTATTGCGAGAAGCTCGCCAACGAATATTCGAACAAGCCTTGGTTATCCGTCTTGAAATGGATTTCCCCGCCGGAGACCAGGATTTGCTCATAGTTCCGCAGGAAATTTTTGTAGGTCAAGCGGCGTTTGTCGTGTTTGGACTTTGGCCACGGATCGGAAAAGTTCAGATAGACGCGAGCCACTTCGCCTTCCGCAAAGAAATCTGCTACATTCTCTCCGTCCGTATTCAGCAACTGGACATTTTTCAGACCTGATTCGATCATCTTATCAAGCGTCATGACCGCTACGCTCGTCTGGCGTTCGATCCCGATATAGTTCACTTCCGGATGCATGCGAGCCATCTCAACGATGAACTGGCCCTTTCCGGAACCGATTTCCACATGGATCGGTTGCTCGTTGCCGAAGCGTTCCTGCCATTTCCCTTTCCAATCCGCTGGTTCCATCACTACATATTGGGTACTTTCAGCCAATTTTTCGGCAGCCCATGGTTTATTTCTTACGCGCATAATTCTCCTCTTTCTTATCTGTTTTTTTTCGAAAAAAGAAATCCTTTCCGTTCGTATAAGACGAAGAGGATTTCATAAATAACTGTTTAGGCGATTCTGATAAAGCTGTTTGAGCAACAGAATCAGTTGGTTCATTTCCACATTGCGTTCCTGCGAATGGCTCTTTTTGATCATGCAGAGGCACACCATCATGCTGTACCACTCCAAACGGCGTTCCATATTGTCATTCATCTGCAAGCCATACTGCTCCAACCAAACTCCCCATTCTTCATAGGGAACGTATTGCACAAGCAAGGTACTGATGTCCGAGAAGGGATCGGCAATTTTGACCATTTCCCAGTCCACCAGATACAACCGGTCTTCCTCATCCAACAGGAAATTTTTCCGATTCACGTCTCCGTGGCAGACCGTCTTTTGCGAGTCGTCGATGCTGGCGATGCTGTTTTTCACATATTCAGTCACCTGTTGAAGGACTGAATTGGATTGAAGATCATCCGGCAAATCCGCAACGTACAGGTTGTAGAAATTGATTGGGTTGAAGATTTCACCCTTTACCTTCTGAAGCATCTTCAGGAGATTTTCGGAATGATGGATGCGATGCAGGATGTCCCGCACAGTCTTCCCTTTCATCTCATCCGGATTCAATTCCCTGCCGTAGAGCCATTCCTGAGCTGTCAGGACATCCCCGTTGCCGACCCGTTTGGTCCAGATCAATCGCGGTGTGATCCCCTCAACGGAAAGCGCAGCTAAGAAAGGTGAAGAGTTTCTTTTCAAAAAGACTCTTTCCTCGGCTCTGGTGCCCATATAAGCTTGTCCTGTGTCTCCTCCGATGGGATGTAGCCGCCACCCTGAGTCCATTTTATAATCCATCGAGCTCATTCCTTACTCTAATCTTTAGTTTTGAAAAGCGGTACAAGCCCGCTCTGCCTTGAAAGAAATTTAGGAAATCTGGCCCTGAATGAGCATCGCAGAGCGCAATGGGTCAGATTTATCTAATTTCCGAGAGGCAGGCTTGGACCGCTAGACATCTTTTTTGGTGCATAAAACATTTTGCAAATATGTGAAGCACCAAAGGTGATGCACTTTTAATTTGGTAAATTCATATCATTGAAAAGAAGGAGCCGGGACGAAAGCCCCAGCTATCTCGGTCTGCTCTTCTGTTCATGCGCTACGTGTTCATTCGGCGACGCAGATCGTTTTGCTCTGAAAGCGCAACGGCCATCACTCGCATACAATTATCATTTTAGATTTCTTTACATATTCAGTCAAGAATATTCCATGGGGTTTCGGAACTGAAGCGCGTTTAACCCGTGCATCAGTAATTTGCCGCTTCCCTTTTTTCTGTACGGCCGCCCATGTAAAACTGGATGAACAACCAGATGAACCCGGCGTTTAAGGCTATTGAAGCCAATCCCGTCTGCCAACTGTTGTTGATGAAGATGATTCCCGCAAAAAAGAATCCTTCCACTCCCAAAAGGTAGCCCAGCAAACGCTTGAAACCGGAAAATTTAGCTTCGCGCTGCGTCGGATAAAGCCGGTACAGCATATTTTCACTGAAATGGAAATACAGCGGCATCAGCTGGAATCCTGTCAAATAAAGGAATAACAGACTGAGTCCTAAAGAAAATCCGGCTGACGGCGTGAACAGAAGCAACAACAAGCCAATGCCCAACAGGCGGAAAAACAAGCCGCTGTAATCTGTCCCGCGCAAAAATGCCCGCGCGTATAAATACTGATAGGAATTGCCTTTGCCTTCAACGCGGCGCAGCAAACCGTCGAAATATTTTCTTCTTTTTGCTTTGCTCTTCACTTGAGGAACATCCGTAAACAGATTGATGACTCGGTTTATGCGAGCCTTGCGTTGTTCTTCCGAGGCGATCATCTGCTCCCATTGATAGAGCGGATAGCGCGCCTCATACGCCACTTGTACTTTTTTACGCAGAAACATAGTATACAGAATTACAAGTACCGGCGCAACCCATGGATGAAAAAATATCGCGATGCTGAACGATAAAATCGCCGCGCAAGCCAAGTAGAGGTCATTTTTTTGGCGAACTTTCCTGTCGCCTATCTTCAGGCCCAGTTCCTGCAGATCCAAATGGTTCATTTTCAACAGAATCAAGGTTGCATAAATCGGAAACAAATCACTTGCCCCGATCGTTCTCCCGGCAAAAAGCATCGGCATTGCCGCGGCTGCCAAAAAGAACAACAGAACCGTCGGAAGGATCAGGCTGTATTTTTTCGCTTTGCTGAAATAGCTCCCCCATTCCTTTTCTTTAGCCAAAAGGAACACTTGATCGGCCGGCTCCAAAAAGGTCGCCAGCTTACCGATAAAAATGCTGCCGGAAAAAATAGCCACTATCAGAAGCTTTCCCCAAAGGAAATCCGGCGTCACGGTTTTCACGAATTCGGAATATTGGTAAGCCAAAGCTCCCAGCAGAAATAGTAGCACCAGGACGAAATGATCATTGAAGATATATTTGCTGTAGCGGCTGAATTTTTTCAGGTGCAGTTGTTGCCTTCTTTTCCAGATACTGTCCAGGTTCATGGTCGATCCACTTCTTTCGTCAAGCTGATGTAAAGCTCATCCAGACTCGCTCCCGGCATACCCATTTCAGCCTGCAAATCTGCCATCGTGCCTTTCACTTTAACCTCACCATGGTGAAGCAGGACGAAATTATCACATTCTTTTTCGGCAGAAGCCAGCACATGCGTGGACATCAAAATTGCTGCACCTTGCGCTTTTTTCTCCCTGACCATCTCCAGGAATGAGTGGATGCCAAGCGGATCGAGACCCAGGAATGGTTCATCGATGACATATACCGGCACATCCAACATGAATGCACAGACGATCATCACTTTTTGTTTCATGCCTTTGGAAAAATAAGCCGGAAACCAGTCCAGTTTGTCCTCCAGACGGAAATCCCGAATGTAGCGCATCGCCTTTTCCAGGGCGACTGCTTCCGTGATTCCGTAAGCCATCGCTGTGATTTCCAAATGTTCCCTTAAAGTGAGCTCTTCGTAGAGCACCGGCGTCTCGGGAATAAAAGCGAAGGACTGGCGATAACGCTCCGTATCTTCGCGCAACGTCCGGCCATCGATCGCAATCCTTCCGCTGAAAGGCATCATCAGACCGATAATGTGTTTGATGGTCGTGCTCTTGCCTGCTCCGTTCAAGCCGATCAATCCAGTCAATTCACCTGCTTTGACCTCAAAATTTATATTTTTTATGACAGGCAATTGCGTATAGCCGCCCGTGACATTCTCCAATAATAGTGCCATTTAACCGTCCCTTTCGCATGCGTTTGTGCCTTATATTATAGCACAGGCTTGCCTCATCCCAAATATCTTGCTGACAGCGGCTCCATTTTACCCTCAGGATATCAAATAAAACGCAAATATGATAAAGTTATGCTATAGGATAAAGTAGATTATGGACAGAAAGAGGTCAGGCATATGACAGATTGTATTTTTTGCAAAATCGCGAACCACGAAATCCCGAGCAGCATTGTCTATGAAGATGATGTCGTCATTGCGTTCCTGGATTTATCACAAGTGACAAAAGGTCATACGCTGCTGGTACCCAAGAAGCATGTCGCTGATATTTTTGAATATGATGAAGAATTGGCGAAGGAAGTCTTTTCGCGCATCCCTAAAATCGCGCGCGCAATCGAACGTTCCAGCGATGACATTTTGGGACTGAACATTCTGAACAATAATCGTTCGATAGCTTACCAGTCTGTTTTCCATTCGCATATCCACTTCTTGCCGCGTTACGAAGATTCGGATTCGGATGGTTTCGGTTTGAAATGGAAGACGCACGAAGGAAAATATTCGCAGGAAGAATTGGCAAAAGTAGTCGCAGCCATCAAAGATAGTCTGGAGGAATAAATATGCGTTCATTTATGGAAGGAATAGTATTCGGCACGGTAGTCGGTGGTCTGCTTGGCTTGCTGAACACCCCCCGCAGCGGAAAAGAAAATCGTGAGAAAGCGAAAGCTTACCTTGAAGACAACACACTTGCGGTCGAAGACCTCAACGTAAGCGTCCAAGGTCTGCGCAACGCGATCCAATCATTGACCAATGAAGGGTTGGCTTCCGTCACGACAGTCACTGAAGATGTGGCAAAATCGGTTGAGAAATTCACCCAGCAAGTTCAACCCAGAATCAACCGCATCAACGATAAGATTGCAGTGTTGACTGAAGATATGGAACAAGTCGCTGCGAGCTTGGAATCGCAAATGCCTGCAGCGACAGATGCAGCAAATCAGTAATCGAAATAAAAAATATGCCGTGCCAAATGCAAACCGGATAAACGGTCATTTGGCGCGGCATATTTTTCTGTATTTCTGTCATAAGGAGTCCAGTCAAGAACCCCTATTTATTCTGATTATCGGATAGTTTGAAAAGCGACTGTATCGGCATCGCCGCGAAAGATTCCGTGAGCACCTGTTCCACTGTCGCAGCCGCTGCAGCCAGTTTTGCTGCACCAGTTTTCGTCAAGGACGTATAGATGATCCGCCGATCCTGCTCGCAGACATTCCGCTCCAACGCTCCGCAGCCCTTCGCCTCAAACTTGCTGACCAATCTCGACACTGCGCTTTGGCTCAAGCCGACCTTGTCCTCCAGATCCTGGAGTTTCAGCTTTTGATCCGATTCCTGTGACAAGAAATAAAGGACATAGAACTCTTTCAGAGAAAGGTTATGGTTCGTCTGCAAACCTCTTTCCAATGTGCTCTCGACCTTCAGATGAAAATTGTTGATCTCCAGCCATTGGCAAAACGCAGAACTCATTTCACATTTCACAAAGTTTCCCCCAGTCCTTTCTTTTTATCAACTCATGATACCAAATATTGGCATTTTGAGCAATCTGCCACCGTTGCAGGCAGGGGGCCCCTCTTTTTGTGCTATGTTGCG
Source organism: Trichococcus patagoniensis (assembly GCF_003051085.1). Taxonomy (GTDB): domain Bacteria; phylum Bacillota; class Bacilli; order Lactobacillales; family Aerococcaceae; genus Trichococcus; species Trichococcus patagoniensis. The sequence continues at coordinate 31,023 of NZ_QAOM01000001.1, read as the reverse complement.
GTTTTTGCTCGCTTTCAAATTGGGCTGCAGATATGAATTTTCTGAGAAGTTTGCTAGCGTTTTTAAGGAATATTTTCCATAATCACGGCGTTTATGATATATTTATAGATGGTTATTCATGAGATAGATAAATAGAAATAGATAGGAAGTGCCACATTCATGAAAAAGAAATTAGCATTGACGTCCGTTGCTTTCCTGACGGCCATCACATTAGCAGGCTGCTCGACCGGCGAAACTGTCGCAACGACTCCAGCAGGCGATATCACAAAAGATGAATTATACGACGCAATGAAAGCATCAATCGGCGAAACCGTCTTGCAACGTCTGATTTTGATCGATGTATTGAACGATAAAATCGGAGATAATAAATTAGAAGCTGAAACCGAAGCTGAACTGTTGACGACCATCGAACAATACGGCGGAGAAGAAACATTCAACTACATCTTGTCACAATCAGGCTTCGCAAATAAAGAAGAATACCAAGATGTATTGTATTTGAACAAACTGATCGAAGCAGCAGTACGAGCTGAAACGACTTTCACGGATGAAGAAGTTGAGGCCTATTATGAAGCGTACCAACCACAAATCAACGTACAGCATATCTTGGTTGCGGATGAAGCAACTGCTGTAGATCTGATCAACCAAATCAATGAAGGTGCTGATTTCGCTGAATTGGCTAAGGCCAACTCTACCGACACAGCGACTGCTGAAAACGGTGGAGAAACAGGATTGTTCGGAGCAGGCGAAATGGTCGCAGCCTTCGAAGAAGCCGCTTATTCACTTGAAGTCGGTGAAGTGACACAAACACCAGTCGCTACCGAATACGGCTACCACATCATCAAGATGATCGAGAAGACAGAAAAAGGAACATTGGAAGAAGAACGCGAAAACATCGAAACAGTGATGATGGACGAAAAACTTGCCGACAATGATTACCTGACATCCGTCATGTCCACAATCGTCCAAGCAGCAAATGTTGAAATCAAGGACGAAGATTTGGCAGCAGCAATCGATCAATTCTTGCCTGCGAAAGAAACAAGCTCATCAGATGCAACATCTGAAGCAACAACTTCAGAAGCAGCTAGTTCAGAAGCAAAATCAGCTACATCCGAATCTGCAAACTAATCCCTATAATTTAAAACACGCAAGTTACCAGCCTTTTGATGCTGGTAGCTTGCGTGTTTTTTTGTTATTGCCCTTCTTCAGCAGCTTGAGTAAAGAGCGGTTTATAGAAGCTGCGGTTCTCCAACCCGAAAATCCGCTCGCTGAACGTTCCCGGTGTCGTGCGCAATAAGGCCGTATCAATCATATTGATGGAAGCATCCAAATTATCAAGATGATGGATGATTTCAGCTTCCAAAAGATGAGGCGTTACCGGCGAACCGAATTCTTGTTTGCCGTGATGTGCCAGAACAATGTGTTTCAACAAAATCACTTCTTCGCTGTCCTCATCGATGTTCAGGGACAGACAGGCTTTGGTGATTTCTTCATCAATCAGGACGATGTGCCCAATCAGATTCCCTTTCAGAGTATACTCGGTCGACATGCTGCCGCTCAACTCGATCGTTTTCCCAATGTCGTGGAGAATCACTCCCCCGTACAGCAACGATTTATTGACCGTAGGATAATGTTGGATGACCGTTTTCGCCATCCGTAAAATCGATACCGTATGGAAACCCAGTCCGCCTACGATGGCATGATGGTGACGTTTTGCAGCCGGATACTCGAAAAATTCACGTTGATATTTTTTGAGTATATGGCGGACAATCCGGTTGATTGGTGCGCTCGTGATCTCAAACAGGATTTGGCTGACTTCCTCCACCATTTCTTCCGATTTCAACGGAGCACGCTCCATATAGAGTTCAGGTCGGCTTGGTTCCCCTTCGCGGGCGAGCCTGAGTTTTGTGATACGCAGTTGGGGATTGTTCTGATACATTTCCCGTTTGCCGGTTACGGCAACGACTTGGCCAGCTTGGAATTGTTGGATGTCCTCCTCTTTTGCGTCCCAGTACTTCCCATCAATTTGACCGCTGCGGTCCTGAAAAGTAAAAGCGATGAATTTCTTGCCGTTTTTTGCCAGACGGATATCCGCACTTTTGATCAGCACATAAATTTCAAAATTATCATCTATTTCGTGTTCATATATTTTTTTGGCCACGCCTATCAGCCCCTTTCACTCCTATTTTAACATGTATACTTGTTTCTGTGGAAATCGTTGAACGCAAAGGTCATCAAACGTGAAAAAGAGCACCTGCACATCTTCACTCAGCTCTTCAAGCAATGTAAACATGATATTTTTCCTGTCATCATCGAAGTTCACAAAACCATCGTCAATCAAGATCGGCATACTGACGATATCAGCAGTGTTCTTCACAAACGCAAGTCGCAGCGCAATGTAAAGCTGTTCCACCGTTCCCTGCGACAATTCATTTGGTAAGAAGGTTGTTCCATCCTTACGTTGCACCTTCATGCCGTTCTTTTGGAACGCAATCCCGGTATATGCACCTTCCGTCAACCGACTGAAGAAGGTTATCGTATCATCGAGCATTAGCGGCAGGCGATCCTCTTTCCCGTAACGCAAAGCCCCTTCAATCCACTCTCCGGCTGTAACCAAGCCGGCCCACTCGATGGCAAGGTCCCTCAGCTCGGTTTCGGCCAAAGCGAACTCCTGCAGCAAGGCACTGTAGGTCCCGCCTTCTTCCAATTGTTCCAACTGATGCTTCAGTTCCACTTCCGTTCTTTGAAGTGTAGACATTTCGGCCTTCAAACGCTGCATTTCCAGTTCATTTTTTTCGTAAAGGGCTGTGCTCTTCTTGGCATCGCCATAACGATCCAAGAGTTGTTCGCGCCCACTGACCTGCTCATCCAAAAATCCTTTGCGTTTGAGGTTCTGCTCCTGCTTCTCCTTCAGAGCCAACAACTGGTAAAATTCAGCTTCCGTTTTTGCGTTTGCCTGATCCAATAGCCGCTGCCTCTGTTGATGAGACTCGGTAAGGTCGCGTTGGATCTGCTCCAACTCTTGCTGCAATTCATTGATTTTATCCTGAACATTCGAAGCCATATTTTCTTCCAAAATGACGGCATTCTGTATCTCGGAGAAGCGTGCGACCATTTCAGTCACTGTCAGATGTTCAAAATGGAAACGGCTGCGGATGAACGCAGTCTGCTCATTCCATTTATTCACGGCGAAATTAAGATTGCGCATTTCGGCTTCCTGATTGATGATCAGGGCGGCCTTCTCCGCCAACACGGCACCGGGGTCCAATTGCAGGAGTTCCGTTGCCGTCATGCGCGCCGGATATCCTTTCTGCTGCAGGAAGGTCGTCCATTCGGTTTGGAGCATATTTCCGCGCTCTTCCAGCTCTTCCCGGCTATTCAAAAGTTCCAAAAACTTATCCTGCAACTCTTCGAGCTCTCTGGTTACAACCGAGATCCTTTCCCTGACAGCCGCTTGCTTCAGAAATTGCTCCATCGCATTTTCGGAGGAGCCTTCTGGGAAGGCAGCATCCTTGATTGTCGTCTGAGGCTTCCTTCCCATCAGGAAAACGCCACCGACAGCAAGCAAAGCGGCCAACACCCAAGCAATTATCCTGAAGTCCGCCAGAACAAAGGACAGGATCACAAACACAGCTGCAGCCGCCAGTAACATCATGCCAAGCGGATTTCTTTTCGTTGGGGCGGGTGCAGCAATTCTTTGCCTCGGCTGTTGCACATCGTTTTGCAGCGCGGCATATGCTTCCTCAGCAAGCTTCTCGTGTTGCAGTCGAGTCTCTTCTTGCTGGAGGGTTTCCAGCTGTTCCTCATGAAAACCGATGTTGTGATCCAACCGCAGTAGCTGTTCTTCGATCTGTCGGATGTCCTGCGCAAGCTGCTGCAGCTGTACGCGTTCTTCTTCGTTCAGCGGCTCCGGAGCGGGAAGCGCCAGGTTCAACCCCAAGGCCATTTTTTGTTTGGCCAAGTCAGCCTTGTTGTTGCTGACTTCATTTTCAAGATAACTGATCTTATTCAGATCCGCTTGTGTTTTGGCTGCACTGTGCTGCAAAGCAGCAAAATCCGGTTGATGCGCCTTGTACCATTCCACATGGACATATTCACCCAACTGTCTCTGCAACTGCGCTAACCGTTCCTGGAGTTGCGTTTGCGCTTGGATCGACCCGGCCATTTTTTCCTGCTGGTTCTGCCACAGGTAACGGGCATCTTCAGGCACTTCACTGTAGTCGACTGCCGTAATTTCTTTTTCCAGCCGTTTCCACTCCTGATAACTGTCCGCCAACCGTAAACTTTCTGCGATTGCGGTTTGTTCCTGCTCCAGTTCCTTTTGACGGGACAACAGCTCGGCCTGCTGTTTTTGGCTGTCCGATAAATGAAGCAGCGACGTTTCATAAGTCGCATTCTTTGCTTTTGCTTGCTGAAGCTTCCTTTGCAGTTTTTCAGCAGCCTGTATCTTCTTGTTCAATGGTGGAACGCTGCCTGTCGGTTTGAATCGTTTCGCGGCTTCGTCACGGTATTCTTTGGCTAATTGCAGCAAACGCTCGCTCCCGCTGGTTCCGATGCTCAACAGATAATGATTGAGCTCTTCCTTTTGGGTTTTTTTCAAAGAAAGCAGGCTGTCTATTTTGAATGTGTATAACGACTCGAAAGTCTCACGATCCATCCCCAACAGGAAACGCCCGAGATTTTTTGTCGTCTGCTGGACACCATCCGGCAGCGTAACGAGGGCTTGCCCTTTGTTGCGGTCTTTCACCCGTTCAACGATGACATCCCCGAACCGCGTGTCCTCCAAAAACAAGCGGCCACCGTATGCTTGCGCTTGTTTCGGAACATACAGATTCTGATCTTTCTTGCGGGCACTGGGAAACCCGAAGAGGATGCTGTTGATGAAGGATGACAAGGTACTTTTGCCGGCTTCATTTTTGCCATGAAAGACCTGCAGATCCTGCACATCATCAAAGGACCGGTTCACCCATTTTCCGTAGCCGTATATTTCAATCTTCCGTATCTTCACTGTCTTCCTCCTCAAACGCGACCGCCTGCACCAGTCTGGTCTTTGCTGCAGCCAGCACTTCCTCTTTGAAACTTCGGTCTTTTTTTAAATCAGGGAATGTCGTCCGGATGAGCGGATGTTGGAAAAAGTTATCCAGCTGTTGATAGAATACGTCATCGCCATTGATTTCCGTCCAACTTTTCGAAAAACTTTCCTTCATGACCTGATCAAAAGAAAACAGTTCCTTTTCCGTATCAACCGCAATTTTCAACTGATAAAGATAGATGAAAGGCCGTTCCAACCGTTGTCTGACACCCTCCAGCATCTCTTCGTCCTCAATCTTTTTGACGACATCGGGATGAAGCTCCTGGATGTCCGTGAACAGCAGCGACAACAAAACGCTCGATCCACTCTGGGAGCGATGATGGTCCATTCGTTCCTCTATGCGCGCGAATACATCATTCAGGGTTTTGCATCCAAGCAACGAAACTGTCTCTTTTTCCCAAACAATCGGAGCCGTCGGGAGAAAAGACAGCGTCGGCGTCATCCCTTTTTGGAGCGTTACCAGATAAGCGCCTTTCGCTTCGGTCTCGTTCGGATTGCGTCCTTGCGTATTGCCGCAATAGACGACAGGCGGGGCCGTCTGCAGCTGCTGCCTTTTATGGATATGCCCCAGAGCCCAATAATCATAGTTTTTCGCGTTCAATTCGCCTAAAGAAAACGGCGCATAGACGCCTTCGGAAGAGTTCAAGCCTTCTAGAAAGCCATGCAGCATCCCGATGTGGTAATCCACGCTGTGATTCCGGTTCGGGTATTCGACGATCATCCGTTCCTCGACCCATCTGGAAGGGTAGCTGAAGCCGGTGATGGCTACCCGCTCCCCTGCTTTAGTGGTCAGCATTTCGGTCGTTACTTCTTTTTCGAAGACCGTGACGTTTTCGGGAAGCTGCAGTTTGAGTGCTTCCCTTCCGAGAAAATCGTGGTTCCCATGCGACAAATAAACCGGGATACCGGAACGATCCAGCCGCCCCAGTTCATCCCTCAGAAAAGCTTGCGCCTTTACGCTCTGATTCTCCTCATCGTAGATATCCCCGCTGATCAGAAAAAAATCAACTTCCGCCGCGATGGCTTGCGTCACCAGTTCCCGAAAGGAATCAAAAGTGGACTGGTAAATGGCATCAAAAAGTTGCGGTTCCAGCTGTTTTATCCCCTTAAAAGGGCTATCCAGATGGAGATCCGCTGTATGGATAAATGTAATCACAAGCTGTCCTTCCTTCCGCATTCTATGCTAAATCTGATAAAGAAGATAAAATCCCTTTGGAAAATATATAAAATCAAAAAAACTGCGCCATTTCCGCCAAATATCGGATGAAGAACATTGGACGGCATTGATAGGCAATGCATTGAATCCTGTCCTTATCTATCATCCGGCCATTCTTTCGGAAATGGTCACAGCTTATCGTAAAAAATTAAGTCTTAATCTTGTGCAGGCGCGTATAATTCTTGCAACGGTTTTGTGATGATGGCGTTGACTTCTTCCATCAACTGGCTCAACTGTTGTTCTTTAGCCATCAAAGATTGGATAACTTCGTTGCCGGATGCTCTCTCAGCAATTGCTTGAGCAGAAGCCACATCATCATCAGTGATCGCTTCACCTGTCATTTGTTTTTGTTGCAGCCCGATTTGCACATTACGGAACTCCTCAAACAACTCAAAAGCCACTTTATCTTCTCTCATTGTAGCATAAGCTGAAGACAACTCAGTAAAAACAGAAGCCTCACGCAGATTTTTTTCCAACTCATAAGCCGTATCATAAATATTACTCATTATCCCATTCCTTCCATTCGCATATTACCTAAACTATAACATTATCCGAACAATAAAGCCATCAAAAAACACGAAAATATGTTCTTATCAGAGCGTGATGAATCCCGTTCTAGAAATCGAGCACTAAGAGGACTAACACAAAGCGGACGTTTTTTGTCCGTGTGTGTTAGTCAGCTTAGGCGGAGATTTCTGGTATTCAGAACGCGTTTACGCAGAGCGTGATGAATCGCGGTTAGAAATCGAGCACAAACTTTTATTAAGCCGAACGATCTCTTAGAACATTATGCTCAGCTTGTCCGATTCTTCTGGCTTATCGGACAACTCGCTGTACCTTTACTCTCCGCTTGTCCGATTCCCTACAATTATCAGACATTCCTCAACAAGCACAAAAAAAGACAAGCCGTCACAGCCTGTCTTTCCTTAAATCAATTCTTACTGCCCAAAAGCTTCATTGGCCCAATCGAACAATTTTTGTGAACCCTCGCCGATGCTCTGTCCGAACGAACCCATTTCGTTCATGAACTCATCCAATCCATTTTTCAGCCCATTTATGATGCCACTGTCATAGGTTTCTTCGGCAGCGGCGACCATAAATTCTGTCTGCGGGCTGATCGACAGCAAAGCGCCCATCTCGGCACTGTACAAATTCGCCATCGTCTTGCCGGCGTTGTTCAGATTGTGGGCTTCATTGGTTTCGTCATACCCCAACCAAGTAGCGACGACAAGATCGGGCGTGTACCCCACCATCCACTGCGACTTGATGTAGCCTGTTTCCCGGTCAAGCTCCGTCGTTCCGGTCTTGCCGGCGATCACCATGCCGTTCGATGGTTGTGCCGATGCGCCGGTTCCGCCATCTGCGTACACGCCCATCAGCATGCTCGTCATTTCCTCCGCGACTGCCGCCGTCGTGACACGGTTCGTTTCCGGATTCGTATTGTCCACGATCACGGCACCGGTCGCATCGACAATTTTCGTGATGAAGCGCGCTTCTGTGCGCACCCCTTCATTCACAAAAGTCGTATACGCACTGGCCAACTGCACTGGCGACACACCGGTGCTCATCCCTCCTAAGGCGATCGCGCCCAGATTTTCATCGGCTTCACCGATGGGGATCCCGAAATCCGCCAACTTGGCGATCCCTTTTTGGATGCCAAGCTTGTCCAACAGCCACACAGCGGACGTGTTCTTGCTCTCGGCAAGCGCTTGGTACATCGGCAACGTATCATCAAGACTGTACTGATTATAGTTCCATACAGAATAGGCGTCATCGCCATACGTCAAAGAATCATCATCCATCACTTCCGCGTCCACTTCGTATCCCGCCTCAAGAGCCGGCGTATAGACGGACAACGGTTTGATTGTCGAACCCGGTGCCATAGACATCTGTGTTGCGCGGTTAAAGGTACGGAAACCTTCATAATTTGTTGCTCCGACGACCGCAAGAACATCCCCTGTGGTCGGCTCCAAGGCAACAGAAGCACTCTGCAGCAAAGTCCCGTCTTCGGCAGCCGGCAGATAGGCATTCTCATAGGCAGTATCCATCTGAATCTGATAATCCTGATCCAGACCGGTGTAGATTTTGTAGCCACGGTTCAGCAGATCCTCTTCATCCAGTCCATAGGTATTGATGGCCTCGTTTATGACCGCATCGAAATAGTAGGGATAGTTATAACCGCTGTCGGCATAATAGTTATCCACAACATTGATATCTTCGGCGATTGCCGCATCCGCTGTGGCTTGATCGATAAACGCATTGTCTGCCAACAGCTGCAGGACCGTATTCCTTCTGTCAGTGCTCGCTTCATAATTATCAATCGGATTATAGTAGCTCGGCGACTTCAGTATTCCCGCCAGAACGGCTGCTTGCGCTAAGCTGACTTCACTCGCTGGGATTCCGAAGTATTTCTGCGAAGCATCCTCGACTCCCCACACCCCGGAACCGAAGTAGGCGTTGTTCAAGTACATCTCAAGTATTTCGTCCTTCGTGTATTTATTTTCGATTTCGAATGCCAGAAACAGCTCCTTAGCTTTCCGGATCAGCGTCTGATCCAACGTCAGGTAGGCATTTTTGGCCAGCTGTTGTGTAAGTGTCGAGCCCCCGCCGACGATGTTCCCGCCATTCAGCACGAAACCGACAGCGGCACGGCCGATTCCGATCGGGTCAACCCCGGTGTGCGTGTAGAAACGCTTGTCTTCCGTCGAAACGACGGCAGTCTGGATGTTCGGAGAAATCTGGTCGATCGTAACGAACGTCCCTTTCTGCGAATAAAGTTCTCCGGCTTCATTCCCGTAGCGGTCGTAGATGACGGTTGTCTGTTCCAGGCCGGCCTTCAGATTTTCGACATTGGCGGTCTTTGCCAAAAAGACAAGATAGGTGCTGCTGATCAATGTAAAGATCAACAAGGACAATACAATGAACTTGTTGATCCGGTATTTCCGCCAGAGGTTTTTGCGTTTCTCGTTGAAACGGACCCAACCGGCTTTTAAAATTTCCTTAAATGGTTTATTCTGCATTTTTTCATCCTTCTTCATTTTCTACATCCCCCCGGCTTGCTGAATGCCTATGCGGTGCGTGTGGCAGTGGAGCAGCAACATAAGTTTGTCACATGAAGGCACATCGCGATAACAGGATTCCGTATCATAGTAACAGGAATCGCTCAAATAAGAAACCCGACTTAAGTAGCAGAAGTGCGCTCGTGTTGCAATTTCTCTATTTTGATTTATAATTTTAGCATAAGTATCGTTTTGAAATAACCGAATTTTGCTTAAATAATTATTAAGGTAGGTGGCACCAGTGGGACAGAACGCATCAGATGACAATCATCTGTAGACCAAAAGAATTTTCGAAAACGTGTATTTTCAGGGATTCTTTTGGTCGCTTTCATTTGTTTCAGCGTGAAACCAGAGATCTCGTGAAGAAATTTCCTATTCAGGATCATTATTTCACAGGAGGTGAAGTCTGCTGCCCTTGCAGGAAGCAGACAATCAATTATGTCAATTACAACCGGTTTAATCTTATTTTTTCTTATCCTCTTCATCGCTTCTTTTTTCGTCATGTCGGAATATGTGCTGGTCAGGATACGCCCTTCCAGACTGGATTTCCTTGTTGAAGAAGGCAATCCGCAAGCAAAATTATTGAAAAATATGACCGTCAAACTGGACAGTTATCTTTCAGCGACGCAACTGGGGGTTACAATCACATCCCTCGGCTTAGGTTGGTTAGGGGATCCCACCTTTAAACGTCTGTTCGATACACTTTTTGGCAACCTGCCGATCCCTAGCGCAATCGCGACAATCCTGTCCTTCGTTGTTTCCTTCGCTGTTTTAACTTCCATCCAAGTCATCATCGGAGAACTCGTTCCGAAAAACGTCGCCTTGAGCCGTACTGAAAAGTTAGGATTGCGCATCGCCAAACCTTTGAACATTTGGTACCGCGTGATGTTCCCACTGATTTTTGTGCTGAACAAAACCGCCAATGGCATTTCCAAAGCGATCGGAATGAAAACGATCGGTGAATCGGACGACAATGTATCCGAAGAAGAACTCCGCCTGATCATGAGCCAAAGCCTGAAAAGCGGCGAAATCAACCGCGAAGAGTACCAATTCGTGGAAAATGTCTTCAACTTCGATGAGCGGATGGCGCGCGAAATCATGGTTCCGCGTACGGAAATCGTAGCGGTCGACTTCGAAATGACGCTTAGCGATATCGCAAATGTCGTTCAGCAGGAAAAGTATACCCGCTATCCGGTCATGCGCGAGGATAAAGACTCGATCGTAGGCGTCATCAACACCAAAGAAGTCTTCGCTGCCTTTGTCGAAGCTGTCCAAAACAAGGACGAAAGCAAATTCACCGTCACCGATTTCGTTCGTCCTGTCATCACGGTCATCGAAACGATTCCGATCAAGGAACTCCTTGTGAAAATGCAAAAGGAACACAACCAAGTAGCCATTCTGATTGACGAATACGGCGGTACGAGCGGCCTCGTTTCGATGGAGGACATCGTGGAGGAAATCGTCGGCGACATCAGCGATGATTTCGAGACGAAAAATCAACCGGAGTTCATCATGCTGGGGGAGGACCATTACCGCATCAGTGCCCGCATGCTGATCGATGATGTCAACGACCTGTTCGGCCTGGACATCGACAACGAAAACGTCGATACGATGGGCGGCTGGCTGCTGGACCAAAAGTATGACGTCAAGGAAGGCGAAGAAGTCGCATACCACGGTTACCGCTTCAAGGCCATCCAAAAAGAGAAAAACTCGATTATCGTCATCGATATTTTTACGACAAAGAAACCGAAGAACCATGTTGATTCTGCAGATTCGGAAGAAAAAGAAGAACCCGAAGTAACCGAATAAGCAAACAAAAAAGACTTTGCGGCAGGCAATCATATGCCTGCCGCAAAGTCTTTTTTTGATGAGATTTCTTAGTGAAGATGCCCCGTATCCAATTCCGGACGCCCCTTGAAGAAAGGCAGCACCGTTTTCGCAATTAACGGCAGTTTGCCGATTTCATCGCTTTCGATCGTCCATACCAACAACGGCTCATGCAGGCTCAAACGCAAGATGAACCAGCCTTCCCCACACTCGCCGCTCAGATTCACGCGCACACCCTCAAGATGATCCGCAACCAACGCCATGTCCTCGGTCGCAGCGATGAAAGTTGCGAAATCCTTGATGATGGCGTTGCCCACTTCAAAAATCGGTTCTTCGATGATCGTAAAGCGGTACTCCATCGTTTCAGCCGGCTGGCCAAGTGTCGCGATCAGATCGCCCAAGCGTTTTCCTTCCGTTGACAACTGCGCATCCGCGACCAGCAGTTTTGCGATCAGGTAGGCACCGTCATCCAGGAAATAATTTTCCTTCAGCGCCGCATGTCCGCTCGTTTCGATAGCCAACACCGCATTGGTGCCCGCTTCATTCAATTCGATGCCGCGGTTGATGACATTCCGGTAACCGGTCAGATAACGGTCCTGAACGCCGCCAAGGTCCGTGATGAACGTTTCCAGATGGGCGGAAGTCGCAGAATTCGTTACGATTGTCGCGCCCGGCTCTTCATTCAACAGTACCGCCGAAATCAACGCAATCAGATTGTTGCGGTTGAACGCTTTTCCGTCGCTGTCGACGATCGCGGAACGGTCCACATCCGTGTCGAAGATGATCCCAAGATCGGCCTTGTTTGCGATAACCGCATCTTGGATGCTCTTCATCGCGGCCTTATTGTCAGGGTTCGGAACGTGATTCGGGAAAGTGCCGTCCGGATCAAGGAATTGGCTGCCGGAAGTGTCGGCTCCCAATGGCTGCAGCACCCGGTCCACAAAAAATCCGCCCGCCCCGTTGCCGGCATCGACGATGATGTGGCGTCCTGTCAAAGGTTTTTCAGGGTTTTCCGCTGAAGCGATGCCTTTGCGGATTTTGTCCTGGAGATCGGCTGCGTAAGTCGAAAGCAGGTCCATCTCGGTCACAACAGCCGCTTGTGCTTTTTCAGCGAATGCTTCAGGCATTTCGTAGGCATATTCCAGAATTTCTTCGATATCTTCGTGCTCCGCTCCACCCGTTTTGGTGAAGAATTTCAGCCCGTTGTATTCAAAAGGGAGATGGCTGGCCGTGATCATGATTGCTGCATCCGTGGCGTAATCTTCGTACTGCGTAGACATGAACATCGCCGGCGTAGTGCAGAGGCCGACATCGATGATTTCGACGGCATAAGGCGCCATGCCTGCCATTAGTGCCGCTTTGATGTCCCCACCGGATAAGCGGCTGTCCTGTCCGATCGCAATTTTGACTTTCTTTTCGCCGCTTAAGCTGATGTTTTTCCCTTTTTGAAGCCAATCCACGAAACCATAGCCGATGCGCGTCACTTTGTCCGCCGTCAGCGTCGCTTCATGTTTTTCCGTCGCAATCGCGATCCCGCGAACATCCGATCCATTCTGTAAGGCCAATAATGCAGCTTTTTCCATCATTCCATCCCCTTTTCGATTTTCCGTTACATTCATTATACCTATTTAGGGGCGATAAAAAAAGAACGGCCGGAGCTTTTTTGCTTTCGGCCGAACAGTTTGCGATTCAATTTGATAGTTGAGGTCCTAACCCTTCAACTTGTCGTTCTCATAAGTGTGGGTCAATTCCAGATTAGGGAAACCTTGCTGGCGCAGCGCCTCATAGACGATCATGCAGGCAGTGTTCGAAAGGTTCAGGGAACGCACATGCTCATCATTCATCGGAATGCGCAGACATTTTTCAGCATTTTCCTGCATGAAAGATTCAGGCAAGCCGGTCGTCTCTTTTCCGAAGATGAAGAAAATATCCTCGTCCTTTGTAAAATCAGCCTCGCTGTAGATGCGGTCAGCGAATTTCGTGATCAGATACAGCTGGCGGTCGCCCAAATAGGCGAGGAATGCCGCCAGATCAACATGATGGATGATATTCACGTCATGCCAGTAGTCAAGCCCAGCGCGTTTCAACTGTTTGTCATCAGTGGAAAAACCCAGCGGTTCGATCAGATGCAAAGTTGTATTGGTTGCAGCGCAAGTGCGCGCGATATTGCCTGTATTCGCAGGGATCTGCGGTTCAAATAGTACGATATGGTTGGTCATTAGTGAAACTCCTTCATTCTGGTGTATTAGTCTGTATCTTTCAATTCGAGCATCTTCAGATACGCTTTCTCCATCTCGGCTTTGGTCTCTTCGTCCGTTTCGATTATAAGCCGTTCGGAGAAAAAAGCCAACAATTCCGGATTGGATTCGCGCACGATCTCCGCGATGGCCCAAGCAGCAGTCCCGCGCAGCACCGGCCGGGGATCCTGCTCAATCATCCGCAACAGCTCCGGAATAGCCGTCCGGTCACGATAATTCGCCAAAGCAATGACCGCGTTGCGCTGCAGCGGTTTCTTGCCGCGCCACGAACCAGCCAAATGGCCGAATTGCTCCTTGAATTCCCGATTAGAGATCGTCAGCATCGGCTGCAGCACAGGCGTGACGCTTTCCGGTTCCGGCTCCATTTCCGGATGCAAGTGATGATCCATGCCCCGATTATATGGGCAGACTTGCTGGCAGATATCACAGCCGTAAATGACGTGGCCGATTTTTTGACGGTACGCTTCCGGCATGTACCCTTTTGTCTGCGTCTGGTATGAAAGACAGCTGTTCGGATTCAATTGGCCGTTGCCGAGAATCGCCCCGGTCGGACAGAAGTCCACACAGCGCGTGCATTCCCCGCAGCCGAAGATACCCGGTTCATCCGCAGGGAATGGGATATCGGTGATGATTTCCCCCAAATAAACGTAGGAACCGAATTCGCGCGTGATCAATAGTCCATTGCGGCCGATGAAGCCCAACCCGGCCCGCTGCGCCACCACGGTATCGATCAGCTCTCCTGTATCCACCATCGCCTTGAAGCGGGCACCCGGAATTTTTTCCTGGATGAAGGCAATCAAGCGGTCCATCCTTTCGCGGAGAATGACATGGTAGTCGGTCCCCCAGGAAGCGCGAGAGAAATTGCCGCGGCGTTCTCCGCGCACCCGCTCAGCATTTTCGGTCATTTTGCTCGGGTAGGCCAGCGCAATCGAAAGGATCGACTGCGGTTTGTCGAATATCCGGTCCGGATAAATCCGTTCGTCCAGGACTGGGTGCTCAAAGCCCACCGTATGGCCCTTCGCATGTTGCTCCTTCAAACTTTCCAACATATATTCAAAAGGTTCGGCAGTCGTGAACCCCAGTTTGTCGATACCCATTTTTTTGCTTTCTTCTATTATTTCAGCCTTCAATGCGGCAAAATTCATTTTTCTTGCTCCTGACAGTCAGTATTTTGTGTACCGTTCGGTGCCTCCGTCGACCTCCGAAAAAGATTGCGAAAATACGCACAAAAAAACGTATCGTTTCGGTGTCAGGCACGGCGAATGCGATACGTTGGTCAAGGTCATTTTGTGGAACAAAACGATAATAATGGCTACAAAATGATATACGTATTATAGCATATCACACCGCTGTGTCAATATTTTTCGGAAACATAGGATATGTTCCGTTTACGTAAAAATCAGACCGCTTTGCTGGCGACCAAAAGTGTGACTGCAACCGTGACGGACTGCAATGGATTTGCCGCCGCGTTCGCCAAAGCTGCTTCAGAAGCGCCCCAGGACAATGGCGTCATCTCCATAAGCCAGCCATAGCTTTTTGCATCAAGATCCACGGTATAGATGACTTCTTCGCTGACAGCATCCGGATAGATATCGTAGAATCGGTCCACCACTTGTTGATTGTCGTACTCTCTCTTTGAAGTATCCAAGGCGTACAACTGCTCTCTTAACTCGATCAGATACTCTGCATTCGGCACAACCTTGATGACCTTTCCACCCGGTTTCAGAACACGGTCGAATTCTTGATACTGCGATGGTGAAAAGATGTTCAAGATGACATCAAAAGCACTTTCTCCAAAAGGCGAATGCGCCAGATCGGCCACGCACCAGAAAGCATCCGGGAAAAAGTTGCTCGCTGCCAGCTGGATCGCATCCTTCGATATATCAAAGCCGATTTTTGTTCCCATTAAGCCCTTTTCGGTCAAATAATGCAGATGGGAACCTTCTCCGCAGCCGACATCCAAAACTGTCGCCGACTCCGGATCATCGATATGGGCATAAACGGCATCCAACAACGGATGGAAAAAGCCGGTGTCCGCCAAATTTTTCCGGCTCGAGAGCATCTCTTTGCCGTATTCATTCTGGCCTCCCTTCATCAAAAGATGCAGGGTACCCTTTTTTGATACATCAAAATGATGGCCATTCGCACAGACGACACTATGCCCATCCACCGTTTCAAAGATCCCTTTGCAGATAGGACACTGGAAGAGATTCCGATGTTGTTTCAGATAGAGACTGCCCGCCTCAATTTTTTTCATATTTAACTGTCCTTTCCGGCCTCTTCCGAGTACACGGTGCAAGGCATTAACTGATTCAAAACTCCTCAAACAGTTTACCATACTATCCGTTCGGAATCAGCTTTTGCTTTCGTCATCGCACTTTTTGGAACCGGATTCATATCGGTGGAATTATGATTTACGTAGGTATATACTGTGGGTGAACAAAAGGTTCAACCAAAAAAGAAAGGAGATTTTTCAAATGTCAAATGAGTTACGCAAAAGCAACAGTTTCTTCGACCTGCTGTCGGATACCGGATCGATGTTTCAAAATCGTTTTTTTCAGGAAATAAAATTGGACGTACATGAAACCGAGGACAACTATCAAGTCACAGCCGATCTGCCGGGCTACAGCAAAGAGGATATCACTGTGGATTATGACAACGACATTCTCTCCATTTCAGCCGTCCGCAAATCGGAAAAAATCGAAAAAGACGAAAAAGGACAAATCATCCGCCAAGAACGTTCTTCGGGGTCCGTCCACAGGGAAATTTATTTGAAAGGCATCAACGAAGAAGATGTTACAGCTACTCTGACGGATGGTGTCTTGAATTTGGTGCTTCCGAAAAAAGAACCTAGTGTACTTTCCAAACGTAAAATTGAAATTTTCTGATCCATAAAGAACAGACCGAGCAAACCGCTTCCTGGCTTGCTCGGCTATTTTTTTGCACTCAAAACGAATACTTTCACTTGAACAATCAGATATTAAGAGATAAAATACATCTATGGATAAAATATATCCACGAAAGAAGGCGAAAATGATGAAAATGAAAAGCGGTGTGGAACAGGCCATCTGCATTATGATCATGCTGGCGACCCAAATCGATCAGCGTCCGATAAAAAGCGCTATCCTGAGCAAACGTCTGTCCGTTTCCGATTCCTATCTGAAAAAAGTGATGCGCTCCCTTGTTGTTTCAGGATTGGTCGATTCCGGAGCCGGTAAAGACGGCGGGTTCAGATTAAGCCGGACACCGGAAGAAATCACGATGCTGCATATTTACGAAGCGATCGAAGGCGCACACAGCTTTGTCAGGCCTACCAATCTGGCCGAAAAGGTTTTCCTGCGTGCGGATAAAATCCGAGACAAGAAACAGGAGGTCCTCGCAGTATTCTTCGATGCGGAACAGCAATTCAAAAGCCGCTTGGAGAAATACACGCTCGACTCGCTGTTGGTCGAAGGCTCAGACAGGATCGGCGCCACTGATTGGGAGTCCATCGTCCTGTCCGCAGAAAATTAAATGAAGGAAGTGCAGCACCTTGTTGAAACAAGAATGGAAGTCTATCCTCAAAACGAAAAAAATGTTGATTATCCTGTTCGGGATCAGCTTGATCCCTTCCCTCTACACCGTCCTCTTCCTCAGTTCCATGTGGGATCCCTACGGCAAACTGGCCGAACTGCCGGTCGCCGTTGTGAATCAGGACATGGCCGTCTCCTATAATGAAGAAACATTGGGGATCGGTGACTCGCTTGTCGCCGGTTTAGAGAAGTCCGACAGCCTGGACTTTCATTTCGTGTCCGAGGAAGAAGCCGAAGCCGGACTGGCTGATGGTACTTATTACATGGCGCTGACCATACCCGAGAACTTCTCGGAAAATGCGATCACCTTGTTGGATGCAACGCCTAATCCGATGGCATTGACATACAGGACCAGTGCAGGCAGAAGCTATATCGCTTCAAAACTGACGGCTTCCGCCGCCAAAGAAATCAAAGATTCCATCTCCGCTGAGGTGACGGCCATCTACGCAGAGACCATCTTTGACAAACTTCAGACCGTCGCAGAAGGCATGCAGACGGCAGCGGATGGCAGCGCACAACTCAGCGACGGGACCGTCCAGATCAAGGAAGGCAACGAAAGCTTGAGCGAGAATCTCCAGGTGCTTGCGGACAGCTCCCTTAGCTTCCGTGACGGAGCCGAGACGCTGGCGGTTGGGCTGCAAACGTATCTGAACGGAGTCGGCCAGTTGGATGCCGGCGCCACTGCATTGAACGATGGTGCAGCCAAGCTGACAGCCGCTATGCCGGCATTGCAAACAGGCGTCGGCCGACTGAATGACGGCGCGGCTGCTGCGGCTGCCGGCAGTGTGTCGTTGAGCAACGGGATTTCCAGCTTGGCGACGAACAGCCTCATGCTTTCGACAGGTATGGACACCTTGAACAGCGGCATGGGCCAACTGTCGGAAGGCAGCGCATCGTTGACTGCAGGCTTAGCGGCGCTTAACACGAGTCTCACCAGTGCGGAACAACAAGCAAAACTGACTGCGTTGCAGAGCGGGCTTGACCAGATCAAAAACGGCATTGAAACTCTCGACAGCCAACTGCAGCAATCCAGTTTGTCAGAGGATTTGGCGACCGCCCTATCCCAATTGGACGGCTTATCCACCACGATTGCGTCGTTCCAAGCAGAATTGAACACCATCCTTGCTGCCGCGGATCCCGCCAGCAACACAACTGCCATTATGGCTGCAATCGCCCAAAGCGGAACCGAATTGACGAACGATCAGGAAGCGGCTGTCAACCAAGCCGTCTCAGCGCAGATGACCGTCATTGCGAATGAACAATCCGGTTCCATACAGACGATCACAAATGACCTCTCAGCATTGTCCGGCTTGAATGGGATAGATGCTTCCGCCATCACGCAGCAAGTGACT
This sequence comes from Trichococcus patagoniensis, assembly GCF_003051085.1. GTDB lineage: Bacteria > Bacillota > Bacilli > Lactobacillales > Aerococcaceae > Trichococcus > Trichococcus patagoniensis. Next base: position 12,650 of record NZ_QAOM01000001.1, on the reverse strand, counting down.
GCTCTCCAAAACAGCATCAGTAGTCTGTCTGCAGGCTATGCCACTGTTTACGGCGGTGCGACGACTCTCGTTTCCGGATACGGCCAGATTGGTGCAACCACCCAAGCCCTGCTTACCGGTGGGAAATCGCTCCAGGCTGGCATCAGCAACGCACAAAGCGGCTCCCAACAGCTTGCTGACGGCCTGTCCCAACTCAGTAATGGTTCCGAACAATTGGCTGAAGGCGGACAAATTCTGACGGAAGGCAATACTCAAGTGAGTGCCGGCTTGCAGACCCTGAACGAGCAGACCGGGACCCTTACAACAGGCGCGGCAGAACTCAAGGATGGAACCAAAGCACTGGCCAACGGAACCACACAACTTGTCGAAAACGGCAGCCTGCTGACCGATGGTACCAGTCAACTTGCTGTCGGAGCTGAAAAAATCAGTGACGGCTCCGGTCAATTAGCGGATGGTTCAGAACAACTGAATGCCGGATTGATCACATTGTTGAGCGGCACAGATGAACTGGGTTCTCAATTGCTCGACGGGAGCACCGCTCTGAACGCAGTCGATGCAAACGAGAACACCTACGCGATGATGGCTGAACCGGTCGTCACGAACCAGATCGAAACGGCTCCGGTCGCCAATAACGGCACCGCGATGGCGCCATATATGATGTCCGTTGCGCTCTTCGTCGGCGCCATCAGTCTGAACTTGATGTATGACATCTTCACTCCGCGCAATTATCCGAAAAATGGCCGCAGCTGGTGGGCCAGCAAAATCTCTGTCCTTGCCGCTGTCGGCATCTGCCAAGCCCTTATCATGGTCGGACTGCTTGTGAACGTGAACGGCTTGGCGCCATCTTCGATCGGAAAATTACTGTTGCTGTCCATTCTGACCGCCCTCGTCTCGGTGTCGATCGTCATGTTCTTCAATCTGCTTTTTGATAAAGTCGGCTCCTTCCTGATGCTGATTTTCCTCATTCTGCAGCTGTCTGGATCCGGCGGTACTTATCCGATCCAGCTGTCCAACAGCTTTTTTGAGGCGATCCATCCTTATCTGCCGATGACTTATTCGATTGATGCCTATCGTCAGCTGTTCGGACTCGACGGCAGCATCTCCATGGATCTGTTCATCCTGTTGGCGATCCTGATTGCCTTCAATCTGATGATCATCCTCTTTTACACGGTCAAACGGAAACAGTTACGCAAGGAAGACTTCGAGAGCGAGGAAAACCCGGCTGCTCTGGAAATCCAAACTGCTTAAAAAAGTCCATGAATGCCAAAACACGCACACCGGTATAGGATGTGCGTGTTTTCTTTATTCTTTACTGGGTGCGGACAGCATTGAGGACGGTAACGTGCGCCTGCTCCGGTGAGCAGTGGCTTCAACGGAGTTCAGCCAATATTCTGATTGCCATCTCCGTTGGGGAGAGCCTCGTCGGAGGTTCGGCTGATAGTTTAAGCTGTACTCCGGTGAGTGCTCCGCTTACCGGAGCTGAGAACCATTTGCGTCACGATCATCGAGCCGGTCCAGTTTTCCAAACTTAATCCTCCAATACCATCTCGCCGTTTGTGGCAATCACTTCTTTGTACCAGCCGAAGGATTTTTTCTTTGAGCGTTCCAATGTACCGTTGCCCTCGTCATCTAGGTCCACATAAATGAAGCCGTAGCGCTTGCTCATCTCTCCTGTGGATGCGGACACAAGATCAATGCAACCCCAAGGTGTGTAGCCAATCAGGTCCACCCCATCCAGAACAGCTTCATGCATCGCCTTGATGTGTTCCTTCAGATAGTCGATGCGGTAATCGTCCTGTACGGAACCGTCCGCTTCCTTGATGTCCTTTGCACCAAGACCATTTTCGACGATGAACAACGGCACTTGATAACGATCCCAAAGATCATTCAGGGAAATGCGCAAGCCCATCGGATCGATCTGCCAGCCCCATTCGCTCGCCTTCAGGAATGGATTTCTGACACCGTCCATCAGGTTGCCTGCAGCTGCATCACTTTCCCCCGGAGTCCCGACGACATCAGTCGCCATACTCATGTAGTAACTGAAGCCTATGTAATCAACCGTATAATTTTTGATCAGTTCCAGGTCGCCTTCTTCCATGACTGGCGCTTTGGCATCATATTCCTGCAGCAGACGGTTCGTGTATGTCGGATAAGCCCCTCTTACTTGCACATCGCTCGTGAAATAGTCGAAAGCCCTCTCTTTAAATTGCGAAGATAATTGGTTTTCCGGATGCGCATTCAATGGATAGAATGGCGCATAGATCTGCATGCAACCAATCTGGATATCTTCGCGCAGCTCATGGCCGATCTTTACAGCAAGAGCGCTTGCGATGAATTGATGGTGCCAAGCCTGAAAACGGTTCGTGAAGTCATCGGCACCCGTGCTCGGGATCAGCCCTTGCGACAATGTCGGAAATTCTAAAGCCGAATTGATTTCATTGAATGTCATCCAATATTTTACTTTTGATGCAAAACGTTCCAGGACGACTTTAGCGTAACGTTCAAAGAAGCCAACAATCTTACGGTTTTTCCAGCCACCGTATTCCTTAGCCAGATACAGCGGCATTTCGTAGTGGGATAAAGTGATGACCGGTTCAATTCCGTATTTCAAGCATTCGTCGATCAGCTCCCCGTAGAAATCCAAGCCTTTTTCATTCGGTGTCTCCTCATCGCCCCGCGGAAAAATTCGGCTCCAGGCGATTGAAAAGCGATAGGCTTTAAAGCCCATTTCAGCGAATAAGGCGATATCTTCCTTGAAACGATGGTAGTGATCGATCCCGATGTGGTTCGGATAACCATATTTCCCCTTGTCGATTGACCAGTCGAATTCCTGCGAATTCAAAATAGCGAAACGTTGCTTCCCGCCCGGCATCGCATCCGCAACGGACGGCCCTTTCCCATCTGCATCGAAAGCCCCTTCACACTGATTTGCGGCAGTCGCGCCACCCCAAAGAAAATCCTTTTTGAAACTCATAATAATTGCCCCCTTTTTCATTGGTTTAACTGACTCAACTCTACCACTTAACCTTGACTTTAAGTCAACAGGGAATAGGAAATTTTATCCATTTGAAAATTTCGCTTGACTTAACCTTAACTTTAAGTTGTAAGCTTTGCCTATAAAACAAATTATGCCAAGCAGAGGTGAGAAAAATGAATATTTCAGAAGCAGCAGAAAAATCAGGACTGACAGCGGTAACCTTGCGCTATTACGAACGGATTGGTTTGATTCCGCCCGTGACCAGGGGCAACGGTGGCGTCCGGTTATATAAAGAATCTGATCTTGGCTGGATCGATTTCATCAAGTGCATGCGCAATGCCGGTTTGTCGATCGAATCTTTGATCGAATACACCTCTTTGTTCGATCAGGGAAAGGATACCGTCGTTGCTAGGAAGGAAATCCTGATCGAAGAACAGAAAAAAATGGAAGAACGTTACCATGAACTAGGCAAGACACTGGAAAAACTGAACAAGAAAATAGAACATTACGAACAGGAACATTCTTGAGAACTGCACGTACAATCAAAAGGAGCGACTTGGATTTTCATACACTACAAACAACAATTATTGATAAAGTGAACAACCCATTTGACGTGAAGAAACTGAATCTCGTAGAAATGGATCAATTGGCTGGAGAGATCCGCTCATTGCTATTGAACAAGATCAGCCATCAATGCCGCCATCCTTGGCATGTTTCGCCTGAATGTGTTCAAAGCCGCGCATCCGGAACACTTCTTCGATGTCGGCATCGCGGAAGGTCACTCGATTACGTTTGCGGCTGGCTTGGCTTCGCAAGGCGTCAAACCGGTTGTCTTCCACTCAATGACCTTCCTGCAGAGAGCCTATGACCAATTGTCGCAAGATCTGGCCATCAATGAATTGCTGGCTGTCTTGATTATCGGCGGTGGGAATATATCTAGTGGAGCGATGACGCATCTGGGTCTGTTCGATATTCCGTTGATCAAGAGCATCCCTAATTTCAACTATCTTGCGCCGACCAGCAAGGAAGAATTGCTTGCGATGCTGGATTGGGCTCTGCAACAGGAGAAAGGACCGATCGCCATCCGATTGCCGAACGGACCGGCCGTCTCAAGAGAAAATAAAATGGCCGACTTCCAATCGCCAACCTATGAGATTCTCCACAAAGGCAAACGAGTGGCACTCCTGGCATTGGGTTCTTTCCTTTCCCTCGGCGAACAAGTCACTGATCAGATGAAAGTCGAGACCGGCGAGGACATCACCCTCGTCAATCCGCGCTCCATCAGAGAGGTAGATGCAGATACTCTGAAGGACTTGGAAGCAACCCCTGACCTGATCGCAACGCTTGAGGACGGTTCTTTGGCTGGCCGGATTCTGTGAACAGATTGCGGCCTTCTATGGGGCTTCAGCTGTCAAAGTTCTGAACATTGGCGCGAAGAAAGCCTTCACGGAGAATGTTCCGCTTGAGGCGCTTTATGAAGAATTCCATCTGACGCCTGAGTGGATCGTAAGGGATATACTGGCAGCTTTGGCTTAATCCGTTTTACGGAAGTTGCCCAGTCCCGCTAATTTCATCACTACATCAAAAAATCCCTTCCGACATTGAGCAGTTGATGTCGGAAGGGATTTTTTTGGTTGGACTGATCGCAAGCTGAGCCAAGCAGCATTATTCAGCATTTTTTTTCGTTGCCTTATTCACCGCCTTGCTGGCTCCTGGTTACACCGCTTGTGTTGTCGGACGGACAATCATATCACTGATGGACATCCGATCTGGCGTGTCGATCGCAAATACTACTGCCGTGGCGATATCTTCCGACGTCAAGCCCCATTCTATTTGTGCTTTGCGCACTTCCTCGGCCGTCTTGCTGTCGCTGATTGTTTTGTACAATTCTGTTTGCACAGCCCCCGGAGAAATGATGGTCGATTTAATATTGTTCATACGTTGTTCTTGACGCAATCCTTCCATGATGGCGCGCACAGCAAATTTTGTGCTGCAGTATACCGCTGAATCAGGATAGACGACATGCCCTGCTACCGAATCGGTCGAAATGATGTGACCGGATTTTTGCTCTGCCATCAAGGGCAGTACTGCAGAAATGCCATTCAACACACCCATGATATTGATATCCAACAGTTCTTTCCACTCGTCCCGGCGACCTTCAACCAATGGAGCGGTAGGCATAACTCCTGCATTGTTGAACAGCACATCGACATGGCCATAAGTTTCGACAGCTAAATCGACCACTTTTTTTACATCCTCATAATTGGAAACATCTGCTGCTTGATAGACAAGTTCTGCATCCGGCAATGAACTTTTGATTTCAGCAAGGCGATCTTCGCGACGTGCCGCGATCACAAGCTTTGCCCCTCTTTCAGCCAATAGCCGCGCGGTCGCTTCACCTATTCCGCTTGAAGCACCCATGATAATGACAACTTTTTCTGTCAATGATTTCATTTTATGTTCCTCCTCTGATTCTTTGATAGTTTGACTTTAACACTTAACCTTGACTTTAAGTCAAGGTTGAAGTTTATATCATTTCCTACTGCAGGTCAGCAATCCTCTCTTTCTTCCGTTAAGTTTGTACTTCCGGAAAGCAAAAAACCAGCAGCACGCTTATCCGCTGTTGGTTTCTTTGGTTCTGCATATCTTAATGGGGCAGGCTCTCCTCCGATTCCCACAGATCGCCTTCATAGCTTTTGATTTTTCCGTTCAGGCGTTCGATCGTTTCGCCGATTTCCTTGTACTTCAGGAGCAACAGGTCCCGCTCTCTGATCAGGATATTTTTGCGTTCTTCTGCTGTATCCATCCCGTTTCTGAATAAAGAAGTATACTCAACGAGCGACTCGACGGACAGTCCCGCACTGCGCATACATTTTATGAACTCGATCCAACCAAGGTCATCCTCTTGATAATCCCGGACACCGCCATTCTTTCGGGTCACGGGAGGGATCAGACCCTCACGTTCATAGTAACGCAGCGTCGCAGCTGTGAGCCCCATAATTTTTGCAGCTTCAGAGATATTCATAAAGTTCTCATCCTTTCTCGTATACAGTATACAACAAACGGAAAAGGTTGGCGCCAAAAGAAGTCTGAAAGATTTCCCACCCATAGTGGTTTCTTTCAAACTTCTTTTTTCGATCATGTATAGGAAAATTTAAATCTATGCCCCTGCATCAACTACTGAGGAACAGCTGTTGGCTCCTGTATTTCCAGATTGTCGCTGGACAAGTCCAAGCCATTCGTTTCGATGACTTTTTTGTACCAATAGAATGATTTTTTCTTGAAGCGGTCCAAAGTGCCGTTGCCTTCGTCATCCCGGTCCACATAGACGAACCCATAACGTTTGCTCATCTGGCCGGTGCTGGCGGCGACCAGATCGACACATCCCCAAGTCGTATAGCCCAGCAACTCGACCCCATCGATTTCGACGGCATCGGTGAACGCTTCGATATGCTTGCGCAGATATTCGATCCGGTATTCATCCTCGACAAACCCATTCTCATCAGGCACATCGACCGCGCCCAGGCCGTTTTCAACGATGAACAGTGGCTTCTGATAGCGGTCATACATTTGGTTCAATGAATTGCGCAGACCCATCGGATCGATTTGCCACCCCCACTCGGAAGATGGCAAGTTCGGATTCTTGATGGTTGCAAAGATATTTCCGGTCGTTTGTTGGTAATCTTCTGCGTACGCGCTGACTGTCCGAGAGGAATAGTATGAGAAGGAAACGAAATCCACCGGCGCAGAAGCCAGAATGTCTTTGTCCTCTGGCTCCATCTTGATTTCCAAGCCTTCCCGCTCAAATTTCTTCAGGGCGTAATTCGGATATTTCCCGCGCGCCTGGACATCGATGAAGAAGTAGCCTTCGCGGTCGCGATCGATCGCTTCCTTATAGTCTTCCGGGCGGCACATGTACGGATAGTGGTTCCCGCCGGCCAACATGCAGCCCACCTTGTTGTCCGGATCGATCTCATGTGCGATCTTAGTGGCTGCTGCACTGGCGACCAACTGATGATGGGCAGCCTGATATTTCACCTGATTCTCGTTCTCACCCTCTTCAAAGACGATGCCGCCGCCTACGAAAGGTTGGTGGAGCAGAATATTGATTTCATTGATCGTCAGCCAGTAATTCACCAATCCTTTATAACGCGTCAGGACGGTTCTTGCATATTTGGTGTATAAATCAATCAATTCGCGGTTTCGCCATGAGCCATATTGTTTGATCAGGTGCAAGGGTACATCGAAATGAGCGATTGTGACTAAAGGTTCGATATCATACTTCCGCAGTTCCTTGAAAACCTCCTCGTAGAAGCGCAATCCTTCTTCATTCGGCTCCTGGTCATCACCATTCGGAAAAATTCTTGACCAGGATAAGGACATCCGATAAACTTTGAATCCCATTTCTGCGAACAATTTGATATCTTCCTTATAGCGATGATACATATCAATCGCCTCTTTAGCGGGATAATAATGCTCCTCATCCCACTCCAGCATCTTTTGCTTGCCGGCCGCGATCAGCTTGCGATCTGGTCCGGTCGGCATGACATCAATGTTCGATAGCCTTCTTCCGCCTTCAAGAACGCCTCCTTCTGCCTGATTGGCGGCACTTGCTCCACCCCATAGAAAATCTTTTGGTAATGTCATACTTTAAATTCCTCCTGATTAAATGTGAACCGTCAGCATCACATTGTTGCTATTTTTAATTCCCAAATCATCGTGTTTCACGTCGCTGTAGTTGCCAGTATTCGTTACGACCACTGGTGTTTGAGTCACGTAACCGGCTTCGCGGATGCTTTCCAGATCGAAGGTCAACAAAGTCTGACCTTGCTTGATTTTGTCCCATTGCTTGACATGTGCTTCGAAAAATTTCCCGTTCAATTCAACGGTGTTCAAGCCTACATGGATCAGCAGTTCCACGCCATCATTGGACAGAAGACCGATGGCGTGCTTTGTGGGGAACAGACTGACTACTTCCCCGTCGAAAGGCGCAACAACTTTGCCTTCAATAGGTTCAAAGGCTACGCCTTTACCCAACATTTCCCCAGAAAAAGCTTCATCCTGCACTTTAGATAGCGGAAGCATTTCACCGTTGATCGGACTCTTGATGCTGACAGACGAAACTTGGGTTGTTTGAGACGCTGTCCTTTCATTCGCTTCGACAACTACCACAGCCGGTTTCTCATATTTCAAACTCAGCAGGTAAGTTGCGATGGCTGTCGTTACTGCACTGATTGCAATTGCGATGAGGATATTGTACAAGTTGGAAATATCTTCCCCGATGTACAAAGGGATGGCCGGCAAACCGGATGAGCCTGTCGCATATCTCGAAGCGCCGCTCAAACCAGCATACAATCCACCTGCTCCCCCACCAATCATTGTTGCGATCAGCGGATATTTCTTCGGTAGAGCGATACCATACAACGCCGGCTCGGTGATCCCCATCAAAGCAGTGATCCCGCTTGATGTGCCAAGTAGCTTCTCAGATTCTACTTTAGTGACACGGCTGGTGACCAACGCGGCAACGCCTGTCGCGATATTCGAAACCATCGCTCCCGGCCCAAAAATATTTGCATATCCCACAGAAGTCAATTGGATGACATCCAACGGTCCGACACTTGTATGAATACCGAACATAACCATGATCGGCAAGAGTGTTCCGACAATGACTGCAGGTGCCCAAGGAGCAACGCCGCGGATGATTTCAAACCCTAAAGCAATATATTCACCTGCATATGATCCGATCGGTCCGACAGCAACCAATGCGACGATGCCTGTCAACAGAATCGTGAACATCGGAACGAATACGATTTTGACTGCATTCGGAATCACTCGGTTAAAGAATTTTTCGATATAAGACTGAACGATGACGATCAGCAAAATCGGAATGACGCTGGATCCGTAATTCACCAAGCGCATCGGCATGGAGAAAATTTCCACTGGATTCCCTTCCGTGATCAATCTTCCCATATTCGGGTGCAGCAGCACGCCGGCTAAAGCCATCGCAAGATAAGGACTGCATTTCAATTTTCTGGCTGCAGTGGAAGCCAATAGGAACGGCAGGAAATAGAAAACGGCATCAGCCATGAAATTGATTACGAAATATGTTTGGCTCTCATTGGAAATAACTTTGAATAATACCAATAATGCAAGCAAAGCTCTGATCATACCGGCTCCACTTATCGCAGGGATGATTGGGGTGAATGCTGAAGAAATGAATTCGACAGCCATAAGGGCCACATTTTTCTTTTTGTTATCCGAAGCGTCGACAGACTCGGTCATTTCACCCAACAATGACTGCATTTCTTCATAAACCTCGCTGACATGTGTGCCGATCACAACCTGAAATTGCCCTCCGCTGTTGATGACTCCCGCAACTCCATTCAATGCTTTCAATTCCGCAACATTTGCTTTTGATGCCTCATAAAGATCAAAACGAAGTCTGGTCTGACAATGGATCAAATTGCGGACATTTATCTCTCCTCCAACCAATCCAACGATGTCTTTAGCTAACTGTTCATACTTTTTGCTCATCTGGGAAACCCCTCTCTTTTATTGAATAGCGCGCTTTCGCTTTACATATCGACTATACTTCTTGAGAGGTGCGCTTACAATACATCGGATCCAAGTCGGCACAGCGTTTCGTGGAAACAACCAACTTCATTGGAATAGGCGAAATAATGCGAAACGTTTTCATAAAATTTCATAACTGCAGAAGGTTTCTGATATAATACTTTTTGGAGTGTACTGTTATTACTGTATAAAACAAACGCCAATGGAGGTGCTTGCATGAAACTTATTCAAAAAATCGAAGACTATACGATTTTATATAAAGACTCCCGATCGCAAATTGCTGAATTTTTAATCCACAACAAGGATGACCTTAACAACTATTCAATGAATGATATTTCCAAACAAACCTATTCATCGAAAACGACATTGGTCCGTTTTGCAAAATCACTGGGATTCAGCGGCTGGAAAGAACTGATCAAGACATTGATAGAAGAAATCCGCTATGAAGAGACGCATTATTCCGCCATCAGCCCAAATATCCCATTCGACAAAAATGATTCTTTCCAGAAGATCGTTCAAAACATCTCCACAGTCCAAATCGAAAGCATCAATGACACCGCCGACCGCATCGATACCGCTGCTCTTGAAGAGGCTGTAGGGAAACTGATCGGCGCGAACAGAATCGTTGTGCTGGGAATGAGCCCAAATAACTTGCTGGCTGAAATTTTCCGACGAAAAATGGCGACGATCGGCAAAATTGTCGAAGTGGCTCCTCCTGGTGAAATCGGTATAATCGCTTATTCTCTGACCAATAAGGATACTGCCATCGTCATCTCGTACTCTGGAAATGATGTCTCCCGGGAACCGATGAAATTCATACCGGATATGAATTCAAAAGGTGTGAAACTCATCGGTATAACAAGCGATGGGTACAATTATATGAGACAGGAGATCGATACCGTTCTGACCATTTCCTCCAGGGAGGGACTCTACAAAAAGATCAGCAATTTCTCTACCGAAGAATCGATACTGTTCATTCTAAATGTGCTCTATGCTTGCTTCTTCTCGACAGAATATATAAAACATTACACCTACAAACTAAAGAATTCGATAAAATTGGAAGAATCCCGCCGCATAAGACAAATGGATCTGAAGGAATAATTTGCTTTCCTGGTAATAGATGCAAAAAAAAATTTCGTCGCAATCTATCTTGATTGCGACGAAATTTTTTATATTCAGGCAGAAGTCTGTCTCGCTCTTCCCTACCCAATTGCACGAGTTCGACTCAGGTTAACTCCAGATAAAACGGCATGATATCCACAAAACTGCCGTCATCCATTTTAAAGCCCCCAGGAATGGTCCCCAATTCTTTGAACCCTAATTTTTTGTAGAGGTGAATCGCTCCCTTATTGTTGGCAACCACCGCATTGAACTGCATGATGCGGAACCCGGCCTGCTTAGCCATCTCCAGCGAATGTACCACAAGTTTCTCACCAATGCGCTTCCCTCTTTGATCCTCTTTAACAGCGTAAGAGGCATTCGCGATGTGACCGCAACGTTCGATATTGTTGGGATGAAGAATATACAAACCAACTAATACGCCATCTTCTTCCGCTACGCCGGTAAAAGACTGTTCCGCGAAAAAGACTGCCGCTTCAGTCATTGATAAGCCGTTTTCTTGGGGGAAATACTTACCTTCCATAACGACATGATTCCAAATACTTGCCATTGCTCCCAAATCATTGTCGCTAAATTCCCTCATAACGATACCCATCACACTACCCACTTTCGCATACAAATTCACTGATTATATTATAACCCAAACTACGATTCGCTATGCAAAAAAAATAAGCCCACAACGATGAAATCATCGTCACAAGCTTATTTATCTGATACCGGCGGCCGGGGTCGAACCGGCACGCCCTCGCGGGCACTGGATTTTGAGTCCAGCGCGTCTGCCAATTCCGCCACGCCGGCATGATAATAAATTAATTACGATAGATCACCTATCGGAAAGGCGGTAACCGGATTTGAACCGGTGATAGAGGTTTTGCAGACCTGTGCCTTACCACTTGGCTATACCGCCGAGATGTTGCTATTGGAAAATGTTTGAAAAAAACTGGGCTAGCTGGATTCGAACCAACGAATGACAGAGTCAAAGTCTGTTGCCTTACCGCTTGGCGATAGCCCAATAAAGAGGGCGACCGATGGGAATTGAACCCACGAATGCCGGATCCACAAACCGGTGCGTTAACCACTTCGCCACGATCGCCATGATATTAATTTAAAAAACAGGGGTAGTAGGACTTGAACCCACACTGACGGTTTTGGAGACCGTAGTTCTACCTTTAAACTATACCCCTATGGTGCGAATTTGAAATTTAATCCAAAAAAAATGGAGGGAGGCAGATTCGAACTGCCGAACCCGAAAGAGCGGATTTACAGTCCGCCGCGTTTAGCCACTTCGCTATCCCTCCAACATATAAAAAATGGTCCGAGACGGATTCGAACCGCCGACACCTTGAGCTTCAATCAAGTGCTCTACCAACTGAGCTATCAGACCAAAATAAAATTTAAAAACGGCTCCGACGGGATTTGAACCCGCGATCTCCTGCGTGACAGGCAGGCATGTTAACCCCTACACCACGGAACCAATGGAGGTTGACGGGATCGAACCGCCGACATTCTGCTTGTAAGGCAGACGCTCTCCCAGCTGAGCTAAACCTCCATAATGCTGGTAAATATGATCCGTACGGGAATCGAACCCGTGTTACCGCCGTGAAAGGGCGGTGTCTTAACCGCTTGACCAACGGACCAAGATATTCATTATACTGGGAATACGGAGAGTAAGGGATTCGAACCCTTGAGACAGTTTAACCCGCCTACACGATTTCCAATCGTGCTCCTTCGGCCGCTCGGACAACTCTCCAAGTTCCGATAAAATCTTATTCATATCAAATGCATGAGACTTAACCGAAAAACTCCGCAAGTAGGACTCGAACCTACGACATCATGATTAACAGTCATGCGCTACTACCAACTGAGCTATTGCGGAAAAGCAAAAAGCGCGGCAACGTCCTACTCTCACAAAGGGAAACCCTTCACTACAATCGGCGCTAAGAAGCTTAACTTCTGTGTTCGAGATGGGAACAGGTGTGAC